>JAEUTG010000019.1 GCA_016788045.1 Bacteroidales bacterium
CATTAGTCGAAAGGATTTGATGATTAAATATCAAATCAGGGGACATAACTGTATTAACAATTGGATTCGTAAATTTGGCTTATCAAAGCCCGAGCAATCGGAGATTGATCTATTACGGACCATGAAAAAAGAGACAGAAAATTCAGCTAAAGAACAAGAACTTGAACTCAGGATCAAGCAATTGGAGGCTGCATTGGAACATGAAAGGCTACGGACGCTGGCATTAAACACAATGATAGACATAGCCGAGCGTGATTTAAAAATTCCAATTAGAAAAAAGTCTGGAGCCAAACGGTAAAAGAGCTGCGCACCGAATGTCCCGGTCGGGATATGGAATCATTGTGCGACTTGTTTGGCAAGAGTAGGCAAGCCTACTATCAGCATTCAAAATACCATTATAAGGAAGAGGTAAAGACAGAGATTTTACTTCAACTGGTTGAAAAAGAGCGTAAACTAATGCCCCTCCTTGGCGGGCGTAAACTGCTTGAGCGTATTCAATGCCATCTTTCAGGAGAGCTTTGTATGGGCCGGGATTCGTTCTTTGATTTTCTGAGAGATGAAGGATTATTGGTACGAAAACGGCGCAATCGTGTCAGGACAACGTATAGCAATCATTGGTTACATAAATATCCCAACCTGATTAGGGGCTTTATCCCGCATAAAGCACATCAACTATGGGTAAGCGATATTACTTATATTGAAACCAGTGAAGGATTTGGCTATCTGAACCTGGTCACTGATGCTTACTCAAGGAAGATTATTGGTTGGAAATTGGGGAAAACACTTGAAGCTAAACATACGGTAGCAGCCTTGCAAATGGCATTAAATCAACTTCCTAAAGGCACAGTCAATGTCATTCATCATTCTGATCGTGGAGTTCAATATTGTTGCGATGATTATGTTAAACTACTGAGGAAGAACCATTTTCAGATCAGCATGACAGAGAATGGAGACCCGCGTGAGAATGCAATAGCAGAGCGGATTAACGGCATATTAAAAACTGAATGGTTGAATCTAATGAAGTTAGCTTCATTAGAACAAACAACAAAGGAGTTAAACCAAATTGTAAAAACCTATAATCAATGCAGACCACACGGAAGTCTGGACATGAATACGCCTGAATTTGCTCACAATCAATGCGGTGACTTCAAGAAGCATTGGAAGAACTATTATTACAATGCTGAAAAGGCGGAATTGAAAATCAGTAGCTTTGCGTCGCCCAACAAAGCGATGGCGAAACTTTGAACCATTGCAATTTAAAACGGATGGGGTATCGAACCCCATTCCGTTTTAGCCCAACAAAGCTCAAGCTCATCTTTACCCATTGAATCAAGAATGAAACGAAAATGAAGTATTAACCCAAAAAACTGTAAACAAATTTCAGGACGGTACAGTTATTTTTCATATGAAGTGACAGGAGATGAATGGCATCCGGTTGGTGGCTGTGTGTTTTTCGACATCAATACTGAATTGGAGTAGCCCTGTATTCGGGAAAAACGAAACGAAGTTACAGGGTACAATGCATGGAACCTGTCTGGCTGCCGACAGAGCTGGTAAACATGGAGCTGGTGGGGTGTTTTTCGGATACATTTCCAACTAAATATTTTATCTTTGAAGCATAAGATTCTATTGATCAGGTTTATTGGTGAACTATTCCGGGAAAGGCCGGAGTGAGCACTGTTAATAATATGCAATCACTTGAATATTAAACTATTGCAATGATTGTTTAATCCAATCACAGGTAAATTATAACTCAACCATCAGGCACATGAAAAGAAATATTTTGGTTGTACTCATGTTTTTATCCTTCAATGTACTTCTGGCTGATAACCCATTTAAAGTTCAGATTTTAGGGGGCTTTGCTGTTCCATTTAAGAAATATGAAACCGGACTGGCGCTGACACAGACATACGAGAGCCTTAAATTCCGACCGGGTGGCTTATTTGATTATGGCCTTAAGATTGGCTATGAACTTAATCCTAAAGTTGAAGCAGTTTTTAAAATACACTATCAGATTTCACATTTATCACCCGCTGCATCCAATGTTGATGACAGGTTCACGAAATTGATGCTTCAACCTGAGGTATTGTATATTGTCAACGTAACAAAAAGTGTAAAATTTAAATATGGTGTTGGATTGTCTTACGCAATTAATCCGTTATTTGACATAGATGCTACTCAAATCAAAGGCGGAGCACACAATATCTTTCACTTTAAAAACTCCATGGGGTTTGCTTTAACTGCAGAACATGAAATTTATCTCCGGAAGAAAAAGAACCTTTCATTTGTAACAGGTTTTTCCTTCAGATATAATATGTTAGAGGTTGACCATGTAATCTCGGATGGCAATCCTGCAGATATTGATTATTTCCCTTCGGGCTTTGGCAATAACCTGAAGAAGTTAAATGCAAGCGGCCTCGATATAACCCTGGGAGTGTGCTACCATTTTGAACTTGCTGGCAAACATAGAGTTTATGAATACGAATAAGGCACAGAAGTCTGTTAAAATGCCATCCGGCTTTAGAGGTATCCATACTGAGATTTCTTATCCTGTCTTTTAAAATTTAGACGAAGTGACATTGGCACAGGGCGCAGCGCCCAGAGCAACATTTTGCATCAACCGGGGTTACCGGTATCTGTAGTGAAAAAAAGAAACTCACTGCCAAAGGGACTCATTGTCAAAAACCTTGTTTGGGGTAATACTCCAGTTGTTTTAAAATCCTGCCTTCGCGTGCGTGTGAACTTTTCCAATCCGGCTATAGGCACAGCCTGTTTTATCCTTATATTCCTGTTCAGGCAGTTTTTTATCGGCTTTCCCATGAATTTCCATTAAATCCTTATATTTGAGCATAAAAGCAAACCGTATTTTCAACTTAAAAACAATTGTATGGTCGTGTTAATTCTGGCCGGAGGAGTTGCTCTGGTGGTAATCTATGGTATTGTGGTTTATAACGAACTGGTAAAGGAATCCATTCTGGTTAAGGAAGGCTGGAGTGGCATTGGTACGTTTCTGCAGCAGCGACTTGACCTGATTCCCAATCTGGTGGAGACCGTGAAAGGTTATGCCGGTCATGAAAACAAAACGCTCACCGATGTTACCAGAGCACGCAACGAATCTCTGTCGGCCCTCACGCCGGAAGCTCAGATGGAAGCTGCACGCAATATGAATGCAGCTCTGCTCAACTTTAAGTCCCTTACTGAACAGTATCCTGACCTGAAAGCCGACAGCAGTTTTCTTCAGCTGCAGCAGCAGCTGGCTGATATGGAAGAGAAGATAAACCAGAGCCGCCGGTATTACAACGGTACAGTCAGGGAGTTCAACCAAAGCATTGCAGTTTTCCCGAAGAACCTGATCGCCGGAATGTTCGGATTCAAGGAGGCGACCTTTTTTGCTGAAGATCCGGCTTCACAAACCGCTCCGAAGGTTTCTTTCTGACATTAACGGCTGAATCATGAAAATTCTTTCGCATAAGACCGGGAGTTCAACCCTGATCGTCCTGATCCTGTTCTTTAGTATCCTGCCGGGTCTGATGGCAGCAGAAATGCCTTATACCAGATCTTCGGCAGCCTACTTCAATGAAGCTGAGCTGCGACAGTCCATCCGGGAGGCATCTGCCGGTGTGGCTTCGGATAACGGAATTCCGGAAAGCCTCTTCAATTTTATCTACCCTGAGTATGAAGCACGGGTTCATGAAATCAGCCGCCCTTACATCGTCAAGCGTTTCCGCTGGCTCGAAGAGGGGCTTTTTACCAAACCGGCACCTGGAACTCCGGCTTTTCAAAAACGCAGAACAGCGTATGCCAACGAGCTACGCAGGGGAGTGACCGAGGCCATGCTGAGCGACTCAGTGCTGGTTGGAGCCTTGCTGACCAGAAACGAATCGGACCGCATACTGATTTTTCATTCCGACATCGTGATCTCAGGCAGCGGTACCATCCGGGTAGCCGAAGAAATAACAGTCTATAACGGAGATGGAAGTTTCAACAGTGAGAATGATGAAATCAAACGCGGTATCGTCAGAACATTCCCCACGGTCTATCGCGATGCCTATGGATTGCTGAACATAGTTCCATTCCGCATCATTGAAATAACCCGCGACGGGCAGCCGGAGCCCTATCACACCGAACGGGCGGAAAACGGGACAGTTGTTTATCTGGGAGATGCTTCTTATTATCTTGATCGTGGATTATACCGCTACCGCATAGAATATGAAACGGACGATCAGTTGATTTTTCATCCTGATAAGGACGAATTTTACTGGAATGTTACCGGGAATGGCTGGTCCTTTGTGATTGAAAAAGCAGGTTGTTCTATACGGTTTCCCGAAAAAGCAGAGATTACTGAATTTCAGTGTTATACCGGTGCTCAGGGTTCCACCGGGAACCTGTGCTCTGCCACACCGGTTGATCGCACACAGATTCACTTTGCTTCGCAAGGGGCATTGTCAGCATGGGAAGGGCTCACCGTAGCTGTTTCCATACAGAAAGGTGTGTTAGCTGAGCCTTCATCCACCAGCCGTTTCCTTGATCTGGTTGCTGACAATTATATCCTGCCGGTGCTGATTGTCGTGCTGTTGCTGCTGTTTATTTTCAATTATATCAGCTGGGTAAGGGTTGGGCGTGATCCTGCTGCCGGCACCATAATTCCGCAGTTCTCACCTCCGGCAGAGATGTCACCGGCCGATACCGGTTACCTGCTACACCAGAAGTTCAGGCCCGAATTATTTACTGCGGCCCTTGTGGATTGTGCCGTTCAAAGGGCAATAGATATTGAAGCAGGCTCGGAGGGAAAGATTTTTAAAAGCAGGTATTATCGCTTTACCGCTCCCGCCGAGCCCCCCGAAGGGGTAACGCTTGGCCGCCTGGAACAATGGTATGGATTCAGTGCAGACGATCTTTATGATGAAAAAGCTGTCAAAGGTGAGTACAATCCTTCCCTGGAGGCTGTATTGATTCGTTTTAAAACAGCCCTCGAAGGGAGATTGCTGATCAGAAAAGGCATTAAAAATACCTTCAAGGGAATGTTTGCCCTTAACCAGGGCCCGGTCGGATTTGGCGTGTTGCTGATTATTTTATCGGCTGTGGCGGCAGGAATCATCCTGATGAAGTATTCAACTCCTGTACTGATTCTGTACAGCGTGCTGATACTCGTGCTTTGCATATTGGTTCAGGTGGTTTTTGGAAGGATTATGAGCGCTTACACCCCCGAAGGCCGGAAAGTTCTGGATCATGTACTTGGATTTAAGATGTACCTGGAAACCGCTGAGCAAAGGCGCTTTGATGCACTGAACCCTCCTGAGATTGACCTCAGTCTGTTCGAAAAATATCTGCCGTATGCGATTGCACTCGGGTGTGAAAACGAATGGGCTTCAAAGTTTGACAATGTATTGCAACAGGCTCAGCAGCGGGGGTATCAGCCTGTTTACTTCCGGGGTTTCGGGACCAGCAGCTTTTCCGCTTCTGAGTTTACGGGTGGCCTGGGATCTTCCTTTTCAGGGACCATCTCCTCCTCCTCTACAGCTCCTTCACAAAGTTCCGGTGGCAGTGGCGGCGGTGGAAGTTCCGGCGGTGGCGGCGGCGGTGGTGGCGGCGGTGGATGGTAACCCCAGCGCAGAATCCGGATAACAATGCAGGCAGTTTGCCGTTACACTGTCATGACTGAATATCCGATCTTTGTAACCTAATGCAGATCATAATGAATATCCGTAAACTGTTAAAGCCCCGGGTTACCAACATCTACCAGCAGAAAAAGACCTGGAAGCGGTGGTTGTTTTTCGTCGCTTTGATGATCGTTAGTGTGTCGCTCTGGTACACCAATATGCTGGTAAAGAACATTGCCCGTGACGAACGCAGTAAAATCACTACCTGGGCCAATGCCATTCAGCGGAGGGCCAGTCTGGTGAATTATACCAGTCAGTTTTTCGACCAGATCCGCACCGAAGAGCGCAAAAGGGTTGAACTGCTTGCCGAAACAACCGTTAAAATTCCCACCACCGAAGATGACGAAGCCCTCGGCATTTACCTGAAAATTGTCGAGAGCAATACCACCATCCCTGTGATCCTTGCCAATGAAAAAGGCCAGATTGACCAGGTGAAAAATGTTGACTTTGATCCGGATACAGTACCGGAAATGACCCCTGAACTGCTGAAAGAGTTCTCAGAGTACCCGCCGATCGTGCTGGATTACTACCATGGCAATCATGTTTACCTGTATTACAAGGAATCGCACCTCTTTTCCGAACTCAAGGTGGTGATCGATGACCTGGTTGAATCTTTTTTCAGTGAGGTCGTCAACAATTCGGCTTCGGTTCCGGTAATCATCACCGACAGCACCCGCACTGAAGTCATTGCCTGGGGCAAACTGGATTCCACACGGGTAAACGATCCGGTATACATCAAAACAACCGTTGAAGCCATGGCTTCGGTCAATGAACCCATCGTTATCAATATTACCGGCAGTAAGCACTATATTTTTTACGAAGATTCATTCCTGCTCACCCAACTCAGGTTTTTTCCCTATATACAACTTGCCATCATCAGCATTTTTCTGCTGGTTTCCTACCTGCTGTTCAACATTGCCAGACGGTCTGAACAGAATCAGGTTTGGGTTGGCCTTGCCAAGGAAACAGCTCACCAGCTCGGCACTCCGCTCTCGTCGATGATGGCCTGGGTTGAATACCTGAAAACCAAAGATGTAGGCAGTGAAACCATCGACGAACTGCAAAAGGATGTCAACCGGCTGAACACCATTACGGAGCGGTTTTCAAAGATCGGCTCCTCAGCCAACCTGAAACCAGAGAATATCGTTGAAGTGGTATACAATTCCATCGATTACCTGAAGAAACGAACCTCCAGTAAGGTGAATTTCAACATCCAGCCGGTCAGAACATCGGTAATTCTTACCCAACTGAACTATCAGCTCTTCGACTGGGTAATTGAAAATCTGGTGAAAAATGCGGTGGATGCCATGGCGGGTCAGGGGGATATTGTGGTGCAGATAACCGAGGAAGAAAAGTTTGTCGTGGTCGACATCTCCGATACCGGAAAGGGCATCCCCAAAAAGATGCAACGCACCATTTTTAACCCGGGATATACCAGCAAACAGCGGGGGTGGGGCCTCGGGCTTTCGCTGGCTCAACGCATCATCCGCGATATCCACGATGGAAAGATCTTTGTAAAATCATCCCTTCCCGGCAAAGGCACCACCTTCAGAATCATGCTACGCAGGTAGGGTTCAGCCCGCGGCTTACTATTCAATCACTTTAAAACTGATGCCTTTCAGGGTCTGCCATCCCGATTTGTCGGTGAGCCTCACCATCATGTGATAATCCCCTGTATCGGCGTCTGCCGGGACAGTGATTTCGACTTCAGCGAGATAAGCTTTTAAACCGGAAGGAATATCGTATTCCCCGATCAGCCGGAAAGGGTTTACCGGATCTTTGACCGGATCGAGTTCACACGGAACCGGATCGGTGCTGTGGGTGTGGTGGTCGAAGTTGTTGTGGATGTCGAGACTGAAAGCGCCCAATTCTTCGTTGTCGCTCAGTTGAGCCACAAAGGTGAAACTCCCGCCACGGGTTACTTCATCGCAGTTCATCGGGAAGCCGCCGCAGCAATCCATTTTTATCTCCGGGTAGATGTCGTCTTTTTCTTCCTTGGTACATGAGGTAATGAAGACCAAAGAAAGAATGATTAAAGCAGATAGAATGTGTTTCATGACTTTTTGAGTTGACCGGGACATTCTTCAGTTGAATGTCCCGGTTTGATGAGAAAATTAAACAGCAGGTGCCAGTATTTCAAGTTCCGCTTCCTTTTCGGTGCGGTTGCCCTCCATATCGGTAACCATGATATGGAAGTGATAATCACCCGCTTCAGCAGTGGCAGGGATATCAATGTGCTCATGGAAATCGATGTTTTTGGCTCCGGTATAGTTGGTTGTATAGGTGCTATCGTATTCCCATTCTTCATCCACAAGGATGGTTTTCAAATGATCACCCTCATGATGAATGGTTACACGTACATCCGACACCTTACCTTCAGCGAAGATTTCAGCATCAACATGAAGATCTTCACCGATCACTGCAGTTCCGCTGTTGTCATATCCCAGTTCAAATACGGTGAATTCAGGGGCTTTGATCTCCTCGTCTTTCTTACAAGAGGTGATGATGAATGAAAAGGCAATTGTTGCAATGAACAAAGTTTTAAAGTATTTCATTGTTTTTGGTTTTTTAATGGTTAGCAATAAAAGGAATTTTAATGCCCATCTGAAATCCCCTGCCAGGCTCCGGGACTTCGATCAGGCGGTAATAGCTGGTATGGTTCAGGTACCTTGCATTCAGTAAATTTGAAATCCTCAGGCTCAGTTCTATTTTCTGTTTTCCGGCGGTGATAGTGGTGCCGGCACTCAGGTTAAGAATCTGATATCCCGGAGTTTTTTTCTCCGGAGGGACTGTCTGGTTCTGGGCAGCAGCAATTTTAAAGTCGACAGAGAACCATGTATCACGGGTAAACCTGTAAGGGTCGGGCTGATAAGTCAGGTTGAACATAACTGACGCCGGTGGAGAAAAGGGCAGTCCAAAGCCTTTTTTGTCGCCCGAAATCTGTTCCGACCAAACATATTCACCAATCAACCCGGATTTCAATTCCCTGAAAATGGTATAATGCAGGTGAATCTCCCCGCCGGCCCGCAATACCTCAGTCTGGGTATAGTTAAATACCTGAAGTCCTTCGTAATACTGATAAGTAGGATTCAGATAAACATACGACGGGAACCAGGCCAGAAACGGAGAAATCTCAGCAGCCCATTGCTTTCGGTTCAGCTCCAGACCTGCATCCAGTTGCCAGGCAGTTTCAGGTTTGAGGTTCATATTCCCCTTTTCGAAACGGTACATGTGGTAATTTACCCCGTCAGAAGCCAGTTCCTTAGCCAGGGGCAACCTGAAACTGTTGCCCAGATTGACTTTGAGAATTAGCCCTTCTGATTTGTAAACAGAACCCACCGAGCCGCTCAGATGACTGAACCGGAGATCCGAAGCGGTTGCCCTTTGCTTGTAAATAAATGCTTCACCGTTATCCGATGGACTCATAAACCAGTCACTGTAGGCTTTTGTGCTGATGAAGCCGGCATCGAAGCGGGCTCCGGCAAGCAGTAACCATTTTTTAACAGGCCTGGTTTCGCCTAACAGGTAGGCTCCTGCGGTGGTCCGCCTGAATGAGGGTAGTATAAATCCCCAACCCCCGGAAGCATTGTCCTGCCGTTCTGCATTGATCCCTGCAGAGAACCTGATCAGGCCAGTATCCTGATTACTCACAGCCCAGGCAAACGAAAGGGTTTGCTTTTCGAACGACCTCTCCAGACTGTCGGGGGGCTCTGGCATATAACCATGCTCAACGGCCTCCGAAAATTCCAGTCTCTTGTTGTTTTGCCAGGCCAGGTCAATGCGGTGATTAAGACCGGCATGAACCAGGGTGTTTCTCAGGTGCACTTTAAAGTGATTTACCTGTTGGTATGGCAAGTCAATATCACGGTCATCGAGATCGTAATCAATCTGTGAATTCCTGATTTCCAGCCCATGGGCATTGGCAAAGAAACCGCTTTTCGAGAACGTGTTATTCACAAACAGCACGGAGTTAAAGCGGCCGTTGATGTATCCCAGTGCAAGGCTGCCGTTTTTCTCACCACCGGCTGTATTGCGCAGTTTTTTGTCCTTAAGCCGGAAATAATAGGAATAATATTCAATACTATCGGTCGGAACCCGGTAGTCGGCATAATCGATCAGGGTGAAGCGCGCTTTTGCCCAGAATTTTTCGTTGCGGTTGAAAAGCCCGAGAGAAAGAGCACCCTGGCTGTTGTTGCTCTGACCACTGAGGTTGAGGCTGCCGCCAGCTGTAAATGGCTCCGGAACAAAAGTCTGCCTGAGGTCAATAACCCCGGCAATGGCATCCGAACCGTACATAAGCGAGGCAGGCCCCTTAATTACTTCAGCCTGTTCCACGTCATACTGATCAACCTCTACCCCGTGATCGGCGCCCCACTGCTGGCTCTCATGCTTGATGCCGTTCTCAGCAACGATCACCTGGTTGAAACTCAATCCACGGATCACCGGCTTTGATTGGCCTGAACCAATGGACATTGAATTTACACCCGGCAGACGTTCAAGGGTTTGCATCAGGCTGCCCGCCATGTTTTTCCGGATGAACTCATCGTTCACAAGCTCAATGGAACGGGCATCATTTTCACGACGGAATTCATCATATTTACCCTCGATAGAGACTTCAGCGAGGGTTACAACAGCCTGTTTCATGACAATCACGAGCACGGTGTCGCTCTCCAGCTGCAGCGATAGCTCACGCGTTTCAGCACCCACGGCAGAAACCCGGAATTGGTAGCTTCCTGCCGGAATATTGCCGAAGCGGAATTCGCCCTGACTGCCACTGGCAACACCTCTGTTGCCTGGTGTTAGCTGAATGCTTGCACCGGGAAGGGGCTTGTTGTCTTCTGTTTTTATATATCCTGACAAGGTGTAGCCCACCTGGGCCGGCACGGATTGCAGGAACAGCAGCAACAGTAAGGCTGCTGTTGAAAAAATTTTCATCCGGAACTGATTGAATTGAATTTGCAGGTTGAACCTGAACCATGAAAACGAATCGTCAGACTGCAAGTACCGGAGGGGCCCGCTGGGAGGCATTGGTTGGTTCATCAGCGGTTTTCTGCTGAACAGCGGGTAAATACTCTTTATAATTGGTTGTTAATGGTGGTGGTATGCTCACCCCTTTTGGTGAAAGTGCAAGGGTGTATATAAAACTGTAAATGAGACAGTTTTTGGCTGAATGATGAGGGTGAGCCGGAAGATTGATCCCGTCGCGATGAGGGAGATGACAGCATCCTGAGGGTTTGTGAATGTGCAAACCCTGTACGAGGATAGGTAAAATCAGAACCACGATCAGGGAGAATGCCCTGACAATGCCCATGATTTTACCAAAATTCCACTTGCCGTTTTTCATCCCTGTTTACTGCATTGATTGCACAATCCCCTGATGATGACTTCTGCTTCGCTGGTCTGAAATCCGGCCGGAAGACGATACGGTCCCGGATGAATTTCTTCGAGACACACCAGTTTCCTGCACTCTTTGCAAAAAAAATGGGCGTGATCTGCCTGGGTTTTCCCATTTGGACCGGAGGCGTTCAGCGCATATTTCACGAGTAGTTTATCCACTATGATCCTGTGCAGAACGCCGGCCTCCTCAAGGGTCAGCATACTTCTGTAAAACGTAGTCCGGTCGTAATGGCTTCCCATTTTTTCGCTGATCTCCGCTTCGGCCATTGGCGCGGAAGATGATTGCAATGCCTCTATGATGGCCAGCCTTGGCGATGTCTTCTTTAAATTGTGCTGTTGTAAGATCTCCTGGGCCTGCATTGATTTCCGGTTTCCGTTGCATAAACGTTCCAAATGCAACAATGTTGCAAAGATAGATAAATTTTTGGTGTAATGGAATGATTGGGTGATGGAATGACTGGGTGATGGAGTGATTGGGTGATGGAATGATGGAAGGATGGAGTGTTATCACCGGTTGCAATCAGTATTTCGTGGGCAAAAAAAAGACCTCAGCCTTTGATGGGTAAATTCAGGGCTAGCGCGCGCTTGCAGCGCGTGCCCCGATCTTCAAATTGAAAAAACAATACAAATTCCTCAGTAAATGCACGCATCAAGCAAGGCAACCAATTCAATTATAGACCGGAGCACGAATTACAAGCGCGCAATCATGAGTTATGCAAGGACACGCACTACAAGCGCGCGCAACCATGGGAAAATAAGATGTGCGCCAACAAGTCAGAAGGCCTGCCCGCTTCTGTCGGGTAAGATGCGCGCCAACAAGAGCGAATCTGAAACCTAAGGTTTTATAGTATTGGGATTTGCAGCTGTTTACAAATCATGCGGCAATAGAGATTGTCTAATTCAGCATGTCTTCCAACTGCAGATATTTTCCCTGTGACCGGATTCTGATAGATATCATGGTTTGAACCATTCCGGAGAATTATGCAACCGTGCTTTTTCAGGTGGTTGAGCAACTGAACCCGTTTCATGCAAGTTCTATCTTGCGTTTAATGGTCTTCCTGCCTTCAAATTGCTGATTTACTGACTCCCTTTTCATACTCAGAATCATTTGCAATGCATCGATGAGGTTTTCTTTCAATTCAGCTATAGTTCTTCCCTGGCTGATGGCTTCCGGCACTTCCTCTACCTGACCAACGTACCAGCCATTTTCGCCTTTTTCAATGATTGCCGTAAATTTGAAGTTTTTCATAACACTTTTCTTTTCACAAAGATAACGAATACTTAAGAACTGTTGTAGGTGGAAATTGACGGACAATCCGGAGATGCGCGTCAACAAGAGCACGCATCAGAAAAGAAGATGCGCGCCAACAAGAGAAATGAGTTGCATGCCTCCGGCAGCTTGCATTGAAAGTTTTCAGGAATAATGGGATAATATATGCTTCCAATCAGCTAATAAGCTGATGAAATCGGCAATGCCTATCTGACCTCACTCCCATTCTTCATAGCCGAAGTGGGCGCCACAAAAGCCAGCCTGCCATCGTGGTCTTCTGCCATCAGGATCATACCCTGGGAGTCGATGCCTTTCAGGTTGCGGGGTGCAAGATTCACGAGGATGGTAACCTGCTGTCCGATGATGTTCTCCGGCTCATAGTATTCAGCAATACCTGAAACAACGGTACGTTTGTCAATGCCGGTATCGATGGTGAGTTTAAGGAGCTTTTTGGTTTTTGCAACCTTCTCTGCAGCGATGATGGTGCCGATGCGAAGGTCAACTTTGCCGAAATCGTCAAATTCAATCACCGGTTTGGCCGGATTGGCGGTGGCATTCTCCGCTTCATTGGCCTTTTTGGTGTCGAGCAGTTTCTGCACCTGGGCTTCAATGGCGGCATCTTCAATACGTTCGAACAGCAGTTCCGGTTCACCCAGCAGATGGCCATCGGGAAGCAGGCGGATGCTTCCGGCTTTGTCCCAATGCGATTGGCTGAGATTGAGCATTTTGTTGAGTTTCCCGGCGGTGAATGGCAGGAAAGGCTCGCACAAAACAGCCAGGTTGGCACAGATCTGCAGGCAAAGGTTCAGGTTGGTCTGAACGCGTTCAGGGTTTGTCTTAAATGTTTTCCAGGGTTCGGTTTCGGTCAGGTATTTGTTGCCCAGCCTGGCCAGGTTCATCAGTTCATTCAGGGCCTCCCTGAAACGGTAAAGCTCTATGCTCTGGGCTATCTTTCCGGGGAAACCGCTGATTTCCTCCATCACCTGACGGTCAACCTCTTCTACCGGCCCCATTGCAGGAACCTTCCCTTCGAAATACTTCTGTGTCAGCACCAGCGTGCGGTTTACGAAGTTACCGAAAACAGCCAGCAATTCGCTGTTGTTGCGTGCCTGAAAATCACGCCAGGTAAAGTCATTGTCCTTGGTTTCCGGTGCATTGGCAGTCAACACATAACGCAGCACATCCTGTTTGCCCGGGAACTCTTCGAGGTATTCGTGCAGCCACACCGCCCAGTTGCGTGAGGTAGATATTTTGTCGTTCTCCAGATTGAGAAACTCATTGGCAGGTACGTTTTCGGGCAGAATGTAGGAACCTTCAGCCTTGAGCATTCCGGGGAAAACGATGCAATGGAAAACAATGTTGTCTTTTCCGATAAAATGCACCAGCTTGGTATCGTCTGATTTCCAGTAGGGTTCCCAGTCTTTCCCCGATTGTTCTGCCCATTCGCGGGTGGCCGAAATATAACCTATCGGAGCATCGAACCACACATACAGCACCTTGCCTTCCGCTTCTTTCAGCGGGACTTTCACACCCCAGTCGAGGTCGCGGGTAACTGCCCGGGGTTGCAGCCCGTGATCAAGCCACGATTTGCACTGTCCGTAAACATTGGTTTTCCAGTCGTCTTTGTGGCTTTCGAGAATCCAATCCCTCAGCCAGGGCTCGTACTTATCGAGCGGTAAAAACCAGTGTTTGGTGTCGCGCATTACCGGAATGCTGCCACTCAGCGCAGATTTGGGGTTGATCAGGTCCGTTGCATTGAGCGAAGTGCCGCAGTTTTCACACTGATCGCCATAAGCCCTTTCGAAGCCGCAATGCGGGCAGGTGCCGGTAATATACCGATCCGCCAGAAATGTCTGATGTTCTTCGTCGTAATACTGTTGTGAGAACTTTTCAATAAATTCCCCTTTATCATGCAGCCTGGTAAAGAATTCCGAAGCGGTCTGATGGTGGATGGCATTGGATGTGCGGGAGTAAATGTCGAAAGAAACACCAAAGTCTTCGAAAGACTTTTTGATGATGCCATGATATTTATCCACTACCTGCTGTGGGGTAATGCCTTCTTTTCGGGCCTTGATGGTGATGGGCACCCCATGTTCGTCGGAACCTCCGATAAATACGACTTCCTCGCCCCGGGAGCGCAGATAACGGGCATAAATATCGGCAGGCACGTAGACACCGGCCAGGTGGCCAATGTGAATGGGTCCGTTGGCATAGGGCAGGGCTGAGGTGATGGTATAGCGCCGGAAGGTTTTGGCTGGATTCTCTGACATTGCTGATCGTGTTTAAAACAGGGTGCAAAGATACGAGAAATGGGATTGTCTGTGCCCATGGTTTCCTCGTCCTGAATCTGGTGGATCTGGTACATCTTGTTTCCTTATTCCGGCAAAGACAGGCAGAAGGCAACAGGTGGTAAGTCTGTCTGGTAACTCCACCGTGAAATTGTGGCTGAAAATTCAGGGATCTTTTGATTTACAGGGGAATTCTGTAAAAGACAGTCAGGAGATTGTTTACTTCAACCTACCGTTCCGGGTCAGGTTGTCTCTCTGGAATCCTGTTCAGGGCTTGGGCTGTACTGCCGTTTCAGCCAGCTGCTGAGTCCGTCAAGGCCGGGAAAGAGCACCCTTTCAGTGATGTTGGCCTGATCCAGCTTGTCGCGGATCTCCCATTTCAGTTTTGCAGGTATTATAATTCTGAAATACAGGTCGTTGTGGTCATTTAGCCAGCTGCTCATGGCGAGGGTGGCATTCGACATCAGCGAGAAGAGGGCATGTTGGTTTACAATCCGTTCATCCATTGAGGGGGGCTCGAGAAACATCACAAAGCGGTGTTCCGACATCGCTTCAAGCTGTCTGAGGGAATTGCATTCCAGTTCAAGCATTTGCGGGGTAAAGACGTTGGAGCCTTCTTCCACGATGATTTTATTCAGATTTTCCGGAAGATAGTTGTTCGACCTGACATAATTCACACACCATATTGCCCCGTCAATATTGAATTTCAGGATGTTGGCAGTGGCGAAATGCAGGGCAACGTAGGGTGAATAGGTCCAGTCGAGCAGACGGGTCGGAAGCCCGTGGTGCTGGGCTATGGCAAGCAGGTTCCAAAGAGACTCGCCGGACACCGTATTGCGGTGGGCATACTTTCTGAAATTGCGCAACAGGTGGCGTTCCAGCGTGTTGTATGGCCCGCCGATCCGCATAAGGCTGGTCTTCAGCTCATAATTTACATCTGAGAGCCCACGGTAAACGTAAGGTGAACGGAAGCGACCCAGGTGGCCATCCCACGAATCGCGGAAAAGCATTTCCTGTAATTCACTCCAGCCTGAAATTCGTATATCGTTCGGAGACTCCATCATTTATTATAAAAATCTTATAAAACACCGGCATTTCCCTGATGATGGCAAGCAATCCTGAGCCTGACCAGGTTTACAGATCAGAAGGTTGACCGCATGGCTTCCACGGGATCGAGCCGCGAGGCTGACCAGGCAGGCAAAAATCCGGATACCAGTCCGATAAGACCTGAAACACCTATCCCCAGGGCAATGTTGCTGAGTGTGAGAATCAGGTTCATATCCATGATGACCGAGATCAGCAAGGTGATGATGAAAATCAGCAACAACCCGACAATACCGCCGAATAGTGACAAAAATACCGCTTCAAACAAAAATTGCTGAAGAATGAAATAGTTTTTGGCCCCCATCGATTTCTGAATACCGATCTGCGAAGTTCTTTCCTTAACGGAGACAAACATAATATTGGCAATGCCGAAACCTCCCACCAAAAGCGAAAAGCCACCGATAATCCATCCAACTATGGCAACTACACTAAACAACTGGTCGAAGCCCTGTGAGATCACACTGGTTTCGTTGATGGCAAAATCATCTTCTGCTCCGGGTTTTAGTTTTCTTACCGAACGCATAATTCCGGTAAGTTCATCGGCCAGTTCTTCATTACTGACCAGGGGTTTAGCCCTTACCATGATGGCTGCTCCGATGTTATCTCCCCTCAGATCGATGAAATTTCTGCCGAAGTTGATCGGTATCAGCACCTGGTTATCGTTGGAATTTCCAAAGCTCTTTTCACCCTCTTTTTTCAGGAGTCCGATGACTTCAACCTGTTGTCCGAAGACTTTGATCCGTTTCCCGATGGGCTCACTCCCCTGAAACAGTGAAACGGCAATTTCATCTCCGATAATGGCCACCGGACGTCCGCCGGCTGATTCCTCGGGGGTGAAATAACGGCCTTCGGCAAATTCAATGGCATTTACAATACTGTAGTCGTGCGAAACAGCCACTACGGAAGTATTATCCAAAGCAGCACTGCCATATTTCACGGTCCTGTTCATCTGCACAAGGTATGTGCTGGCTTCGGCAGCCTGGCTTCTCCTTTGAATTTCCTGAAGATCGGCCATTGAGGGCTCAGGGCGGTTCATGTATTTCCACCACGGATAATCGCTGCCGAATGCCCAGGGCCATTTCTGGACAAACAACACATTGCTGCCCAGCGAATTGATGCTGTCACGCAAGGTTCTTTCGATGGAGTCAAAGACAGTAAAAACCGAAATAATGGAAAAAATACCGATGGTAATGCCCAGCAATGAAAGAATCGTCCTCACCTTGTTTACCACGATGGCTTTTAAGGCAAACAGGTAGCTTTCGCGCAGCAAACGTAGAAAAACAACAGATTGCTTCATGTACATCAGTTTACAGGATGTAAAAATAGTCAAATATGAGGTACCTGTTGAAACATATTATTGCTCGGTGCCCTGATTTTTAATAAACTTGCATCACGAAACCCAATGCTCCGGAAGTTCAAAAACAGACGATTAGAAGTCTGATAATCAAGATTAAATAAATTCTCCTGGTTTTGGCTTTTTTCCGGTTTTACATTTTTAACAGAAATTATTACAAAAATGGATGATGCAAAGAAAATCCGGTCGGCCCTGATTTCGGTGTTTTACAAAGACGGTCTTGAGTCAATTGTAAGAAAACTGGCAAACGAAGGCGTGGTGATATATTCAACCGGAGGCACATCCGGTTTTATTGAATCGCTTGGAGTTCCGGTAATTTCTGTCGAATCGGTGACCGGTTACCCCTCCATCCTGGGTGGCAGGGTAAAAACACTGCATCCGAAAGTTTTCGGTGGAATCCTGGGCCGGCGCTCACTCGATTCTGACCTGTCGGAAATGAAACAATACGGCATTCCTGCCATTGACCTGGTTATTGTTGATTTGTATCCTTTCAGGGCTACCCTGGCTTCGGGGGCTTCACATGATGAGGTTATTGAGAAAATCGATATCGGCGGGATTTCCCTCATCAGAGCGGCTGCAAAGAATTATGCAGATGTTCTGATTGTCCCCTCTTCAAAGCATTATGGTGAGCTCAGTGAGATTCTTGAAAGCGGCCATTGCAGCACTACCCTGAGCCAGCGGGCAAGGTTTGCCGCCTATGCTTTTGCTGAATCGTCGGGTTATGATGCAGCCATCGCCGGATACACAGGTATGAAGGCGGGACACAATGAATTCAGGGGAGTTGCCGGAAAATCAACCCCGCTGAGGTATGGTGAAAATCCCCATCAGGAAGGTGCCTTTTTCGGGGACCTGAACGAGGCTTTTGAACAGCTTCATGGCAAGGAGCTGTCGTACAACAACCTGCTCGATCTTGATGCCGCGGTCTCACTGATCCGTGATTTCAGCGAAACCACCTTTGCCATTCTCAAGCACAACAATGCCTGTGGTGCTGCCAGCAGACCTCTGCTTTCGGATGCCTGGAAAGCAGCTCTTGCCGGCGACCCGGTCTCTGCTTACGGAGGAGTGCTGGTAACCAACAGAATGATCGACGAAGAAACTGCAGCCGAGATCAACCTCTTGTTTTTTGAGATCATCATTGCACCGGGATATGAAAAAAATGCATTGTTACTGCTGAAGAGCAAGAAAAATAGAATAATTTTGCAGGCTAAACCATTTGATTACCAGCCGAAACAGTTCAGGACGGTTTTAAATGGCGTATTGATGCAGGATAAAGACCTGAAAACAGAGTCAAGTGCTGATTTCAGGGTAGTTACTGAGAAAGGAACAGACGAAGAAGTTGCCCGGGACCTTGTGTTTGCCAGCAAAATTGTCAAGCACAGCAAGTCGAATGCCATTGTGCTGGTGAAAGGTGAACAATTGCTGGGCAGCGGTGTAGGGCAGACCTCCAGGGTTGATGCAGTAAGACAGGCCATTGACAAAGCCGCCGCCTTTGAACTGGATCTTCGTGGTGCCGTAATGGCTTCTGATGCCTTCTTCCCTTTCAGTGATTCTGTTGAGCTTGCTCACAAGGCCGGTGTCAGGGCAATCATTCAGCCAGGAGGCTCTGTAAGGGATCAGGATACCATTGATTATTGCAACAGCCACAAACTGAGCATGGTGTTTACCGGTATCAGACACTTCAGGCACTGAGGCCTTACTGAATTTTATTTTTTCACGATTCTAAAGAAACCAACATACAAATGGGACTTTTCTCCTTCATGACCAAAGAGATCGCCATGGATCTCGGAACTGCCAATACCATTATCATATACAACGATAAGGTAGTGGTGGATGAGCCTTCAATTATTGCCATTGAGCGCAATACAGGCAAAATTATCGCTGTCGGGAAAAGAGCCATGATGATGCATGGGAAAACCCATGAGAACATTAAAACCATCAGGCCGCTCCGCGATGGTGTGATTGCCGATTTCCAATCTGCAGAATATATGATCAGGGAGCTGATCAAAATGACCGGTCCCTCCAGAAGCCTTTTCCCACCGGCGCTTAAAATGGTTATCTGCATCCCCTCAGGTATTACCGAAGTGGAAGAGAGAGCGGTGAAAGATTCAGCAGAGCAGGCAGGGGCCAAAGAGGTAAGACTCATTCATGAACCCATGGCAGCCGCCATCGGGATCGGCATTGACGTGCTCGAACCCACCGGCAACATGATCATCGACATTGGCGGAGGTACCAGCGAAATCGCTGTTATCGCCCTGGGCGGTATTGTGAACAATAAATCCATCCGCATAGCCGGCGATGACTTCAACAACGACATTGAAGAATACATGCGCAAGCAGCACAACATCAACATTGGTGAGCGTACGGCAGAAGCCATCAAAATCAATGTGGGTGCTGCCATGACCGAAATTGACAATCCTCCGCCAGACTATCCGGTACATGGCCGTGATATGCTTACCGGTATCCCCAAGGAGATTTACGTCAACTATTCTGAAATCGCCCATTGCCTTGATAAATCTATTTCCAAGATAGAAGCAGCCGTGCTTAATGCCCTTGAAATGACTCCACCGGAGCTTTCGGCGGATATTTACAGGACCGGTATTTACCTTGCAGGTGGTGGATCCATGCTCCGGGGACTGGATAAACGCATACACCTGAAAACCAAACTGCCGGTGCATGTAGCTGAAGATCCCTTACGCGCAGTGGCCAGGGGTACCGGTATTGCCCTCAAGAATTTCAACAAGTTCACTTTCTTAATTAAATAAAGCCAGGAAACAGAAGGCTGGCCAATCATTTGTAATGAACGCCTATGCGATATATTCTGGCATTCATCTGGAGGTACAGGTTCTTCTTTCTGTTTATCCTGCTTGAACTGATTTCGGTGGTGCTGATAGTCAACAAGAGTTATTATCAGCGGTCTGTGATTACAGGGGCAACCGACGGGTTTACCGGCAGAATTTACACCACTTGGTCAGAAATAACCTCCTACTTCAGACTAAAAAGTGAAAACGAACGTCTGGCCAGCGAGAATGCACGGCTCTGGCAGAAAATTACCCCGGGTCAGCTGACCACCGATACCGCTAACCTCCGGGTGAAGGATACCCTTTACGGGCAGCAATATACCTTTACCGTCGCCAAAGTCATCAGCAACTCAACCACCCTGCGCAACAATTATATTATGCTCAATAAAGGTAAAAGGCATGGTATTGTGCGTGATATGGCCGTTTTCAATTCCGATGGAATCGTGGGTACTGTGGTGAGTGTTACCGACAATTTTTCCTGGGTGATGTCGATACTGAATCAGCATACCCGGCTCAGCGCGCGCATCAACCGGCTCAATCAGATGGGTACCATCGTATGGAAAGGTGGAAGTCCGGCCATCGGGACTTTGCTCGACATCCCGGCTCATGTTAAGATTAAACGGGGTGATACCATCTCAACCAGCGGATACAGCCATATTTTTCCGGAAGGAATTATGGCCGGCACTGTTGAAAAGATTTATGTTGAAAGCGGGGATCATTTTTATACCATTGATTTCAGGTTTTCGGCCGATCTCAACAGTCTTCAATACGTTTATATAGTTAAGAACCTTCTCAGGGATGAACAGGATGAACTGAGTAAAAATGTGGTCAATGAATAATGCTTACTGGAAAGATGTAGTCCGCTTTTTCGTGCTGATTGCACTTCAGGTGCTGCTGCTCGATCATGTGAACATGGGTGGTTATATCAATCCTGCTCTGTACGTTTTTTTCATCCTGCTTCTGCCTTTTGAAACGCCGGGCTGGCTCTTGCTCCTTTCTTCGTTTTTTCTGGGACTGAGTGTCGATTTGTTCAGTAATTCCACAGGCCTGAATGCTGCGGCTTCTGTATTCATGGCATACCTGAGACCCTGGGTGATCCGCAGGGCCGGTGCACCGGCAGATTATGAAGGCAACCTGAAGCCCGGTATCGCTGATATGGGCCTTAGGTGGTTCTTCCTCTATTCCCTTATCCTTATCATGGCCCATCAGC
Source organism: Bacteroidales bacterium (assembly GCA_016788045.1). GTDB lineage: Bacteria > Bacteroidota > Bacteroidia > Bacteroidales > Lentimicrobiaceae > Lentimicrobium. The sequence continues at coordinate 21,082 of JAEUTG010000019.1, forward strand.
TGATCATTGCCCTGCTCGATGCTTTCAGCTTTCATGAGATCGGTATGATTGCACTCCGGCTGATATTCAGTACTTTACTCACCCTGGCACTGGTGCTGATCACTGAGTTCATTTTCATGAGGCAACGTAAGTAGTCCTGACAATTCCGATTTTTCTTTCCTTCTGTCCTGTTATTGACTATTTTTGGCAACCAAACTTTAATCATTTTTCGATGAAAAAACTTCTCTATTACCTGCTGACCATCATGGTTATAAGCGCCTGTTCAGGACGCAAAAGCGATGAGTTTATTATAAAGGGGGAAATTTCCGGTGACTTTGCGGGCAATGTTTACCTGCAGAAAAGTAACAACGGGCAGTTTGAAATTCTCGATACTGCGGTTGTTGAGAATGGGAAATTCTCTTTCAGGGGGACCATCGCAGTTCCTGACATGTATTACATTGGCATCGATCAGTCACGCTTTGTCGGTTTCTTCAATGAAGCCGCCGATATTTCGATTCAGTTTCATATCGACAGCCTGATGTCACCCAAGGTAAAAGGTTCTGCCTCGGATGAGACCTACCGCTCTTACCTTGCAACCCAGGAAAAACAACGTTCGGAAGAGATCAGCCTCTATTCTGCTTACAATGAAGCAAGCAGAACCGGCGATTCCGCTAAAATGAAGGAAATTGAGAATTCGGTTGAGGCTTTTGAAAACAAGCAGAAAGCAGAAGTAATGGAGTACATCAGCCAGAATTCAGCATCATTTGTGGCTCCTTATGTCGCCATGAGGCATTCATACCAGTTCGACCTGAGTGAACTTAAGACCATCATGGGCAAATTCAGCGGAAAGGTGAAAGAATCATCTTTTTCCACCATGCTGGCTGATCGCATTACAATTCTTGAGAACGTGGAAACCGGGAAAGTGGCTCCCGATTTCACCATGAACGACCCCGCCGGTAACCCGCTGACCCTTTCGCAATTGCGCGGAAAATATGTGCTGGTTGATTTCTGGGCATCGTGGTGCGGACCCTGCCGGAAAGAAAATCCGAACGTGGTCGCTGCCTACAACAAGTTTAAAGACAAAGGCTTTGACATTCTTGGCGTGTCGTTCGACAAGGACAAGGTTTCCTGGGAGAAAGCGATTACCGAAGATAACCTCACCTGGCACCATGTTTCTGATCTTCAATACTGGAACAACGCTGCCGGTAAACAATACGGTATCATGTCAATTCCAGCCAATGTACTGCTCGATAAAGAGGGCAGGATTGTGGCCAAAGACCTTCGCGGAGAAGATTTACACAAAAAGCTGGCTGAATTGCTGGGAGCTGTTTGATCCATGTGAAGTAACCTTTTGGTTGATTTCCTCATTTTCTGAGGTTTCAGCATGGTTTTCTTCCGGATTTAACCATTGCAACCTGACCCAGAACAAAATAAACCTGAAGCAGACCGGTTAACTTAGCCGGTCTGCTTTTTATGTTCAGCGTTTTTTTCTGAAGAATGCAGTGAGCAAAAGTCCGCATTCTTCAGCCAGAACGCCTCCCCTGATGCTGGTTTTCGGGTGAAGCAAGCCCTGGCCCAGCAAGGAAAACCCCCGTTTGGGGTCTGACGCTCCATACACGATTTCACCCAATTGCACCCAGTACGAGGCCGCTGCACACATGGGGCAGGGTTCCAGGGTAACATACAAGGTGCAGTTGTTCAGATATTTACCTCCGAGATGGTTGGCTGCTGATGTAAAGGCCTGCATTTCGGCATGTGCCGTGGCATCGTTGAGGGTTTCGGTCAGGTTATGGCCCCGGGCGATGATCTGGCCGTTGGAGACGATCACCGCACCCACCGGGACCTCGTCACGGTTTTTAGCCTTTTCCGCCTCCATCAGGGCCTGTTTCATGAAGTATTCATCGCTATTTCCGGTGGTTATATTTCCCATCAGGCTGGTATTTTTTGATTGGTAAAGTTCGTGAAATTCACAACAGTGACGGAGAATTGAAATATCTTTACAAATATGGCCCAGGTGTTAAACAAATAGGGATGATGCTTGTTTAGAGGGTACCGGCGAAAACGGGGCCTGGCTCCCTTTTTCCGTTTCTTTCACATTTTTAAGGATGGTGTGGATAAATGGCTAAATTTTGCTAATATTGCATCCTTCAATAGTATAGACAAACAATCACTTCAGCATCGGAATCAGAACGGCATGAGGACATTTTTAATTATTACCGCTTTTCTGCTGGGTAGTTTACGGGTTTTCGCAACAGGAACAGAACCCGCTGATCATCACCAGGCAACCCATGAAACAGGTTCTCACAGCGAAGCATTCAATGCCGGCCATATGATCATCGATCATATTGTGGATAGCCACGACTGGCATATCGCCTCCTTTGGTCATACCCATGTTACGATTCCTCTGCCGGTTATTCTGATTGACGAAGGCAAACTGATCACTTTCAGTTCTTCACATTTTCATCACGGAGAAGCTGCATACAAGGGTTATAAGATTGAAACAGACCGCAAAGCCGGCAAAGGGAAAATAGTGAAGGTGATTCCCGGAACCATGGATACCGACCCCCATGCCGCAAAACCCATTGACCTGAGCATCACTAAAACGGTTATCGGCATATTTGTCACCTTGATTGTATTGCTCATCGTTTTCTTCCAGGTAGCTGCTTCTTATAAGCGCAATGCCGGTCACGCCCCCAAAGGGCTGCAGTCGTTGCTTGAGCCCCTGATTCTTTTTGTGCGCGACGATATTGCAGAACCTTCCATCGGAAAGCATTACAAGAAGTTTATGCCATTCCTGCTGACCCTGTTCTTTTTTATCTTCTTCAGTAACCTGATCGGGCTGTTCCCCTTTTTCCCGGGAGGGGCCAACGTTACCGGTAACATTGCAGTTACCCTGGTGCTTGCAGTATTTACTTTTGTGATCACCACATTTATCGGCAACCGTTCTTACTGGCTTCACATTTTTAATCCTCCGGGAGTGCCCTGGTGGCTGAAATTCCCTCTTCCTCTGCTGCCGCTGATTGAACTAGCCGGTGTATTCATCAAGCCTTTTGTACTGATGGTCCGTCTTTTTGCCAACATTACAGCCGGGCATATCATTGTGCTCGGGTTTGTAAGCCTTATCTTTATTTTTGCAAACATGAACCCGGCTTTGGGTTACGGCGTTTCGCCGGTTTCCATACTTTTCTCGGTGTTTATCAGCCTTCTTGAATTGCTGGTGGCTTTTATCCAGGCCTATGTCTTTACCATGCTTTCTGCCCTTTATTTTGGTATGGCAACCGAAGAGCACGAGCATGCCCATGAACACGCACACTAAAATTTTAATTAATCAGATAAACCTTTAAATCAATCAATTATGTCACTTTTATCAACACTTCTTCAGGTAGCAGCCGATCTGGCACCCGTAGCTAAAATGGGAGCCGCACTTGGTGCAGGTATCGCTTCAATCGGAGCAGGTATCGGAATCGGTAACATCGGACGCGGAGCCCTTGAATCAATGGCCCGTCAGCCCGAATCTACCGGCGACATCAGGTCAAACATGATTGTAGCCGCCGCCCTCATCGAGGGGGTAGCTTTCTTCGCCATCGTTGTTTGTCTGCTTGTTGTATTTATTTAATGGTTTGATTTCCCTTTAGGGTAACGGTTGGTTGCCCTAACGGGATTTCGTTTCCCGGTATTCTGACAGAACCTTTTTTGTCGGGCTACGGGAGCATCGGAGAAAGACTTGAATCGTTGAAAAATAATAATCAGACATTATGGAATTAGTCAGTCCCGGAATCGGACTTATTTTTTGGATGACACTGGCCTTTGGGATACTGTTGTTCATCCTGGGTAAATTTGTTTGGCCTCCCATCATGAGAGCCCTTCACGACAGGGAACAGGCCATTGAACTGGCCCTTCACGAAGCCGACAAGGCACGCAAGGAGATGGAAGAGCTCAAATTCAGCAATGAACAACTGCTCCGCGAAGCCAAGGAAGAGCGGGATGGCATGTTGCGTGATGCACGCAAGGTGCGCGAAAACATTATTGAAAGCGCTCGCATTAAAGCCAACGAGGAAGCCAACCGAATCATTGAAAGCGCCACCGAACGCATTCATTTCGAAAAAATGGCTGCCATGACAGAGCTGAAGAATCAGATAGCCAACCTTTCCATTGAAATTGCTGAAAAGGTGCTTGGTCAGGAACTGTCGAACCCCGAAAAAGATAAGGCTATTGTTCAGAAGTCAATTGGTGACATTACCCTTAACTAGCGATTATGGACAATCCAAGAATCAATATCCGCTATGCACGGGCATTGTTCGAACTGGCCAGCGATAACAATGTGCTGAAGGATACCAGTACCGATATGGCCCTGGTTGCCGATACCTGCTACAACAACCGTGAGCTTCAGCTTTTGTTGAAAAGCCCGGTGATCAATGCAAAGAAGAAAATCAGCATCATCAGGCAGATATTTGGTCAGGCACTTGGCAAGGTCTCCATGGCGTTTGTCGAGATTATTATCCGCAAAAGGCGTGAGGAACACCTGATGAACATCGCCCTGAAATTCGGCGATATCTACCGGGATCACAACAACATAAAAAAAGCGGTGGTTACAACCATTTCACCGCTCACTCCTGAAATGCGCACTCAGCTGATCGGGGTACTATCGAAACAGACAGGCTCAACCATTGAACTTTCGGAAGAGACAGATCCGTCGATTCTCGGCGGTATGATCGTGAAGCTTGATGGATTGCAGTTTGACGACAGCATCCGCAAAAAACTTCAGAATCTCAAAAACGAATTTAACGTAAATACCTTTATCAGAGAATTTTAAAACAAAATCAGCAAATGGCAGAAATTAAACCCGCAGAAGTATCGGCAATATTGCGTCAACAACTTGCAGGATTCACCACCGAGGCTGAACTTGAAGAAACAGGTTCGGTGTTACAGGTTGGTGATGGAATAGCCAGGGTTTACGGACTCAACAGTGTGCAGTCAGGTGAACTTATCGAATTTACCACTACCGGAGTAAAAGGAATTGTCCTCAACCTTGAAGAAGACAACGTCGGTGTGGTAATGCTTGGCGAAGGAACCGGAATCAATGAAGGCGATATGGTTCGCCGGACAAGGAAAATTGCCTCTATTCCTGTCAGTGAAGGAATGCTCGGCAGGGTCATCAATACCATCGGAGAGCCCCTCGACGGTAAGGGCCCCATTGCTGGTGAATCCTTCGAGATGCCCCTGGAGCGTAAGGCCCCCGGTGTTATCTTCAGACAGCCGGTGAATGAGCCCCTGCAAACCGGTATCAAGGCCATTGACTCCATGATTCCGATCGGACGTGGCCAGCGTGAACTGATCATTGGTGACCGCCAGACCGGAAAAACTGCCATTGCCATTGATACCATCATCAACCAAAAGGAGTTTTACGACAAGGGGCAGCCAGTTTATTGCATTTATGTTGCCGTTGGGCAGAAGGGAAGTACCGTTGCCAATATCGTGCAGACCCTTGAAGAAAAAGGGGCCATGAGCTATACGGTGATTGTGGCTGCTACTGCCGGTGACCCGGCTGCCATGCAGTTTTATGCCCCGTTTGCCGGTGCCGCCATCGGAGAATATTTCCGCGATACCGGACGTCCTGCCCTGATTATTTATGATGATCTTTCGAAACAGGCCGTGGCTTACCGCGAAGTGTCGCTGCTGTTGCGCCGTCCTCCCGGACGTGAAGCATACCCGGGTGATGTATTTTACCTGCATTCCAGGTTACTTGAGCGTGCTGCAAAAATCATCGCTTCCGACGAAATTGCTTCGCGCATGAACGATCTGCCCGAAACACTCAAATCAAAAGTCAAGGGTGGCGGTTCTCTCACAGCGCTTCCGATCATCGAAACCCAGGCAGGTGACGTTTCAGCCTATATACCTACCAATGTAATTTCTATTACTGATGGTCAGATTTTCCTCGAAACCAACCTGTTCAACTCAGGGATACGGCCTGCCATCAATGTAGGGATCTCGGTATCCAGGGTGGGTGGAAACGCTCAGATCAAATCGATGAAAAAGGTAGCCGGTACCCTGAAACTCGATCAGGCACAATACCGCGAACTGGAGGCATTCTCAAAATTCGGGTCTGACCTTGATTCGGTAACGAAATCAATTCTCGACAAAGGAGCGCGCAATGTGGAAATCCTCAAACAGCCCCAATATTCTCCCATGAGTGTTGAGCAGCAGGTTGCCATTATCTATTGCGGTTCGAAGGGATTGTTGCAGAAAATTCCTGTGAAAAGGGTGCACGATTTTGAAACGGAGTTCCTTCACCGCCTTACAGATACCAAACCCGAACTGCTCGAGCTTATCCGCAAGGGGAATTATACCCCGGAAATTGAAAAGGAACTCGAAGCTGTGGCGCTCGATCTGGGAAAGAAATATGAAGCATAACACAACAACCTTACCGATATGGCAAGCCTGAAGGAAGTCAGAACCAGAATAATGTCGGTTAAATCGACACAGCAGATTACCAGCGCCATGAAGATGGTTGCTGCATCAAAGCTGCGTAAAGCCCAGACCGGCATTCTTCAGCTGCGTCCATTTGCCCAGAAGCAGAAAGAGATGCTTCAGGAACTCAGTGCAGGTACGGATGGTTTTGAATCGGGCGGTTTTACAGCAGCACGCAATGGCAACAGGCTGCTGCTGGTGGTGCTTTCGTCGAACCGCGGTCTTTGCGGCGCTTTCAATTCCAATGTAATAAAGCAGGTTAACACCATTGCAGCCCCTTATGGGAAACCGGGTAAATCCTCCGATCTGGCCCTGATTACCATCGGTCGCAAAGCAACTGAGTATTTTCAGCGTCAGAACTTTAACATACTTTCAAGTCACGACAATCTGTACGATGACCTGACTTTCAGCAACACCTCTGCAATTGCTGAAACCCTGATGCAACTGTTTCTGGAAGGTAAATTTGATAAGATTCAGTTTGTTTACCACCAGTTTAAGAATGCGGTAACCCAGAAACTGATCACCGAGCAGTTTCTGCCGATCGAGCCTCCGGCAGAAGTGAAGGGCAATGCTGCCATGATCCCTGATTACATCTTCGATCCTTCCAAAGAAGAAATTCTGGTAAACCTGGTGCCGGGGATTTTAAAAACGCAGGTGTATAAAGCAGTGCTCGACTCCTGGGCTTCTGAACTCGGAGCCAGGATGACGGCTATGTCGCAGGCCACCGACAATGCTTCGGAACTTCTGAAGGAGCTGAAACTTACCTATAACAACGCCCGTCAGGCTGCCATTACCAAAGAGATACTCGAAATCGTCGGTGGAGCTGAAGCGCTGAAAAACAGCTGATAAAGGAACTTTAAGCAATTTTGTTTGTTTAATTATTGACTAAAAAATTTTAACATGATCTCAAAAAAGGTTGAAGAAGCCATTATTAACCAGATAAAGAACGAAGAACATTCTTCGAGAATTTATATGGCAATGGCCTCATGGTGTGAAACAAAGGGATACCGCGGTGCAGCTGATTTCCTCTACAAACAGTCTGATGAAGAGCGTATGCACATGCTCAAGTTCATCAAATACCTCAACGATCGCGGGGGTTATGCTGTTCTGGCAGCCCTCGAAGTCCCGGCATCGAAGTACAAATCATTGCTTGATGTTTTCAAGCATGTAATGAGCCACGAAGAATTCATCACCGATTCCATCAACAAGCTCTATGAAGTTGCCCTTAAGGAAAAGGATTATACAACCGGAAGTTTCCTGCAGTGGTATATCAACGAGCAGATTGAAGAGGAGAGCACCGTTCACGGCATTCTTGATAAAATGAACCTGGTGGGTGAAGACAAGGCCGGTATGTTCCACATCGACAAGGAACTCGAAACCATGGCAGCCGCAAAGGTTGTAGCCCCGGTAGCATAGTATTTCAGGTTGCAGGGAAGGCAAAAGGCAGAAAATCATCACGATTTTCTGCCTTTTCTTATTGTAGCTGCCGGTATTCAGGTAAAACCGGAATTCAGGGTTTGAGTTTGCAGTGAATTACTTCCCTTTCTGCTCTATGGTTTTGCAGAGTTTATCATACCAGTCGCTGCCATACTTTCTGATCAGCGAATCTTTAAGAAACCGGTACAAGGGCACTTCCAGCTGTTTCCCCAGCTCCAGTGCCGGCTTACAGATGTGCCACTGATGATAGTTAACCGCATCAAAATCGTTGTAACGGCTGATTCTTACCGGATACAGATGGCAGGAAACCGGCTTTCTGAACTTCGACTTACCGGCCTGCCATGCCTGCTCTATGGCGCAGCTGGCAATCCCCTCACCGGTAAAAACAACAAAGGCGCATTCGGCCCCATTCACCAGAGGCGTTACATAATGTCCATGGGCATCGTAATCGAAAACACCCAGTTCTTCTACAATTTCAATACCCTGCGGAAGCATAAACGGCCTGATGTAATCCAGGTTGTCTTCAAGCTCCGAAATCTCTTGTTCCTCCAGCGGTGCACCGGCATCACCTTCAACACAACAGGCCCCTTTGCATTTTTCAAGGTTACAAACGAAGCAAACCTTGTGCAGATCGTCTGAATTGAGGGTATCGTCTATGGCTATCATGCAGCAAAAGTAATGAATCCCGCTTTATAATTACCACGCAGCCTTCCACTCATTGCCGGGTAAATCCGGACATATAAGAAAGCTATTGTCTTTGTGAATTTTTGGTATTGTAAAAACGCTTTTATATCTTTGTCATTATAAACGTTTTACATGGTTGGTACATCGGGTGTCTTTATTGTTTCCAGGTTACTTTTATTGGCATCGTTCACCTTGTTGTCCACCTCAGCCGGCAACCTGACTGACGTAGCCAGAGATTCAGGGAATGAAAATACCTGGGAGCTTCTGGAGAATGCCGAAGGAGTTAAAATCTACTACCGTTGGGTTGATGTCTCGGAAAATGTCCGCGTTCGTGAGCGTAAAGCGGAGATCATTGTGCATAGTTCACTGGAAAAATCGCTGAAGATGGTCACCGATGTGGAGCTTATCAGCTCCTGGATGTCGGGCATCAAGAAGACCATGATTCTACACCGCGATCATGCGGAGAAATGGTATACCTATATGTTGTATGGCCTTCCCTGGCCATTCAACGACCGTGAAATAATTACCCTTAACACCCTGTCATACAGTGCAAAGAGAGACAAAGTCTTTCTGAGGATGCAGAGCAGCGATGAGGGATATCCGCCTGCCAGGGGAGTTGAACGTCTTACCCATTACAAAGCCAGCTGGGAACTTTTCGAGGTAAAACCCGGCCTCACCCGCATGGTATTTATCGCCCGGTCAGAAGATCCTCCCGCTTTTCCGCGATGTGTGCAGGATCCGGTGATAAAAAAGGTATTCTACCGGAATATGCTGAGCCTGAAAGAGTTACTCACGCCTCAGTAGATCGCAATATTCTTCGTTCCTGAATAAGTAAGGTTACCAGTGGAGGCTTCCGAGTTTTTGCTGTACTTCTTCTGCTGAAGGGGTTACACCAAACGTCAGATGCGGCTCCAGGTAGAAGAGACTGTGTTCTTTTTTAAACAGCTCCTCGCCGCCACCGGTAATGTTCAGCATAATCAGGGAATCCTTTTCAACAGTACCCGAGTTCACGGCATTGATCAGGGATGCTGTGGCAATGGCTGATGCTGCATAGATGTCTATACCTTCGGTATCAAAGAACAGGGCTTTGGCTGACCGTGCTTCACGGTTGGTGGCTTTCAGCACGGTACCACCGGTATCGGTGAGGGCATCGTAAAGCCCCCCGATGATCGGATAGGGTGGTTTTCTGTTCGACAGAACCTTGGCGTCAATTTCAGTCACATGTTCCCTGGCGAGGTCATCGTCATAGGGCAGCATGGCACGTGATCCGGCATTCCAGGCATCGTAGATGGGGAGAAACGGGGCATTCTGCGATACCATCAGTTTCATTTTACTGCTTCCGAACCGGCCATCTTCCAGCAGCCTCAGGTTGGCTTCCCAGGCAGCGATGGCACCGGTTCCGCTACCCACAGCCTGAAAGTAGTAATCAGGAATGCGACCAATCTCCGTAACCGCGGAGAGGGTGGTTGTTCCCATGCCATCGCGGCGGGCTACATTTTTCGCCCCGCCTTCAGCCAGAAATCCCTCACACTGCGTGGCAAGGTTGGATAAGTGGATGGCATCAAAATAATCGCTTCCGAAGGCGGTTACAGCAAGCTTTACACAGTCATTCAGGGGTTTGTCGAACCAGAGTGCATTGATGTAATCGTGCGGTACACAAAGAAGCAGCGGGATATTGTTATCGGAACAGACCTTGGCAAAGGCCCTGGCCGTATTTCCGGCAGAGGCCACAACCAGCACCTGATTGTTCGAACCCGTCATGCGTCCGCATACTGAATAGGCTTCTGTTTCCTTAAAGGAACAGGTAGTCATGGCAGCGCCTTTTTCAGGCCAGTAACCACTGAATGTAATCCATAAGTTGCTTAACCCGAGCGCGTTGGCAAGGCCTTTGCTCTTATAGGTGACCGGCGCAGACGAACCTTCGAGCGTACGCTTGAGCGGAAGCCAGTCGGCAAACCGGTAGAAGCCCCACTCACTGCTTTTCAGGTTCAGCTGTCTGTGTTCATACATTGCCCTGATCAATGCCGGTTGTGTTTCACCCGGTGCATCCAGCAGCCATCCGGTGTCCTCAAACAGTGCCCCGCTCGCCAGCGACTTTAACTGGTAGCGGGTAGGGGAAAACTTCTCACTCATAGGGTCAGGTTTCAGATAAGCCGCAAATTTAGGGAAATCCTGTGATTCTGACAGCCCTGGTTTCTTCATCATTATTGCCGGCAACCGCAGGGAAGATGAATCGTTGGCTGGATTGTACCCGGGTGCTGAAATAAACGGAGAAAGCGGACTGCTGAGTCCGCTTTCAAAGATTGTTCAGCATCGTTTCCGGTTTATAGAAACACCCCGGATGCGATGTACAACAGGGTGTTACAACGGAATATTCCCGTGTTTACGCGGAGGATTGCTCTTGCGTTTGTTGGAACACATTTCGAGGGCCTGAATCAGCTTACGCCGGGTGTGCTTCGGATAAATAATCTCATCGATGTAGCCCTGTTCGGCAGCTTTATATGGGCTGGCAAATACTTCACGGTATTCTTTAACCGCCTGGGCCTTGTCTTCGTCGGTGAGTTTGTCGCGGAAGATGATGTTAACAGCACCTTCGGCACCCATTACGGCAATTTCTGCTGTGGGCCAGGCAAAATTTACATCGGCACCGATATGCTTGCTCGACATCACATCGTAAGCTCCGCCATAAGCCTTGCGTGTGATCACGGTGATTTTCGCGACGGTTGCTTCCGCGTAGGCATAAAGCAGTTTGGCGCCATGCTTGATGATTCCGCCGAATTCCTGAGCTGTGCCGGGAAGGAAGCCGGGAACATCCACAAAAGTGATGATGGGAATGTTGAAGGCATCGCAGAAGCGGACAAACCTGGCAGCTTTCACCGAACTGTTGATGTCGAGAACGCCTGCGAGAAAAGCGGGCTGATTGGCAACTACCCCAACCGGTTTCCCTTTCAGCCGGCCAAAACCGGTAATGATGTTCTGGGCATAATGAGGCATGATCTGCATAAAGTTGCCATCATCCACCACACTGTGGATGATCTCATTCATATCGTAGGGCTTGTTCGGATCAAACGGAACGATTTCCTGAAGTTTTTCATCCTCGCGGTTGGGGTCATCGGTAGAGGTAATGGAAGGTGGTTCCTCCATGTTGTTGGATGGCAGAAAACTCATCAGTTCCCTGATCATCATCATGGCCTGCTCATCGTCATCGGCAATCAGATGGGCTACACCGCTTTTGGCATTGTGCGTCATGGCACCGCCCAGGTCTTCCTTGCTTACCTCTTCGTGGGTAACTGTTTTGATTACATCCGGACCGGTTACAAACATATAGCTGGTATCTTTGGTCATCAGGATGAAATCGGTAATGGCCGGACTGTAGACTGCACCGCCGGCACAGGCACCGAGAATGGCTGATATCTGAGGAATCACACCACTGCTCATCACGTTGCGGTAGAAGATGTCGGCATACCCGGCAAGGCTCTCCACCCCTTCCTGAATGCGGGCACCGCCTGAGTCGTTGAGGCCGATCACCGGTGCCCCCATTTTCAGGGCAAGGTCCATGATCTTAATCACCTTGTCGGCATTGGCCCGGCTGAGGGTTCCACCGAAGACCGTAAAATCCTGAGCAAAAACATACACCAGCCTGCCATCAATTTTTCCATGACCGCTTACCACTCCATCTCCTGAAATCAGGGTCTTCTCCATGTCGAAATCGCGCGCCCTGTGTACAACAAAACGGTCGAATTCGACAAATGTGCCCGGATCGAGCAGCATCTCAATTCTTTCGCGGGCAGTTTTTCTGCCGGTACGGTGCAGCTTTTCAATGCGTTCCTGTCCGCCGCCCAGTTCAGCCTGGCGGTTACGCTCCTCTAACCTGCGGTAAATTTCTTCAAGATTTGACATACATTCAAGTCTAAAGTTTAAAGTCTAAAGTAAAAAGTAAAAAGAAAAAAGTTAAAGAAATGCATTGTTAAAGATTTTCAGGGAATCCATCGGAGTTGTTTTCAGTTCCACCTGATAACTCCCGCTCCTTTTCTCCGGATTTCTCTGAATTCTGGTCCCTTTTCAGCCTGTTCCAATGTGTGAGTTTTGTCAGAGAACATCCAGTTTTAGCATGATAAGTAAACAATGATTGCAAGAGTGTTAATTTCTCATTTGCCGGCGCATTGCCCCTCATCGCTTATTCCTCTTGTTGTTCAGTCAGCCAGACGGGCCGTTTATTCAGCCTGGGGTTCTATAACAACCAGCACTTTATTGGCATCGATGGTGTCGCCTTCCGCCGCATGGATTGATTTGACAGTGCCGTTGGTCTTCGCCTTGAACTCACTTTCCATCTTCATGGCAGAAACGATGATCAGGGTTTGACCGGCAACAACCTGTTCACCCACCGAAACCGGAATTTTCACCACCTTACCCGGCATGGGTGAAGTAATGGTGTTCCCGCTGTCGGTGGCCGCTCCTTTGGAACGGCTTTGCCTGTAGCGTGTCTGGGCGTCAATGATTTCAACTTCATAGGAATTGTGAAATGAATTCACCGTGTAATGCCTCGGCGAACCGTTGTCAATCATTTCGATGTTGTAGGATTTTCCTTTGTAGATCAGCGAATATATTCCTTCACCTACTTTCAGGGCATCAATTTCGTAGATGTCGTCATCTACCTTGATGGTGTATAGATGATTGTCGCGTTTCAATTCTGAAACCCGGGCTAAACGCCCGTCAATTTTGATATCCAAAGCCATAAGAATGATTTTAAATGTAAGCAGGGCGCTGTGGATCTTTCCAGCGGTTAATTGTCGCTTTCCCTGACGATTCCTTTGTTTTCAACTGTTCCAGTTTGTGCTGATGCTCAAGATACGCAGCAATAAGGGCGATGTCTTCGCAGATACCATCACATTCGTGCGGACTGAACAGGAAGTCTTTGTTTTCTTCAATAAAGTGGGTGTTGTACTTCCCTGACCTGAATGCAGGGGCTTCCATGATGCGCGCCAGGAAAGGAATGGAGGTTTTTACGCCGGTGATTTTGTATTCGTGCAATGCACGACGCATACGCTCAATGGCATCGGCCCTGTTTTTGTCCCAGACGATCAGTTTCGAAATCATGGGATCATAATAAATGGGGATGGTATAACCTTCGTAAACATACCCATCGTGACGTACACCAAGGCCGAGTGGTTCAGAAATATGACGGATGGTGCCCGGACTGGGCATAAAGTTGCGGTCGGGGTCTTCGGCATAAATCCGGCATTCAATGGCGTGGCCGCTCTGGCGCAGATCTTCCTGTCTGAACGGCAATTCCTCTCCCTGTGCTATGTTGATCATTTCCTTCACCAGGTCCACCCCAACCACACGTTCGGTGATGGGATGCTCTACCTGCAGTCGGGTGTTCATTTCAAGGAAGTAGTAGTTGAGGTTATCGTCAGCAATAAACTCAATGGTGCCGGCACCATGATAGTTGCAGGCTTTGGCCGCTGCAACCGCATGGGCACCCATTTCTGCACGAACCTCCGGGGTGAGCAGGGGTGAAGGGGTTTCTTCCACCACTTTCTGATGGCGACGCTGTACCGAACACTCACGTTCGAAAAGATGTACGGCATTGCCGTGTTTATCGGCCAGAATCTGAAATTCGATGTGGTGCGGTGATTCGATATATTTTTCAATGTAAACCGCATCATCGCCAAATGCAGAAGCTGCTTCAGAGCGGGCCCCACGGAGCGAACTCTCAATTTCACTCTCCTGCTTCACCAGCCGCATCCCTTTTCCGCCACCTCCGGCCGAAGCTTTGATCATTACCGGTAAGCCGATTTCACGGATCGTTTTCAGGGCTTCTTCGAAATCGGTGATTTTGTCAACCGTGCCCGGAACAACAGGAACCCCGGCTGCAATCATCGTCTTGCGGGCGGTTATTTTATCACCCATCTGCCGGATGGCGTCGGCGTTGGGGCCGATAAACTCGATGCCTTCCTCACGGCATCTTTCCGAAAAGGTTGCATTTTCCGACAGAAAGCCATAACCGGGGTGTATGGCATCGGCTTTCGATAGTTTTGCGACCTGGATGATTTTGTCGATGTTAAGATAACTCTCAACAGAAGGCGCCGGGCCAATATGCCAGGCTTCATCAGCGTAGCGCACATGCATGGCCGAACGATCGGCATCTGAATACACAGCAACGGTAGGAATTCCCATTTCACGACATGAACGCATGATACGAACCGCAATCTCGCCGCGGTTGGCAACCAGAACTTTTTTAATCATAAAATATGTTTAGTAATCAGCACGGATTTCACCTGAACATTTGGTAAGAGATAACCTTAAACAGACAACTGCCTGTTTTGTTAAAAAATCGTTAACAAAAATATGTAATTTTCTAGATATTTCTATATTGTACAAAGCTATCCACAGCATTTGCCGTTGATTATTGACCAGAAATCAGGCTCAACACAGGAAAATGAAACGGTGGTTTGTACCGGATAGGTTCAGGTGTAGCCTTCACATAAGAAAGAAACAGGGTTGTGTTTGAAAAAAAACCGTTTTATAAGTTTAGAAATTGAAGCTGTTGATTTGCAAGAATATCTGACTGACCAGTGATATCAAAGTTCTGGAGTCTTAAGATCGACACTTTGCCATTCAAAGCCCGGTCGTATTTCCAAGTCAGTTAAAAAAATTACTATTTTTACAAAAAATTTATGAAATGGCCGCAATAGAGTTAATAAAAACCAGACTGATTGACAAAATTCTTGCTACAAAGAATCGGAAATTACTAGAAGCAATAGATACAATTTTTTCCTCTGCTTTGAAAGAAGAGGATGAAATACTTAAACTGTCATCTGAGCAAATAGAAATGCTCCTGATGAGTGAGGAGGATATAAAGAATAACAATCTGATTACTGAGACAGAACTGCAAAAGCTGGATAAAGAATGGCTGGGGTAGTATTATTTTGGACCAAAACAGCATTAAAACAAAGAAATTCTGTATTTCAATACTGGAACGAAAGAAATCACAGTAATACATATACTAAAAAATTGAATATTAGAATATCGGACAGGCTTGAACAGATAAAACTTAATCCGGCAATTGGGAGAAAAACGGATTTTAAAAACACCAGGACAATATCTTTAGGGCACTATAGCATTTTTTACCAAATAATAGAATCTAAGATTTTTATCACATCGTTTTGGGACAATAGGCAGGATCCAGGAAAATTAATTGACTTTCTGAGGAATAGTTAACGCATAAATGCACGCGGGAAGCAGATATATGAAATAAACTGAGAAGTCAAAATCATTGTTAATCAGACGAATGTCTGATTAGTCAAATTCATTCGGAAATTAATCCTGATGAGGGTCTTTCGGTCCGACAACTACCTTCAATACTGGAAAACATTAAAAAAGCCATCCCGTAAGATGGCTTTTTGTGTGACCCCGACAGGATTCAAACCTGTGACTTTCAGAACCGGAATCTGACGTTCTATTCAGCTGAACTACGGGGCCGGGATTATTCGGGCTGCAAATTTACAACATTTGGCTCAACCTGACAAGGTTTCAGGCCAAATCATCCTTTTCATTTTTATGATCGGACAAATTCCACCACGTATCATCAAAAAAATATGCTGAAACAAGGTTAACCGGCGTAAATTCAAAATAGTAATTTACAGGGGTTATTTTCGCAGGCGCATCTTTCCACAGTTCTGTGCTTGCTTCCTCAGGCTCAAAAATTGCATTAATCCGGCTTTTAAAATCCAGGGGAGAGCGTTTCCGTGAATCACAGATTACATAAAACGGTTTTCCTGCCTCCCTGCACACGAGGGCGATGGGGTAGGTGCCTACCTTGTTGGTAAACCCATCTGAAAACACATTGTCTGCTCCCATCACAGCGAAGTCAATTTCATGAATAAATCTTCCTACCGCTGCTTCGTTGATGAAATGTACCTTGCAACCCAGTTCGCTGAGGGCGCTGGCCTGAAGCTTGCCTTCGTATACAGGGCCTGACATGGTCTGATAAACCGAGGGAAAAATGTTGTGTGTGGCCAGATGCTCAAACAAAACATGAATGCTTGAGCTGTTGCTGTGCAGAAGAATTTTCTTGTTGCCGAACTTCACCAGCCGCTCCATGCGCTCTGCGGCCTGTCCGATGCTTTCGTTCCAGGTGAGGTTATAATTGTGGATGAATTTTTCAATTTTCAGGATGGTCTTCTCAACCGGCCAGTTGTTCTCTGCAGCCTCATCGAGCAGATCGTAGAATTGCTGCATGAAATGATGCAACACGGCCAGATCAGGAAAGTGATTGATCACTTTGTCAAGATGCTCTCTCAGGTAATGCTGGTCAATCTCCCTCTTATTGACATAAGTCTGGATACTGCGGATAATTTTCTCAAGAATAGCCGCAGAACCTGAGTAATTGTCGGCAATGAGTTCACGTATTTTCTGCTGAAATGACATGAGGTCAAGTGTAAGATAATCAGTAATATATATCGAATCACATTTGTTGATCTGCCATCATTTTCTGACGCATTAAATCAAAAATGTTTACCTTTGCGAAGATAAACCATTCAGTTCAATTTAATCAAACGATAAGATGTCAGAAAGAATTTTTGAAAAGGTGAAACCCGGTGTAGTTGCCGGCAATGATGTACAGGAAGTATTCCGCATTGCCCGCGCCAATGGCTTTGCTTTGCCGGCAGTGAATGTAGTGGGTACCGACTCGGTGAATGCCGTAATGCAGGCAGCCAAAGAGGTCAATTCACCGGTGATTATTCAGTTTTCAAACGGGGGTGCCCATTTCTATGCCGGGAAATTCCTGAGCAACGATGGTGAGCGGGCAGCTATTGCCGGCGCTGTGTCAGGAGCTAAACACATACATCAGATGGCTGAAATCTATGGAGTTCCCGTAATTGTGCACACCGACCATGCCGCAAAGAAGCTGCTGCCCTGGATCGATGGTCTGCTCGATGCCGGTGAAAAACACTTTGCTGAAACAGGTAAACCCCTGTTCAGCTCTCACATGCTTGACCTTTCAGAAGAAAGCCTCGAAGAGAACATTGAAATCTGCAAAAAGTACCTCACCCGCATGAGTAATATGGGCATGACCCTCGAAATTGAACTGGGAGTCACCGGGGGTGAAGAAGACGGAGTGGACAATACCGGAGTTGACAGCTCAAAACTCTACACTCAACCGGAAGATGTAGCCTACGCATATGAAGAGCTGATGAAGGTTTCTGACCGTTTTACCATTGCTGCATCTTTTGGTAATGTTCATGGCGTTTATAAACCGGGCAATGTAAAACTTCAGCCAATCATCCTTAAAAACTCACAGGATTATATTCAGAAGAAATACAACACAGCTGAAAAACCCGTTAATTTCGTTTTCCATGGCGGTTCAGGCTCCAGCCGTGAAGAGATCCGCGAAGCCATTTCCTACGGTGTCATCAAAATGAACATCGATACCGATACGCAATGGGCCACCTGGGAAGGCATCATGAATTATTACAAGAAATATGAAGGCTACCTCCAGGGCCAGATCGGAAATCCCGAGGGTGAAGACAAACCCAACAAGAAGTATTACGATCCCCGCAAATGGCTTAACGAAGCCCAGAAAACCATGATTGCCCGCCTTAAGGTGGCCTTCGAGGACCTGAACAACGTCGACAGGAACTAGTTTTCCCGGTCAGGAAAAAGTACTGGCTGAACCTGGGCATTCGTTCTTTTTTCAGACGGTACTTCTAACAGACAATCAGATTTAATAAATACAAAGCCCCGGCTGATTTTTCAACCGGGGCTTTGTATTATGCAGATTTTGTAATCATCTCAGCTCAATCGTGTACCAACTTTAAGCTTTAGACTTTTTACTTTTTACCTGTCTGCCTGTAGCAGACAGGCAGGCTTTTTACTTTTTACTTTTTACTTTTTACTTTTTACTTTTTACTTTTTACTTGATTATCAGTATCCCATCGAAATGAGAATTTCCTTCGGGTGAATGCTCAGCACCGGAATGGGCGAATGGTGAACCATCTGTTGTGCATAAGGCCCCAGCCAGAGATTAATGGCAGTTTTTTCCTGTTCTGTCATAATGGAGATCAGGTTGGCATCAATTTTTCTGGCATATTCGATGGTTACCGTACTCAGGTTTTCAGCTTCCAGTTCCACTATCTGGCTTCTTACTCCGTTTTCTTTAAGGTACTTGGCAGCCTGTTTGGCATAGATCAGCACCTTATCCCTGATTTCTTCAATTGAGGTGGTATAAATGGCCAGCACATGAACTTCGGCATCAAAAGCCGAGGCGAGTTCACTGGTGAACGGAACTTTCTGGCGTGTTTCCATGGTATTGTCCATTGGCATCACGATGCGTTCAAGTTTACGGCTTATTTCAACCCCTGAACGAATGGTAATGATCGGGCAGGGAGCGGCTGTGACGATGCGGTTGGCGTTGCTACCCATCCACAATTCCTCAAAACCTGATGAGCCATGGGTTCCGGCTACGATCAGCCAGGCCTCTGATTCACGGGCCTGATTTACCACCTCGCGGTACACCTTTCCCTCCCGGATGATGTAATCTATTCTGGATTCCGGAAGCTCGCTGCTGTATTTGTTGATCAGTTTGGTAAACTGATGCTCGACTTCTTCAACCAGATCGTCAGAAAGGTCGGATGAAAGAATGGTTTTGGTGGTGTATGGATTGTTAACCCATAGCATCAGCAGGTCAGATCCTGAGTGTTTGGCAATACTCACGGCATGTTCCAGGGCATTGATGGAACAATCTGAGAAATCAACGGCCGAGATGATGGTTTTCATGGCTGGTCAGTTTTAACGGTGTACCCGGTGTTTGAATGGCTAATTTAGAAAATTGTATGCAGATTCTGAAAAAAAATTTCACATGAATGCCGGCTCAACAACCAACATCTGCTAAACAGTTAACCGGGGGTTGACTGTTTCATGGCAATAATTCTTAAAACATTCACAATCAATAAAATAGTGTAGTACTGGTGGCCAGGTGAGTCAGGGTTGGTCGTTTTCCGGTTGCGGAGAGTTAATTTTATCGGCAGTGGCAAAAGCATTCGGATAGTTGTCTTTAATGTTTTTCATCATGCCTTCGGCTTCGAGGCGGGTGCGAAAATCGCCTATCCTAACGCGGTAGTAGGGCTCCTTGAAAGAAAGGTAGGCACTGATACCCGGGTAAAGAAGGTTGAAGCGGTTTAATGCATCGGTTGCCCTTTTCTTGGAGTTTGCACCTGAATCGAAAAAAATCTGAACCCTCCATCCTTCGAGGGTACTCTGGTGGCGGTTAAGAAAGATGTGTTTATCCACCAGCTGGTCAATTCCGGGTTCGGCAATAATTTCAGCATTTCCGTCCTGAGCCTGTGAAAGGCAGGAAATCAGCAGAAAAAAAGAAAAAAACAGTGCAAATTTCATTGTAGATTAACGTGTAGAAATGGCATATATTTCCTTTGGCTGAATACTCAGCACCGGGATGGGTGAATGGTTGACCATCTGCTGGGCAAAAGGACCCAGCAGGATGTTCGAAGCAGTGGTTTCCTGTTCTGTCATGATGGCAATCAGGTCAGCCTGTACCCTGCCGGCATATTCAATGGAGGCATTGGTGATGTTGTCGGAAAGCATGCTTTCGGTGCTGTAGTTGATGCCGGCTTCCTCCAGAAATTTCTGAACCTGACGTACATAATTATCTACTTTACGCTGCACAGCCTTGATGTTGGTGGTGTATAGTGACAAAAGATGGATATCTGCCTGGAATGCTTTGGCAATCTGTGCGGTAAAGGGTACTTTCTGCCGGGTGTCGAGGGTACTGTCGATGGGAAGTATGATGCTGGTGATGGCTTCAGGCTTGATTTCAAAATCGTGCCGCACGGTAATTACCGGACAGGGGGCATAGGAAACAATACGGTAAGCATTACTGCCGATCCAGAATTCTTCATAACCGGTTACTCCGTGTGTTCCGGCTATAATCAGACTGGCATCGTTGTACTTGGCCTGATTGGCAATCTCCTGATATACCTTTCCTTTGCGGAGCTTGTAACTCAGCTTCCCGGGCTTTAGTTTTGATTTGTAGGTTTTAACAATAGCTTCCAGATTTTTGGAGGCTTCTTCACGAAATTCATTTACTTCCTGTGTAAAAGCAAAATCCTGATTCGCGTGGCTGTCAACCCAAACCATGATAACATTGCTTTTTACGCGGTTGGCGAACTCAATGGCATAATCGAGGGCATGAAGCGATCCCTTCGAAAAATCAATGGCTACTACAATGTCTTTCATGGCGATGGCTTTTTGGGTTTCAGATTGCTAATTTATTAAATTATTCGGATTATTGTCCAGACCCGGTGACAGAACTGAAAAATTTGACCGGTTTATTGTTGAATGAAGCCCGAAACATGGACGGAGGACATGGGGTGAGTGCTTTTAAGCCGTTCAGATTCTCAGGCCATTGGGTCTTTTTCATACCTTTGCTTTTCAATTGGAAAAGCATGAACAGCAATCTTGATGCAAGCAGCGAACACTTAAGTCAGGCAGAAAAGGAAATTGAAAAGGTGCTCAGACCTTCAGATTTTACTGATTTTTCGGGGCAGCCTGGGGTGGTTGACAACCTGAAGGTGTTTGTACAGGCTGCAAAACTCAGGGGTGAATCGCTTGATCATGTGTTGCTTCATGGCCCTCCGGGTCTTGGCAAAACCACACTTTCGCACATCATCGCCAACGAGCTGGGGGTAAACATACGGATAACCTCCGGACCGGTGCTTGACAAGCCCGGCGACCTTGCCGGATTGCTTACCAATCTGGAGCCCAACGATGTTTTGTTCATCGACGAGATACACCGCCTCAGCCCGGTGGTGGAAGAATACCTCTACTCGGCCATGGAGGATTACCGCATTGATATCATGATTGAAACCGGTCCGAACGCCCGCAGTGTGCAGATTTCGCTGAATCCCTTTACCCTGGTGGGGGCCACCACGCGTTCGGGCCTGCTCACTGCCCCGCTCCGGTCGCGGTTTGGTATCAATGCCAGGCTTGCCTATTACGATGCGGAAACCCTGGAGCGCATCCTGCGCCGGTCGGCCGGGATTCTGAGGGTTGAAATCAGCAACGATGCCGCTGCGGAACTGGCCCGTCGCAGCCGTGGTACCCCCAGGATTGCCAATCTGCTGCTCCGCCGGGTTCGTGATTTTGCCCAGATCAAAGGCAACGGACGCATCGATCTGGCCATCTCCCAGTATGCACTCAACGCGCTGAATGTTGATAAGAACGGTCTTGATGAGATGGACAACCGCATCCTTACCACCATCATTGATAAGTTCAGGGGCGGGCCGGTTGGCCTTACAACCATAGCCACTGCGGTGGGTGAAGATCCGGGGACAATCGAAGAAGTGTATGAACCCTTCCTGATCATGGAAGGATACCTGATGCGCACACCCAGAGGCCGGGAAGTGACACAACTGGCCTATGATCACCTGGGGAAGCTTAAATCCGGCAGCCAGTCATCGCTTTTCTGAATCCGGAAACTCCGGCAATCAGCTGTTACTAGCCATAAAATGGTCAGGCAATGAGCCCAGATGAAAAGCTTTCAATTCTCATCAAGCAGAAAGCCCTTGAGCTTGGTTTTAACTTCTGCGGGATCAGCAAGGCCAGACGGCTCGACGAAGAAGCCCCGAGGCTTGAATCCTGGCTGCGAAAAGGCCATCACGGCAAAATGGCCTACATGGAGAATCATTTTGACAAACGCCTTGATCCCCGCCTGCTGGTTGAGGATGCCAGATCGGTGATTTCGCTGATGATCAGCTATTCACCACAGCTTAACACCAGGGTTTCATCGGAGCTGAAAGTTTCAAAATACGCCTGGGGCGCCGATTATCACTTTGTGATTAAAGAAAAACTCAATCAGCTGGTTGATTTCATTGCTGAAACCACCGGACCCTTCAGCCACCGCGTTTTCGTTGATTCGGCCCCGGTGCTCGACCGTGCATGGGCTGTGAATGCCGGACTCGGCTGGATCGGACGCAACACCATGCTGATCAGCCGGCGGCATGGCTCATTTTTCTTCCTGGCTGAGATCATCGCCGACCTTACCCTTACTGCTGACAACCCTTTCGGAGGCAACTATTGCGGCGATTGCACCCGTTGCATGGATGCCTGCCCGACCGGAGCCCTCACCGCACCGCATGAACTGGATGCAAAAAAATGCATTTCGTACCTTACCATCGAACTGAAAGATGCCATTCCTGAGGAATTCAGCACGCAGTTGCAACAATGGATTTTCGGTTGCGATGTATGTCAGGATGTGTGCCCCTGGAACCGTTTCTCAATAGCCGGTAATGAACCGGCCTTTCAGCCGGAAGGTGAGTGGACCGGCTGGACTGTCCGTGAATGGCAGGCACTGGAAAAAACAACGTTTAAAAGGGTCTTTGGTAAATCACCTTTGACAAGGGCCGGTTTCCTTAAACTGAAAAATAACATTAGCTTTGCTCTCTCTTCAGCAGAAACTAAAAATGGCGATTGATAAAATGAACATACAGGTCAATTCTGAAATCGGGAAGCTCAACGGGGTTATTCTTCACACGCCCGGCAGTGAAGTTGAAAATATGACCCCCAACACAGTGCAGAAAGCCCTGTACAGCGATATTCTGAACCTCAGCGTGGCCGGCAGTGAATACAACCAGTTCCGCGGTGTACTTGAAAAACTCACCAGGGTATTTCAGGTGAAAGACTTACTGCAGGATATACTTCAGAACGATAAAGTGTCGACGGGCCTTGTACAGCGCATCGTTGAACATGAGCGGGCTGAACAGGTAGCCGACCGCCTGTTGGCCATGGAGCCGCCGGCTTTGTCTGTTGCTTTGATCGAAGGAGTGGAGCTGAGCAGGGATAACCTGAGCCGCTACCTGAGTAAAGAGCGTTTTGACCTCGAGCCACTGCACAATTTCTTTTTTACCCGTGATGCCTCCATCTCAGTCGGAAACCAGGTGGTTGTAAGTAAAATGGCCAGCCGTATCCGCGACAGGGAATCCATCATCATGGAAGCCATCTTCGATTATCATCCCGATTTCTCGACACAAACCATTAACCCCATGGCCGGCCGCCACCTCTGCAAGGATTTCAGCTTCGAAGGGGGTGATTTTCTGATTGCCCGTGAAGATATTCTGCTGGTGGGTACCGGTTCGCGCACGACCCCCAGGGGTATTGATTTTCTGGTGGACCATTTCAGGAAAGAGAAGAAAACAAGGCACATCATTGTTCAGGAACTGCCTTATGAACCGGAGTCGTTCATTCACCTCGATATGGTTTTTACCTTCCTCGACCGCGATCTCTGCATGATATATGAGCCCCTGATCATGCACTCCCGGCGGTACCTCACCATCCACATCACCATCGACAACGGCAAGGTTACAATTGCCGAAGAGCCCAACATTCCGGAAGCCCTGCGCAAACTTGGGATGCAGATTAATACAGTCAACTGCGGCGGCTCACGCGAACTCATTACCCAGGAAAGGGAACAATGGCACAGTGGTGCCAATTTCTTCGCCATTGCGCCCGGCAAGGTACTGGGTTACGGACGGAATGTGAATACCCTGGAAGAACTCAGCAGACACGGATTTGAAATTGTCAGGGCAAAGGATGTTGTCAACGGCAAAGCCGATGTTGACAGTTATAACAAATGTGTGATAGCCATCGACGGAGCTGAGCTTTCGAGAGGCGGAGGGGGGTGCCGGTGTATGACCATGCCGGTGAACCGCGACGCCGTTGAATGGTAATTGAAAACTCCGTCAGCGTCGGGGGGTATCTTTGTAACCGATTGATATATAAATAAATGCAAAGAAGAATTATGAAACTTTTGAACAAAATTTTAACCATGAGTGTACTCACAGGCACCCTGCTGATGCAGGGTACAGAAGCAACTGCCCAAAAGGCTGAAAACGGAGATTTTCATGTAGGCTTTAAGAAATACAAACTGGATAACGGGCTCGAAGTGGTGCTGCATCAGGATAATTCTGATCCCATCGTTTCAGTGGCCATCCTCTTTCACGTCGGTTCAAGCCGCGAGAAACCGGGGAAGACAGGATTTGCCCACTTTTTTGAACACATGCTTTTCCAGAACTCTGAAAACGTTGGGAAAGGGGAGTTCTTTAAGAAAATCGATGATCTCGGTGGCACCTTCAATGGTGGAACCTGGAACGACGGAACCGTTTATTATGAAGTAGTTCCCAAAGATGCACTCGAAAAAATTCTCTGGATGGAAAGCGACCGTATGGGATTTCTCATCAATACTGTTACCCAGGGTGCCCTTGAAAGGGAAAAAGATATCGTAATCAACGAAAAGAGACAAAGGGTTGACAATCAGCCTTACGGACATACCGGTTATGTGATCGACATGAACCTCTACGATGCCTCCCACCCTTACTCGTGGCAGGTAATCGGCTCAATGGATGACATCAGGGCCGCTACCCTTGAAGATGTGAAAACGTTTTACGACAATTACTATGGGGTGAACAATGCCACCATGGTCATCGCAGGCGACTTCGACGAAAAGGAGGTCAGGGCACTGATTGACAAATACTTTGGGGAGTTTAAGCCACGCAAAAAACCGGAACCGCTGAAGCCCGTGCCGGCCAGTCTGACCACCACGAAAAAGCTGGTTCATGAAGACAATTTTGCGAAACTGCCCGAGCTGAACATGATTTTTCCGACTGTGGAGAATTACCATCCCGATGCCTATGCCCTGGATATTCTCGCCGATCTGCTTGCTGATGGGAAAAAAGCTCCGCTGTACAAAGAGATTGTCGAGAACCGCAAGCTGGCCCCCAAGGTTTCGGTGTACAACAACCCCATGGAGCTTGCCGGCAAGTTCAATATCACTGTCAGGGCTTTCGAAGGGGTGGATCTGAACAAGGTGAATGAGGCCATCAATGAGGCGTTCCGGCAGTTTGAAACCAACGGTTTTACCGATGATGACATGCAGCGGATCAAGAACCTGAGGGAGACCTCTTTCTACAACAGCATTTCGAGTCTGCTCGGCAAATCCTTCCAGTTGGTGCAGGCCAATGTATTCGGCGGTGATCCTGCCCGGATGACCGATGATGTGAAACTGCTGAATGCCGTTACCCGTGAGGATGTAATGCGGGTTTACGCGAAATACATCAAAGGGCGGAATTTCCTGGCAACCTCTTTTGTTCCCAAAGGCCGGACTGATCTTGCCCTCACCGGCTCGGAGAAGGCACAGGTAGTGGAAGAAAAGATTGAAGAAACCGGCTCGCAGGGTGAAGGGATGGAAACGGCTGAAGAAACCTTTGAGCGCACTCCCAGCACGTTCGACCGGAGTATAGAACCTCCGCTGGGCCCCGAACCCCTGTTGAAGGCCCCGGATGTCTATGTTGACGAACTCCCGAACAAAATGAAAGTGTATGGCATCGAAAGCCTTGAGCTGCCATTGGTCCGCTTCAGCATCCGGCTGAAGGGCGGACAACTGGGCGATGACCTCAATAAACCCGGCGTTGCCCGGCTGCTTTCTGACCTGATGATGGAAGGCACAGCAAAACGCACTCCGGAAGAGCTCGAGGATGCCATTGGTCAGCTGGGAGCCGACATCGATATTGCTGCAGGTTCTGAAAACCTCACCATTACCGCCAATTGTCTTACCCGCAACTACCATGCAGTACTGGCCCTGGTGGAGGAAATCATCACCCGGCCGCGCTGGGATGCGGTTGAGTTTGAACGCCTGAAGCAGGCCGCCATCAGCGGTGTAAAACAACGCAATGCCAACCCCAATGCCATTGCCGGAAATGTGTTTTACCGTGCACTGTATGGTGATAGCCACATCTTCTCCAGGCCGGTGAGCGGAACGCTGCAATCGCTTGAAAGTATTACCATGGATGACCTGAAAGCTTATTATGCGAAGTATTTTTCGCCTGAGGTATCCAGCTTCCACATTGCCGGTGATGTGGCAAAGGCTGAAGCACTGAAATCGCTTGGTTCCCTGGGAAGGTCATGGAAAGCCGCAAGTGTAAGTTTTGCTGACTATGCGCTGCCCGAACCACCGGCCGGTGCCCGTTTGTTCTTTGTGGATGTACCGGATGCAAAACAGTCGGTGATCATGATCGGATCATTGGCCATGGCCAGAAACAATCCCGACTTTTTCCCGGCCACGCTGGTCAACTACAAGCTGGGCGATGGCTCAGGATCAAAGCTGTTTGAAGTGCTCAGGCTCGAAAAAGGCTACACCTACGGAGCTTATTCCTTCTTTATGCCACGCATGATCACCGGTCCTTTTGTTGCCAGCTCAAGTGTGCAATCAAAATACACCCTCGAATCCCTGCAACTCTTCAGGGAGATTCTCGGATCTTTTGGAGACAACTACAGCAACGAGGAGCTTGAAATAACCCGCAAGGCAACCATTCGGTCAAACGCCGGTAAATTTGAAACCATCGGAAGTCAGATACAGATGCTGCAGGATATCAGCACATTTGACCTGCCCGTTGATTACATCAAGAATGAAGAAACCATCGCTGAGCAGCTGAGCCTTGAAAAAGCCAAAGCCCTTTATGCCAGGTATATCAATCCTGAAAAGATGACTTATGTGGTGGTGGGCGATGCCCGCACCCAGCTTGAAAGACTGAAAGACGCCGGTCTCGGAGAGCCGTTACTGGTTGATTTTGAGGGAAATCCGGTGGTGAAATAACGATCGTTTCACCGCCTTTTTCTTAAAGCCGTTTGTCAGCATAGCCCTGTGCTTTGTGGATAAACGGCTTTATGCTTTTCTGATTTATCATATGACTTCATATAGGCCGGCTTTCCAGGGAAAGGACATTCCGGCATCAGAGTTTGCTGTACTGACCGGCTATGCTTTCAGAATTCTCGTGCATGAAGTTCCTGATATCCTCCAGGGAGCTCATTTTCCCATGCCAGTCCGGGTCGGGAAATTTCTCCAGAGCCTCCCGGATGTTGGTTTCATTCACGAAATCGGGGATGACGCTGCATCCTTCAAGTTTGTTCAGGGGTTCAAGGAAAATATACCCATCGAAAAACTGTCCCAGGGTGAAGTCTTTATATCCCATTGAATTCATGCTTCTATCGCGCAATCTGCCTGGTGGTGTATCCTGAAGATCAAACCCCAGCGGTTTATTGCTGTTTAACGACATCAGCTTTTCAATGGCCCCCTCGCAGGGTGAGATCCGGGTGTAATTTTCGCCCTGTTTCATGGTGAAAGCCTGATGCAGAAGTGTGCTGAACACCTTTCCGGGATATTTTCTGTAAAGCCGGTTCCCCAGCCAGTCATGGTCAAAATCAACGAAATTGTCACCGTTGTACTTGTAAAATGCAGAGCCGTATCCCGAATAGGCATGGGGTGTCCCCACAAGAGCCAGTATTTTCTCATTTTTCTGAATAACCTCTTTTTCAATGATCTCAGCCCTGAATTTGTCAACGGTTCCCAAAGGGAAGACCAGACTCATGGACTCAGGGTTTCTGGTGCCGGAGAACCGTTCCCAGTGAAAGATGTAGCTCAGGCTGAGAATCCTGAATTTTCTGGCTTTTTCGGGCAGCGACCGGTTGAGTTGCCAGGCGGCCTTATAAACATCAAGATACTCCTGATAGCCCCAGGCTACATTGTAGGTAAACATGATTTCCCTGGCCAGTTGTTCGTTGTAGGTTTCCGAGGTCACCAGTTCATCCAGCTTGTCCTGAACCTCAAAGGCACCAAACTCCATCCCGATGCTGTAAATGCCGTTTTTGTAAAGCTCAGGCACCAGCGACTGCACAAACTGCAGGTTTTCCTTCACCAGATGGTGTTCACCCAGGAACACAACATCGTAATTCCTGAATTTTTCAATCACATAAGTTTGAGGGTCCTGAGCGGATTTTCTGATGTAATCAATCATTTCGGGTGTGATCTCCTGGGCCGGCAGGCTAAGGTGAAACATCAGGATGAGAAGGAGAAGACGGATTGCTGGAAGAATTTTCATACCATTTGAGTTTTGGTTGGCAAGGGGTACTAAGGTATTTATTAGTTTTTTCGGGTCAACAGGATTTTTGCGGAATTGTAAACAAATGACCAACAGGAAATCAGTTTCTGAACCCACATTTCTGATATTGATGAATTTCCTTGAATGGAATAACTGTCAGAAGGGTAAGGGTATAAGATATACTTCTTATCCTGAACAGCAGGATAGTTGTCCCTTCACCGACATAAAGATTTGATTATCAATTAATACCCGAAAGTTAGCTGAGCATTTATCTGTCAAAATCAAACCTGCTATTTCTGGTATCAGTGAATAATTTTCAATCAGGTTTGTTTTACAACTTTCTTTTTTCTTTATCACTTGGTTCAGCCGTGACAACCTTTCTCAAAAGTTCATCTGATTGTTACTTATGACCTGTTCTTCCTTCTCCTGTCAACCCAAACCATCACCCCCATCAACAGTAAAATACACACCACAGCCCTTATGGTATATACGAAGGCGAGGGTTCCACCGGTTGAAAAGAGCGCCAGAACGGAAGCCAGCAACATCCCTCCCCATAAAAGATAACTTTCGTGGTTCTCTCCCGTTCGTATCATCCGGTTTACCACCGGAAAATAGGCTATTACCAGAATGCCCTGCACCAGCAGGTGCGAAAGGGTGTGGTTCCGGGTGACGAACCAGAATATCACAATACCGGCTACCGCGCCCAGACAAAGAAGGTCGAAACGGTTAAAACGGGAACTGCGGTCGCCGAAAAGGAGAATAGTGAGACTCACTGTAGAAACGAAAAAGAGATCGGTGGTGTTCAGCACATTGTCCCAAAGGCTGTGGGTGCCTTCTTTCATATAGGTAATCAGGCTCAGTCCTACCGCCAGGGTGAAGAAAACCCACATCGCCAGCGATGGTTTAATTTTTTTACGGCGGATCAGCCTGAAATAATAAACCGTCATGGCAAGGTTCAGAACGGAAACACCATAAATGGAAAATAATCTCAACATTACAGAATTGCAAAATTTTATTGCTACAATGATAAAACGCCATGGTAGAGGCGTTACGTGTAACGCCTCAACAACGGCGTTTTATAAGATTTTTCCGTTTTTTCCGATTTTATCCAGCACTGCGCCAACCATCAATTCCAGATCATTCACCGAACCATCGTTGTTAAACACAAAATCTGCCATTCCGATACACTTGCGCAGATTCTGATGATTCGGATCAGCGGAATTCATTTCGCGGGCTTCATTTTGCAGAAAAGTTTCGAAACTGATCAGGTCGGTTTCTGATTTCCGTGCAGCGATCCTGGCATAGCGGGTGGCAGGGTCAGCATCTACGGCAAAAAGGAAAAAGTTACCTTTTGCCCTCAGCGAAATGGCTTCTCCTGGTGTACGGATGCTTTCGATAATACAATTCCGGCCACTCAGCCGGGCTTCATCAAAAAGACAATCAACAATATAGCTTGGTGAATGGGTCGCCCTCAGGTCATTGGCAACCATCACCATGCTGTCGCGGTTCACAGGCAGCCCACGCTTTACGATTTCACGGCTGATGAATTCCCTGACCGAGAAATGAATGAAGCTCTTTTCCCTCACCAGAAAATCAACAATGGTGCCTTTTCCGGCACCCAAGGTGCCTGTTATGCCAATGATCAACATAGTAAACAGGTTGTTTAAGGGAGCAAAGGTATGAATTGAGGTCCGGAAAAACGGATATTGGCTTTTTTGTTTTTACTATTTCATTCCTGAACCTGTCTTGTCCTGAAACAGGCTTACACAAAATGCAAACAAACTCCTCTACGTTTTACAGGCAGCATTCCGGGGGACACATATTGCCTGTTCCCGAAGGCTGGCAGACTTTTTTACTTTTTACTTTTTACCTGTCTGCCTGTAGCAGACAGGCAGGCTTTTTACTTTTTACTTTGAGCTTCATCTAATACAACAGCTTATTAAACGGATACCGTACCACATGGATATCGTGGATGGCCTGGTAAATAGCCGTCCTGAATTCGTCAAAATGAAGTTTTTGGGTTGCAGAGATAAATTGGGCCGGGCTGTTTACCTTGGCAATCCAGGTGCGTTTGAGCTCTTCGAGGGTGATGTTTTCGCGGGTGGGGGCGCTGAGGTCGCCCTCTTCCTTCTCCACAAACGAATAGGCATCCACCTTATTAAACACCATGATGACCGGTTTGTCGGCTGCTTTGATGTCGGCCAGGGTCTGGTTAACCACTTCGATCTGGTCTTCAAACCCGGGATGGGAGATGTCGACCACGTGCAGCAGCAGGTCGGCTTCGCGCACCTCATCGAGGGTTGATTTGAACGACTCTACCAGATTGTGGGGCAGTTTGCGGATAAACCCGACGGTATCGGTGAGCAGAAACGGCAGGTTGTCGATCACTACCTTGCGTACCGTGGTGTCGAGGGTGGCAAACAGCTTATTTTCGGCGAATACATCTGACTTGCTCAGCAGGTTCATGAGGGTGGATTTGCCCACGTTGGTATAGCCGATCAGGGCTACCCGCACCAGTTTTTCACGCCCGCTGCGCTGGGTGATCTTCTGCTTGTCAATCTCTTTGAGTTTTTCCTTGAGCAGGGATATCTTGTCGCGGATGATGCGGCGGTCGGTTTCGATCTCCTTCTCCCCGGGACCGCGCATTCCAATGCCCCCGCGCTGTTTCTCAAGGTGGGTCCACATACGCGACAACCTTGGCAGCAGGTACTGATACTGAGCCAGTTCCACCTGGGTTCTGGCGGTAGCGGTTCGGGCGCGTTTGGCAAAGATATCGAGGATGAGCGAGGTACGGTCAACGATCTTTACCCCGAGTTCGCGCTCAATGTTGCGTAACTGCGAAGGGCTGAGCTCATCGTCGAACACCACGGTACCGATGTTTTCGGCTTTGATGTACGCGTTGATCTCGTCCAGCTTGCCCGAACCGACAAAGGTGCGTGAGTCGGGCCGTTCGAGCTTCTGCACAAAGGTTTTGCGCGCTTCTCCGCCGGCTGTCTCCAGCAGGAAATCGAGTTCAGCCAGGGTCTCTTTCACCCGGTTTTCATCCTGTCGCCCGGTGATCAGGCCCACAAGTACAGCAGTTTCAGTGATGGGGGAATGGTCAATCATTCAGTAAGATGCAAAAATTGGTGCGGCAAAGATAGTGTAAATGTCGCACCCCTTGCTGTGTGCTTGTGTTGAAACAAGGTTAGGGAGGTTTAAAGGTTTATTCCTTTGGCGGGTTCATCACGCTGGTCTGAATCTGGATGGACTGCTCATGAACCAGGCGGAGCAATTCGCCCAGAAACCGTGTATCTAACCCGGCATTTCCGCCTTTGCGGATGCGGTCGGCAAAGAGCTCTTTCCAGCGCTGCAACTGCAGGATGGTGATGTTGTGGGCATATTTATAGCGACCCATTTCCTCAGCAATCAGCATGCGGCGGGCCAGCAGGCGGATCAGTTCATCATCGATCAGGTCGACCTCGTGCCGCAGTTCTTCAAGGGTGCGTTCAAATTCATGGTTGCCGGTCTGCCCGCGTAGTATGAGTTTAGCGAGTATCCCGGCCAGGTTTTCCGGACTTACCTGTTGGGCGGCATCGGTAAGGGCCTTGTCGGGATCGGGATGGGTTTCGATCATCAGGCCATCCATCTCGAGGTCCATGGCCTGTTGTGCAATCTGCTGAATGAGGCTGCGGTCGCCCCCGATGTGGCTGGGGTCGCACAGTACAGGTAATCCGGGCATTTGCCGCATCAGGTCGATGGGGATTTCCCACTGGGGGGCATTGCGGTAGATGGATTTACCGAACTGGTGGAATCCCCGGTGAACGGCGGCCAGGCGGTGTATGCCGTTTTTGTGCAGCCGCTCAATGGCGCCGATCCAGAGTTTGAGGTCGGCATGAACCGGATTCTTTACCAGCACCGGAACGTCAACGCCGCTGAGCGCTTCAGAGAGTTCCTGCATGGAGAAGGGATTCACCACGGTGCGTGCGCCGATCCACAGGATATCAATACCCGATTTGAGGGCATCCTCCACATGGTGAGGCCTGGCCACTTCAACCGTGGTCAGCAGCCGGGTTTCTTCTTTTACCCGTTTCATCCAGCGCAGGCCTTCAGCACCAACTCCTTCGAACGATCCGGGACGGGTGCGCGGTTTCCAGAGTCCTGCCCTGAACACCTTTACTTCCGGGATGGCTGTCAGGGCTCTGGCGGTGGTCATTACCTGCTCCTCCGTTTCGGCACTGCAGGGGCCTGCAATCACCAGGGGCCTGGTGTAAGCGGGTATCCAGCGGGAAAGGGGAACAAAATCCATGGTTCAATGCGTTTTTGCAAAAGTAGTAATTCCGGCCGTGTTGCACGGTCGAATTCGGGATGCCAGGTTGAGGAAAATTGAATAAACAACACATCAGGTTAAATGTTGTGGAGTGCAGACCGCAGACCGACGGATTTTCGGGGGAAATGGGATTCTTCACTTTACGCCCCCCGCTTTCTTCGGGGCAGGCCTTCGGAGCTGAGGTCCTGAATGCCGGGCAGCCGACGTATAACGGAATGCCCGGAATGGAATTTGTTGATCAGTTGGCGAATTTCATTGACCACGTTACGCCCCTCCGGGGCTGGGGGATCGGTTGTGATTCCGCTGAGCTATCAACCTTACGCCCCTCCGGGGCTGAGGTCTAAAATTGCGGGTAGCCGACGTTCAATAAAATGCCCGGATGGGAATCGATGATCCGTTTATGCATGATGTTATGTACGTGACGCCCCCTCCTGGGTTTTCTGGTGCTTTTAGCTGTTAACCCGACACGATATCAGGGTTGAGTTACCTTTTATGACTCTCCACAATAATGGAAATCACTTGTCAGAAGAATTGATGCCCCGGAGAGGCGCAAGGTTGATAGAAACCCAATCCATACAGGCCTCCGGGACTGTTGGTATTGTTTGTCAATGGGCTGTGCCCGGCAAATGTCCCGTCTGGGACAGCCTATGGGTAGATGAGGGAATCAACGCCATAAAAAAGTCCCGTCAGGGACGAAACCAAATGCTAAGGAAGAGCGATAAAGCTCACCATAACCGCCTGCCGGAATTTTTGTATTTTTGCCGCCTGGTTCGCTCACAAACACGGACCACAATCAACGGTTCAGAAACTCAATGCTAAAATTTTATAATGGAATCGCTCAAACGGATTAAAATTGCTGATGTACTCCGCAACTGGCAGGCCATAGGTGCCGGAAACACGATTAACCTCAAGGGATGGGTGCGTACCAAGCGGGGCAATAAGAATGTTGCGTTTATCGCGCTCAACGACGGATCCATCATCCACAGCATTCAGGTTGTTGCCGATCTCAGCCTGTTTGATGAATCGGTGATGAAGCTCATCACCACAGGCTCGTGCATTTCGGTAAACGGGGTGCTGGTTGAATCGCCCGGCCAGGGTCAGGCGGTTGAGGTGCAGGCCAGGGAGATAGAAGTATACGGAACGGCCGATGCCGAAACCTATCCCCTGCAGAAGAAGGGCCACACCCTCGAGTTTCTGCGTGAGATCGCCCACCTGAGGCCCCGCACCAACACTTTCGGGGCTGTTCTGCGTGTGCGTCATGCCATGGCTTTCGCGATTCACAAGTATTTCAACGATCACGGTTTTTATTACCTCCATACCCCCATCATAACCGGTTCGGATGCTGAAGGGGCTGGCGCCATGTTCAGGGTAACCACCCTGGATGCCAAAAATCCGCCGCTCACCGAAACCGGAGAGGTAGACTACACGCAGGACTTTTTCGGGAAGGCTACCAACCTCACCGTATCGGGTCAGCTTGAAGGGGAACTCGGAGCCATGGCGTTGTCGAACATCTACACCTTCGGACCGACCTTCAGAGCTGAGAATTCAAACACGCCCCGTCACCTGGCCGAATTCTGGATGATAGAACCCGAGATGGCCTTTTACGACATTACCGACAACATGGACCTGGCCGAGGATTTCCTGAAGTACCTGGTGAATTATGCCCTTGAAAACTGCTACGACGACCTTGAGTTCCTCAACAAGATGTACGACAATGAGCTGATTGAGCGTCTTAGGTTTGTGGTTAACAACGATTTCAAACGCCTCACTTACACCGAAGCCATTGAAATACTGAAGGCATCGGGCCAGAAGTTCGAGTTTCCGGTTGACTGGGGCACCGACCTGCAGAGTGAGCATGAGCGTTATCTGGTAGAGAAGCATTTTGAGCGTCCGGTTATTCTGACCGATTATCCGGCGCACATCAAGGCGTTCTACATGAAACAGAACGATGATGGCAAAACCGTTCGGGCCATGGA
The DNA here is from genome assembly GCA_016788045.1 of Bacteroidales bacterium. GTDB lineage: Bacteria > Bacteroidota > Bacteroidia > Bacteroidales > Lentimicrobiaceae > Lentimicrobium. The sequence goes on from JAEUTG010000019.1 coordinate 55,884, forward strand.
TGTGCTTTTCCCGCGCATCGGCGAGATTATCGGCGGTTCGCAGCGCGAGGAGGTGCTTGAGAAACTGGTGCGACGGTGTCATGAGATGCACATCCCCGAGAAGGACATCTGGTGGTACCTCGATACCCGCCGCTACGGAACAGCGCCTCATGCAGGATTCGGGCTGGGGTTTGAGCGGCTGATTCTGTTTGTAACCGGGATGGCCAACATCCGCGACGTGATTCCTTTCCCGCGGACACCACAAAACGCAGAATTTTAAGAATTTACACTGTTTTCATGAAGCATTGGCTACAAACCCCGTAAAAAACTGCGGGTGAGTTTAATGTGGTCTGCGCTCAATAAAGCCGTAAAAAAATCGTTTTTTATCTGATTGGAATTTTGTAACTTGGTACTATCTTAGCACCGGTTTTAACGACAACTTTCTTATGTTAAGTCAGAAACTTCAGCAGAAATTATTGCAGAAACTGTCACCGCAACAGATTCTGCTGATGAAGTTGTTGCAGATACCGTCGATAGCGCTGGAGCAGCGCATCAAGCAGGAGATTGAAGAAAATCCGGCGCTCGAAGACTTCAGTGATCCCGAATCTCCGGGCGATACTGCCGAACAACTGCCCGAAACCGAGCCCGATCCGGTAGAAGAGCTCGACAAAGAGCGCGATGACTTCGACATTACCGATTACCTCGACGATGACGATATCCCGGCCTACCGGCTGAATTCGAACAACAGCAGTGCCGATGATGAGCACCGCGACATTCCCTACGCATCGGGTGTGAGTTTTCACGAAATGCTTATCTCCCAGCTGGGTTTGCGCAAACTTGATGAGCGACAGGTTCAGATTGCTACCTACATCATCGGAAACCTGGATGATGCCGGATACCTAAACCGCAATCTGAATGCGATGGTCGATGACCTGGCCTTTACACAGAACATCACCACCACTCCCGCAGAATTGAACGAGATGCTCAGGGTGGTGCAGGAATTTGATCCGCCGGGGGTTGGCGCCCGCGACCTGCGCGAATGCCTGCTGATTCAGTTGCGAAGGTTCGATCCTCAGACTGCTGCCACCCGCCTGGCCATTCACCTGATCGAACGCTATTTTGAGGAGCTTTCTAAAAAGCATTACGACAAGATCGCCAAAAAAGCGAGGGTATCGGAAGAGGAATTAAGGGAAGCTGTAAACGAAATTCTCAAACTGAACCCCAAACCCGGGAATTCAGTTGGTGAAACCAGCCGTCCGAACCACACCATCATGCCCGATTTTTTTATCTACAGCAAAGATGGTGATCTTGAACTGCAGATCAACTCGCGCAATATGCCCGAGCTCAGGCTGAGCCGGACTTATGTGGATATGCTGGAGGCTTATTCAGAGAGCAAATCGAAAAGCAGCAGCCAGAAAGAGGCGGTAATGTTCATCCGGCAGAAGATTGACTCGGCGAAATGGTTTATCGATGCCATCAAACAACGGCAGAACACCCTTCAGGTGACCATGGAAGCCATCATGCAATACCAGCATGAATACTTTCTCACCGGCGACGAAACCAAACTGAGGCCGATGATCCTGAAAGATATAGCCGAAATTGTCGGCCTCGATATCTCAACGGTTTCACGCGTAGCCAACTCAAAATATGTTCAGACCCCTTACGGGACCTTTCTGCTGAAAAGTTTCTTTTCCGAATCCATGTCTACAGATTCGGGTGAGGAGGTGTCAACCCGGGAGATCAAGAAAATTCTTTCCGATTGTATCGAAGCCGAAGAAAAGGGCAAACCCCTTACCGATGAGCAGCTTACCGACATCCTCAAAGAAAAGGGTTACAACATTGCCCGCCGCACCGTGGCCAAATACCGTGAACAGCTCAACATTCCCGTGGCCAGGCTCAGAAAAGAATTGTAAAGGTCTTCCTTCATGAAATCGATGCGCCCCTGTTTCCCTGATTTCAACGGCTTCAGCTGAACTTTTTCCGACCCTGGTACCGGTCTTTTTTTACTTTTATCACAGGAATTTAAAACGCCCTTTTATGTATTTATCCTCAAGATTGCTCCCGGCTCTGGCATTTGCCCTGGGATTAACAGCATGTAACAACACAATCCAGGAAACCGTGAAAACAACCCGGCAAAGTGATTATCCTGCCCCTCCGGTAGCTGCCATAAAACCGGTAACTTTCAACGAGTTCGGCAACCAACGCGTTGATAATTACTTCTGGCTGAAAGAAAAAAACAATCCTGAGGTGATCAGTTATCTGCAGGCTGAGAATGCCTATTGCGACACTGTTATGAAGTCGACCCTTGGCTTACAGGAGAAGATATTCTCTGAAATGAAGGGACGGATCAAGGAGACTGATGAGACAGTTCCCCAGCTTGACAACGGATATTACTACTATTCACGAACCGAAGAGGGAAAACAATACCGCATTTACTGCAGGAAGAAAGGCAGAATGGCTTCACCCGAGGAGGTGATGTTTGATGTGAATGCAATGGCTGCGTCGAAACCCGCCATGATCTTTGCAGGATTCGACGTGAGTACCGACAATACGCTCGCGGCTTACCTGTACAATGAAACCGGTTCCTATGCTGAGTTCACCCTGAAGGTGAGGGACCTTTCAACAGGAGCCGACCTGCCCCTGAGCATCGACAGGGTGCAGGGTTTTGCCTGGGCCAACGACAACAAAACCCTTTTCTACACCGAAGGCAACGATGCCCTCAGATCGTGGAGGGTATACCGCCTCGATATTTTCTCGGGCAAACCGGCCGAACTGGTCTTTGAAGAACCTGATGAGCAATTCATTGTCGGGGTACACAAGAGCAAGACCACCGATTTTCTGTTCATCACCAGCAGCAGTTTCACCACCTCCGAGTATTTATGGCTTCCGGCCAGTCAGCCGCAGGGTAAGTTTCAGGTGTTCCTGCCGAGGGTGAAGGATGTGGAATACCATGTATATCACCACAAGCAGAAGTTTTTCATTCAGTACAAAGACAAGGAGCACCTCAATTCTATGGTGTATGAAGCACCGCTCAGTGGTTATGAAAACAGGAGCACCTGGAAGGTCTTTATCCCCCACAACAAGGAAGAAAAAATTGAAGGGCTGGATGTATTTAAAGACTACCTGGCCACTGAAATCCGGAAAAACGGGCTGGTGGAGATCAATATAATAGGACTTGCCGATGGCAGGAAACAGACCATCAGCTTTCCCGAACCGGTGTATACAGCCTATACAAGCGGAACTCCTGAGTATACGTCAACATTGCTGCGCTATGGTTATACCTCACTCAACCGGCCGACCAGTGTTTTTGATTACGATATGACCACTGGCAAAAGCACCCTGCTGAAGCAGCAGGAGATTCCGGGAGGTTTCAATCCCGATGATTACACGGTAGAGCGTATCTGGGCGACGGCCGGAGATGGGGCCAGCATTCCGGTATCGGTTGTTTACAGAAAATCGCTTAAAAAAGATGGCAGCAATCCCGCCCTGCTTTATTCATACGGTTCTTACGGGGCCAGCTCGGATGCTTACTTTATTTCGAGCTTCTACAGCCTCATTGACCGTGGCTTCGTCTTTGCCATTGCCCAAATCAGGGGAGGCAGCGATATGGGTGAGCAGTGGTATGAAGATGGCAAGCTGCTGAATAAGAAAAATACGTTTACCGATTTCATTGCCTGTGCTGAGAAACTGAACAAGGATAAATACACCAGCCCTGACAAACTGGCTATCATGGGAGGCAGTGCCGGTGGATTGCTGGTGGGTGCGGTAGCCAATATGCGTCCCGATCTCTTCAATACGGTTGTAGCACAGGTGCCCTTTGTGGATGTGATCAACACCATGCTCGACACCTCACTTCCGCTCACCACCCAGGAATATGAGGAATGGGGTAACCCGAATATTGAAGAGTATTACCGCTACATGCTTTCCTATTCACCCTACGACAACATCAAGGCGCAGAACTATCCCAATATGCTGGTAACAGCCGGATTGAACGATTCTCAGGTCGGATATCACGAACCAGCCAAGTTTGTTGCCAAACTGAGGGCCCTGAAAACCGATGATAACCTCCTGCTGCTGAAAACAAATATGGAATCCGGACACGGAGGTGCTACCGGCCGTTTCGATGCACTCAGGGAAACCGCGTTTGAAGTAAGCTTTATCCTGAACAGGGTCGGAATTGCGGAATAGTTAACAATCTGTAATTCAGTATCATAACATTGATCTCAGGTTTACCTGATGACCTTTTCTCTTGTTTGTAATTACCAGTCTGCCGGAATACCGGGGCTGATTAGTGGCTGCACGGCTGCATTCAAAGGCTGTTTTCATTGCTTAATTTGAAAATTCAGGGGCCTCTGATCAGTTACCTTTAACAATTCTGTTGATTATAAAGTATAACAGAATAAACTATGGGTAATAAGAGAGCCCTGGAAAAGTCACAGAAAGCCAAGGCCGGGAAGAGACTGATACCGGGAATACATAACTTTTGCGACCGCTGGTGCGACCGCTGCACATTGACTGACCGGTGCAGTATTTTTGCTTTTGGAAAGGAGGAAGAACGGATTCTTTCTGAAGGCAGGGAGGCCGGGTCAGAAATGACAGGTTTTGTCGGAACAATGCTCAAAGATGCTTTACGGCTGCTGAATGACCTGGCACTTGAACACGGGCTGGAGAACAACCCATTTGCAGATAACCATGAAACAGATGTTCTTGAGGAACAGGATCACTATCTTTTACGCACTGCCGACGATCATGCCGACTGGATGCAGAAGTGGACAGACAGGAACAATCTGCGGATAAGCAGTATATTATCGACCCTTGAAGAGACATCCGGAGAGAATTACATGCTCCTTAAGGATGCTGTGGAAGTGCTCAGATGGTATATGAACTTTATCGTAGTCAAGTTTTCGAGGGCTTTGTACAGCGGTGATACAGCACAGGGTGCCCTGTCCGACTCGCTGGGCTCTGCAAAGATTGCCCTGATTGCAGTGGACCGTTCCATTGAATCGCTCAGGGTTTTGCAGAAGTTTATTTCCGATGATTCCGGTGAATTGAAAAAGGGTATCGGAAGGCTGGAAAGGATCAGGAAAAGGGCGCTGAAGGAATTTCCCGGAGTGATGGAATTTAAGCGGCCGGGTTTCGACTTTTAAACCCGTTTTCCGGGTAAAATCAGCTTTGGTTTATCGTTTTTTCATAGCGCCGGATAATCAGACACAAGCGCCTGATAACTGATTGCAGGCGTCTGATAATTATCCTGAAATTTCTGCGTTATTTTATCAACCTTTGTATAACAGGTCGGCAAAATTTCAGAAAATGCTCAGTTATTTTAAAGAAAAACTCCTGAAAGTCAGCTTCGACAAAGAGCAGTTCAACAGCGAGCTCAGTAAATGCCGTCGCTGGCTGACCAATGAGGAATACAGGCTTCTGATCGACTGGGCAAGGTCGGATATTGCTGTTTATTCAGAAGAGGCATCCGGCATCTCAGGGTCTGAAATACGTGAAAAACAAGCCGACAGCGTGCTTTAAAGTCTCCATTTCTGTTCAGTCTGTTTACTCCTGCAGCCGATGTTTGAATCCGGCATTTGATTGCGTACCTAAAAGGCCTATCTTTGTGCCAGGCATCTCTGCTGATCACCTGCAAAATGGTCCGCCTGTTTTACGGTCTAAAAAATTCCAGCAATGAAACGAGCAATCATCTTTTTATTCTCTTTTACATTGATTTCATCCAGCCTCCTGGCTCAGGAATCATCAGATGACAAATTTCTCAGGAAGTTCTCAACCGGTATCGACATCATCAATGATTTTGTGATGGACGCCCCTGACGGGATTGAGTTCAGGTCATTCAACCCCGGGGTGAATGTATATGGGTTGTATACTTTTCCGATCAATGAAAGCAATTTTGCTTTTGCCCTCGGAGCCGGGCTGGGAATGCACAACCTGCACAGCAATGGCTTGCTGAGTGATACTGCCGGCGTATCCTTTTTTACAAAATTTCCCGAAAAGGATGAGAACGACAACAGCATCAGCTACAAAAAAAACAAGCTGGCATTAACATACCTTGACTTCCCCTTTGAGTTGAGGTTTAAAAGCGACAATGGCATCCGGTTTGCGATAGGCTTTAAAATCGGTGTACTGCTCAATGCCCATACCAAATTTAAAGGCGATGACCCGGTTGACGGAGACAACATAAAAATCAAAGAAAGCGCACTGCCCAATTTCCAGTCGTGGAGATTCGGTCCCAGTGTTCAGATCGGCTATAAATGGGTAAATCTGACCGGATTTTATTCCACCACCCGCATTTTCGAGGAGAATGTAGGACCTGAAATCTTCCCCGTTTCAGTCGGAATTGCGCTGCGCCCCTTCTGATATTACAGCAGCAGGGAAATACCTGCCATTACAATTGCACCCACAACAAATCCCGCATAAACCTGGGAGGGGTTGTGGGTGTCTGATTTAAGTCTGGCAAAACCAACGAGACCGGAGATAAAGATCAGCATCAGAATCACCAGGGGTGAGTTGACAACCATCAGGTAATTGAGGGCAATAAACCCGCCGGTCAGACCTCCGGTTCCGGCAGTATGAATGCTGATCTTCCAGAACAGATTAATAACCAGGCAAATAACAATCAATATCGTTCCGCCAAGGAGAAACATAGAATAAACCCCCGGCAGGTTGAGGTTATTGATCATATACCAGGTTGCCATATAAAACAGGCCTGTAACAAGAAAGGGGAAGGTACGGTCGGCGCGTTCAGGCATGTGATAGCTTTGAATGATGCCTCTCCGCTTCATCATCCAGATAAAAATCAAGGGCAGCAGCAGGGTATTGGTAAAAATAATGGCTGTAAGTATCAGTTTGAGCTTTTGGGGGAGCAGCAGCACGAAAAAGTTATCGTTGCTGAAAACCAGCAGTAATGCATAGGTTGGCATGAGCAGGGGGTGGAATATCCAGGAGATTATTCCAGCAGCTTTTTCTTCCATGGTTGCAGGTTGGAAAGTGTGGTTTAATTGAATTTTACCAGGGGAGTAACAGATAGGGATCGTCCTCCGGATCGGGGGTTTGCTGCATGATGGTATCCTGATCATAAACCTCAAACCCGGCACCACGATACAGGTTGATTGCAGCCGGATGGTCCAGATTGCAGGTGTGGAGCCACAGCCGCTTCAAAGGCCTTTGCCAGGCATTCTGTACACACCAGTGCAGAAACGGTTTTCCCAGCTTACGGCCGGTGAACTCGCAGCTCAGCCCGAAATAAACAATTTCTGTTTCATTCGCTTCGGAGAGGTCGTATTCCACAAAGCCTGCAGGCACCCCCGAATCATAAAGTACCCAGACTTCGGTATGTTCGTTGTCGAGCAGCTTCTGAAGCTCTGAAGCCTGCATCATCAGCCGGTTATACCATTGGTAAGGCCTGCCAACCGAGGTGTACAGATAGAGATAAAAAGCCCTGGTGGGTTTTTCGGCCCTGAGTACCCGGCAATTGGCCGGTAAGCTTGCCATCGTTTCCCCGGCAGGGGGGGCGGTCATCTGCATCCACCAGGTGGTTGCGGCAATTTCATTCATCAGCTTTACTTTTTGGTGATGATTTTAAGCGCTTCACGCTTGCTTAATCCCGACAAGGTGTTGTTCTCCACAAAACGGATAACCGCTTCAGGATTTGTTTTCGAATACTCACGCAGTGACCATCCGATGGCTTTGCGGATGAAGAATTCCGGAGATGACTTTAACGCGTCTATGGTTTCATAAAGAAGCGCTTCATTGGTCTCTTTTCTGTATTTGAGCTGAAACAGCAACACAGTGCGCTGAAGCCAGAGGTTGCCTGAATTCATGAATGCTCCTGTAATTTCCGCCGTACGTGCCGGATTTTTCCTGAGCCAGCTTCCAACGAGGTTGGCTGCAATGTAATCAACCGTATCCCACCACGATTTCTGCAGAATCATATATTCAAACAGATGGATCTGATGCGCTGCATAAAGGAAAGCTTTTCGCGAAGCCATCTCCATGATGGCATACTGCAGTTCACGCTGAGGCATGGCCCAAACCTGCTTCACTACTCCGTCAAATTCCGCGGGATCAGGCAGGCCGTTGGCAGCGATGAAAGAGGCTGAAAGTTGCTTTCGCAGTGGTGACTGAATCCCGAAAAAATCAAACTGCCCGAGCATATACCGGCTCATTCTGTCAGCCAGCAATGGGTTGGCATGTGTTTCAAAATGCTTCCGGAGGGCATCCGCATAAGCTGAACCATTCATAAATCAGTGCCTGATGATAAGTTTTTCAGAATAACTGTTGCTTTCGGTCTGCAGGGTTACGAAATAGGTCCCATTGCTGACGCCTTTGCTGTTCCACCGGAGTGAGGAGCTCCCTTTGCTGAAACGCTCAGAAAACACAACCCTTCCGCTTGTATCATTCACCGTAAGCACAGCCCCGGCACCCGGGTCAGTTTCAAAAGTAACGAAGTTGCCTGCCGGATTCGGATAAATCCTCAGGGCGTTGCCAGTTGCGTTTAAATGAGAAGATCCCACATACAATTCATCCCAGATGGCCAGGGTGTAATCTCCGGGTCTCAGGGGTGTAACATAGAGGGTGCCGATCTGCCAGGGTCCTATTCTGGTAAACGGGATTGGCTGCCAATCGCTGTGTGCATCAGGCCGGTACAGAATCACCAGGCTGTCGGCCGCATTCACAATCAGGTTGTTATCGAGGTAAGCATTGCGGTTGTACATAAACCGGCCTGTGGCGTTAAATCCTTCCGGAAAAATACCCTCGATGGTCCAGTAACGGTAATCACTCAGGGTAAGGCCTTCCACCGTTGCATGAAGGCTGTCGGGTGGAACCCAGTTATGGGTAACCCTGACAAAAGCTGAATCACTCACCTGGGTGACGTCGAGTTTGAAAAAGGTATCGGCGTAATCGTAAAGCCCGGTCGATTTAATCGTTTTCACCCCATCGGTGGTGGCATCGGCAGCCATTTCATGGTAGTCGGTCATGATGAATTCAGGGACAAACGGTACCCTGACCACCGCCTGTCCGTGGGGCCCTTCGAAACTGATGCGACGGGTGGCCATCTGCCAGTTGTTGTCCATGCAGGTAACTTCCAGCCTGATGTTGTGTGCATAAGTGGAGGTTCCTTTAAGCCGCTGCCTGAGGAAAATTTCCACATCGTACTCATTTCCGGCCGGTACAACCAGAAACGAATCCACAGAAAACTGGTTATAGCCCGGTCCGAAGATGTGAAAATCAAAGAATCCGGTCATGTCGATGCCTGTGTATTGGGTAAGAAAGTCACGCAGATCGGCCGATGATGCCGTGCTGTAGGCGAAGGCTTCCAGATAAGCCTTTACCCCGCCAAAGAAGAGGGTGTCGCCGAGGTATCCGCGCAAAGCCTGCGTTTTAACGGCTCCCTTGTCGTAGACATTATCACCATAAGTGTATTCAGGTGGCATGGGTGAAAGCGGCCGGTAGCCGCCTTCCTTGGTATGCATATACTGAAGCACCTCGCGCAGCAGTGGCCGGAAATTGGCAATGGCTTCAGAGGTACCATAGAGTTTCTCGCGGTAATAGGTTTCACACCAACGGGCCCAGCCTTCATTGAGCCACATATCGGCATCAGAAGAACAGGTTACTTTGTTGCCAAACCACATATGTGACAATTCGTGGGCATAGAGCCATTCATTGCTCAGGTTTCCGTTGATGCTGCTGTGGGGATAGAAAATATTCTCGGCATGTTCCATCGCACCCAGGGCGGTGCCGGTGATCCCTATCCTTTGAAACGGATAGGGGCCGAAAGCTTCCTCATAGATGCCGGTGATCTGAGGAAGGTTGACAAAACTTCCTCTGGCACGGGTGGTATCCGATGGCCTTACGTAATAGGTCACCGGTATCGTTTTCAGGGCTGTTTCCACACTGTCTGTTACCAGTGCATAAGTGCCGACAGCCACCGATGCGAGATAGGTGGGCAACGTCCTTTCGGATTTCCAGTTGAAAATCAGGGTATTGTCTGACTGTGGCTCAACCGATTGCAGGATACCTCCGCAAATCGCGGTGTGCTGATTACTGACCCTGATGTGATAATCGTAAAATGCCCTGTCAATAAAATCGTCTACACAGGGAAACCATGTTTTACCCAGGTTGTGTGGAATGGACTCAAAACCAACCCCGAGATTGAAAGCATAGGAACCGGCAAAATGGAAACCACCCCAGGCCTCATGAAAGGGTTGTCCATGATAGTAAATCCATACCAGGGTGGTATCGCCCGGAGAAACCGGATCGGGCAGGCTTATCTGCAGGCGTTCTCCGGTTTGACTATACGGCAGCGCTGTTTCATCACTGAACCGTACGGAGTCAACCTGCAGTTGTTTCAGTTCAAGGGTAAGCAGGCTCAGGGCACTCACCGGTGAAGTAAACCGGATGCCGGCCTTCCCCGAAATGGTCTGACTTGCCGGATCCGTAACATCCAGATGCAGGTGATAATTCACCACATCAATGGTATCGCTCAGGTTGCCCCGTTGAAATAATTGTGCGCGTAACTGTAACCCTGACAGGAGCACCAACGTCAAAAAAAGTGCAGATTTAACCAGATTTTTTTTAACCATAGCGACTTGGTTTTGTTTATGTATTGAACCTGATGACCAGGTGGCGGTTAAATTTTCGTAAAATTAGTCCAATTATACAGATCAAAGCCATAAATTTGAACAATAGTTTCGACGCCGGCAACCCTGACTTTTCACAAGCCGGAGACCAGAGGTGTTCGATGGCGAACCGGAACTGAGCGGAAACGAACATTCTGACTGTCAATGATCAGTGTAACACCCGGATTTTTAATGATTTATAATTTCTGGCATAGTCTTTAGTAATAACAGTTACTGCTGATGGGAAAATCCGGAGGCAACTTCAAAGGAAAAACAAGCCAAAATGAGAAAACAAATTGCCATCATCGCTGGTCTTCTTGCAATGTTCACCATGCCTGCAGGAGCGCAGCAGGTGTGGACACTCGAGCAATGTGTAAACCATGCCCTCACCAACAACCTTCAGGTTAAACAGCAGATGCTGCTGGTAGAAGCTGCAAAAGCAGATGTACTGCAGTCGAAACTTGACCTCCTGCCTTCGGTTACCGGAAATGCTTCGCATGCCTATAATTACGGGCAGACCATTGACCGCTATACCAACCAGTTTGCCACCAGCCGCGTTCAGTCGAATAACTTCTATCTTCAAAGCGGCGTTACCCTTTTCAATGGATTCCAGAAACTGAATACCATCAAACAGAACCAGCTGAACCTGCTGGCATCCCAGAAAGAGGCCGATCGCCTGCTGAACGACATTTCCATCAACATTGCTACCTTCTATCTTCAGGTGCTTTTTTACAAGGAACTGGTCAATATCCGCCGCAATCAGCTGGACATCACCAGCCAGCAGGTTGACCGGATGAAAAAACTGGTGAATGCAGGAACCATGGCTGCCGGGGATGCCTATACCATCGAAGCCCAGTATGCGGTTGAGGAATCAAGCCTGATAGATGCTGAAAACAATCTTAGTATTTCGTTGCTGACACTGAGTCAGTTGCTTGATCTTCCGACTTCCGACGGTTTTGATATTGAGGTTCCGGCGCTGGTGATGGATGGGGAGCCTTCACTGATTGCGAATCCCGACCAGATTTTTACTTATGCGAAAGAGCATATGCCGGAAATCCAGGCGTCGGAATACCGTTTACAGAGTAGTGAAAAGCAGCTCGAAAGGGCCAGAGGGAGCTATTATCCTTCACTCGCCCTGAGCGGAAGTTGGGGAACCGGTTATTCAGGGGCCAGTCAGGTAATCGACCAGACGCTGCCGGCAGAGGACAGGCTGATAGGTTATGCAGTCGGAACAGGGTCAGTTTCGTACCCCGTTTATTCGCCCTGGGTTGATTACACATACAAAACCAAGGCCTGGAGTGACCAGATACAGGACAACAACAACCAGACCATCGGCCTTTACCTCACCATACCGGTGTTTAACGGCTGGCAGAGTCGCACCATGGTTAGCAAGGCGAAAATTTCGGTCGAAAATTCGAGGCTGGAATATGAGCTTCAGAAAATGCAGCTCCGCAAAACAATTCAACAGGCATGGGCTGATGCCAATGCTTCACTCAAACAATTCCGTGCTTCAGAAAAGAAGGTGAATGCAACCCGGGAGTCATTCCGTTATGCCGAGCAGAAATTCGAAGTAGGAATCATGAATTCAGTGGATTACAACAATGCAAAAAAGGACCTCTCGAATGCGGAATCAGAGCAGCTGCAGTCGAGGTACGATTTCATTTTTAAAACCACAGTTCTCGATTTTTACATGGGCAAACCGCTGAGTCTCAAAAGACAATAATCTTTGGAGATCATGCTTACCAACCTTCAAAAGCAATGCAGGGCTGAATGCTGCCTCCACAATCATTCAGGCCGGCCAATTCGTCAGATGGGTTAATGGGCAGAAAATAAGGGATTACAACATTCACCGGGTCGATGAGAGGGCCCGGTGAAATTTCGTTAAAATACCGTAACAAAGGAAAAAATGAGAAAGAGAAAAAATCTGATCAGGATAGGAATCGGTATCCTGGTTGTGCTGATTGTTGTGCTGGCGGTAGCCCGCAAAAAGGGGTTCATTGGTGAAGAGGAGGTCGTAAAGGTCACCGCCGAAAAGGCTTCTCCAAGATCAATCATTGAAACGGTTTCGGCCAATGGGAAAATTCAGCCGGAAGCTGAAGTGAAAATCTCTCCGGATGTGAGCGGGGAGGTGATTGAAGTGTTTGTGAAGGAGGGCGATGAAGTGAAGGCCGGCACCCTGCTGGCACGCATCGATCCGAAAATCTACGCGTCAAACTTCGACCGCATTCAGGCCAGCCTCAATACCCAGAAGGCCAGCCTTGCCAACGCGCGGGCGAGGTTAGCCCAGGTTCAGGCCCAGTTTATCAATGCCAAAGCAAGTTATGAGCGCAATCAGCAGTTGTGGAACCAGAAAGCCATCTCAGCCTCGGAGTATGATGCTGCCAAATCGGCCTTTGAAGTCGCGAAAGCAGAGGTAACGGCTGCTGAAGAAAATGTGAAGGGTGCCGACTTCGCTGTGAAAAGTGCCGAAGCTTCGGTGAAGGAAGCCGGGGAGAATCTCTATAAGACTTCGATTTATGCCCCGGTATCCGGTACCATCTCTAAACTGAATGTTGAGAAAGGCGAAAGGGTCGCCGGAGCCTCGCAGTTTTCTGCCGGTACCGAAATTCTCCGCATTGCCAACCTTGCCGTGATGGAAGTCATCGTGAGTGTCAACGAAAACGACATCGTGAGGGTGGCCCTCAACGACACTGCCCTGGTGGAAGTTGATTCTTACCTCAACCGTAAGTTTAAAGGGGTGGTAACCGAGATTGCCACTTCCGCAAACATCAGCGGACTCAGCGCCGACCAGGTGACCAATTTCGATGTAAAAATCCGTATGCTTCCCGAATCTTACAGCGACCTGGTACCTGCTGACCGGCCAAACGCCTCTCCCTTCAGACCGGGAATGTCAGCAACAGTAGATATTCAGACTGAATCGGTGCACAATGTGCTGGCAGTACCCATACAGGCAGTTACCACCCGCGAAGATTCCACCAGAATGAAGGTTGAACGAAATCAGAAGGAAGCTGAGAACAAGGAAACCGACAATGCAGAAAAGAAGAGCGAACCTGTTCAGGAGTATGTTTTTCTTGTAAGCGAAGGAAAAGCTAAGCTTCAGAAAGTGAAAACCGGCATTCAGGATAACAGCCATATCACCATCACCGACGGATTAAAAGCCGGAGATGAGGTCATCAGCGGTCCTTACCGGGCGGTTTCAAAGACCCTGAAAGACGGAGATAAAATCAAGGTTGTCGACAAGGAAGAGTTGTTCAGGAAGTAGCAGGGTCTGTTAATCATGGCGTTAATTCTCAGTATAGAGACAGCAACAGCTGTCTGCAGTGTCTGTCTCTCTGATGGGGAAAAAATACTCGCCCTCAGGGAAACTTCAGAGCACAACTCCCATTCGAGGGTAGTCACCGTGTTTGTGGATGAGATCTTCCTGGAAACCGGTATAGCGCGATCCGCCCTGGATGCGGTGGCAGTGAGCAAAGGTCCCGGCTCTTATACCGGTCTCAGGATTGGCGTGTCGACCGCCAAGGGACTGTGTTACGGGCTCGATAAACCCCTCATCGGTGTTGCAACGCTCGAATCCATGGCCTGGGGCATGAAGCAGGCAATTGAAATGCCTTACGACGGACTGCCGGTCATGTATGTTCCGGTAATTGATGCCCGCCGGATGGAGGTATATACCGCCCTGTTTGATGATTCACTGAAGCAGATCAGGGAAACCTCCGCTGAAATCATCGATGCAGCGTCGTTCAACGATCTGACCCGAACCTACCGGCTGATACTGGGTGGTGACGGAGCCCTGAAATGCCGTAGTGTGCTCAACCATCCGAACATCCATATTGCAGAGGACTTTGAAGTCTCTGCCAGGTATTTGGTTACACCAGCCAACAGGAGTTTCGAAGCAGGATTGTTCGAAGACACAGCCTATTTTGAGCCATTTTACCTGAAGGATTTTATTGCCGGAAAGCCAAAAGTCAAGGGACTGGACTAGCAGGAAAAGGCCTTATACCTGAAAGAACCCCAGGTCCTTCACCACCGTCTTCATGCTTTCGTTCCGGTTGATCTTACCGCTGGCAGTATAGGCAAACTTCCTGCTGAACAGGATTTTACGTGGCATCTCTTCACGGGTCAGGAACGTTTTTAACCGGTCAGCAATGTGGTTTACTGCAGTGGCTTCGGGTACTTCGGCGACTTCAACCACCAGCACAGGAACCTCTCCGAGTTTCTGATCCGGTAAAGCGGTGACAAAGAAGTTACCCTCAATGATTTGCGCGGCTTTCTTTTCGATCTGTTCGGGATGTAGTTTCCTGCCGCCGCAATTGATCACAAAATCTGCCCTTCCGAGCCATTCGAAGGAATCGGCAGAAATGAGCCTGACTACGTCGTTGGTAATGATGGGCCCACCATCAATGAAAGGGACTTCAGCCGTGAGGCATCCCCTTTCATCTGCAGCAATGCTTACTCCGGGCAAAACGGTGTATGCTCCCGACCGGGCAGGGCCGTTCAACCGCCTTACCGCAATGTGGGTTAGGGTTTCGGTCATCCCATAGGTAGCATAGTAATTGCCCGGAAGCATTTCCAGTTTCTTCTCCAGTTCCGGGTCGAGGGGTGCCCCGCCGATAATCAGGGTGCCGATGGATTGCAGCTTAAACGCTGTTTCAGGAATCTGAAGAGAATTGAATACCTGGGCCGGCACCATGGCAGCAAATGCTATAGCCGATTCTTTGGAACCATATTCCAGCGGTGAACCCTTTGGGGGAACCGTGATCAGGTTTAAGCGGTGAACCATCGCCCTCACCACCATCATCATGCCGGCGATGGTGGATGCACTCAGACAAAGCAGGGCATTGCTTCCCTCGCGGAGGCTGAAATATTTTCCGGTCATTACGGCCGAAGCAACCATGGCCTTTTTGCTCACAGTCCGCACTGCGGGGTCGCCGGTTGATCCGGATGTGTAGACTTCCAGTGAGTCAGAACTGCCGGTCCACTGCAACAGAAAAGAGCCAATCGCCTGCTCCCATGCTTCAGGAGATTCCTCCTTCAGTTTTCGGGCAAGCCTGACCAGAGCCTCACCCTGATGGGAAGTGCCGTTGAGGATAAGGGTGCCGGGGATTTCTGACATAGGTAGGGATGGCTAAATAAGGGATGTTAAATCCAGTGTTTTCTCCGGATTATAACGCACAACCCCATGGATGGTTTCAACAGGAGAAGGGATGTTGAATGTAAAAAGGTCGCCGGTGCCCAGTCCCTGCACCTGACTGTTACCGGTTGAGGCTGTCCATTGCGCCAGGGCATTCAGGCCTATGGCCGATTCGAGGGCAGAATTGGTCCACCAGGGGATGCCGGCCGCTCCGGCGGCTTCCACCCAATCATTTGCCGCGCTGAATCCGCCCAGCAGGGAGGGTTTGAGAACGAGAAAGGCGGGTTTAATCAGCGAAAGCAGATTTCTTCTTGAATCGGGGAAAGTTACCCCAATCAGCTCTTCGTCGAGGGCGATGGCCACTGGTGAATCTGCACACAATGCAGCCATGGCTTCATGCTGACCTTTCTGTATGGGTTGCTCTACAGAATGTATCTCATATTCTGCCAGCCGGTTCAGCATGTTCAAGGCTTCACGGGGACTGTAAGCACCGTTGGCATCGAGGCGGATGCTGACCTCTTCGGGCCTGAATTCCCGGCGGATGGTTTTTATAACTGCCAGTTCTTCGGACATGGGCCAGGCCCCGATCTTCATTTTAATGGTGTGGTGCCCCGACAGAAGTTTCTGTTCTATCTGTTTGAGCATCTCACCGGGGGGGCTCATCCAGATGAGTCCATGGTTGCGCAGGACAGTTTTCCCTTCGGTAAAGCTGGAAGGGAAGTACACACCTTTGCCCCCGTTTTTGAGGTCGGTGAAGGCCATGTTGATGGCTGTCTGCACAGCCGGCCAATCGGAGAGATCGCTGTGTGGCTCTGCCGAAAGCCTTTCCACTTCGCGGCAAACATCGTGAATTCTTTTTTCAAGGTCAGGGCGGTCGTCAGGGCTGAGTCCGGGGATGATGCTGCATTCGCCGGTTCCGTTTAGCCCGGGCTGTTCAGTATCGCGAAGGAAAATAAAATAACTGACTTTCTCTCTCAGTTCTCCGCGAGAGGTGCCGGCTGGTTTCTTAAACCTGAATCTGATGAGTTTGTAGTTTGCGGTCAGCATGATACAATCAGTCCGATTCCGAAAATGACTACCGTGGCAAAAGTCGTCAGGGCAAGCCGTTTAAGCTGTGGGTCAAGTTCTGCAGGAACCTTTATGCTGAACACACTGTGGAGGTGAACAAGGAGCAAAGGCAGGGTGATGAGGAAAATGTACTGCATGGGACCGCTGTAATTGACCAGGGTATAGGCGATCAGGGCCAAAGGAGCTGCCGAGATAAGGAGCAGGTGATAGAACCTGGCTTTTTGTGACCCCATGATCACCACCAGGGTGCGTTTGCCGGCATTGCTGTCGCTGTTTACGTCGCGCATGTTGTTGAGGTTGAGCACTGCCGTACTCAGGAAACCGATGGCAGCCCCCGGCAACAGGAGGTCTGACTGCAGATGGCCGGAGTGGAGAAAGTAGGTGCCGAGTACGCCGGTAAGCCCGAAGAACAGAAATACAAAAAGGTCACCCAGCCCGGAATAACCGTAGGGTTTTTTCCCGACAGTGTAATAGATGGCCGCGGCAATGGCTCCCAGTCCAAGTATCAGAAAAAGTACCCAGTTGAGGGCATTTCCGGTTCCAAGTCCGGCGAAGATGAGCAACAGGCCCGAAATAAAGGCAAGCATTCCGGTAACCGCCATCCCCAGGCGCATGGCAGCAGCTGATATTGCGCCGCTCTGCACAGCTCTTCTGGGGCCAACCCGTTCGGCATTGTCGGCACCATTTTGCGAATCACCATAGTCGTTGGCCAGATTGGAGAGAATCTGCAGAAACAGGGTGGTAAGCAGGGCAAGCCAGAGCACACTCCACCGGAAGTTTTTGTCGTGATAGGCAACAAAACTTCCCAGCAGTGAACTGGAGAATGCTAGCGGTAAGGTTCGCGGACGCATGGCATGTATCCATGCGTGTATTTTTGTTTTGTTCATCGGGTATAATTGCCTGGATCAGGGAAATTTCGGGAACCGGCCAAAATCGGGTTTCCGTTTTTCAAGAAAGGCCTTTTTGCCTTCCTGTGCCTCTTCGGTAAGGTAGTAAAGCAGGGTGGCATTCCCTGCCAGCTCCTGGATTCCGGCCTGACCATCGAGCTCTGCATTCAGGCACATTTTAAGCATTCTCAGGGCGAGCGGGCTGCGTTCCATCATGGTTTTGCACCAGTCGACCACCTCATCTTCCAGCTGACTCAAGGGAACGACTTTGTTCACCAGGCCCATCTCAAGGGCTTCCTGAGCTGAATACTGCCTGCAGAGAAACCAGATTTCGCGTGCTTTTTTCTGTCCGACGATGCGCGCGAGATAAGAGGAACCAAACCCGCCGTCGAAGCTTCCTACCTTGGGGCCGGTTTGTCCGAAGATGGCGTTATCCGAGGCAATGGTAAGATCGCAGACAACATGCAGCACATGGCCGCCACCGATGGCATATCCGTTGACCATGGCCACCACGGGCTTAGGCAGTGAGCGGATCATTTTCTGCAAATCAAGTACATTCAGGCGCGGGATGCCGTCTTTGCCCACATATCCCCCCACACCCTTGATGTTCTGGTCGCCTCCGCTGCAGAAAGCCTTGTCGCCTTCACCGGTAATCACCACAACGCCTACTTCATCGGCTTCGCGGCAATACCGCATGGCATCAATCATTTCCATGATGGTGTCGGGGGTAAAGGCGTTGCGGTACCGGGGCCGGTTGATGGTAATGCGGGCAATGCCTTCGAAAAAATCAAACCTGATCTCTTCGTATTCCTTTATGGTGGTCCAGATTCGTGTTGCTGTCATGCGTTTAAGAATTTAAAGTAATCTTTTAACACCTTTGCGCTCTCTATGTTCGGAGTGAATATTTCGAGCAAGGCAGCTTTCTGCCGGCTGTAATCATAGAAATCGTCCAATACCGCGAGCAGGCTTTGTTTGTCGGTAGCCCTGAAATAATTCAGCCCGAAAGCCGAAACCAGGCCTTCGGCTGAGTATGGGTGGACCGTTTCGATGTATGGCTCCATCGCAGG
Source organism: Bacteroidales bacterium (assembly GCA_016788045.1). GTDB lineage: Bacteria > Bacteroidota > Bacteroidia > Bacteroidales > Lentimicrobiaceae > Lentimicrobium. The sequence goes on from JAEUTG010000019.1 coordinate 74,641, forward strand.
AAAGTCTGCAGGGCCCTCGAGAATCCTGAAGATGTTTCCCCCGCCGTTGTTGATCAGCACAATCCTGAACCTTACATCCAGCTGCTGGTTCCACAAGGCGTTGCTGTCGTACAGAAAACCTATATCGCCACTGATCACGGTTACCGGTTCCGCTGAAACCGAAGCGGCTCCGGCAGCCGTCGAAACACATCCGTCAATGCCGCTGGTGCCACGGTTGGCCGCAGTCAGGAAACCGGGTTTATGGTCGAAAAGCTGGGCATACCTTACCGGGGTACTGTTGGACAGATGAACCCATGTGTTTACAGGAATGTGATTAAATAGTACATCATAAACCTGAAAATCAGAGTATTGAATAGAAGCAGTGTAGCGATTGTGCAATTGCTTCCTGATGGAAGATCTGTCGTGCCACAACCTGCGGTAACTGCCGGGGTTGTTGACGCTGTTGGCTGCAAGCTGACCCGCAAATACCTCAGCTTTTACAGGAATGGTAAGGGTCAGCGACTGGTAGGTGTCAAGATAAAATTCATCCGGGTCATCGCCGGTGTGCCAGTGTTCAGCGGGCTTCATTTTACGGATCAGCGACTTGATTTTTTTTGAAACCACCGCTCCTCCGAATGTAAGCAGAATGTCAGGCCTGAACTCCGCCGTTGCAGATTCGTCCATCCCGTCAATCACCCGGTCGATGCAGCCGATATAAGCCGGGTTGTAAAGATTGGATGTGGTCTCGGTAAGGACAATGACCGAATCGTTTTGTGCCAGTTGATCGAGTGCTGACTGAAGTGGCAGGTTTTGTGGCAACTGGCCGGTAAGGATCATTTTACGACCCGCGTTGTTCCAACGGGTGGTAAGCCGTGACAGCTCCGCCTCTGAAACCACGGTTTCGCAGGCAGCCATGCGGATGTTCCGCACGGTTGGCTGTGAAGGCTGTTCAGCGATGTTGTAGAGGGGTTCAGTCAGGGGCAGGTTGATGTGAACAGGGCCGGCAGCCGGGTAGAGGCAACGGTCAATCGCCTCGTTGATCAGACGTTCTGTGTACCATTGCTGATCGGGCATGGCAGCAGATACCGGAAGCTGATAGCTTTTGCGTATGTAGTTCGCAAAAATCCCTTCCTGACGGATGGTCTGTCCGTCACCCTGGTCAATCCACTCTTCAGGACGGTCGGCGGTAATCACCAGAAGAGGGACTTTCTGATAATATGCTTCGGCGATGGCTGGTGCGTAATTGAGGCTGGCAGATCCGGATGTGCAGACCAGGGCAACTGGTCTGCCCGAGGTGAGGGCGATGCCGAGGGCATAAAAGCCGGCACTCCGTTCATCGGCTATACTGACAAGGTTAAGCTGCTCGTATTGCGAGAGTATGATTATCACGGGAGCGTTGCGCGAGCCCGGTGAGACAACCACATGGGTTATCCCCTTTTCTGTCATCAGCATCGCCAGCAGGCTGATCTGCTCCTTGCCTTTGTTCATGTGTTGGAATCAGTCTGCTAAATTCTGCATTTTTTCGATTACCGGCAACAGTGTTGTGCTTTTAAGCCTGGTTTCTTCCCATTCTGCGGCGGGGTCTGACAGTGCGGTAAGTCCGCCACCCACATACACCAGTACCCCATCGTTGATCATTTGCATACAGCGGAGGTTGACAAACAGGCTGATTTCTCCGGCCCAGACCGGACCCAGATAGCCGGTGTAGTAGGTGCGGTCGTGCTTTTCAGTCTGACGGATCATGGCTTCAGCATTCAGGGTGGGCAGCCCGCATACGGCCGGGGTCGGATGGAGTGCATTCACCACTGATGGCATCTGCTGAATGTTGCTTAATGCTGTGATGTCGGTGCGCAGATGCTCCAGCCTGCCGGCTTTCACAGTATAGGGCGATGTTGCAGTGATGCCTGTACAGCCTTGCTGCTGAAGATGATCAACGATGTAACGGCTTACAATGGCATGTTCGTCATGCTCCTTGGCCGACCATTCTGCCCCGGACTGCACATCGCGGGTGCCTGCCAGTGCCATGGTTCTGATGGATGACTCACGGAATCGGATAAGGGTTTCAGGTGTGGCTCCGGCCCAGGTGCCATAACCCGGGAATGCTGCCAGGTAAACAAAAGCATCAGGATAAAGGTCGCAAAGCATGTTGAACAACGCCGCAGGCTTGTGTGCGCCCGTGGCCGGAATCAGGATCTGCCTCGACAGCACAACTTTACCGGCTTGCCCGGCATTGATCAGGTCTCTGATATGTGCAACCTGTGTGAGATATTCATCCCTGTCGGCCTGGTGAATTCGCTGACCCTGAATGCCGGAGGGTGATTCAGCTCCCGCGATGAGGTCGGAACGGCTCAGGTGTGTGATTTCTTGTATATCCTCAGCTTCGAGCCAGAGTACCGGAAGTTCCTTGCCGAAAGGAGCCATAACAAAGCCGGGTTTTCCCTCTTTCAGGATGGTATTATCGGTGAGCCCCGAAATGCTTCCTTTAAAAAGCATCCGGGCTGAACGTCCGGGAAGGCTGAACGCCGCCATTCCAAACGATTGATTGTCAGTATTCAACTGCATATCTTTATCAGGATTCAAAGGCCTGAATGGCATGAATCAGTGGTTTTGGTCCTTGTCAAGCACCATAATGGTAAGTCTCGACAAACAGGTGAGGTTTCCGGCATCATTGGTGATTCTGATTTCCCATACATGCAGTTTGCGGGATCGCATCAGCAGGGTGGCCTTACCATAGACATACCCTGAGGTGGCACTCCGGATGTGGTTGGCGTTGATTTCAATCCCAACCACTGCCTGCCGGCTGGTGTCAATAACCGACATCGACCCCATGCTACCGAGTGTTTCAGCCAGAGCAGCTGAAGCACCCCCGTGAAGCAGTCCTGCCGGCTGTTTGGTGCGGTGATCAACAGGCATCTTTCCGCACAGATAATCAGGTCCGATCTCCGTGAATTCAATCCCCAGCTGCTTCATCAGCGTTCCTTCGGAGAGTGAATTCATGGTTTCAAGGCTCATGTTGGTCAGTAATGACATACGATCCTTTTTTTTGTAGCAATTAACAAAGCTTGGGTTTTTAAGTTGCCGAAAATTAGTAATAATAAAAGTAATCGCGAAAAATGATCAATACAATGAAGGAATTTTCACTGCCGATGGTCTTTTAAGTGTTTTTTTTACTAGGTTTGACCTTCTTAATTATACAATTCTATGTCCCATTGGTTGGAAGAAGCTGAAAAACGGCAGGCAGCTGAAAAAGATGATCAGACCCGGGCTGAAAAGCTCAGAAAAAAAATCCTCAGGATCGGGGAAAACAAGGCATTGTACGGTGCCCAATATGAAACATTTACAAAGGATCTGCACAAACTTGTAGAACGCGCCGCCAAGCTTCCCGACACCCCGGAAAGGCCATTCAGGAAAATGGAAAGCCGGGAAAAAGATTCTAAACTTGACAACCAGATCAACATCTTTTACAGCAGCAGAAGACTGAGCCGTCGCAGGTGGTATACTTCACTGCCCTTTTTTAATGCACTTCAGTTCAAGCATTTAAGGGTTATATTCATCAATCTTTCGTCGAAAGCGGGTTATTGTGAATTAGAACTCAAAGAAAATATTCTGCTGCGGGAAGCCCTGGGTTTACCCAGAACACTGAAGAACCGCAGCTTTTCAAAATCCGGTAAGCTTCACCTTGTCTACCCTTTCAGTATCAATGAACTCAACCACGAACTCGCGCTGGAGATGATTGACTGGCTTGCTTTTGTGAAGGAAATCAAAGATTGTTCTTTCTTTAATCAGGTCCCTGAAGAAGAAAAGCATTACTTCTGATTTCTCTCCGTGTTTTTTACAGTAACAGTAAACTTTTATATAGTTTATACTGTTATTAATCAGCATTTTATACTAATGGTAACCTTTTTTTTATGGATTATTCCATTCTTAAACCTTCCATCGAAGGAAGCATTGCTGTTCTCACCATCAGCAGGCCACAGGCTCTGAACGCCCTGAATTCTGTCTTTTTTAACGAAATGGACCATTATCTGTCGTCTGTTTCCGGAAACCCGGATATCAGGGTTCTGATCATCACCGGTGAAGGTAAAGCATTTGTTGCCGGCGCCGATATTGCTGAAATGGTGAATATGAGTCCGGCTGAAGCACGGGTTTTCTCGGCAAAAGGGCAGGCAGTTTTCAATAAGATCGGCGAATTGGGTGTTCCGGTGATTGCTGCCATCAATGGTTTCGCTCTTGGCGGAGGCATGGAACTGGCCATGGCCTGCGATTTCAGGATCGCTTCTTCCCTGGCTAAGTTCGGACAACCAGAAGTTAACCTGGGTCTGATTCCCGGCTATGCCGGTACTCAGCGTCTGCCTCGGCTGACCAACCTGGCCGATGCCCTGTACCTGCTCACTACCGGTGAAGTCATAGATGCGGCCACTGCCCTTCAGATGCGCCTGATCCAGAAAGTTACCGAGCCCACGGATCTGATGGCTGAAGCCATGCGACTGGCCGGGCTGATCGCTGCAAAAGGGCCTCTCGCAGTGAAACTGGTGAAACAGGTTACACGGCAGGGCCTCGGAATGGAGTATTTTGCAGCCGAGAAACTGGAGCAGGAGCACTTTGGTGACCCCTTTGGCGGACAGGGAGCGGAAGGTATGAGGGCCTTCCTTGAGAAAAGAAAGCCGGTATGGTAGAAAAAGAAACTTACTGAAGTACCGGCCTCATGGGATGATATCCATGGTTTTGACTCCGGTTCGTCAACAGTGAGAAAAATAGGTAACACAACTTTCTGAATAACAAACAACCATCTTATATGACATACACAGATCGTTTAACCAATGTAAGCGTTTTGGGATCAGCCGGCAAAATGGGCAGCGGGATATTGCTGCTTGCTGCGCTTGAAGTTGCCGACCAGATGCTGAAACCCGAAAACAAAGACCGGCACTTTGTGATCAATGCCATCGATGTTTCCTCTGCTGCCCTTCCCGGGCTGATGAAGTACATCAGGGCACAGGTACTTAAAGCCGCCGAGAAAAAAGTGGTCCTGCTCCGTGGATTGTATGCCCATCGTGCGGAACTGATTGAAAATTCTGAAATCATCGATGCCTATGTAGACGATGTGATGGGCCTCATCAGGCCTTCAACCCGCCTCGAAGTAGCCTATGAAAGCACCCTGGTTTTTGAGGCAGTGAGCGAGAATGAAGCCCTTAAGGTTAAACTCTTCAGCCAGATCAATGAAAACAATGCCCTTCAACCCTGGTTTTTCACCAACACTTCCTCTGTTCCCATTGCCGGTCTCGACAAAGGAGCAAACCTGAGCGGCAGGGTACTGGGATTCCATTTCTACAATCCTCCTGCTGTTCAGAAACTTGTGGAGGTGATCACCATTGCTGCCAACCCTTCTGAAATGAAGGAATTTGCTTTGCAACTCGCGAAGAACATGCGCAAGGTTGTCGTCCCCTCCAACGACATTGCCGGATTTATCGGTAACGGGCACTTCATGCGCGATGCCCTCTTTGCATTGGGAGAGGCTAAAATACTTTCTGCTTCCATGCCGATGCATGAGGCTTTGTATATTGTGAACAAAGTCAGTCAGGACTACCTGATGCGACCCATGGGCATTTTCCAGCTGATTGACTATGTAGGGGTGGATGTGGTGCGTTTTATCATGAGTGTGATGAACCCGCACATGCCTGCAGAAGACCTTCACAGCGATGAACTGGACCGGATGTTTGAGAAGGGAATCAAAGGCGGACAGTTCTCCGATGGAAGCCAGAAGGATGGCATCCTGAAATATGAAAAGGGCAAACCTGTTGCTGTTTTCAACAGTGATACCGGGGAGTACATTCCCATCAGCAGCTTTGCAGCAACGGCTGACGCCTGGCTTGGCCCCCTTCCGGAATCCACCATGCCCTGGAAAAATCTGGTGAAGGCCCCCGACAAAGACAGCCTCGCCGCCCTGGCATTTGAGGCCTACCGCACCTCAGGTACCAACGGGGCTCAGCTGGCCTTGTCCTATGCCCGTCGTTCCAGGGAAATCGGACTCAACCTGGTAAATACCGGAGTTGCACATTCAGCAGCGGACGTGAATACCGTTTTGCTGACAGGATTTTTCCACGCCTATGGCCCTGTAAATGAGTTTGTTTTATAGTCTTAATCTGTCATCCGATGAAACCACATAAGAAAGTTTATATGATTGCCGGCTACAACACCATTTCGATGGGGACCGGACGCAAAGAGTTTAACCCCAAAAAAGAGCGCCCGGGGCTGGAGCATTACCTCAAGGAGGCCGGACAGGCTACCCTGTCGCACATTGGAGGCGGAGCCAGGGTCGACGAAGGGGTGGTCGGAAATTTTATGGCTTCCCGCTTCAACAAACAGGCACATTTGGGAGCCTTTATGGCGATGGTAGATCCGGCATTGCAGTATAAACCGTCAATCCGGGTTGAGGGAGCCTGTGCTTCCGGAGGGCTGGCACTCGTTACCGGGATCAAATCTGTTCTGTCAGGTTCGGCCGAAGTAGTACTGGCCATCGGGGTTGAAGTGCAGAATACGGTAAAAGCCATTTACGGAGCCGATATCCTGGCCGGTGCAGGCTGGTTTCAGCGCCGCAAAGAAGGTCAGGCCTACTTTTTCCCCGGACAGTTCAGCGACAGGGCCGGAGCGTATTATCAGAAGATCGGCCGCGAAAAAGCACGCCTCGCCATGGCCCGCTGGTACCGCAACGCCATTGAGAATGCCCGGCTGTGCCCTACAGCCCAGGAGTTCGAAAACAAGACCGCCAACCTCGAATCCCAGGGTTTAACGGAACCCAATCCGAAATCCTTTACTGCCCACCTCAATGTCTTCGATTGCTCGAAGGTTTCTGACGGGGCTTCCTCAATAGCCATCGTATCGGAAGAAGGCCTCAGACGCTGTGGTGTTCCGGTGTCTGAAGCCGTAGAAGTGATTGCAGTCGGCCACGCCGTGGATGACATCACCACCCTGCCTGCCGATCCTACACGTCTCGATACCATTGCAGCTGCCGTGAAAAAGGCACTGGAAACAGCCGGTATCACACCCGGCCAGCTGGCTACCATTGAAACCCACGACTGTTTCAGCATTGCCGGTATCCTGGGTATGGAGGCCATCGGTTTGTGCGGAGAAGGTGAAGGTGCCGATTTTGTCCTTGCCGGCCATACCGCCCGCGATGGAAAGATTCCTGTAAATACCACCGGTGGTCTGATCGGCTGGGGACACCCCACCGGAGCAACCGGCGTACACCAGGCCGTGACCATCTGGGAACAATTGACCGGCAAAGCCGGAGCTGCCCAGATTACCATACCCGCCGAAAGACCATACGGACTTACCGTCAACATGGGTGGCGACGACAAAACCGTGGTAGCCATCGTGTACAGAAAAACCACCTGATCTGCTTTCCGGTCATCCACCGGGTTGCATCAGTTACAGTATTAATATTCAGCTTCCGGTGCAACTTTGTGCCGGAAGTTTAGTTTATGCATTACAAAAACCAGATCTTACCCTATGAATAACCTGCTTGATCCCTATAGACTCGGACCTTTTGTCCTGAAGAACCGCCTCGTGATGGCACCGCTCACCCGACGTCGTGCCGGGGAGGGAAGCGTTCCGGTTGAAATGAATGCCGTGTATTATGCCCAGCGGGCTTCCGCCGGACTAATCATTGCCGAAGCCAGCCAGATTTCGCCCCAGGGGGTGGGCTACATGAACACCCCTGGCATTCACACGAAAGCCCAGGTTGAAGGCTGGAAGCTGGTTACCAAAGCCGTTCACGATGCCGGCGGAGTCATTTTTCTTCAACTCTGGCATGTTGGCAGGGTTTCCCATTCCCTGTTGCAACCCGGGAATGCCTTGCCGGTATCCGCCTCTGCCCTATCGGGCGGCGATTTTATCACGACACCCGAGGGCAAAAAACCCATGGAAATCCCTCATGCCCTGACAGTGCCGGAAATCGGCTGTATCATTGAAGATTACCGCAAGGCGGCAGCCAATGCGATGGAAGCCGGCTTCGACGGTGTTGAAATCCATGCTGCCAATTCGTACCTGCTTGACCAGTTCATGCATTCATCATCCAACCTCAGAACCGATCAATACGGTGGCAGTATTGAAAACCGCTGCAGACTGACCCTGGAAGTTACCGATGCCGTTTGTACCGCCATCGGAAGCGATAAGACCGGCATCCGGCTTTCCCCTTCAAACATCCGGTACGGCATGGATGACCCGGATCCGGCAGCCCTGTTCGGCTATGTGATTCAGGAACTAGACAAACGCAGCCTTGCCTACCTTCATCTGGTTGAGCCCATGCTTTCGCTTGAAAACCATCCGCACATGGTAAGGCAGGTGGCAAAACATTTCAGAAAACATTTTTCGGGAACCCTGATCACCGCCGGAAACCTTACCCCAGAAAGCGGCAGTCAGGCACTGGAGGGCGGTTATGCTGATCTTGTGGCTTTCGGACGATTGTTCATCTCCAATCCCGATCTTCCGCAACGTATCCTCATGAATGCACCACTGAATGTACCGGATCCGGATACCTTCTATACCCGGGGACCGGAAGGATATACAGATTATCCGTTCATGAAATAAGCCCCCGCTTCGTGCAGATACAAAAAGTCCCGGCATTCTTATTGAGCCGGGACTTATGTATCACTGAGTGGTGTATCAGAACACGATGGTCATAATGGAATGTGCCGGACTGTTCAGATTCACTGCTTTTCCACTTACCCAGAGTTTGTAGTCGGTGTTGATTTCGCTTTCGTTCATCACTACTACAGCCACAGAGCCATCGGGATTGACAAAACCGGTGGCCAGCAACTGGCTGCGGCTGGGTGTTACGGCGATTCTTCTGGCTCCTGGCCTGATGAATTTTGAGAAGTGGCCAATGTAGTAATACGAATTGGTATAGGTGAGTTTCCCGGTCTTAGTATCGCCATGCAGCGGAGCAAAGCAGAAATTGCCTACATGGTTTGGCCCTCCGGTTTCATCCAGCAGGATGTTCCAGTCGGTCCAGCCAACAGTACCATTGTTGAAGTCGTGGATCATTGAGCGGCCGTATTCCTCGCCCAGCACCCAGGCATCGTAGCGGCCAGGGTCGAAGCTCTCGGCACACCCTTCGGTAAACAACAGATTCATTTCGGGGAAAGCCTCATGAACCCTTCTTACGTTTTCGAACATCGGCACCCCGCCGCTCCAGTCTTCATACCAGTGGAAACCAATCCCCCAGGCATACTCCTTCACAGCAGGATCGGAAAAATAGGTCATAGCACGCTGATAGATAAGGTCGCGGTTGTGATCCCACATAATTACCTTCTTGTCAGAAAGGCCCTCTTTGTGGAGTGTAGGACCAAGGTAGCCAGTCAGGAAATTACGCTCTTCTTCAGCCGTATAAATACAGCTTTCCCACTTCTGACGGGCCATGGGCTCGTTCTGTATGGTCAGACCCCAGACGGGAATTCCTTCTTTTTCAAGACTTTTAATATACTTCACATAGTAATTAGCCCAGCTCTGGTAAAACTCAGGCTTCAGTTTGCCACCCTGCAGCATGTTGTTGTTGTCTTTCATCCAGGCCGGCGGACTCCAGGGGCTGATGAACAAGGGCAGTTTCGCTTCAGCGGATTCCATAGCCTGCCGGATCATCGGGAGCTTGTACTTACGGTCGGGGTCAATAGAGAATGATGCCAGCGCGGCGTCGTTTTCCCTGACATAAGTGTAGCTGCCGCTCGAGAAATCACAGCTGTTCATGTTGGTGCGGAGCAGTGTGTATCCGATTCCCTTTTCAGGACTGAAATAAGCATTCATGACCTCTTTCTGCCTGTCGGCAGGAAGCTTGTAGAAAGTCTCTGCCGCGGCATCGGTGATGGCAGCTCCGATGCCCACAAAAGACTGAAAGGTTTTGCTTGGATCCGCAAATACACAGATCTCTGTTTCAAAAGGCTGCCCGGCCTCTTTAAAGGCATAGTTGCCTGAAAATGACAGCCGGTTGTCAGAATTTTGTGAAGTGATGTAAACCCTGACCTGTTTGTCAGTTTGGGGCGTTTCAGCAGGCGTTGCCACAACAGGTTTAACCTGTGCAGGGGCAGTCAGAGCCAGAAATGGCAGGATGAAAGCCAATAAGTATGTAATTCGTTTCATAGCACTGAATTGAAAGTTGTAAAGAAAACAAATGCTTGGTGTTTGTTGTACACTATCGATGATGACAAAGATATTGTTTTATACTTCCGGAAGGTATTCAACCCGTAACTTTTGGAGGTTTTTTTTTCAGCATTCATTGAAATATCTGCCATCGGAGCGGGTATTGAATGGGAATGATGTAGCCCGCGTCAGAAAATAAGACGCGGGCAAACGATTGGGGGAACGGAGAAGCCCGCGTCAGAAAATAAGACGCGGGCAAACAATTGGGGGAACGGAAAAGCCCGCGTCAGAAAATAAGACGCGGGCCAACAATTGGGGGAGCGGAAAAGCCCACGTCAGAAAATAAGACGCGGGCAAACGATTGGGGGAGCGGAGAAGCCCGCGTCAGAAAATAAGACGCGGGCAAACGATTGCAAATAAGATGCTGGCTAACCCCCTGGAGTGCTGGTGTGCGTCTTATTTTCTGACGCACACCCTTTTTATTTAATTCGGCGTCGGAAAATAAGTTGCAGACTAACGATTGGGGGAACGGTGCAGCCCGCGTCAGAAAATAAACCGAATGGGAAGGATGTGGCCCGCGTCAGAAAATAAGGCGCGGGCAAACGATTGGGGGAGCGGAGAAGCCCACGTCAGAAAATAAGGCGCGGGCAAACGATTGGGGGAACGGAGAAGCCCGCGTCAGAAAATAAGACGCGGGCAAACAATTGGGGGAACGGAAAAGCCCGCGTCAGAAAATAAGACGCGGGCCAACAATTGGGGGAACGGAGAAGCCCGCGTCAGAAAATAAGACGCGGGCCAACGATTGGGGGAACGGTGCAGCCCGCGTCAGAAAATAAGACGCGGGCAAACGATTGCAAATAAGATGCTGGCCAACGATTGAAAATAAGACGCGGGCTGACCTGACAATTGAAAAAAAGGCTGCTCCGGGTAGGAGCAGCCTTTTGAGTATCCGGTATAAACGGACTATTCGTCGTCTTTCTCCTGTTCTTCGTAGGCCTTGAGCAGGGCAGTCTGTACATCGCCGGGCACCTGGGCATACTCGGCAAATTTAAGCGAGTAGGTTCCGCTGCCGCTGGTGATCGAACTCAGGGCTGTGGAATAGCGGTTCATTTCTGCCAGGGGAACTTTTGCGCGCACAATCTGGTAGTTTCCTTCGCTGTCCATTCCCATGATGATGGCACGACGTCCCTGAAGGTCGGTCATGATGTCACCCATGCGGTCGCCCGGAACCATAACTTCTACATCGTAGATAGGCTCAAGGATCTTGGGGCCGGCATTCTTGAAGGCTTCCTTGAATGCCTGACGGCCGGCGAGTTTGAAGGCAAGCTCATTGGAGTCAACCGGGTGCATTTTACCATCGTAGATGTTTACCACGATATCACGGGCATAGGAGCCGGTAAGCGGGCCTTCTTCGATCTTTTCCATAATCCCTTTGAGGATGGCTGGCTGGAAACGGGCGTCGATAGAACCACCGACAATACAGTTGTTGAACACCAGTTTACCACCCCAGGGAAGATCGTGGGTTTCGGTACCGCGGATGGGGAACTCAGTCTGATTGGGCATTCCCTCAAACCATGGCTGAATCAGCATGTGAACTTCACCAAACTGACCTGAACCTCCCGACTGCTTTTTGTGACGGTACATGGCTTTGGCCGATTTGGTGATGGTTTCACGGTACGGAATTTTCGGAGCGTAATACTCAATGGAAATCTTATCAAGGTGTTCGATGATCCACTTGGCAATATTAAGGTGAAGTTCACCCTGTCCGCGCATGATGATCTGCTTCAGTTCCTTGGAATACTCAACGCTGATGGTTGGGTCAACCTTCTGGATTTCGGTAAGCGCAACACCCAGTTTTTCGTCATCGGCCGTATTTTTGGCCCTGATCGCCATGGTGATTTTCGGAGCCGGGAATTCAATAGGAACAATCTCATCGCCTGAATTTTTGGGTGAATTCAGGGTGTGATTGGTACGTACGTTTTTGAGTTTGATGGTGGCCACGATGTCACCTGCACAGGCTTTCTCAAGCTTTTCACGTTTCTTGCCAGCCACTGCGAACAGCTGTGAAACACGCTCCTTGGAGCCGTTTGCGCTGTTGATCATGTCCATGGCTTCCACAATTTCACCGGCATAAAGCTTCATAAAAGAGATTTCACCAAGGTGCTCTTCGATGGAGGTTTTAAAGATCAGGGCTGATGCCGGATCGGTGGTTTTACAGGTCAGTTCTTTGCCTTCTTTGGTTTTGCGGCCGGGCATTTCCTCGGGTGAGGGGATGTAATCAACCACGAAATTGAGCAGGGCATCCACCCCGATGTTTGGTTTTGCTCCCACACAAAGAACCGGGAACATGCCACGGTTCATAATGCCCAGTTTCAGACCGCGTTTCAGTTCTTCGGGGGTAAGGGTGCCGTTTTCGAAAAACGCATCCATAATGGCTTCATCATTTTCAGCAGCTGATTCAATCAGGTTGTTCAGCATCTCTTCAGCCTTGGCCTTGTGTTCGGCAGGGATGTCAAGCACTTCGGCTTTTCCGCCACCGGCAGGATATTTAAACATCTTCTGCTGGAGAACATCGATGATGGCATTGAAACTCTGGCCTTCATTCACAGGAAACTGCAGCGCAGTTACATTGTTTCCGAACTGCGTTTTCAGCTGGCGCATACTCTCTTCAAAACTCGATTTCTCGTGCTCAAGATGGTTGATAAGAAATACAACCGGAGTTTTGATGGCATTGGTCTGACGGAAATTGATCTCTGTACCGACCTCAACACCATTCTGGCCGTTGATCAACATGAAAGCAGTATCAGCAACATGCAGGGCAGCAACAACTTCACCAATAAAATCGTCGAAACCAGGGGCGTCAATTACATTGATCTTGTGCCCTTTGTGTTCGGCATACAGTACTGTCGATGTCACTGAGTTCTGACGCTCCAGCTCGATCTGACGGTAGTCCGAAACGGTGTTTTTATCTTCGATTGAGCCGCGTCTGTTGATCACGCCGCCTTCAAATAAAATGGCTTCCGATAAGGTTGTTTTTCCTGTTTTTGCACCGCCTATGAGTACAATATTCCTTAACTCATTTGTTTTGTAAACCTTCATGTTTTTAGCAAGTTATGATGATTAATCCTGTTCTGAAAGGGCGACAAAGTTATAAAAATCTGCAAAATAACAAAACCCGGATGAAAAATAGTGTAATGAAGCACAGGCATGGGGCCTGTCTGACTGCCGTCAGAGCAGGCAGGCATGGAGCATGGGGCAAGGAGCATGGGGCATGGAGCATGGAGCATGGGGCATGGAGCATGGAGCATGGGGCATGGAGCATGGTGGCTGTCTTGTCCTGAAATAGGTTTACAGGAAAAGTAAACTAAAAACAGGACTATGAAAGTTGTCTTGTCCTGAAGTAAGTTTACAAACAGCGGGAAAAAATCAGGACTACGTTATTCCGGTCATGAAGGTCTGGTAAAAAGTACCTGACGGTAATGTACCAATCAGTCAACCAGCTCAATGTCAAACTGAACGAGGTCGGTAAACTGCCTGATACGGTCGTTGAGTTCCCCGTTCCTGATAGCCTGAAGGCCTTCGGTACCGAACTTTTCCACCGTGAAGGAGGCCATGGCAGAACCGTAAATGATGGCCCTTTTCATATTCTCGAAGGAAATATCACCGGTTTTGGCCAAGTAACCAATAAAACCACCGGCAAAGGTATCGCCGGCTCCGGTCGGATCAAACACCTCCTCCAACGGAAGAGCCGGGGCAAAGAATACACTGTCGCGGTTAAAAAGCAGGGCGCCGTGTTCCCCTTTTTTTATCACCAGATACTCAGGGCCCATGGCAATGATTTTACGGGCGGCCCTGATGAGTGAGTATTCTCCCGACAACTGTCTGGCTTCTTCGTCGTTGATGGTAAGCACATCCACCATTCCGATCACCTCCAGCAGGTCGTCCCAGGCTGTGTTCATCCAGTAGTTCATCGTATCCATCACAATGAGCCTTGGCCGCTGGGTAAATTGCCCGATCACCCGCTTTTGTATCTGTGGGGTAAGATTCCCCAGCATCAGAAAATCAGCTGATTTATAGGACTCTGGGAGCACCGGATCGAAATCGGCCAGTACATTCAGCTCGGTAGCCAGGGTGTCGCGGGTGTTCATGTCGTTGTGATAACGGCCGGCCCAGAAAAAGGTCTTCCCCTCAGGGATAATTTTAATGCCTTCCGTGTCAACACCGTTTTCATTCAGCAGATCCAGGTATTCCTCTGGGAAATCGCCTCCGATTACCGAAACAATCTTCGCATCAACATTCAGTTTTCCGGCAGCGAGTCCGATAAAGGTGGCTGCCCCGCCGAGGATTTTATCGGTTTTACCGAAAGGGGTTTCAATGGCATCAAAGGCAACAGTTCCGACAACAACTAAGCTCATGGTAAATGAATTAAGATTCAGGGCTGCAAAGGTAAAGATTTCCGCTTGCTGACAAACCTATTATTTGCCGTAAAATCGTTTGTTATTCAGAAAGGGGCGAGGGACGCTGAAAAGGGACGAAGGACCACCGTTCTAGGTAGACTTTCGTCACTTAACATCTGACAAGGGGACAAGGAGACAAGGAGACAAGGAGACAAGGAGACAAGGAGACAAGGAGACAAGGGGACAAGGAGATAGGATTCCAAGCTTCCCGGACCGGTAACGAAAGTCAGGAAACCGGAATTTCGGGATTTGGAAACACTGTTGTCCGGGGAAAATAATTGGTTTTCTTTGAACTGATTGATAAAACCGGATTACAGCCATTATTCAAAACAGGTGTCTTACTTTCTTTTTTTGACACCAACACACGAAATCACTCAACATCACCAAATTATTTATCTGATTTAAAGCAATTCCTGCCTGACTGCTCAGGCAGACAGGTTGGTGGCTTGGGGTTTTGGTTTCAAGGTATCTTTTACTGTAAGCGGACAATAATGATTTGGAAATGAAGATTTTGCTTACTTTCCCTTCACATTCTCCCTGCTTCCGTCCTACTTCGATGTACTCTCAATTACATTGATGTACAGGGTATCGGAATTCAGTCCGGTAAAAATGCCATAGCCATTGGTGATGCTGGTGGAGGGGTTGCGCAGATTGAGTGAGCTGTTGGTGGTTTGTTCGTAAAGGGTGGCATAATCGGGAAGCACATGAAAAACAATGACCCGATGCCGGCCGAAGTATTCAAAATCAAAGGGCCTGATCATCTCGGTGGCTGAGGTGGTGGGTGATTTGCGGAAGCGGTTGCCGGGCGGTTCCTCATCGCCGAAGTCCCTGATGGGGTCAAGGGTTTCTTCGATGTTTTCGACCACCACCATGTAGTAGGAAGCATCCTCATTGTCCCAGGTAATGGAAACCGGGTCGCTCATGCTGCCCATGCCACCGGGTCCTGAGGTACTGTCCATGCGTGGAACGTACATTTTCGTTGCCGTTTGGGTGAGGTTCAAGGGTTTGGAGGGGATATAGGTAAAAGCGGTAACCGGTCGTTCATCAAAGGTGAAGGAGAGCCGCAACGTATCTCCCTCATCCAGCCCTTGCCTGTAGCCGTAATACCAGCCGCTGTCGCCCGGTGTCAGCATTAAGGCTGATCCCTTCACGGAAAGGCTTACACTGAGGTTTTCGATATCATCGGCTGAATAGGCTGCATCGCTGAAAAAAGGCAGCTGCCTGCTGATTTTCACTGCCACCGAATCTCCAGGCAGCAGATAGGCCTCCACTACGGGAAAATCGGTATAGGCACTGCCGGAATCGTCGGTGCAGGCGCTGGCCAGCACAAGAAGGCTGACGGTAAGCACGAATAATTGCTTTCTCTTGGATCTTATGTTCATTTTTTTCTGGATTTTTGGTTCGATACTGCCGGCAACCCACCCCTACCTGAACTTCAGCGAGAGGGTGAGGTTGGGGGTGAAGCCAAGATAATTGACATTGGTTTCGAGAATGCTGCCGTCTTCGATGGTGAAGGTTTTATACCAGACATTGGTACGGTTGTACGCATTGAACAGTGAAAGCCCGATATAGCCGATTTCGCGGCGCTTGCGCTCGCCTTTCATGCCTTTGAGAAGTTTATAATTGGCGGCCAGATCAAGGCGGTGATAATCGGGCAAGCGGATGCTGTTTTTTTCGGTAACCGTAAAGAACTCCTGTTCGGTGCCATCGAGCAGGGTGATGGTATAGGCGCCGGAAGGAGCCGTATAGGGCCGCCCTGTTGCAAAAATCCAGGTAGCCGAGAAGTCCCACCGCTTGTACCTGAACTGGCCGACTGCTTTGAATTCATGGGTTACATCCTGGTTGGCCGGGTAGAAAGCCGGGCTGTAGATTTCAAAACGGTTGCGGGCTTCCCCCAGGGTATAGCTCAGCCATCCGTTGAGGTTGCCAGCCTTGCGTTGTGCGAGCAGTTCAAGACCCCTTGCTTTGCTGGTTCCGCTGTAGAAATTTTCGTCGTAACTCACCCCCATGGGCGAGCTGTTGAAACGCAGGGAGTATTCGGTGATGTTGGAAAGTTCTTTGTAATAGGCTTCAGCGCTGAAAAGGTAGCTGTTGTTCTCGTAAGAAATCCCGGCGATGTAGTGAACGGCTGAACTAACCGGAACAGAGGTGTTGTCACTCAGCAACCAGAAATCGCGGCTTCCCGACAATATGTCTTCACGCGTAACCCGGTTTACAAACTGGTAATACTTTCCGGTAGATGCCTTGAGGCTGAGTTTTCCGGTGAGGTTGTAGCTGAAGAGGAAACGTGGTTCATAATAGAGCTTGCCCGTTGATTCAGCATAACTGCTCCTGAGGCCCGGCAGGAGCAGCAGTTTATCCTCAAGTAGTTTGATGCTTGTCTGAAGATAGGTAGTTGCAAGTAGGGCCTTGTTCTGTTTTTCAAGCACATTTGAGGTGTCGTTCTGAGCATAGCTGTAGTTAATGTCGAAGTAAGTGCCGGCAAACCCAAACTGAAGCTGCGTATGCCGGGAGACATCCCACTGGTAGTCGGATTTGAGGCTGAAATCGCGCAGATCGTTGTTTTCGATCACTCCCATGCGGGTAGTGGTTTCTACATCGTCCACTTCGATGGTACGGTCGGAGGTGCGGTCGCGGTCGCTGAAGTAGTTGGAGTAACTGGCCACCGTGTTACCGAGCAGTTTCTCGTTCCACCGGCGTGCCCAGCGGAGGCTGATTCCGGTATTTCCATAGCGGGTAAGGTCAGTGGTGTTCATGTTAAAATCACGACCTCCTCCCCCGAATCCGCTGGCACTCACATCGGAGCTGTTGTCGAGCTTATCGGTGCCATTGTAAAGGCTGAGCGAGAGCTGGTCTTTGTCGCTGAAGCGATAGGTAACCTTGGCATTAAGGTCGTAGAAATAGTTGGTTGCTTCCGACTCCTGAACCTGGCGTCCTCCGGGTCCCATGGCAGGCTGATCGGCCTGATCGCTGCTGCCGTTAAATTTCTTGAAGATGGCATCGTACAGTGCCCCTTTGTATGAATGCCGGAAAGTTACCACCGAGCTGAATTTCTCACCCCAGGGCACTTCAGCTAATAGGTTCATGCTCAACAGGCTGATGTCTCCCCCAGCATTGAACTTCTTCTGATTCCCGTCCTTGCCGGTGATTTCGGTAACGCTGGAGAGACGCCCCCCGAACCTCGGTTCGAAGCCCCCCTTGTAAAGCTGAACATCCTTGATGGCATTGGCATTAAAAGCACTGAAGAAACCATAGAGGTGGTCGACATGATAAACGGTAAAGCCATCGTACAGCACCAGGTTCTGATCCGGTGTTCCACCCCTGACATACAAACCGGAAGAAGACTCGTTGGCGGCACTGATGCCCGGCATCAGCTGAAAGGAACGCATGATGTCTTTCTCACCCAATCCGGGCAGCTGTTCCATTTTGCGCGGAGTCATCTTCACGGAACTCACTTCGGCCCTTCCGGCCAGGACCACCTCTTCTTTTCTTCCGACTATGGAGACCGCCTTCAGGGTGTAGGCCGACTGCCGGAGCTCTATGGTGAGGTTTTTCTTTGGCATAAAAGGAGTCAGAAAGACCTCTGTGCGGTCGTAGCCCATATATTGAACCACCAGCACACTGGTATCGCAAGGAATTTTCACCATGGTAAAGAAGCCATCGGCATTGGCGGTGCTGCCCATGGTGGTTCCCTTTACCTGCACCGTGGCAAAAGGCAGGGCTTCGCCGGTGGCTTTGTCGCGGATAATCCCTGTAAGGGTGAAGTTGAAGGCCTGGGGTTTGCCGAAATAGGTTTTTCGTGGCCTGGTAAATTCCTCTGCATCTCCTTCGGCCTCAATCGTTTCATCGATGTAAAAGTTGCCCGACTCATCGGATTCTTTCGCATCTGCCAGCTCGTAATTGATGGCTGTTTCACGGAAAACCTCTTCCGGTTTGGCCTTTGCAGAGGTGTCGGCCGGAGCCTCTGAAGCAAGCCGTATGGTTTTGAATGTTTTGTCGAGGCGCATCAGGGCAATGTCAGCCCGTGAGATATCCGGGTCATCCACCTGCAGAAACAGGTTGGCGTTGCCGTACTGAAAATGGAACGTAAGCAGGCTGGCCATGGCATCAAGACACTGGAGTTTCGATTGGGGCGTATTTCCCCGGGATGGAAGATAAACAAACAGGTAATTGGCAAATGACGGAAGGGTGTGCAGTGTATCCCCGTCAAAAACTGCCATGGCGGTTTCTCCCGGCTTCCCGACCATGAAGAGAAATGGCTGTCGGTTGCTGTGGTAAATATCATGCTGGCTGAAACAGACATAATTAAAGTAACACTGATTGCCCGGATTGTTGAAACTGAATTCCAGTGGCTGAGCCCTGGCAGAATTGAAGAAGATCGAAAGGAGGACGGCAGCCATCAGAAAAGCGGATGTTTTCAGCGGCAGAATTGGTTTTTCAGTCATGGGAGCAGCTTACACAGTTCAGGGCAGCAAAACTAAATCCGCTGCGAAAAGCAGGAAAACAAAATAGATGAACCGGCCTTTTTTAATGAAGTACACCGCTGAATTACCGATGACCAGCCCTGGCAGTTGCAAGCCGGCTCAGTGCCAAACATGTTCCATGCCAGTAATGTTATGTATCTGTCAGTTATTCAGATGTTTGTAAAATTTTCCGGAATAGATGCCTGAATATTCCGGTCAGGTGAAACTTCGGATGCAGCTTGCCACTGGCCGTGATCGGGGCTGCATCTTTTTCAGGCAGATCAGAAAATGGATAAAACAGGTCAGGTGAAAAATTAAAAAAAATTGCCATGCACTTGTTTATTTAATTTTTTGATGTAATTTTGCAGCCCTGATACAGAAAAAATATTCCTCCTTAGCTCAGTCGGTTATCCCGTAGATACGGGACGAAGTCTCGGGATTAATCAGAGGGTCGAAGGAAATTTGAAATAAGAGCATTATTCCTCCTTAGCTCAGTCGGTTAGAGCCCCGAAGTCTCGGGATTAATCAGAGGGTCAAAGGAAATTTGAAATAAGAGCATTATTCCTCCTTAGCTCAGTCGGTTAGAGCATCTGACTGTTAATCAGAGGGTCGCTAGTTCAAGTCTAGCAGGGGGAGCAAAAGAAGCCGGTATACCCGGCTTTTTTTCATTTATGATGTACTTTATTTATATCCTGCGTTCTGAGGTTTCGGGCGATTATTATACCGGCTTTACTGAAGATGTCAATCGCAGGGTGTGGGAACACAACCATTCTGCCCACCATACTTTTACTTCAAAAAATCGCCCCTGGGTGCTGGTGGCTTCATTCATTGCTTCTGAAGATATGGGTATTGCCATGAAAGCTGAGCGGTTTATTAAAAAGCAGAAATCCAGGGCCTTCATTGAAAAAATCTGTACTATGGACAAAATCGATCTGCCAATGGCTCAGTTGGTTAAAGCCCCGGATTCCCGGGATTAATCAGAGGGTCGTCCCGGGAGCACAGCGATCCGGGATCTAGCAGGGGGAGCAAAAGAAGCCGGTATTCCCGGCTTTTTTTCATTTATGATGTACTTTATTTATATCCTGCGTTCTGAGGTTTCAGGCGATTATTATACCGGCTTTACAGAAGATGTCAATCGCAGGGTGTGGGAACACAACCATTCTGCCCACCATACTTTTACTTCAAAAAATCGCCCCTGGGTGCTGGTGGCTTCATTCATTGCCTCTGAAGATATGGGCATAACCATGAAGGCAGAGCGGTTTATTAAAAAGCAGAAATCCAGGGCCTTCATTGAAAAAATCTGTACTATGGACAAAATCGATCTGCCAATGACTCAGTTGGTTAAAGCCCCGACTTCCTGGGATTAATCAGAGGGTCGTTCCGGGAGCACAGCGATATGGGATCTGGCAGGTGGGCTTAGAAATCAGCCACTTACATTCATTTGTGAGTGGCTTTTTTTATTTTAATCTTTCGATATCCGGCTCTCCGGAATGTTCAATAGTGCCCGTTTTTCTGCCAGTAGCCAACTTTGGGTTTTATCAGATAAACAAGGAACATTGGAGAGATCGCCCCGGAGGGGAGAAAGGTTGATTGAAAAGCAGGAAGGCATGGTGATTCTAAGGGTCAGAGACCTTTCCTGCTAATTGTGGCAGGCGTCAGGTGAATTAAATTAACGGCGGATTTTTTTCAAAACTGCGCCCAGCCTCCCATTTCTTTATCGACAGGGGATTTCACCTTACGCCCCGCCGGGGCTTTAAAGCCAGTTCTTCAGATTTCCGCTATCAACCTTACG
>JAEUTG010000038.1 GCA_016788045.1 Bacteroidales bacterium
GAGCCGGATAACAGACTTCATGTCAGGCCCATAGTCCATTCTTCCTTTCAGCTTCAGCTTGTAGGCCATCTTCATGCATTCGAAACCGAAGGCATCCTCAAAGGATTTCCGCGAGAAGCGTATTTCGTCGAAATTGTCCATTAGCCTGATTGCTGAGTTATCTTCATTATATCTTACTGATCTCAAATTGTTTTCTCAAGGCAGCGCGGGTCGGTAACTGTGTAGTAACGTGAGCTCTTTATGAGTTTATCTGCTGCTGTTTACTGAATTACCTGCTTCGCTTCCCTATTCATGGCCGGTCTGCAGCACGTGTTCTGATTGGTCGGTTATAAGAATCAGAAACCGAAAAATCCGAGCCAGGAGCTGAATCGTGGTAAGGGTGAAATTGTTGATTCCGGGTATAAAAGCTGATGCTGGGTCAGGTCGAGTCTGGTAAAGTTCATAACACGGACTTCCTCACAGGAAATGCTGTTGATTCTGCAAAAAGGTGTACCTTCTTTCAGTAACTCCAGGTAATGGTTGATCATGTCGGGGGTGCCTTCTGCATGGATGATCAGCAGGTTGCTCCGTAAGCAGGGAATCACTCCTTTGATTCCGGTTTCCCGGCCTTTTTTGCAGGCAAAGAACCTGAATCCGGGTGCATTCTGCTGAAAACCGATCACAATCCTGTATGCTTTTCTCATGGTGAAATGTTGATGCAACCCGAAAGCCGGATGTTCAGATCCGGCTTACCGTTTCATCAGCTGCAAAATTAGGATGTGAAACTGCCGCCTGTCAAATTTCAGGGTAGGACAAACAGGGGGACATGTCCCAAAAACAATGAAAATGATTGATTTGGAATCAGATCGCTTTCAGCGTGGCCGAGAGGTCGCAGTTTGGCTCAAGATTCATCTTCTTGCGCAAGCGCTGACGGTTCTTGTGAACGGTCTCGAGCGAAACATTCATCATACCCGAAATCTCACGGGAACTTAAATTTATACGCAGATAGGCTGCAAGCCGGATATCGTGTTCTGTAAGCTGAGGATAAACGGATTTTATTCTGTCGAAAAAGCCTGGATGGATAAAGTCAAATTCAAGTTTGAATTTTTGCCAGTTGTGGTCTATGTCGGTATTTGAATTGATAAAACTTATAATCTCATGAACTACTTCATTGTTGCGGGAAGTCTTGATTCTGTCTCTGATCTCATTCAGGATTTCATTCTTTCTGACGATGTTCAGCGAGGAATTGGCCAACTCGTTGTTTTTCAACTCCAGTGTTGCCGAATGTTTCTCCCTTTCAAGCCTGTTGATCTGCTGCTCGGCAAAAATGCGGTCCTCCAGCATTTTATTGGCTGCATCTTTCTTCTCCAGCTCAAGTGCAGCGAGTTCCTGTTCCTTTTTTAACAACAGCCGGTGTTGTTTAAGCCCCTTCGATTTCGCCCTCAATAGTAAGTAAGTAAAGAGCAGCACCAGCATCAGCCCTGCAATGATTACGATTCCAAGACGCTGAGTCTTCTGCCTTAGTCTGAGATCAAGCAAAAGCAACTGATTGGCTTTCTCCTTTTTTTCTGTTTCATACAGAATCTCGAAGTTGGCCAGTTGCTTGTGTTTTTCTGTATTAAACACTGAATCGTTGGCAGCTGCATATTTTTTCAGATACAGAAATGCATTCCTGAAATCTGAACGTGCTTCTGCCAGTTCGTAAAGTGCTTTGTAGTTTCTTGCGAGGTGGTAAACAGCACCGCTTTTTTCAGCAAGGGCGGCACTTTCAAGAAAGCACGCTCCGGCTTTATCATCAGCGCCGAGTTTCTGGTATATGCTACCCATGTCGGTAAGGGTAATGATCTGTGATTCTGTAATGCCGGTCTCCCTGAAAATTGCGAGGGCTTCTTCGTTCAGCTTCAGTGCCTCATGATATCTTCCCATGGCAGAAATAACCGTACTGATCTCATTTTTCCGGATGCCGATTTTAACTGTCCTGTTGAGCCTGATATCCGTTTTTAAGGCCCTGTACAGGTAATCCAGCGCTTTTTCATAATCCTTAAGGTGATACCATGACATGCCGATATTACTATAGCGGATAGCTTTGACCGATTCTGAAGTTGAAAATGAAAGCGCGTCCTCAAAAAACTTAATGCCCTGGCGGTGCTTTCCCCAACGACTATATACCATGCCAAGATTGTTGAGCGAGGTGCCAATAGCAGCCGAATCACCCGATGTCCTGTCAATTTGCAGGGCCATGGTAAAGTATTCTACTGCTTTGTCGAAATCCGATAAATGGAAGTAATTGGTGCCGATGTTGCTCAGATTGGTGCCGATTTCAGCTTTATTCCCTGCTCTCCTTTGCAGTCTCAGCGCAATTTTGTTCAACTCAAGGGCTTTCTCCGGAATCCCGAGTTCCTGGTAGCAATAGGCTGCATTGCTGAATTGTTCTGCCATTTGCCCCGATGAGTCCCTGCTTACTTCAAAATACTCTTCAGCAGCAACCAGATATAAGTCGATGGCTTTCTGGTATTCATCTTTAAAATACATGGCCTCCGCAGCGCACCATGCTGCACGACCGGATTTCTCATGGTCACCGTTGGCATCGCTGAGCGATTTTGCAATGCCGGCCAGAAGATACGCAGTGTCAGGGTTTTCTTCTGCCAGCCGCTCACTGGAAGCAAGCAAAGAATCCAGCGCAGCCTTTTTTGAGATATTTTTGAAATGCTGACTGACAAATAACCTCGCTTCCTTTGGGGAAATCTGCCCTTGTGCCAGAAAACCAGCCAGCGAGAAAACCACTACAATGCAGAACCTCATTTTAGTGAATTTTAAATATTCAACCATTTCGTATTTATCTGAAAACCGGTGTTTAGTCACCCGGGAGGCCTGGTTTCACAATTGAAATATAGCCATTTATCCTTATTCAGGCAAGTGCCCTGATTAATCTTTCCCCATGGTTTCAAAACTCCGGGTCAGCGTGGCCAGGAAAACAAACAGTCAGCGCCGATCAGGCAGCAATTGCATAAACCCGGTATCAGAAAAGGGGCTGAAACCGGGTTTATTGAAGTTATATTGCTTCATCCCGGCGAATCAGGGTGTAGCGCTTCCGGTGTAGGCTGCCGCGTTGTTGTCAACAACAGTCATGTCGCCTGTGTCGACAATGCCATCGCCGTTGACGTCGGTGTCAAGATAGCCACCGGCGTAGTTTCCGGCATCGTTGTCCACCGGAGACATATCACCGGTATCCACCACACCGTCGTGGTTCACATCCCCGCAGAAGATGGCACAATGCCCGTCGCTGTAGAACGCCATATTGTCGCCATAAGCCTGGGCCATTCCATCGAAACTGTAGCTGATCTGATTACCGGCAAATGAAACCGGAAGTTTTGAAGTAGTTTCCAGACTGTTTCTATGCCTGATGGTAATGTAATAGCTGCCGTTGTATTCTGCCGGAAGCTGGATTTCGGCCTGCCCGATGGTGCTAAGCATCACCGCTGGTTCTGAATGATGAACCACAGCATAATTCACCGCATCGTGCAGCTCAACGGTAATCTGGTCGGCAATGTTGAGCGGGAACTGATCGCCCGAGGTACCCTGTGCCTTGCGCATGGTTCCATCGCCGTTG
>JAEUTG010000041.1 GCA_016788045.1 Bacteroidales bacterium
TCCGGGCACCTATGATGTGTTTATCCGTGATGCCAATGCCGTTTCCTGTTCGGTGAACCTTGGTCAGAGTGAAATCCTGCCAGGCGGTTCGCTTACTGCCACCGTGGCCTTCACCAATGTCACCTGTTTCGGGGCAGCCGATGGTTCCATCACCATCACCGATCCGCAGAACGGTTCGGGCAGCTATGAATACAGCATTGATGGTGGTGCCAACTGGCAGGCTTCCGGTCTCTTCACGGGCCTGACACCTGACGCCTATGCCGTGATGATGCGCGATGCCAACGAGGTGACCAATGTCGCCAACCTTGGAACCGTCACCATCTCCGAACCGGCTGTACTCACAGCTTTGGTTGACAAAACCGACATCACCTGCCATCAAACCACCGGCTCAGTCACGGTAACAGCATCCGGAGGTTCCGGAATCTATGAATACAGGCTTGAGCCAGGCACCGGATGGCAGTCAGCAAACGTATTCAATGCACTCAGCAGCGGCACCTACGATATAAGTGTCAGGGATTCAAAGGCTTGCGAAATACTGATTGAAGGTATAACGATTGAAACCATTTCCGGACCGGAAATAGTCAACATTGAAATTACCCATGCAACCAACGGACTGGATGATGGCAGCGCAAACATTGTTGCCAACGGTGTCGCCCAGCCGCTTGGATATTCGCTCACCGGCAATGGCACTGACTGGCAGCCGGCCTCACTCTTTAACAACCTAAGCACCGGCCAATATACCGCCTTTGTTCAGGATGCCAACGGGTGTACCACTTCTATGGCATTTGATATCCTGAACAGTGTTTCAGGAGAAGTGGAAATTACAGCCGATACAGTAACCTACTGTCTGAACCTTCCGGTAATTATCCCGGTAGAAGCCAGGGATTTCACCGACATTTCTTCCTTTATCATGGAACTGGCCTACAACACTGAAGTACTCTCCTTCACCGGTCTTACAGGGGTAAATCCGGCGCTTGAGAACGGCACATTCAGCAACAGCATTGTGGGCGATACCCTGCAGATAAGGTTCTCGACGTGGGATAATGTAACTACGGTAGGCACCGGTGAGCAGCTATTCTCCCTCCGGTTTGATGCATTGGCACCGGGCAACAGTGACCTCATCTGGAACTGGATGCAATGTGTGCTTTATTCCGCCGACAACGACTCCATTCCGGCCATCTTTGTGAATGGTCTGGCTGAAATCCTGCCAAGTCCGGCAATATATTCAGAAGGATCAGGCACCTATTGTGAAGGCGACATGCTGACACTCCGCGCCGGGTCGCTCGATGATCAGCAGATCAGTTTTGAGTGGACCGGGCCATCCGGATTTACACATCCGGAAGCAGACTGGCAGCTCGGACAACTCGGAATCAATGACAACGGACAGTTCAGGCTGATTGCCACCAATCCGGAAAACTGCCGGGCCACTCAGGATGTAGAGGTGAGGGTAAATCCGAAGCCACAGATCAGCCTGGGGTATGCTGATACCCTTTGTTTCGGCCAGCAGGAACTGCTGAATCCGGGTTCGGGTTACGCTTCGTATCTGTGGCATGATGGCAGTACCGCGGAAAGCCGGATTGCCATTGAGGCTGGAACTTACTGGGTACAGGTTACCGATGTCAACAACTGTAAGGCATCCGACAGCATCCATGTGGTTCCCTGTAACCTTGAGCTGCTGATACCCAATGCCTTTACACCAAACGGAGACGGACTCAACGATACTTTCAGGCCGCTGTTCAGTGGATTTGAATTCAACGATTTCTACATGGCCATCTATACCAAGTGGGGCGATCTGGTATTTACTACGACTGATTTCATTACAGGCTGGGATGGTACCATCAACGGCAATCCCGCTCAGACAGACACCTATATTTATGTAATTTCTTACGAAGCACCTTCGTATGTCACCAGAACGCTTCCAAGTCCGGCAACGGGTGACATTACCCTTATCCGGTAAACTGGTGAAAAAGTCCTGACAATGGCCGGGTGACCTTTTCTTTTTCTTTCATATCCTGCTGATACCGGCGAAAAATTCGTATTCTCAAACAAATCCATCGCTCACACGGAAGAAGTCCCAACAGATGTTTGACGAAAGGTGAGCCAAACAACATTATTTCAATTCCACCATGCAACCAGGGCCGGGTTTTCTCATCTTGCATTTGCAGTTGTTTAATCTCTTTGTTTTTGATAGTCTTTCTTTTACTATCTTGTGAGAACAAATGGCCGAAAAGCAACCATGCAAAAAAAGAGAAGAATGAATAACCAATAATTCAACCACTGATGAAACTTTCAGTCCTCCTTTCCATCGTTATATTGCTGACCATTACCGGGTGCAGCAAGGAAGAAAACAAGACAGCCAAAGATCCGAAGCCGGTTTCGCTTACCGAAAAATCAAGAGAAGTGATCTCTGTGAGCAATGATTTCGGGATCAGGCTTTTTACGCAGGCTGCATTAACTGAAGATGACAACATGATGCTTTCTCCGCTCAGTGCATCGGCAGCCCTGTCAATGCTGCTCAACGGCTGCGAAGGTGAAACCTACAACCAGATCCGCTCTATGCTGGGTTTTGAGGGCATGAGTCCTGAAGAAATCAATGAATCCTACCAGAGTCTGACCACCCAGTTGTTAAATCTCGACCCCACCACCCGCCTGGCCCTGGCCAACGCCGTGTGGTACCGTCAGGGGTTTGCTGTAAAAAGTCCTTTCCTGAGCAGGCTGGAAGAGGATTTTGATGCCACCTGCGCTGCCCTTGATTTCAACAGTCCCGGCGCACTCGAAACCATCAACGGCTGGGCCAGCGACAACACCAATGGCAAAATCGATGAAGTGCTTCAGGAAATCAGCCCCGAAGCCGTGATGTTTATCATGAATGCCCTTTACTTTAAAGGAACCTGGACGCAGCAGTTCGATAAATCGAAAACAACCACCGGACTGTTCAGGCCTGAAAACGGACCAGCAACAGAAGTGGACATGATGTCAGGTACAATCCCTGTAAGAAGTTACTACGGCAGCACCTGTTCAGCGTTGGAGCTGAACTACGGACAGCAGAATTTCTCCATGGTGATCATTCTTCCCGGAGGTACACTGACCAATTTTCTCGGGGATTTCACCCCTGAGCTGTGGGAGACGATTACCTCCGGTCTCGATGCGAATACCAGTCAGCAGTCATTGGATATCAGGATGCCAAAGTTCCGGTTTGAGTTTGAAAAGACCCTGAACGATCAGTTGTCCAGCCTAGGCATGACCGATGCCTTCAACCCGGTATTGGCTGATTTATCAGGGATTGCCGATGATGATATTTTCGTAAGTTTTGTTAAACAGAACACCTTCGTTGATGTGAACGAAGAGGGCACAGAAGCAGCGGCAGTGACCACCATCGGCATTGAATTAACCAGTTTTCCGGAACCAACGGTGATTGACAGGCCTTTTGTTTTTGCCATCCGCGAGCGCCTGAGCAATACCCTGCTCTTCATCGGGAAGGTGGAACTTCCTGAATATGATTAAATGCCATTTCCCGGATTAACAGAGTCATACAACCTTACTTATCCGTATTTGTATAAATGCTTACCTGGCCTGCAATGAAGCAGGATAAGCTTTCCTGAAATCTGCGTGCTGACTTTTTCTCTTTTTTATCTTTCCGGATCAGTCTGATATAGGGCTGATCCGGTTATTTTTCAGGCATCGAGTTCCACCACTGCAGGGCAGTGATCAGAGTGAACGGCAGCAGGAAGAATAAAGGCGCCTGTCAGAGCACTGTTCATTGCCTGACTTACCATGTTGTAGTCGATGCGCCAGCCCAGATTGCGTTTGCGGGCTCCGGCACGGTAACTCCACCAGGTGTAGTGATGCGGGTGTTTGTTGAAAAACCTGAAAGTGTCGGTAAATCCGCTGTTCAGAAAATCCTCCATCCATTCGCGCTCTTCGGGCAGAAATCCCGAGTTTTTTGCGTTGCGTACCGGATCGTGGATATCGATGGGACGGTGACAGATGTTATAATCGCCCGACAACACCAGTTTTGGCCTGACTTCAAGCAAATCATGGGCATAATCGTAAAAGTCTTCCAGCCATTCCATTTTGAAGGACTGCCGCTCATCTCCGGTGGTCCCGGATGGATGGTAGGCACTCACCACGGTCAGTTCGCCAAAATCGGCCCTGATAAGGCGCCCTTCAGCATCATACCGGTCGATGCCGATGCCGGTTTCCACCAGATCGGGTTTTTTCAGACTGAGCAGGCCTACCCCGCTGTAACCTTTTTTTTCGGCTGAAAACCAGTGGCAATGATAGCCAAGTGCCTGAAACTCCTCCACGGGTATCTGATCGGGTTGTGCTTTGGTTTCCTGCAGGCAAAGAACATCAG
Organism: Bacteroidales bacterium; assembly: GCA_016788045.1. GTDB lineage: Bacteria > Bacteroidota > Bacteroidia > Bacteroidales > Lentimicrobiaceae > Lentimicrobium. The sequence continues at coordinate 4,358 of JAEUTG010000041.1, forward strand.
GCCTTTCGTGCATCAGCCAGGTTACCAGGCCCTTCTCAATGGCTGAACGGATACCATTTACATTGTAGGTGATAATTTTCATTGATGGAATGTTAAAAGATTCTGACCAGGAACTCCCTGAGCATCAGCACTCCTGCTACCAGGCCGGTCAATGCCGAAAAGGTCAGTAATCCTGTAATCCAGGCAAGTTTTCCTGCAGTCAGCTTGGCTATCCCACGGGATATCCATGGGTTCAGCCACCAGGTTAACAGCAGGGATCCGCCGCTTCCCAGCACAGTTCCGGCAAGCACATCACCGGGGAAATGGGCACCGACGTATACGCGTGAATAAGAGATCAATGCCGTAAGCAATGCTGAAAGGATCAGCAGGGGTGCAGCAGGCTTCAGCACGAGAACCAGCAGGGTAAAGGCAGCTGCCACCGTGATGCTGTGACCCGAGGGAAATGAGTTCTGATAGAGGTTATAACCATAAATCGTGTGGACTCTCCCCGGCCCAAATGTGCCCAGAGGACGCGCCCATTCATCGAAAACGAAATTCTTCAGTATCTGTCCCGACAAGCCGGTTACCACCACTACCACTACCAGCAGCAGCACCATTGACGGATATTTTCTGACAAACAGCAATGCAAGCAGGGAAGTAAGTATCAGTCCGTCGCCAAGGTGTGTAAGCAGGAACATGGGCAGGTCGAGCCAGGCCGGAAAACCTCCGTTCAACAGGAGAAAACTATCCCTGTAACCTGAGATCAGGATTAAAATCAGCATCAGGGCCTGATACAATATCAGAACAATAAAGAAGGGTAACGTTTTTCCGGTCAGGTCTTTCATCGACTAGCAAAATCAGTTTCAGTATTCAATTCCCGTCACTTCATCTCGCGGGCATCAGTCCTGCGAAGCCTCTCTCACCCGGTTGCGGTAGGCAGAGAATACATTGGCCCTTGAAACAAAACCCACATACTTGCCCTGGTCGAGTACAGGCAGGTTGTAATGGGCACATTCACCGAACTTTTGGGCCACATCTTCCATGGTTTCGCTGATGTTTACCAGTGGCTCGGGCATAAACATCAGGTTTCTGACATAGGTATTGTTGTAGAGCTCATGGTTGAACATGATGTTCCTGATTTCATTGATAAAAACTACCCCCAGAAAGTTATTCTCCTCATCTGTAACCGGGAATACGTTGCGTTCAGAACGGGCTATCACCTTTACCAGTTCTCCCAGGGTTGCATCGGGTCCAATGGTCAGGAAGTTTGTTTCAATAAGCCGGGTGATCGACAACCGGGCGAGGGCGGCTTTGTCCTTATCATGCGTGATAAGTTCGCCGCGCATGGCCAGTCGTTTGGTATAAATGCTGTGGGGTTCGTAGAAGTTGATGGTGAGGTAAGCGATGGTCGATGTGATGATGAGTGGAATAAAGAACTCATAGCCCCCGGTGATCTCCGCGATCAGGAAGATGGCAGTGAGCGGGGCATGCATTACGGCAGCCATCACCCCGGCCATTCCGGCAAGGGCAAAATTACTCTCGGGCAGCTTGACAAAACCGAGGGTATTGATCAGCCTTGCAGTGAAAAAACCGGTTACCCCACCCATGAAAAGCGAAGGGGCGAATATCCCCCCTACCCCGCCCCCGGCAGTGGTGAGGGCCATGGCAATGACTTTGAAAAAGAGAACCAGAACGAGAAAACTGATAAAAACCCATGATTCGTTTTTGAGGGAATAAAAAAGGCTTTCGTTCACAATGTTGTCGCCCCGGTTATTCAGAATATCGGTCAGCACTTCGTAGCCTTCACCGAACAGAGGCGGAAAAAAGAAGATAAGCAGACTCAGGGCTATGCCTCCGTAAAGCAGCTTTAACCTGAAACTGCTTATTTTGCGGAACTGATTTTCGACAAACATGTTGGCCCGGGTAAAATAGAGGGAAACCAGTCCTGAAATAACCCCGAGCAAAATGTAAAACGGAATGTTGTAGAGGTTGAAAGGATCGGAAACCGAGAAGGAGAACAGCACCGATTTACCCATGAGGAAGGAGGAGACCGTGGCACCTGTTACGGCAGCAATCAGGAGGGGAATCAGCGACCCCATGGTAAGATCAAGCATCAGCACTTCGAGGGCAAAAATCACCCCTGCAATGGGGGCTTTGAAGATTCCGGCGATGGCTCCGGCAGCACCGCAGCCGATCATCAGCGTGATGGTCCTGTAATCCATGCGCATGATCCGGGCAAGGTTTGACCCGATGGAGGCACCCGTGAGTACGATCGGGGCTTCCAGCCCTACCGAGCCTCCAAACCCGACAGTAATCGTACTGGCTACCAGCGAGCTGTAGTTGTTGTGAGGCTTCAGCAGACTGTTTTTCCGGGATATGGCATACAGAATCCGGCTCACCCCATGTGAGATATTGTCTTTTACAAAATACCTGACAAACAACACGGTGAATAACATACCCAGAAAAGGATAGGCAAGGTAAAGCAGGTTTCCGTCTTCGGCGCTGAATCCTCTGGTAAGGAAATAATGGGTATAGTACACCGTATTCTTGAGCACAACAGCTGCGAGACCACTGATCAGGCCGACAATCAGACTGAGCATAAGCACAAAATTACGGTGGCTCAGGTTTTTAACCCGCCATTTGTGCAAACGGATGATCGTAGGTGTAAAAATCATAACGCGCAAATATAAGGAAAACCGGATGTTCCCTTCAGGTGGTTTGCTGTTTTACAGGAATCTGACATTCATTCCAGGCTTAATTGTCCCTGAAATCCTTCTTCCGGTTCAATTTAAGATCCTGCAAAACACTGGCTTTCACTTTGATATAAAAATTCCAGCTTTTCTGATACCCCAGCGGAATCCAGTTGAAGCGCATTTCCCAGCAGTGCAGGTCGCGGTATACGTTCATCGAGGTATAAGACAATTTGCCACTCTCGAAATCATAATTGGAGTTCAGGCTGACTTTCCATTTAGGGGTGATGCTGATGTCGCCATTAAAGCCCAGGGTCTGTACCAGGTCTTTTTTATATACGCCTGTGCTGGGCACCAGGTTGCTGGTATGCCTGAGCGAATAATTGAAACTGAGGCTCCAGGGATTGCTCCAGTCGATATATTGCCCGGGATTATCGGCAATTTCCTGCAGCTGTTCGGGCGTCGCATTGTTGCTTACCGCCGGCGGAGGGGCGTTGGCTTTTCCGCTCTTCTTGTTTTTACCGGAGCTGAAATTGTACGACAGGGAGAAATTCCAGGATGAATTATCACGCCTCAGGAGGCGCTGGTTGACATCCCATTCGAACCGGTTGATAGCCCTGCCGAGGGAATCCTGAATGTAGGGATCAAAACTGGCCGAATATTGTACCTGCAGCTTTTTAAACAGCGTGGTTCGTGCACTCAGGGTAAGCGGTGACCATTGCAGCGAGTCTTTGGCAAGGTCGTATGATGTTCCGAGGGTAAAACTCTCAATCAGCATTACCTTTTTCATGCCGGTGATGGTGTCTTTTCTCGAACGCACCTTCATTTCCAGATTGTTGCTGATACTCAGTCCCACCCTGCCCGATTTACCGTCGGGCGGTGTCCCGAAAATGGAGTTAAAGCCATCGCTGCTGAAAATGGAGTAGCGCTTCATATTGCCCAGGGTATCTTTCTGCACCTCTTTGTAATAGCCAAACTCTGATCTTCCGAAATCTGGCCTGAGCGAGAAAGAAACCGAAGGCCTTACCACATGCCGGATGGCCCTTACCGGCCCTTTCTTAAACTGAACCATCCCATACAGGGTGGTATTGAGCGATGAGTTGAAACTGAAATCACGGGCCGCTTTGAATCCACTCAGGGTGTCGGTTCTGATGTATCCGACCACCGTATCCGTAGCTATATACAAGGTATCGTTCATCCAGGTCTTCAGCACACTTTTAGAATACCAGCGCTCGGTATAGTTTACCGAATTGGTGAGGGTGAAGAATTTCAGCACCTTGACACTTGAGCTGAGCGGAATGGTATGCTGTACTCCATTCTGCAGTGAATCCCACATCTGACGCTTGAAGAGGGTCTCCTCGTGAATGTTGATCTCATTGCGGGCCGACATCGAGTAATTGAGGCTGATGTTGTCGTACCACTTCAGGTCGGAGGCCTTGCCGGGCTTGCGGAACGGGTAGAAGCGGTTGGCCGACACCGCAATGTCGGGTAAGGTGAGGCTTACCGATTTGTTGGTGGTATTCTGGCTGTGACGGAGTGCTGCCGTGAGCGATACCTTATTTTTGAAATTGGTTGAATAACTGACGCTCGAACCGAAGGTATTGGTCAGGTAATCGTTTGAAGTAACCGGATTGTACTTATTGTAGGTAGATGAACCGAAATTGACACTGGCATTGAACTGACTGTTGGGCCGGGCTTTAGGGTCCTGACGGTGCGACCAGGTGACCCTGAAATCACGCTTCCGGGTGAATGAAGGCGTTTCCCTGATGCCATCGGTGTTGATGGAATAATTGAAATTGAAGCTTCCATTGAACTTATAGCGCTTCTTGTAGTTAAATAACGGCTTAACGGCCCAGCTGCCCCGGCTGTAGATATCCCCTACCAGCCGCAGTTCCATGTAATCATTGATTCCGAAGTAATAACCTCCGTTTTCCAGGTAAAATCCACGGTTGGTTGACTCCCCGTAAGTCGGGATAATAACCCCCGATGTCTGGCCGCGCTTGTTGGGAAAAAGACCGAAAGGAAGAACCAGCGGCAGCGGAACATCCTCAATGGTAAGATAAGCCGGGCCTGTTACGATCTTGTTGTTGGGAATAACTTTGGCTTTGGTAAACTGAATGCTGAAGTGCGGATGATCGAGGTTGCAGGTGGTGTAAGCACCGTGCCGCATGTTACTCACATCATTATCAAGTTTTTTGACTACCTCCCCATGCAGATAACCTTCTCCCTCTTTGGTTATAACATTTTTAATCAACCCCTTACGCGTCCGGAAGTTGTATTGCATGGCCTCAGAAGTAAAGGCCTGATCACCTTCTGTGAACTCGGGCTTCCCGTATTTTTTACCGGTGGAATCAGTGGCAGGCCTCGCACTCAGAATGGAGGTATTGAAGTCAATTTCTATATAAGCCGCCTTTTGTACAATCTTATCATAGTTTATTTCGGCGTCGCGGTACATATACACCTTCTGTCCGGCTACATCCAGGCAGATGGAATCGGATGACTGGTACTCGACTTTGGAATTGATGGAACTTTTCTTCTTTCCTTGCTGACCGGCCGCTGCCAGAGAATCGGGGGTCTGACTGAAAGCATCTCCGGCATTGATGCGCAACGAATCGGATGATTGTGAAAGCGTATCCGCCAACACAACAGGCGTCACCGGATCCTGTGCAAAAACGGAAACCGGCATCAGGGCAACAAGTAAAAAAAGCAGGTTTAACAGCTGCGCTTTACCCGGAAACTGTGGCATTATTTTGTATGCAGCGTATGTCAATTAATATTAAATTTGTGTAGTCAAACAAAGTAGAAATTGCTGACAGGATCTTGCAAAAGAGATGCCACAATCCGGGGTGTCAACAATCGGGACATTGCAAAGTACTGGGAAAAAGGCTTTTGTGCAAAATTCTGCATTTAAAAACCCATGCGTAAACCGGGAACCAAAACTAATCAAAATATAGATGGGGTTAAAACGTATTTTTTCAATAATTATTCTGTTGGTTCTGGCAATACAAATGCCATTTTTTGTTAATGCCCAGAAGGTTAAGAAAGTGGTGATTGATGCCGGTCACGGAGGTCATGATTCCGGGGCTGTCGGCAAGAATTCAAAAGAAAAGGACATTGCACTCTCGATCGCCCTGAAAACCGGAAGGATGATTGCAGAGAACCTGAAAGATGTTGAGGTAATCTACACCCGCAAAACCGATGTTTTCGTGGAGCTTTTCCGCAGGGCAAAGATTGCCAATGAAGCCAAAGCCGATTTGTTTATCAGCATTCACTGTAATGCCAACCCATCGACCAGTCCGTTCGGCTCCGAAACCTACGTGATGGGGCTTCACAAAACACAGGCCAACCTGGCGGTTGCACAACTGGAGAATGCCTCCATCCTGCTCGAAGAAGACTATCATGTTCAGTACGATGGATTTGACCCTAAGTCACCTGAAGGATACATTTTTTTCTCCATGCTTCAGGATGCCTATCTTGAACAGAGCCTCAGCCTGGCTACCAATGTTCAGAAACACATCAAAGACAACCTCGATATCTTGAACCGGGGTGTAAAGCAGGCCGGGTTTCTGGTACTTTACAAAACGACCATGCCCTCGGTGCTGATTGAAACGGGTTTTATCAGCAATCTGCACGACGAAAAAATATTGAATTCCGAAGCCGGACAGAACAAACTGGCTTTGTCGATATACAGAGCCGTAAGAGATTATAAATCGGATGTTGAAAAAGGCGGGCAGACGAGCAGTTCCATTGCTGAAAATACACCCTCCTCAGTCAGTGAAACTGAATATCCGGTATCCGGTAAAACCGACACAGCAGCCTCAGTGGGAAACTCTGATGCAAACCCCACGGCTGTTGAATCCATTGTAAGCAATCAGCCGGTTTTCAAGGTTCAGTTTTATCTTTCCGAGAGGAAGCTGAACACTGATGCTGCGGTTTTTAAAGGGCTCAGCGATGTATCGTGGTATCAGCACCAGGGTAAGTACAAGTATACGATTGGCAATGAGAAGACTCCGGAGGAAGCCGTGAAACTGATAAAAACTGCTGAATCAAAAGGGTTCAAAGGTTCATTCGTGGTGGCGTTTCTAAACGGGGAAAGGATAACACTTGACGAAGCGCGGAAACTGCTGAAAACTGATTAACTTTGCATTGGATATGAAGCAACTCAAACTCTCACGTGAACTACGCATCGGACTGCTCAGTGTGATCACCCTGGCCGCCTTTGTCTGGAGCTTTAACTTTCTGAAAGGGAAAGATCTGTTTAACCAGCAGCGCACCTTCTTTGTGTCGTATTCCAACGTTGCCGGACTGATGACCGCCAATGCTGTCACCATCAACGGCCTCTCCATCGGCCAGGTAAGCGGGATGAGTTTCGACAAGGGTAATCCCGGAAAGATTGTGGTTGAGCTGAACATCTCCAACGATGTGCGTATCCCGAAAAATTCCGTTGCCCGCATTTTCAGCTCCGACCTGCTCGGCACACGGGGAATTCAGATCATCCTTGGTGACTCTCCCGAGGAAGCCCGATCGGGCGACACCCTGATTTCTGAAATGCAGAAAAGCCTCCAGGATGAAGTGAACAACATGGTTCAGCCCATCCTCGTTAAGGCAGAAAACCTGATGAGTTCCATGGACACCGTGCTCACCGTGGTAAGCGATGTATTTAACAAGGAAACCCGCGACAACCTCATCAGCACCATCGAGAGTCTGAAAAATACCATGGCCAACCTGCAGAGTGCTACTTTTACGGCTGACACCCTGATCAGCAGCCAGAAAAACAGACTTGCCCGGATCATAGCCAATGTTGAATCAATCAGCATCAACCTGAAACAGAACAACGAAAACCTCAGCAAGGTGATGTCTAATGCAGCCCGCATCAGCGACACCCTGGCCAGGGCCAACATCGCAGAAACCATGACCAATCTCAGCAACACGGTTGAAGGCCTTTCCCGTGTTGTTCAGAAAATCGAGAAAGGCGAAGGGAGTGTAGGCCAGTTGCTGAACAACGAAACCCTTTACAATGAACTGGAGGCTTCTTCAAAAGAGCTTAAACAACTGATCGAAGACATGAAACTGCATCCCGAAAGGTATGTGCATTTCTCGGTCTTCGGACGCAGCACCAGGCGAAACACCTATCAACCTCCGGTGACACCCGACGAAAAATAAACCTGAAGTTCAGGTTCAATTCATCCTTTTCCGGCCTGATAACCATTTGAATTCAGGCAGGGATCAACACTTCCGGCCTTGTTCTGTTTATTTGATTATCTTTGCCTTTATACCGGCAATTAAATCAGCTATTTATCAAAACCATCGCAACTGTTATGAAAAAGAAAACCATTTTTATCATTGTACTGGTCGTACTGATCGTTCTTTCCATAATTATCTGGTGGCGCTATTATTTTGTTTTTGGTGAAGGCGTAAAAGCCGGCAATCTTAACTTTTTCGTAAAGAAGGGCTATGTTTTCAAAACCTGGGAGGGCCGCCTGATCCAGGAGGGATTCAAGACGCCTGCCCCCGGGGCAATGCAGAGCAACGAGTTTGAGTTCAGCGTAACCAGCGACAGTATTGCCAGGCAATTAGAGCTCCTGGGCGGACGTTTTGTGGAACTACGCTACAAAGAGTACCTGCATCCGCTGCCCTGGCGGGGAATGAGTACCTACGTGGTAACTGAAATCGTGACTACCGAAGCCCCCTCAGACGAAAGAAATACCTTGCCCTATTCTGAATAATCAACAGCCGGAACACAATGAATGAACTGCAGAAACTCATGCACTACCTCCGTCTAGATGCCGAGGTAGAAGATTTCAGCACAATTCAGAGCAACATCGAAAAGGATATCGTGTTTAAAGGCACGAATCTCTGGATTCTTGTTTTTGCCATTATCATCGCCTCGGTAGGCCTGAATATGAATTCCACAGCGGTGATTATCGGAGCCATGCTGATTTCACCCCTGATGGGACCTATCAATGGTATTGGCTACAGCATGGCAACCTACAATTTCGCTCTGTTGCGAAAAGCCCTCAAGAATTTCGGGTTCGCCGTGGGAGCCAGCCTTGTTGCTTCAACGACTTATTTTATTATCAGTCCGGTTTCCACTGCCCATTCGGAATTGCTGGCACGAACCAGCCCCACCATTTATGATGTAATGATTGCGCTGTTTGGCGGACTTGCCGGTATTGTTGCGATGAGCAGCAAACAAAAAGGCAATGTAATTCCGGGGGTGGCTATCGCAACTGCCCTGATGCCGCCGCTCTGCACAGCCGGTTACGGGCTGGCTACCGCACAGTTTCAGTTCTTTTTCGGGGCCTTCTACCTGTTTACGATCAACATGGTTTTTATCGCACTGGCTTCACTCATTGTCTCACGACTGCTTAAGTTCCCGATTACCACCATTGTCGACAGCAACAAAAAGAAAAACGTTAACAGGATCATCACGGCAGTAATCTCAATAACCCTGATTCCCAGCATCTATTTCGGATACAGGCTGGTTCAGCAGGAGAAATTTAAAGAACAATCGGCCCGTTTCATTAAAAGTATCAGCACTTTTGAAGGGAAATACCTGCTTGATTACGAAACCAAAGCACCAAACCGCGAAATCTCTCTGGTTTTCGGCGGCAACCTCCTGTCAGCAGCCGATAAACTTCAGCTTGAAGAACGTCTGTCTGACTTTTCATTGGAAAACACCAGACTATCCATCAAACAGGGCTTTGATACTGAAGATAAAGAAAGAACAGAAAAAGAGAGGGTAAGGGCTGAAGTCTACAGACTGACAGCCATGCTTAATACTCAAAAACAGATCAATGACAGTCTGAGGCTCAGAAAAGAAACCGGCAGGACGCTGCTGGCCGAGCTTAAAACAATATTCCCTGAAATCAATGGATGTGCCTTCGCCGAAACCTCCGGATACTCAATTGAAAATCCTCAAACCGTCGGCCTTGCAATGGTCAGCATTACTTCAAATTCAGCGATCAGCAAAACCGACAGAATGAAAATCAGCAACTGGATTTCGCAACGGACGGGAGCAGATTCTCTTAAGGTGTTTTTTGACGAAATCAAATAAGAAAGCGGCCGTTCACCAAACAAACAGGCAGCCGGAAGGAAATCAATTACCAGGTAAATATATCTTCGCGTTTCTTCGGACGGCGGTCACCCAGCCAGCGAAAATCCTTGAGCAGCCGATCGGTTTCACTCAGTTCTTTCTCAGGATAAAGCACGGCTTCTGGCTTCTGTATGTACACAATCTGCTGCATTTTCTTATCCCGTAGCCTTATCGACATATCACTCGAAAAGGCTTTGTTGATCCCTGTAAGGGTGCCATCATCTTCCCGCACCCAGTAGATTGTTTCTGAATTCCCGGTTACCTTGAGAGCTGTTAACTCATTGTCAACAAAATAGCCGGTAATATTCCGCCCTTTTATCTGATTGAAACCCGTTCCAAGGGTATCTCTTGAGATGATGAAACCTGTGTTGTAGAGATACAGGTTCTTGATTTTTTTGTTGGCAGTGGTGACATGGATAGAATCAGCGGTAAGCTGGTTTTCGTCGGTCCACAATACCGGAGAACCCAGCATGCGCATGGTTGAATCGCGGAAGGTATAAACCAGGGAATCGGACATGCCCTGAATATCGGTTCTGAAATATTTTACATGGTAATAGGCAAAAACCTCTTTGGTATTGCGCGCCGAATCAAAGGTAGCCCTGAGGGTATCGGCATGCAGAAAAAGGGTATCGGATTTTTCGAGAAACAATGCTTCGGGTTTCTGTGTTATCATGGTGTAACCCAATGCTTTGCTGTAACGGGCGTACTGACCGTTGATGATGATATCCTGCACGGTATCCGTTACCACGATATTCCGGAATGCTTCGCCAAAACCATCTTTCCGCTCGTAATACAGGCTATCGCCGGTGAGCACCTGATCCCCGTTTTTTACACGTGCATTTTCATTGAACTCAGAGATGTCGGTCACCGTGTTGTACCAGCCATTCTCCGCATAGATGTCGGTATCTTCCCCCTTGATGGTGGTCGGCCCCCTGAACCAGGATATTTTACTCCGTGTATTGTAGCGCAGGGTATCACAGTTCATCACATAATCGGGGTTCACCAGTACCACATCGTCCTTGAAAAAGAAGTCCTTGGTATTGGTATGGTAATAGCCCCTGCGGCTGTCGAGTGTATTTTTGTCGTTGATGATATGACCACCGGTAAGGTAATAGGCTATCTCTGTATTGCGGTCAAAAATGAGCTTATTTGTTGTAAGAACCGTTTGATTGTCAACCAGTTTAACATGGTCAAAGACTTCAGCGATGCGGGTTTCACCGCTGTAGTAGATGGAATCGCCATACAGGTTAAGGGTGTCGCTGGCTTTGATCCTTACCTTGCTGTATGCCTTCACGCTGTTGGTAACATTGTTGAGGTGGGCCGAATCGCAGTAGAGGTAAGCCCCGTCGTGTTCAAACACTGCATTGCCCAGGATGCGCTGAATGTCAGGACCCAGCCGTTTGTCGTAACTCATCAGGTCGGCCTGCACCAGCCTGATTTTACGGGTTTCCTGCCCGGAAGCAGTTACTGAAACCAAAAACAACAATGATAAAAAGCTGAACAGTTTACTGCGCATGTTTGAATTTGCATTGACGGCTGCAAAACTAATCAAAAAACGGGCCGGGGGGAATGAAAAACGGAAACCCGGAATTTATCATTCAACTTACCTCAGGAAATCACTCACCACTTTCGAAATATCCTTTTTAATCTTCGGCCAGGTTTGCCCTTTAAAGCTGACGGGAGGGTCGCTTTCATCGGCATCAATATAATAAGTGATGGCATGTGGAATGCTTATGGCCAGCATCTGCCCGGGAAACTTTTGTTTATGCCAGTCAATAAGCTGTTGTAAAGAATAGTGTTTAAGCAATTCATGTAAATCCCAGAAATCCTTTTTTTTTGCCCTACCCAGAATAGCCTGAATTTTCATAGCTGCTATATCAGCATTGCCATATATCCTGATTCCGTTTTCTATCAGGATATCAGAGATCTGCTGGTGAGGATAGTGTACCAAATCAACCTTAACATTATCAATGAAACAAAAAATGCCAAATCGCGTATGCTGCTGTTTATAATCAAAGCGGGACCCGAATTCCTTTTCCAGAGCAGCAACGATTTCCCGGTGATCAAACTCTTCGTGATAAAACAAGTCAATATCGATTGAACTACGGTGCCCGAACTGCAAAGCAAGGGCTGTACCCCCAACCAGAGAAAAGGGTGCCAAAGCCGGCAACTCCATCAGTTCCCTCAATAGGGAAAAAGTCCCGGATTCAACTGTCTCAGGGTGTAACATCGGAAAAGTTCAACGGGTTTGTCAATTACAGCACTTGCAAAATAAATGGTATGCTCCGGTAAAAACTTTGCCTTCAGCAGGGCTTCCGTTACCTTTTCATCGCCGTAGTAGCGCCGGCACTGACGGATGTCTTCCACATCACCGCGCTCAAAAACCCGCTCTATCACGAAGTTGGCTTTGGCGTCGTAATCAAGTTTATCGAAATCCACATCCCAGAAGATGCGTTTTTCAAATACCGGTTTAGGCTTTGTTTCCATAGAGCGAAGATAAGGAAAAGAAAACTTCAAGTCTAAAGTAAAAAGTCTAAAGTAAAAAGGTAAGTAAAAAGCAAAAAAAGAATGCCTCAGGCAGATTGGAAAAAACCTTCAATCTGCCAACACCTGTCAACTAAAATACTGTCGGGAAAGGCCTGAATATTGACAGAATGATACGCACCCGTTCTTTGGCTGTATTCCCGGAATGTAGACATCTCTTCTACAAAACAGCATGTTCTTTCAGATTTACTTCGGGAATCATTTTACCTGGTTGAGAAATTCGTGAAAGTATGCCCTAAATTCTTTGTTCAGTTCCGAAAATTCCTGTACGTTTGACGACTTCTAACAATAGCCATTATCCAGCATGAGCCAAGCTTTTGACCCTAAAGAGAACTACCGGAAGACCCTTGAAGCAGCGGGGTATGTGAAACGACAGGATGCAACGCAGGAAACTTACGACCGCATAGGGTTTATGTCGGGACTGGAGGTCCACCAGCAGCTGAAAACAAGGGAAAAACTCTTCTGCCACTGCCCGGCAGGGATTTTCCAGAAGCCCGATGTGTATGATGCAGAAGTAGTGCGCCACATGCGTCCCACCCTCAGTGAGCTGGGGGAATATGACGGCACGGCGCTGATGGAGTTCAGGACACGGAAAAACATCATTTACCGCATCAAGAACGAAACCACCTGCACTTACGAAGTTGACGACACCCCTCCCTTCCCGCTCAACCGCGAAGCACTGGGAATTGCCATAGAGATATCGCTGCTTTCAAAGCTCAACATCGTCGGCGAGGTGCACATCACGCGCAAACAATACCTCGACGGCAGTATCCCTACCGGATTCCAGCGCACCGCCATCATCGGTGTGGAAGGGGAGATTCCGCTGAAGCACAAAAAAGTGCGTCTCATTCAACTTAGCCTTGAAGAAGACTCCTGCCGTGAGGTTTCCGACATCGGCCACACCCGCATCTACCGCACCGATCGCCTGGGGATGCCCCTGATCGAAACGGTTACCTACCCTGATATGGTCAATCCTGATGAGGTGAAGGAAGCCTGTAACTACATCAGGTTTCTTAACCGCAGCACCGGCAAGGTGCGCACCGGAATCGGTGCCGGCCGTGAAGATGTGAACGTAAGCTGCCGCGGTGGGTCGAGGGTTGAGATTAAAGGGGTAGCCCATACCCGCTGGATTCCTGAACTCACCCACAACGAGTGCTTCAGGCAGTGGTCGCTGCTGTTGCTGCGCGACAGGCTGCTCAGTTCGGTTCCGGGTCATGCCTCGTGGAAGATAGCACACCTTGTACTTGACTATCACGACTTTAAATTCAGCTACACTCCGTTGGTTGAAGCCAAACAGCCCGGTCAGAAAATCATAGCCATCAACCTTCCTGGATTTAAAGGGGCTCTATCCCACTTCACCCAGCCCGGAAAGATGTTTGCCAACGAGCTGAGCGACCGCCTTAAGGTGATTGCCTGTCTCGAAAAGCCCAATATGACACACAGTGAAGCGTTTGAAGAAGTTATCAAAGCAAGCGACTGGGAACAGATCAGACTGATGCTGAAATCGGGTCAGGACGATGCCCAGGTGCTGATCTGGGGGCCTGAAGATGACATGCAGACTGCCCTCGAAACCATCGAAGAACGCTGCCTGATGGCTTTCAAAGGTGTACCCAACGAAACCCGCAAATCGTTTGAGGATGGAACCACGATTTTCGAACGTGTGCTGCCAGGCGCCGACCGCATGTACCCCGACACCGACAGCGCCCCGATTCCACTGGCCGATAAAACCATTGAAGAACTGGGAAAAAACCTGCCTCAGGAAATCATCGACCGCTACCACATCATGCGCGAATGGGGAATTCCGGAAGATACCTACACCTATATATTCAAGAAAGACCTGTTTCCGCTCATTGAAAAAATCATCCTTGAACTCAAATACAAACCGGCCTTCGTGGGTACCCTCTTCGGACATAAACTCAAGTTTGTGGAAGGCCACTACAAACCAGCCGCAGAGTTTAACTACCGCATAGTTTACGGCCTGCTGAAATTCCTGAAAGAGCAGAAGCTATCGCCGGAACTGGCCTGGCTGATGCTGCCGCAGGTGTATGAACATCCCAAACTTGATTTCGAATCGGTGATTACCAGCCTGAAATTCAAGAAAACCAGCAAAGAAGACCTTCTGGGGAAAGTACCGTTTCTTCGGAAGAAATTTACTGACATACAGCACACCCATCGCGAAGGCATCGAAAAACACTGGATCATGGGACAACTCCGGCGCTCAGCCATCGGGAATATTGAACTGAGCGAACTGGCGAAGATGGTGGAAAGGAATGGGGGGAAGGCAGTTTCTGATTTCTGATTTCAGATTTCCAATTTCCAATTTCCAATTTCCAATGTCTAATTTCCAATGTCTAATTTCCAATTTCCAATTTCCAATTGCTAATTACTAATTACTAATTACTAATTACTAATATCTGAGGTGTGAATTACAACTGGAATTGATTGATAAGTGGGCATAAAAAAAAAGAGATGAGAAATGGCGGCAAGGGGGAACATTGTTGATTCAGGATTTCGGTGCAGGCAGTGGATTTCGGTTCAGATACCGATCAGGCATCTCCTGAAGTACCGAAGCCAGGATTGAAATAATTGAAATCAGGAAGCATGGGTTGCAGATTTTTAAATGACTTTAACATTTACTCAACATACAACAAACAAAATGGCTGACGATATTTTCCAGGGATACAAGGGTGCAGCGCTCGAAACGCTGAAGAAGTACAACGTTAGGGTTTGGGGGCAGGCGGAGGTAACCACCAGCCGCGGACTGTTTACCGGAACCGTGCTTCCGCGCGCAGAAAGCGATGATGATCAACACATTGTACTGAAAATCATTACCGGATACAACGTAGGGATTGACATTGCCACCATCAACGGCATGAAGGAAACGGGCTACAAAAAAGCCAATTACAAGATCCCCGAGAAGGAATTTCCCTATACTGAAGGCTTGCCGAAGGTTAAACTGATCGGTACCGGAGGCACCATCGCTTCAAGGCTTGATTACCGCACCGGGGCCGTAATCCCTGCATTCTCGCCGGGTGAATTGTACGGCGCAGTTCCCGAACTTGCCCAGATCTGTAACCTGACAACTGAAAAAGTTTTCGCGGTTTTCAGTGAGAACATGGCTCCTGACAATTACAAAAAGCTGGCCATTGCCATTGGAAAAGAGATCGAGAACGGTGTCGATGGTATTGTAATCGGACACGGAACGGATACCCTACACCATACCGCTGCTGCGCTGACCTTTATGGTGCAGAATTCGCCGGTACCTATTGTGCTGGTTGGTTCTCAGCGTTCGTCTGACCGTCCCAGCTCTGATGCCGCCCTCAACCTCATGCATGCCTGTACAGCGGCCGGTCATGGTGACATTGCCGAGGTCATGATCTGCATGTTCGGTCCTACGAGCGATGAGTATGGATTTCTGCACCGCGGAACCCGTGTGCGTAAGATGCACTCCTCTTACCGCTCCACCTTCCGTACACTTGGCGATACTCCGCTGGCTACCATTACCCGCAAGGGGCTGGTTCCCATCAAGAAAGAATACAAACACCGCCGCAAAGACCGCAACGTTACTATACTCCCCTATTTTGAAGAGAAGGTTGCCATCGTTTACTATTACCCCAACATGCAGCCCGACATCATCGACTCGCTGGTAGCCAATGGTTACAAGGGTATTGTGATTGCGGGTACAGGCCTCGGGCATGTAAACAAGCCCATATACCCCGCCATTGAACGGGCCCATGCCGCCGGAGTGCACATCTACATGACGGTGCAGACCCTGTGGGGTTATGTGCACATGTTTGTTTACGACACCGGACGCGACCTGATGGCCAAAGGCATAATCCCTGCCGAGAACATGTTGCCGGAAGTAGCTTACATCAAACTGGGCTGGGCTCTCGGACAAACCAACGATCCCGAAGAGGTAAGAAAACTGATGCTTACACCGGTGAACGATGAAATCACCAGCCGTGAGCCATACAATGGCTACCTGGTGTATCAGGGTGGTGTAAGCGAAGTGGAGGAGTTCATCAGGAAGGTGCATAAATAGAATCAGCAGCACATTTTCACTGACACTGAAGAATTCCTTCCGGAATTCCCTATCTTTACTTATTGTACTTATCCCTAACAAAGATATGCTATGCGGTATATTTATGCCCTTGTATTCATATGGAGTGCGGTTACGGTAACTGCTCAGGACACCCTCCGGGTGATGCACTATAACCTGTTGAATTACGGCAACTACACCTCATACTGCACCACCGGTAACAACAACCACGAGGATAAGGATGGCCTGATCCGCACCATCATCGACTATGAATTACCCGACATTTTTACGGTAAACGAAATCAACCGCTACGAGTTCTACCACAACCGGCTCCTCAACTCGGCACTCAACACCGGTGGCCGCACCTGGTACAAACGGGGGTCCATCAGCAATCAGGCACTCTCTGATCTGGTGAACATGCTTTACTACAACTCGGAAAAGCTGGTGCTGAAATCGCATGAAGTGGTTCAGGCACAACTCCGCGACATTGATCTGTTTACCCTTTACCTGAAAACCGCAAACCTCAGCCGCGGCGACACCATTTACCTCCATTGTCTGGTTGCTCACCTGAAAGCCGGATCAACTGCTTCGGATGAGGCCGAAAGATCGGTGATGACCACCAACGCCATCAACTACCTGAAGATGCACAAGCAAGCCGGCAACTACCTGATCATGGGCGACTTCAACACTTATTCATCCTCCGAAGCCTGTTACCAGGACCTGATTGACCTCAGCAACGGCGCATTCCGGTTTTTCGACCCGGTGAACAAAGCCGGCAACTGGAGTGGCAACAGTTCTTTTGCACAGGTTCACACCCAGTCGGTTACAACAGCATCCAACGGTTGCCTTTCCGGCGGTGGCATGGACGATCGTTTCGACCATATCATGGTAACCAGTCAGCTTATCAACGGCACCCTCGGACTAACCTACGTTCCCGGTTCTTACAGGGCAGTTGGCCAGGATGGAAAGCATTTCAATAAATCCATCACCGATTCTCCAGCCAATACGAGTGTACCTGCCGGTGTACTGACCGCATTGGTAAGCAATTCCGATCATCTTCCCGTAAGGATGAACCTGGTGTACAACGACGGATCTCCGGGAGCCATAGCCGAACTGCCCTTTTTCAGCAATACCGGCTCTTTCACTACGGCAGGAGGTGAAACGATGGTTTTCTTCACCGCAAAGACCAATACCTCTGTAAGCCTGGAAATTTATGCAACCACCGGGCAACTGCTGACATCGCTATCTCAGGCAGCAACCGCAGGCAGAAACGAAATTACAGTGAATACCTCACAACTCAGGAGAGGGGTTTACCTGATCAGGATATCGGATTCGCGGTGGCAGACGGCACTGCTAAAGTTGGTAAAGTAAGCACACTGTGCAGACCCTGCCTCTTTCCGGCTGGTAATCCGGCTGCAATGGAAGCGATTTCGAGGTATCGGGCGGCACGTTCCTGTGAAGTGCCGAAATCTTTCAGTCGCCTGAACCCCCTGGCTCTCATACGGGCTTGATTTTCCGGATTGTCGTACAACTCAAGAATTTTCTCAGCTATATCCCCCGCATTTACCGGGTCGAAATAAACTGCGGCATCGCCACACACTTCCCGGGCAAACTTCAGGTCAGATGTTAAAATGGGAAGGCCCATCTTCATGGCTTCGGCGTACGAAGCAGAGAAGCACTCCAGCAGCGTCGGCAGGAACATAAAATCACACTGCGAATAGAGGTAGGGACATTCATTCACGTTAAGCCGGTTGGTAAAATGCACCTGGCTGCGGTTGGTTCCCATATTTTTAAACTCTTTCCGGTGGAGTGTCAGCACAAACTTAACCTTCAGCGATGGACGGAGCATTCTCAGGTGGAAGATCACTTCGTTGATGATGCTGAGGTTTTTGAAGGCATGGTTGGCAGAAACGGTGACCAGCCGGAGTTCTCCAGGCTCCCTTTCGGGAAGTTTGGCCCGGTAAGTCCAGTTTTCAGGTTCGTTGTAAATTCTGTTAAGCGTATTGTACACGTGAAAAACCCGGTGTTCATCTACCTTCAGGTGACTGATCAGCCTGTTCTTCACATCTTCCGTCTCTGCGATCAGAAAATCTATGTTGCGGATCATCCACGACAGGCGGATACGGCCGAAGATGTTCTGCCTGATGCGGTGACTGAGGGCTATCTTCTTGAAATAGGGCGACTCGGGGTACACGAAATGCGGTGTTGAAAAACCGGCGACGTGCGGAGCCTCCGGTTTCCAGTAGGTGGGTCCGAACACCGAGAAAACCACATCCGGTTTGATCACACTTTCGAGCAGTTTAAGGCGCTGCTGCTTCTTCAGGCGCATCCATTTACCCATGAGTGGTGCAGAATAACCGGCATACCGGATAAAAGAATAAAACCTGACATTCGCCGGGAACTTATCAATCTTTACCTGTCGTTCCAGCTCAGGCGAGATAAATACATGATACTCATGCTCAGGAAAAAACCTGAGTTCGTTGATGAACGAAAGTGCCACCTGCAACATTCCGCCTATCCAGATGTTGCTGGCATTGATGATGAGTTTCATAAAGCGCTTAATTCTGGTTGGCTGTATACCGATTATATCTTTATTTCCGGAGTTTACTGACTAAAAATCAATCCCTTTCTTCACAGCCAAACAGGCTTTAAATATACAACAAAAAGCCGGCATTTCAAGTGGGCAGGTAAAATTCATCCCGGAAAGATAAAAAAAAGCTCTTCTGGTTTTAAACAACCATCCGGTCTCTCCCTTTCAAAAAATCCAGTTTCCGGCAACTCCCGGAGAAACCAGAGAGAAAAGGGATAGCGCTGGACTTGCATGCACGGCCTGTTTGTTCAGAAGGCAAACTGACGGTATAATTCGGTCCAGATAGAAACGCCGGTGGGAATGATGGAATCAGGGAAATCATAATCGGGGTCGTGCAGGGGTCTGTGGCTGACCCCGGCTCCGATACCAAACAGAGCTGCTTTGCTTCGCAGCGCGAAATGAGCAAAATCTTCCGACCACCGGAAGGGCAATCCAGCATTCACGGTTTTCAGGTTCAGTTTTTGAGCCGCAGTTGTGACCATTGAAACAGCTTCGGTATGGTTGGTAGTGGCCGGAAACTCTTCCTGAAAACTGATGGAGGCGGTAATTCCCGAACCGGCAAGGCTCTCATTGACCAGGTCCGCCGCCCTGCTGACCAGCACCTCCATATCACGGTCGAGGTTGGCCCTGAGGGTAGCCATCAGCACGGCATGCCCCGGCGAGGTTCCGAAAGCAGGAGAACCCAGACTCCCGTATATAATGGTAAGCAGGGCGAAATCGCTGAACCCGAACTCCGGTCCGTTCCCTGAAAGCCTGGGCAGGTCGTTCATCAGCCTGGCCAGCACCATGGCCGGACTCTGTCCTTTTTCCGGTTCTGAAGCATGGGAGGTTCTGCCTTTCAGGTGAATCACCATGCCGCGGGACGCCGCAGCAAAGGTTCCGGTTCTGACCACCACCGAATCTTTGCTGTAACCCGGCAGGTTGTGCAAGGCAAAGGAATAATCGGGTTTGTATTGCCTGAACTGCCGGCTGCGCAGAACAGAAAGGGCTCCGGTACCGGTCTCTTCGGCTGGTTGAAAAAGCAGCAGGTACCTCCCCCGCTGCGGAGGATTCCCTGAAATATAGGCGGCAAGTCCGGCCAGGATTGCAGCATGGCCATCGTGACCGCATTTGTGCGAAATTCCCTTTCGCTCTGAGGCATACTCCAGGGGCAAAGCTTCGGCGATCGGCAATGCATCCATGTCAGCCCTGAACAAAACTTCTGCGCCTTCAGCCTTCCCTTCAAAGACCGCCATTAGCCCATGACCGCCAAGATTGCGGTGTATCCTTGCAGGATTGAGTGGCTGCAGAAAATCGAGCAAAACACCGGCGGTTACTTTCTCTCTTCCCGACAATTCGGGATAACGGTGAAGCTGATGACGGAGGGCAAGCAGTTCTTCCATAAATAAGTCAGTCAATGCAAAGATACCAACACCCCGGGATTACCCCAGGTCTGAATCTAATTTAGAAAGGTTACGGATAAATGAAGTAAAAAGCCTGTCTGACTGCCGTCAGAGCAGGCAGGCTCAAAGTAAAAAGCCTGTCTGACTGCTTTCACAGCAGGCAGATTCAAAGTAAAAAAACGCGGTTGGCGTGGGTCTTATTCCTATCCGCTTGCGCGCGTCCCCTGACGCGTGCCCCCTCCCCCAGCTGGCGCGCCATGTTTTCCCCTGCTGGCGCGCGTCATATTTTCTGACCTGTCTGCCTGGCATACTGTCTGCCTGAATGCGACAGGCAGACAGGCAGACAGGCAGGCGCGTGCCCCCGCCCTATGATGCGTGCCTCCGGTCGTTTTCCAAAATCATGGTCCGTGGCACGCGCCTGGAGTCGCGCGCAAACCCGGAGAAAAACACTCAGCCACCGGGCAACCTGCCGGTGCGCGTCTTATTTTCTGACCTGTCTGCCTGGCATACTGTCTGCCTGAATGCGACAGGCAGACAGGCAGACAGGCAGGCGCGTGCCCCCCCACCCCTGAACCGTGCCCCCGGCCGTTTTCCAGATTCATGGCCCGTGGCACGCGCCAGGAGGCGCGCTCTAGCCCAGGATTCATGGTCCGTGGCACGCGCCAAGAGGCGCGCGCAAACCCGCAAACCCGTGGCTCACAGAAGAAACAAAATCACGATTACTTCAGAATATGATAAAAAAGTAGTATTTATCCCTATTGCCCTTTGACACAAGCGACTGTATCTTTGCAGACGGTAAACAAACAAAGGGAAACGCTTATTACTGTCAATGCTTCGCAACTGCCGGCATATTCCGGCCAGGAACGGAGTAGAAACCGGCCGAATCCGGTCAGGCTCAGGAACAAAAGGTTCCGGTCAGGAAACTATCTCCCCGATTGTTTGTTTAATCCAGATCTAAACCCTGCTACACGATGACATCGGAAAAACCAGCAATCTCCATCCAGCTTCTGACAAAAAGATTAACCTCGCTTTTGTTGTTCACCCTGATCCTGGGAGTATTGCCTCAACAGCCATTGCAGGCTTCCGGGGTACAGCCTGTTGAACTGTTTGAAATGGCATTGCTTCCCCAGCCCTCTCCTGAAAATCCGGTGATCGTTTCCGGGTCTGCCGGTGCCGACGGGGAATATGCCACCCTCGCTGGCGCCTTCAGCAGCATCAATGCCTTCGACCAGACCGGTTCAATCATTTCCGTTATCCTTACCGGAAACACCACCGAATCCTCCGCCGGAGCCATTCTGTATCAGGGCAACTGGGTTTCACTCACGGTCTATCCTTCCACGGAGGTCAGCGTAAGCGGAGATGTGCCCTCTGCGCTCGTATCCCTTAACGGCGCCGACCGGGTAGTAATTGACGGAAGGATCAACCAGAATGGGAGCTCCGGCCTCACCCTCACCAACCTGAACACCGGAACCTCAGCATCGACCATATTATTCTCAAATTCTGCAGAAAACAACCTGATCCGGTTTTGTACCATCACCGGCGGATCGGCCAATTCAACGGGCGGAATTATCAGTTTCGGCAATTCCGCAGTAGCGCCAGGCAACCATTACAATTTCGTGCTTTACAATACCCTCTCAGGGCTGAATGGAACCGACCGGCCGGCCAATGCCGTATATTCGGCAGCCACTGCACCGAACCTGAATGCTTTCAATACCGTTACTTCCAACCACATTTTCAACTTTCTGAATCCATCCGTAGCTTCAAACGGCATACTGCTTTCTGCAGGTTCTGCTGACTGGACGATTTCAGGCAACAGCTTCTACGAAACAAGTCCCTTTTCCCCGGTTTCCGATGTCGAATACACCGCCATCCGGGTGGATGCTTCCTCAGGAAACGGATTCGTCATCAGCGGAAACTTTATCGGTGGCAACGCACCCGAGGCATCCGGAACCTGGACAAAAAGCGGCAGCGCCAACAATCCGTTTTATGGCATCAGCATGAGTACCGGCACCTCTGCCAACAGCAACTCGGTGCAGGGAAACACCCTGCGGGGTTTTGACTGGACCAACTCGCTGAACGGAAACTTCACCGCCATCCTTGTCAGCACAGGCCTGGTCAACATCGGCAACCTCACCGGCAATACCATCGGATCATCAACCGGCACCGGAAGCATAACCCTTACGCTGGGCACATCTTCGCCAGGTGCAGACCCCGGCGGCTTTTTCGGCATCCGTCATTCGAGCACCACGGCTTCCGCCATCAGCAACAACACCATTGGTGGCATCACCACCGCAAACCAGAACCCTTTGTATGCCTGCAGTATTTTCGGCATTGCCAAGACTTCCGGCTTCACCCCTTCCCCGCTGGTCATCAGCAACAACCTGATTGGCAGCCTCACCGAACAGCAGAGCATTCAGGCTACTTCGGCTTCCACCGACAGCATTCAGGTTGTCAATGGAATTTATTACCAGATACGCAATGTTTACCTCGGTTTTACAACCATCACCGGCAATACCATTTCAGGGTTGGCCAACCTTTCAACCCATGCCAGCAGTACAGATTTCGTGGCAGGGGCGCAGGTTCATGGCATCCACACCTACCTCTTCAGCAACACCATCACCGGCAATACCATCAGTTACCTGAGCAATGCCGGGCTCAACACCAACAACGGAATCTACACATCCGTAGCCGGAATCATGGCCAGATTCTCCACCACCAACCAGCAGATTTCCGGCAACACCATCCATCATCTTTCAAATACCTCAACCGCCCGGGCAAAAGTTTCCGGAATCTATTACCACGGATCCCAGAATCTGAACAACAAGATCTCAGAAAACTTCATTCATGACCTTTCGGTGGCAACCATTACTTCTGGTGCACCTTTCGGTGAAATTTACGGGGTAAGGGCCAATTTCGGCTCAGCAACCTATTCGAACAACATCATCAGCCTTGGCGAAGGCGTGAGCTCAAGCCTTTATGTGTACGGAATTTATGAGCCGGGAACCAGCAACAACAACGTTAACCTCTATTACAACACCATACGCATTGCCGGAGTCTCGAACCAGAGTGGCTGCAATTCTTACGCCTATTTCAGCTCCAACAACCTGAACCTTAAAAATATACAGAACAATATCTTCCATAACGAACGTACTTCAACTGCTGGCGGAACCTATCATTGTGCAGTCCACTTTCAGCTTAACAACAACGGCGTTCAGACCTGTGACTACAACAATTACTTTATCGGAACCGAAGGTTATACCGCCCGTCTGGGACCTCCCACTCCGCTTGTTGTCGTTCAGTCACTTGCTGACTGGAAGACTACCTTTGGATTTGATGCCCACAGTTCAGATGAGAATTCTGAGTTCAGCAACCCGGGCGGGCAGTTTGCTTCCGCTGCTGATTTTGTCCCTTCATCACCGGAAACCGGAAACGGTGTGGCTGCAGTTCCCACCGATTTTAACGGAATCCTGAGAGGATGCACCAATTCGCTGGGAGCTTTTGAATACCAGCCGGCAGCCGGAACGCCCGACGCCATCACGATCTTCAGCGGAAGCGAACCAACCTGTCAGACCCTGGGAACGGAGATCACCCAATACACCTCTGCCGCCACCAACAGCACCGGTCTGAACTGGTCGCTGAGCAATGCTTCAGCAGGAACCCTCAACCCCACCACCGGTGAAATGAGCTGGAATGCCGGCTTCTCAGGCAGTGTAGAAATTCAGGTGACCGCCACCGGTTGCAACGGCACATCGGACATGACTACCCGCACGGTGAGCATCACCCCGGCGGCCGGAACGCCCGACGCCATCACGATCTTCAGCGGAAGCGAACCCAGTTGCCAGACCCTCGGAACAGAAATCACCCAATACGCTTCCGCTGCCACCAACAGCACCGGTCTCAACTGGTCGCTGAGCAATGCCACAGCCGGAACCCTCAGCCCCACCACCGGTGAAATGAGCTGGAATGCAGGGTTCTCGGGCAGTGTAGACATTCAGGTGACTGCCACCGGCTGCAACGGTACTTCGGACATGACTACCCGCACGGTGAGCATCACCCCGGCAGCCGGAACGCCCGACGCCATCGCGATCTTCAGCGGAAGCGAACCGACCTGCCAGGCCCTCGGAACAGAGATCACCCAATACACCTCCGCCGCCACCAACAGCACCGGTCTGAACTGGTCGCTGAGCAATGCCGCGGCAGGAACCCTCAACCCCACCACCGGTGAAATGAGTTGGAATGCAGGATTCTCGGGCAATGTAGATATTCAGGTGACTGCCACAGGCTGCAACGGGACTTCGGACATGACCACCCGCACCGTGAGCATCACTCCATCGGCCGGAACCCCCGACGCCATTGCGATCTTCAGCGGAAGCGAACCCAGCTGCCAGACCCTCGGAACAGAAATCACCCAATACGCCTCTGCCGCCACCAACAGCACCGGTCTGAACTGGTCGCTGAGCAATGCCACAGCAGGAACCCTCAACCCCACCACCGGTGAAATGAGCTGGAATGCAGGATTTTCGGGCAGTGTAGACATTCAGGTGACCGCCACCGGCTGCAACGGAACGTCAGAAATGACCACCCGCACCGTGAGCATCACCCCGGCGGCCGGAACGCCCGACGCGATCACAATCTTCAGCGGAAGCGAACCAACCTGTCAGACCCTGGGGACAGAAATCACCCAATACGCCTCTGCCGCCACCAACAGCACCGGTCTGAACTGGTCGCTGAGCAATGCTGCAGCCGGAACCATCAACCCCACCACCGGTGAAATGAGCTGGAATGCCGGCTTCTCGGGCAGTGTAGACATTCAGGTGACTGCCACCGGTTGCAACGGCACGTCGAACATGACCACCCGCACGGTGAACATTACCCCGGCG
>JAEUTG010000049.1 GCA_016788045.1 Bacteroidales bacterium
TGTTTTTTTTGTATTCTTTTTTTTTCCTTTCTCTTATTTTTTTTTTTTTTTTTTGTGGGGGGGGGGGTGGCCCCCCCCCCCCCCCCCCCAACGCCCCCCTACCTTAGAACCCATGTAACTCATAGTCATTCTGATCCCGCATTTTGCGGGAGAAGAATCTCATAATTTTACCGGACAACAATAGTTCAATATAAAAAATCCGGATAAAAAGCTTATATTTAACCTTGCTTTGACCACCATATAGCTACTTGATAATCAGTTGTCGATTCATTACAGTAAGGTAATTTTACAAATCAGGCATGATTATAAGAACAATCAGACAGACAGGGACTCAGAAATAATAAAGAAAGGTTTTCCCGTGTTGGATGGAGATCCGGAAACAGCCAGTCATTTATTGTTAAATCGATTAAAACCGGGAGTCATTCCTTAAAGAAAAGGAAATCAAAAACAACTTTCCGTATCCGGTAAATTAAAATCTGAACCTGATCGAAACAACCACACCAAAAGATGATTCAAATGCAGTGACCTATGAATCCAAAATCATTACTCAAGCAATACTTCGGCTACGATTACTTCCGTCCCGATCAGGAAGAAGTGATCACATCGGCTCTGGCTGGTGACGATACCCTGGTGATTATGCCGACGGGTGGAGGCAAATCGGTTTGCTACCAGATTCCTGCCCTTATGAAAGAGGGGGTAACCATTGTGGTATCTCCCTTGATTGCGCTGATGAAAGATCAGGTTGACGGCCTGAAGAACAACGGGGTGGCTGCTGAGTATTTGAATTCTTCACAAACATCTTCTGAACAGAACAGGGTACTGAGTTTGCTCAAAAATAACAGGCTCAAGCTTTGCTACGTTGCTCCGGAGAGAATCTCGGGTGAAAATGCGCTGCAAAATCTGCTGGGGGAGACAAAAGTTTCGCTGTTTGCCATTGACGAAGCCCACTGTATTTCGCACTGGGGCCACGATTTCAGGCCTGATTACCTGGCCCTCGGGTCGCTCAAGGATCAGTTTCCCGGAGTTCCGGTAATGGCCCTCACTGCCAGCGCCGATAAACTAACCCGCGACGACATTGCTATCCAGCTGAAACTGAGCAATGAGAAACGGTTCATCTCGTCATTTAACCGGGCCAACATCTGGTATTTTGTTAAGGATAAGTACCAGATGGATGAATTTCTGCCCGTGTATCTCGACAAACAAAAGGAGCATTCAGGGATCATTTACTGCCTTTCGCGGAAATCAACCGAACTGATGGCTGCTGACCTGAAGGCGATGGGGTACCAGGCTGAGTGCTACCATGCCGGGCTCGACAGAGAGGCCCGGCAGAAGGTACAGGATGATTTTATCCACGACCGCATCCGTATCATTGTGGCCACCATCGCCTTTGGCATGGGGATCGACAAGCCTGATGTACGTTACGTGATCCATGCCGACCTTCCGAAGAACATCGAAAGTTATTACCAGGAAACCGGCCGTGCCGGGCGCGACGGGATCAGGGCTGATGCAATTCTTTTCTACAGCCGCGGCGATGTGGCAAAACTGAGATACTTCATAGATAACGGAGGCGATACTGACCACCGCGACATCATGTTCAGAAAGCTCGATAAAATGGCTGCCTTTGCCGAAGCCCGGCGCTGCCGCCGCCAGCTTCTGATGAACTACTTTAACGAAGAACACCGGGGCATGTGCAACTCCTGCGACTTCTGCCTCGACCGTTACATTACTGTTGACGGAACCGTTCAGGCTCAGAAAGCACTGTCGGCAGTAGCCAGGCTCGGTGAACGGTTCGGCATCAAAACCACCATTGAATACCTGCGCGGGGCCGACCTGCAGAAATTCTCACCCCAGCTCAAGGCTTTGAAAACCTGGGGCACCGGAAAAGACATCCCCGAACCGGAATGGATGGATGTTTTCAACCAGCTTTTGTCGCAGGGCCTGCTCGAAATCAGTGATGGACAATACCCGGTGCTCAGACTCAACGAACGGAGTCACGAGGTGCTGAAAGGCCGGATCAGCGTGCAGCTGCTGAAAGTCCAGGTTGTTGAAAAACAACAGGTCACAGCAGAAAGGAGCATGGTTGAGAATCAGGAGTTGTTCTACAATCTGAAATATCTGCGCAAGCTGATAGCCGACTCGGAAGGGGTACCGGCCTACCTGGTGCTGGGCGATACCAGCCTGCTTGAAATGGCCAGACTGCTGCCGCTTGAGAAAGAACACCTGAAACTGATTACCGGGTTTGGTGACTACAAAATCAACAAGTACGGAAACGAATTTCTTGAGGTTATTACCAACTACTGCGCAAAAGCGGGACTGGAAACCCGCATACACCTGAAAATGCCCCGGAGCCGGAGAGAAAGAAAACCAAAAAGTTCTGCAGTGCCCAAGCTGGGTAAGCCAAGACCGGGAGCGCTTTCGCTCGAACTGTTCAGAGAGGGTAAAACACCGGAGCAGATCGCCTCAGAGCGGCAACTGACCGTTCAGACCATCTACAACCACCTGACCGGTTTCCTGCCGACGGGAGAAATTCAGCTGCATCAACTGATCGATACCACGAAAGCCCCGGCCATCCGTGAAGCCATTAAAGCACATGGTACAGCTTCGTTGAAAACCCTGAAAGAGGCGCTGGGGGATGAATTTGAGTATCATGAGATCAGGGCGGTGATTGAAGCAGACAAAGTTTAATCTGGTTTAAGCTCCTTAAAATCTCAGAGAGGCATGCCCCGCTTTTCATTGAATGGCATGTGAGAAATCTTAGTTGTCTGAAGGGGCCTGCATTGCTGTCTCCTTTCCGGAAATTTCATCGCAGAGGGTATATCCCGCCTGAGAATCAAGCTATTTTATGCAAATCGAAAGTTGAACTTTGGATTTACATAGTTTTGACCAATTCCCTGATCTACTTCATCAAGCAACTGTGCATCCAACGCTGTTTTCTCTGATTGTTTCTGCTGAAAATAAAAAACGCCCGGGACCAATGCCCGGGCGCCAACATTTCAGTGGTAGAATCTTCAGCCTTTGAGTACGCCCATCTCCTTACCTACCTTGGTGAAGGCAGCAATGCACTTGTCGAGGTGTTCGCGTTTGTGGGCGGCAGAAATCTGCACCCGGATGCGGGCCTGTCCTTTCGGGACGACCGGGTAGTAGAATCCGATCACATAAATGCCTTCATCCAGCAGCCGGGCGGCTACATCCTGGCTCAGTTTGGCGTCGTAAAGCATCACGGCACAAATGGCAGAGCGGGTGGGTTTGATATCGAACCCGGCCTGGAGCATTTTTTCAACAAAATAGGTGGTGTTTTCGTGAAGGCGGTCCTGCAGTTCGTTGGTTTCGGCCATCATGTCGAACATTTTAATGCCGGCAGCAGCCACCACCGGAGGAATGCTGTTGGAGAAAAGGTAGGGCCTTGAACGCTGACGAAGCAGCTCGATGATCTCTTTCTTACCGGTGGTAAATCCGCCGATGGCACCGCCAAAGGCCTTGCCCAGGGTTCCGGTGATGATTTCAATTTTACCGCGCAGGTTAAACAATTCGGTGACCCCGCGCCCGGTTTCGCCCACCACACCGGCCGAATGGCACTCGTCAACCATTACCATGGCGTCGTATTTCTGTGCCAGTTCGTAAATTTTATCCATAGGCGCCACATTGCCGTCCATCGAGAAAACACCGTCCGTAACAATCAGCCTGAAACGCTGAGCCTGGGCCAGTTTGAGTTGCTCTTCAAGATCGGCCATGTCGGCATTGGCATAACGATAACGGTGGGCCTTGCTCAGCCTTACACCATCGATGATGGACGCATGATTCAGCGCATCGGAGATGATGGCATCGTTTTCACCCATCAGGGGTTCAAACACACCGCCGTTGGCATCGAAAGCTGCAGCGTAGAGGATGGTATCTTCGGTGCCGAAAAATTCAGCGATACTCGCTTCGAGTTTCTTGTGCAAATCCTGGGTGCCGCAGATAAAGCGCACCGACGAAAGTCCGTAACCGTGCGTATCGAGGGCTTCCTTGGCAGCTGCGATCAGCTTGGGGTTGTTTGAAAGACCAAGGTAGTTGTTGGCACAGAAATTCAGTACTTCAGCCCCGCTGTTCACCCTGATTTCGGCCCCCTGAGGGGTAACAATGATGCGTTCGTTCTTGTAAAGACCGGCTTCTCTGATTCCGGCAATTTCTTCCTTCAGGAAGGCTTGCATTTTATCGTACATGACCTGATTGTTTTAATGAAATGGTGGTTTTTGTATGCGGGCAAAGATATTAAAATGGATTACTTAGGCCGGAAAAAACGTTGAAAAGTTGAGCCCGCTCCAAAAAGTCAAAAAATAAGATTTGACATCAGGAAACCAGAACACCAGCCTGCCCTGTCTGCCTGGAGCATACAGGGCAGACAGGTTTACACAAAGTATTGTATTTCATTACATTATAATTGTGGATTCATGTCTGACCGCATCAGGCAGACAGGCCTGCCTGTATGCTCAGGCAGACAGGTTTGTGTTTTCGTGTCCCGATAGCCCTCGGGATGGTGTCGGAAAACAGTTTTCGGTATGGACTCAGAGTGAAACTTTCATCAGGTCTGAAATGCACTGTTTTAAACCCCCGGGGTACTATTTTTCCGTAACGAAATAATCTTACATTTGCCGCATTATTGTTAAACCGTTCACAGTTAAAAACAGCCCCGCATCATGAAAAAAATTCTGGTAATCGGCTCTGCCGGACAAATAGGCTCAGAACTCATTTCTGAACTCAGGACCCGTTATGGAAAAAACAATGTTGTAGCCAGCGACATCTCGGTAGGAAGGCTCAAAGACCTTTACGATGATGGCCCCCTCGAGGTAATTGACGTTACCAACAAGCAGCACATCGGCAATGTGGTGATCAAATACAAGATTGACACCATTTACAACCTGGCTGCCATTCTTTCGGCCGTGGGGGAACAGTCACCCATGCTGGCCTGGAACATCGGGATCGGCGGATTGCTCAACTGCCTGGAAGTAGCAAAAGAGGTAAAATGTGCGGTGTTTACCCCCAGTTCTATCGGGGCTTTCGGTGGAGGCACTCCCCTCGATTTTACCCCCCAGGACACCATTATGCGTCCGCAAACCATATACGGCATCTCGAAAGTTACCGGTGAACTGCTCAGTGATTACTACTATAAAAAATACGGGGTTGATACCCGCTCAGTCCGTTTCCCCGGCATCATCAGCAACATGACCCTGCCCGGCGGTGGCACCACCGATTACGCCGTGGAAATCTATTACGATGCTGTAACTCAGAAAAGCTTTACCTGTCCGTTGCGGCCGGGTACCTTTCTCGACATGATGTACATGCCCGATGCCATCAATGCCGCCATCGACCTGATGGAAGCCGATCCTGCGAAACTGAAGCACCGCAACGCGTTCAATGTCACCTCCATGAGTTTTGACCCGGAGATGATTGCAGCCGAAATCCGCAAACACATCCCCGATTTCGCAATGAATTACGAGATTGAACCGGTGAAACAGGGCATTGCCGAGGGTTGGCCCAACAGCATGGACGACAGCGCTGCCCGCGAGGAATGGGGCTGGAACCCGAAGTGGAACCTGCAGACCATGACGGTGGATATGCTGAAAATGATCAGGGAGAAATATGCAAAAGGACTGATCTGATTTGCATGGAGCATGGGGCATGGAGCATGGAGCCTGTCTGACTGCCGTCAGAGCAGGCAGGCTTGGTGCTTGGTGCATGGAGCTTGGAGCAAGGGTCACAACCTACTTCATCCGGATTTTGTCACTTTTCATGAGACGAAGTAACGAAGCGTTGAATCTCTCTGGCTGGGTAATACCCATCATGTTCGCGCGCATCTTATTTTCTGACCTGTCTGCATGGGCAAACAGGCAGGTGCGTGTAAACGACCTGGTTCCCCTTCGGTCATGGCTCCCGATTCAAGGCCTCTGTCCTTTAGGCCTGATCTGTCTGCTTTGAGCTTGCCGCGTTAGGGTGGCATTACAAATTGCAACGGGGCATCCACAATTTCCCGCAGGCGCTGCCCTGCCCGGCTTGTGTCCGGTACAGATACACCCCTGGCTTTACCCCTTCGGTTTGCCACCCGGTTTTCTGGCCAATCCTTGTCCATTCCCCAGCGTCCCACGTCCTTTTTCAGCGTCCCACGTCCCTCGTCCCTTTTATCGTCCCTCGTCCCTTTTAAGCGTCCCTCGTCCCTTTTTATCGTCCCTCGTCCCTTTTTATCGTCCCTCGCCCCTTTTCAGCGTCCCTCGTCCCTTCCCATACAAGGGCTCAGGATATTTAAGCTTTCAAAGGTGCCTGGTATTAAACCCACTTGACTGCGGCACCGGCGGGTAAACCGGGAATCCATAGCGCAACTGAATCTCCAGACTTCCTTTTCCGGTTACCTCTTTCGTATTGCTGGTGGTAACATCGTAGGCAATGCCGGCATCAAAATTTCCAAATCCTGCCCCGGCCATCAGAATGACACCATCCTGCAGACGGTAACCGGCCCCGCCCCAGAAACGGTCGTTCATGTAAGCGAGCAGGTTCAGGTCAAGCTGCGTACTCTTCAGGGAGGTTTTCATCAGCAGTGAGGGTGCCAGATCTATCTTTCTGAATCGTTCATCCAGAAGCCGGAACCGGTGTTGCGCATAAATGGTGAAGGTCATCTGATCCTGAAGCAGGATGTTACCGGTTTCAAACTCCGATCCCAGCAGATTCATTACCGAGAGGCCGGCTTCAGTCTTTGCTGACCGGTAAAAAACACCAGTACCGATTTCGGGTACCATGCTTTTTTTCGTCCCTGTTTCCTTGATCAGCGGATCGGCCGGATCAGCAGGGTTCAGCATGCCGATGTTCAGGCTCAGCTGGCTAATCTTACCTGAAATACCCAATGAAAGCCGGCTTTCTTCATTAAGGGCTATGCTGTAGGCGTAATCCAGCCTGAAATCGGTTCGTTCGTGATACGCCAGTTCCTGGCGGCTGAAAACGACACCCAGCCCACTGCTTATGGGGTAGATGGGGGCCGAGGCAGCCACAAAATAACTCACCGGGTTCACGGTTTTTCCGTCCTGATCTGTATAGCCCATCCACTGGCTACGCCAGCCGGTCTGCAGCATCAGTGCCTCCTCAACTCCTGAATATGCAGGATTGTAAATGAAAGGAGAAAATGTGGAAAGTGAATACTGGTCGTACTGCTGGGCTGTTGCCAGTTGTACGGGAAAGAACAGGAATATCAGGCACAGGCTGCTGAACAGGATGTTTAATCCGGAATGTAACTTCATGACGCGGGCTTTAAAAAATCTGACTCTGAACATAGGATACCCTTTTTAATGATCCGACAAAATGATAAATTCAGTTCTCCGGTTGAGCTGATGGGCGATCTCTTTCAGGCGATCATCCGGAAGGGTTGAAATAAACTCCTCATCCAGCCTGGTGCCAGCCGGAATACTCAGTTCACCCCTGGTCAAAGCATTCTCAATAAGCCTTGGCCTGCTTTCGCCATAGCCTTTCGCCTTCAGTCGATCTGCATTGATGCCACTACTGATGAGGTAATCCACCACAGCCTGAGCCCGTTTTTGCGACAAATCATCGTTGTAGCGGTCGTCGGCACGTGAATCGGTGTGCGAACTCAGTTCGATGCGGATCAGTGGATTTTCCTTCAGCAGCTTCACCAGCGGGATCAGCGAATCCTGATACCTCGGGAGTAGCACATAGCTGTCGAGATCATACAGGATTTCCGGCAACACCACTGGTTTTTCCGGAACCGGGCTGAGGGCAAAGGAGCGCTCCACTGCCGGATTGCTGCCTGTACTTACCAGCAGCGCCTGCGTCTGGGTGAGGTATTCCTGCTTCGCAGCAGACAAGGTGTAAGGGACCCCGAATGCCAGACGACCTTCCGGGAAACGGTAATTCCCTGCATTGTCGGTAAGGACTTCGCCGGTATCGCTACCTGCTGAAAAGGAAACAGCTGCACCGGCGATTCCGGCGCCTGTGAGGGCATCGGTTATTTTTCCGCTCAGCTGTAACCGCTGTTCTTCTGCCTTGAAGCTGTATATATCATCACCTCCCTTACCTCCTGACCGGTTCGAAGAGAAATACCCTTCCTCCATACCGGGTTTAAAGACGATGGCAAAATCGTCGGCTCCGGAATTCAGCGGACTTCCCAGGTTTGCCGGGGAACTCCACCGCCCGTTGCTGAGCCTTCGGGTAAAGAATACATCGAGACCTCCATAACCTGCATGACCATCGGAAGCAAAATACAACACTGAATCGTTGCGGAAATACGGGAACATCTCATCACCGGAGGTGTTGATCACCGACCCCACGTTCACTGCGGGGCCGAAGGGCTTATTGACCGCTTCCCTCGTGGTAACCCATAAATCCTTTCCGCCAGCCCCGTTGGCATTGGAAGCTGAAAAAACCAGGGTCAGACCATCAGAAGTCAGGGCCGGATGACCAGTATTTCCTTCCGGATCTGCATAAACCAATTGCGGGTCGGCCCACTCCTCCCCAATTTTTTCAGCCCCGATGATGTAGCACCACAATGATCCTGTTTTCCGCTCCGGCTTCTGTTCACAACGGGTGCAGTATAGCTGTGTATAATCGTGGTTGTATAACGGCGTCCCTTCGTGTGCTTCAGTGTTGATTTTCTTCAGTTTATCGATCAGCTCCGGTACCATAAATCCTCCTGCAGGTTTAGCCCTGGCTATAAACAGATCGGAAAAGGGGGAGGCAGTCCATTGATCGGTTCCTTTGCCGGTAACACCCTTTCTGTTTGAGGTGAATACAATTCCGGAACCATCGGCTGAGGCCAGAACCGGAGAAAACTCATCCTTTGAGGTGTTGACCGAAGTTTCATTCACCACCTTGTAGTTCATCATCTTTGCCGGAACAGCCTTCCCCGAGATCAACGCCTTTCGTTTCATTACTGCACTGTCGCCCGGCTTCAGGGCCAGGTAACGGTTGTAAATCCTGATGGCAGCCGTATCATTGCCGGAATATTGCAAAGCATTGGCATAAAGGAGATTGCCGGATGGATTGTTGGCGAAATAAAGGGATTTATCCAGCTTTTTCAGTTGCTGAACCGCATTTTTATAGTCAGAAGTCTTCATGTACGATTCTGCCAGCTTAAAGCTGATCCGTTCACGGTCGGCCGGATTTTTGGTTTCCCCCAGCGCCTTTTTGTAAAGCGAAATGGCTGATACATACTGGTGGTGGTTGAAGGCTTCATCACCCTGGCGGGTGTATTTGTTCTGAGCGCCTGCCGGTAGGATAATGACCAGCAGCAACAGGAATACGAAGAGCGTTCTGAGGTTGATTTTCATCGTTTAATCTTTAATAAATTTAACATTCACCATATCTGTTTCGTTACTTATCTGCATGATATACATCGCTTTATCAAGCCATGAAGTATCAATGGTGAGGCTATCACCATCAAAATCTGTTACAAATAACTCCTTACCGGAAACCTGAAGGATGCGGAGGTGTTTTCTGCCTGCCAGCCGGCCGTTCATGCTGACCACCAGTTTGTCGACCACAGGATTGGGGGTAAGGTCAATCAGGTCACGGATCAGGTAAACCACACCGCTGCGCTCCAGGCTAAGGCCGTTGTAATCCACGGCGTCCGATTGATAGTAATAGGCTCCGGCCGGGGCTTCGGCGCCGCCGGTGGTTTTGCCGTTCCAGCCGGTACTGTTCCGGTCAAATGCTGCCATGGTTCTTCCCCACTGGTCTTTCACCGTTACAGAATAAGCATCCACTCCTTCGGTAAACGGTACGAATACATCGTTGTATCCATCGCCGTTGGGCGAAAAGGCTGATGGAAATTCAAACTGTATGTCGATCTGTTCAAGCAAAGTAAGGATAGTTGTATCGGCATCGCTGCATTGCCAGGGCGGGCTGCTCAGCACCTGCAGCACAATTTCATATTCCCCCGGTTCAGTAAGTTCCAGCTGCGTTTGTTCTGTGGCTGACACCACTTCTCCATTGAGCAGCCAGGTCCAGGAATCTGCCGCCTGCGAAACGGAGCTCAGGCTGGCCATGGCCGGAGCATAAGCCGATGAAAGGCTGGCTTCAATGTCCGCAACTAAGGGAACAACATTCACCCTGAAAACCGAATCAAGCACCCGTGAGCAGCCGGTGGCGGTATCGGTGGCGAGGATGGTGAATGCTTTGTCGGTAAAAATATCCGGAAGGTAAAAGATCAGGGTATCGGCATTGCCTACCTGAGGCAGCCCGATATCCAGATTGTTGTCTTTTACCTGATAAGAAACCCCCGCCTGGGCGTTAAACAGGGTAATGGAGGAGGCACCGCCC
>JAEUTG010000001.1 GCA_016788045.1 Bacteroidales bacterium
TTTTCTATAAACATTTGACCCCTCCGGGGTCGGGATCAATCTTATCTCGTACCTCTTACCTCCTACTTCATCTCCGACCACCGGCCTCTGAATTTTCGGATTCATCTTTTCTGCTAAACAGGGATTAGCCTGCCCATTCAGAGCGTAGGTTGAGGTTTTAAATGGGCACATGGGTTTGTTCGACCCCGCTGGGGTCGGGAATTATTATCCCGGATTCTATTCTATTAACGTTTGACCCCGCTGGGGTCAGGCTCAATCCTATCTCATACCTCTTACCTCTTACCTCATCTCCGACCACCGGCCTCTGAATTTTCGGATTCATCTTTTCTGCTAAACAGGGATTAGCCTGCCCATTCAGGGCGTAGGTTGAGGTATTAAATGGGCACATGGATTTGTTCGACCCCTCCGGGGTCGGGAATTTTCATTACGGATTCTTTTCTATACACATTTGCCCCCTCCGGGGTCAGGCTCAATCTTATCTCATACCTCTTACCTCTTACCTCATCTCCGACTTCCGACCTCCGACTTCCGACCTCCGACTTCTGACCTCCGACTACCGACCTCCGACCTCTTAATTCCTGTTCCCGCACTCGCCCCTATCCATTCCTTCTTTATCTTTGTCAGGCATCTGTTCATGACCTGTTTTGCTTTTTTGCTTTCTGACATTTAACCTGCATTCAATGGAACCCGATCAGCAATATGCCGCCTATATCGCGCGGATCAACAAGACCTTCGACTACATCGAGGCAAACCTTGAAAAGCCCATGACCCTGGCTGAACTGGCTGCAGTAGCCAGCTTTTCGAAGTTTCACTTTACCCGGATATTTCAATCGATGGTGGGCGAGACCCCCTTTCAGTTTATCCTGCGTCTGCGCCTCGAAAAGGCGGCTACCCTGATTGCCGGCAACCCTTCAGGCAGCATCACGCAGATTGCTTTTCAGTGCGGGTTTTCCGATATCTCTGTGTTTTCGCGCAATTTCAGGAGCTGTTTCGGCGTCTCCGCCTCCGACTACCGCCGTGCAAAACATCAGCACCGCAATTTAAGTCAACAGCAGCGCAATCACCGTCAAGCCGGTGAGGCCCCGTCACTCTATTTTAGCCCCGATTTACAAACCTATCAATGGAGGACTAAAATGAACCTGAACAAAAGTGTGGAAGTGAAAGAACTTCCGGGCATGACGGTGGCTTACATCCGGCACACCGGACCCTACAAGGGTGATGAACAACTTTTTGAGAATCTGTGGAACAGGCTCTTTGCCTGGGCTGGCCCCCGCGGTCTGATCGGCGGGAAGGATTTCCGGTCGCTGATTGTGTATCACGATGATCCCAATGTCACCATCGAGGACAAACTGCGGATGAGTGTCTGCATCACTGTCCCGCCTGCAACAAAAACTGAGGGCGAGATCGGGAAAATGGAACTGGAAGCAGCAAAGTATGTGATTGCCCGTTTCGAGCTCGATGGTCAGCAGTTTCAGCAGGCGTGGGAATGGCTTTACGGACAGTGGTTCCCGGCCAGCGGCTACCAGCCCGACGACAAACCCTGCTTCGAAATGTATCCCGAAGAACCCAAAGACGGAAAGTTCACGGTGGACATCTGCGTACCGGTGAAGCCGGCGTAATGCTTCAGCACCGCTGATGACCAACAGCAGAACACCGCCCGGAGATTTGTCCGGGCGGCGTTCTGCTATATTCCGGACCGCTTTGCCTGCCGGTTGGGCAAGAGGTATCCTCAGTCCTGCACTACGATATAGCGGAGCCTTAAGATGGTTTTTCCGGCAATGATTTCGGCAATATACATTCCGTCGCGGACATGGCCTGGTCCGGGAACCAGGAATTTCCCCTGAGGCCGGTTGCTGCTTTGCCAGATAAGCTGGCCTGTGGCTGTGTAGATGCTGATCCGTTCAACCTTCCCTTCAAGGCTGTTCAGGTGCAGTACAAACTGCCCGTTGTTGGGGTTTGGTACAATGGCCGGGCCGTTGAACTGTTCTGTATCTGTGCTGATGTTGAGCACAATGTAAGGCTCTGACATACCGGAGCAACCGTTGTTGTCGCTTACACCAACGC
Source organism: Bacteroidales bacterium (assembly GCA_016788045.1). Lineage (GTDB taxonomy): Bacteria > Bacteroidota > Bacteroidia > Bacteroidales > Lentimicrobiaceae > Lentimicrobium. The sequence continues at coordinate 2,065 of JAEUTG010000001.1, forward strand.
GGTAGCTTCCGTTTTCGGTTGCCTCGTAGGTTGACTGATCAGCTCCCGGAATGACCTCATCTTCAAAATACCACTGATAGGATTGATAGGGGAGCACGGTCTGCAGGGTAGTCCAGTTCATAACAATCTCTGGTTCAGGAAGTGCATAGACACCCATGATGATCACGTTGGAGGTTGCGTTGGGGGTGATCAGGCAGGCTGCATTGCTCACCATGTCGCAGGTAATCATGTCGTTGTTTGACAAGGTAAACGTAGAATAGGTCTGCTGAACAGCACCAGGAATTACGGTTCCGTTTTTCCGCCATTGCCATTGCGGGGCAATTCCTCCGTTTACAAGCAGCGCGGTGAATACCACTTCGGTGCCAGTGCAGGCTGGATTTTGTGAAGCAACAATGCTCACCGATGGAATCACGCCTTCGCTGATGGTCATGATGAGGATGTTGGAGGTGGCGCTGGGTGTGGTAATGCAGGCGGCATTGCTTTCGAGGGTGCAGTAAAACTGGTCGTTGTGTTCAATTTCGCTGGTGATGTATTGCGGTTGCGTGGCACCTTCCAGCACCTCACCGTTTTTAAACCATTGATAAGCCGGGCTGCTGCCGCCAAGGGTAGCTGTGGCTGTAAACGTGACTTCGGTTCCTTCACAGATGACCGTCTGACTGGCATTGATGCTTATGCCCGGAGTGCCCGGGTTGTTCACCTGCATGGTGACGGCATTCGAGATTGCGGTGGCCGGGCTTACACACTCCAGAGAGCTGCTCATTTCGCAGGTAATTACCTCGTTGTTGACGAGGGTAGTGCTTTCATAAGTGCTGTAGATAGCGCCCGTAACCGGGATTCCGTTTTTCTTCCATTGCCAGGCAGGTTGAGTACCACCATTCACCGGGGTAGCGGTGAAAATAACCAGGTCGCCTGAGCAGATACCATTCTGTGATGCGCTGATGCTTACAGTGGCGATGGCAACCGGAGTTATGCTGACTGCAATGCCCTGCGAATAAACCGTGGATACGGTTGTGCAAACTGCGTTGCTGGTCATCCGGCAGCTGACCACATCGTTGTCGGCAAGGGTGGTGGTGCTGTAGGTTGGTTGGGTAGCCCCCTGTATCTGGTAGCCATTCAGCAGCCATTGATAAACCGGATTGCTGCCACCGTTAAGCGGTGTTGCGGTAAATGTTATGGAAGTACCGGCGCAAACAGCTGTCTGTGATGCTGAAATACTTACCGAAGGGGTGAGGTAGGGATTTACCTGTAGGGTGACCGGTGCCGACACCACGGTGACGGCCGTTACGCAGGGTTCGCTGCTGGTGAGGGCGCAGCTTACCGCATCGGCATTGCTGAGGCTGCTGCTGGTGAATTGCGGTTGTGTGGCTCCCTGTACCGGGTTGCCGTTGATCCGCCATTGGTACTGCGGATTGCTGCCTCCGTTCACGGGTGTAGCGGTAAAGGTAACCGCGGTACCCTGGCAGATGGAAGTGGCTGTAGCGCTGATGCTTACCGATGGCGTGAGTGTCTGGGTAACCGAAACCACAATGCTGTTGCTGATGGCATCCGGAACAATGGCGCAGGGCTCACTGCTGGTGAGTTCGCAAAGTACCTGGTCGTTGTGCGCGAGGTTGGTGCTGGTATATACGGGTGAATTGGTACCTGTATTGTTGTTGTTGAGTTTCCACTGATACACCGGAGTGGAGCCCTGATTTACGCAGCTGGCCGTAAAGGTAACCGCAGTGCCGCTGCAGAAGGCTGTTTCAGAGGCGGTGATGCTGATTGCGGGAACACAGATAGATGAACATACCGATGTGTGGGCGCCCAGGTTGCTGATGTTGTCCTGCGGAAAGCCATCCCACTGCAGTGAAGGATCGAAGGTGGCCGGATTTACGTTGATGCCTTTGGTAACACTGTTTTTGCGCACCAACGTCATGTTGAGCGTTGAAACACCTGCGGCAGACCACTGGGTGCCGGGATCCTGGCCGATTTTGCCGAGGATGTCTATTTTATCATCGTTGTGCAGCAGGGCGATGGCATCGTTACCGTTAAATCCGAACCCGAAAGACTGACCGGCAAGGGCCAGTATGGCAGCATTGGACGAAGGGTGGGCAATGACATGGGTTTCGAGTGGCTGCAGTATTCCCTGGAGGGTTACACTTTGGGTAGCAAAGACACTGCCGTTCTGGTAAACAGCTACAGAATAACTGCTCAGGTCCACGTCTTGTGAGGTGGGATTGTAAATTTCAATGACTTTATTGTTTGAGCTGCCTTCGATGTATTCTGAAATGATCAGATGTCCGCAATCGGTGAGCGGCAAAGGGGGGCCGCTCAAAGGGGCACCATACATGGCCACAGCGTGGGTGGTTTTGCAGGTCGAAAACATTTCGGGAACGCCATCGCCATTGATATCGCCTGCCGAAACACTGGTAGGATCCGGCACTTTTCCCGTAAGGGTAACCCGTGTAAAACTCATTGACCCGCTGTTTCTGTACCAGCTTACATTGTTATCGCCGGTTGAGCAGGATACCACATCTGCATCGCCGTCGCCGTCAAAATCGCCGGCATCCACATGGATGGCTCCGTTGGCCGAGGAGGTAATCACATGAGGGGTATAATTGGGGTGTTCGTACCAGATGATTTTATTGTCGTCGTAGGTGCTGGATAAAATATCGATATCGCCATCGCCGTCCATATCCATTACCGCAACCGAATTGGCGCCGTAGGCATTCGAATTGACTACCCAGTTTACAAAGCCGTTATCCTGATTTCGGTGCAATACTACCTTATCGGTACTTCCGCCATAGGCAACCACCACATCCATCAAACCATCGTTTTCATAGTCGAAGGCTGCAACATCGAGCGGATAATAGTAATTACCCGAAACCAGATGTTGTGTAAAATCTTCGTTTCCGTTGTTTTCATACCAATGCACATTGTGTCCGTCAAGGGTTGTAGCCACTACATCCATATCGCCGTCAAAGTCGAAATCTACCGGAAAAACACCCTGCGCTTCCGACAGCCCGTAAACGGTTCGTATGTCGAATTCACCACCACCCAGATTTTCAATCCATGAAAGCCCCGGGTAGCCATAAGCATCGGCTGTAAATACGGCGTCGGTATCGCCATCGCCATCCATATCGGCTGCATGAATATCGTTGCAGGACATGGAAACATTGGTTGGAGTTACGTAATTGGTATTGAATATGCCATCGCCGTCGTTGCGGATGAAGAGGATGCGCATACTGCCCACCGCAATTACGTCGTTGTCGCCGTCGCCGTCGAAATCGCCGGTGCAGGAGGCGGCTGCATCGCCCAGATACCGCTCAATACGCAGATTGGTAAAACTCTGGGTAGCGCTGTTGCGGTGATATTTCAAATCGAAACTCGAACCGGAAACAATATCGGTAAAACCGTCGTTGTTGAAATCGCCCGTTTGCAGCATTGAGGCATAATCAACCAGAAAATCAATATAGGTGTTGTATCCGAAAGTTTGATTCCCGTTGTTTTTCCGCCAGATGATTTTGTCTTCATCATAGTCAGCCACAACCAGGTCTTTGTGCCCGTCGTTGTCAAGATCGGCAGCAATCAATTCTCTGATGCCTGCTCCGGTGGTAAGGATGTTTTGAGTTAATGTACCGGCATTGTTGCTGAACCAGCCATATCCGGCGGCCGATGTGTAGAGCAGATCTGCATCGCCGTCGTTGTCAAGGTCTGAAATGCTCAGGCTATAGGGGTTTGTTTGGGTGCTGGTGAGGGTTTGGGTTAGAAAGGTGCCGTTTCCTGAATTCTGCAGATAAACAATGCTGTTGCCTGAATAAGCAGCGGCAGCAATGTCTGCAAAGCCGTTGTTGTCGAAATCGGCAATGCTTACTGCATAAGCACCATCGAGTCCACTGGCCAGCGTTGTCTGGGTAAAGTTATTGCCGCCGTTGTTGGTAAGCAGATAAACCAGATCGGTATCAAAGGCTGCGCCAACAATGTCAGGGTCTCCATCGTTGTCCATATCGGCCACGTCAATAAACTCGGTACCTCCTGCCGAATTGGAAAGAATAAACTCTGTAAACACCTGATTGCCGTTGTTTTGCAGCAACACAATGCGATTGTTGGTGTACGATGAAGCCAGAATGTCCATATCGTTGTCGCCATCGAAATCGCAGACATGTAAAGCTCTAACGTCGTTGTAATCAGGGGTGATCAGGTAGTTTCTGAAAGTTCCGTCGCCCAGATTTTTCTGCCACTGCAGGTTGTTTAATCCACCGGTAACCAGGTCCGGATCGCCGTCGCCGTCAATATCGGCGCTAACCAAACAACGGTTGGTGTAGGCAAGCATCCTGTTTTCCATGTCCTGGGAAAGGCTGATAAAAGGAAGCAGGGTAATAAAAACGAGAAGGATAGTCAGTTGTCGCATTCCGGTATTGCTAAGTTTGTTTAAGAGATAGCCCTGCGGGTGGGCGAAAAGAATCAACAGCAAATATAAGTATATCTGTGAATGTTCAGCGGGGGTGTGGCGTGGTGTTATATGTTCGTGGAGGGTAATTGCGGTGTGAGGTGAAGCCTTCTGAGTGAATCAATGCCCGTGTGAGAGCTCACTCATGAGCGTAAATGAAAATTTATGAGAATTCATACTGATTTTAAGTTTGAAACGTGAATCGAAAATAAATACCACAACAATGTATTATATAAATATTTTCCATTATATTTGCAGCCTAAACCTGCTATTGTCAGACGATGAACCTCTCAAATACCGCTCAGTACGCCATCAGGGTGGTGAGTTATATGGCCAGGAAAAATGAAGGCCTGTATACTGCTGCCATGCTGATTGACGAACTGAAGGTTTCAGATAAATACCTGAAAAGGATACTGACTACGCTTACCCGTTCAGGAATCGTTGAATCGGTGCAGGGACGCTACGGTGGTTTCCGGCTGAAAATGCCGGTGCAGGAGATACCCCTGCTCAGCATTGTGCGCTCAGTGGAGAATGTGGAAAAATACTTCGGCTGTGTGCTGGGGTTCGAGCAATGCTCTGACCACCATCCCTGTCCTGTACACGAAAACTGGAAGCCTCTGAGGGAACGCATCTTTGCTTTCCTCAGCAAGACCACCATGGCCGATGTTATGGCAAATGACAATATCCTGAGGTTCTGATTTTTTTTGTTACAAAATACTACAAAAAAGTAGCATATTAATTTAAACGCCAACACAATGAAACAACCATCTCTGCTTGACCGGTTCATGAGCCGAAAAGGGCTGTACACCGGATTCTGGATCATCGCATTGTTTATGGTAACAATGCTGATCTACTACACCGCCAATCTACAGAAAGAGGTTCCGCCCATCCCCGCCACGGTGAAATCGGAAAGTGGCGAAATGCTCTACACCTACGATGATGTGGTAGCCGGAAAGGGCTACTTTCAGCAGTTCGACCTTATGGACTGGGGCACCATGCTGGGCATGGGAGCCTACATGGGACCTGACTTCTCAACCGATTTTATGCACTACCGTGCTGAATTCCTGTACGACCATTACGGGGTGGAATTATACGGAAAGCCCAACAGCCAGCTCAGCGAGGTTGAGCGGGGTGCCGTTAAGGAACGGGTGAAACAGGACATGAAAAAGCAGACAACATTGCTTGAGTCCGGCACCGTTTACACCAACGCCTCTGCGGCTGCCTATAAAAAGAACGTTGCTTACCTTACCAACCTGCTGGTGAACGGTGATCCTGAACGGGCTTTCCGGGGAGGGGTCATCAAACCGGAGGAGGCGGTTAAGATTGCAGCTTTTGTCGACTGGGCGCAGTTGGTCGCTTCGTCATTGCGCCCGGGTACCGAACGCACCTGGTCGAACAACTGGCCGCCTGAGCCCCTGCTTGATCAGGATGTGAACTTCAATTCGCACAAGATATCTCTCTGGGAGTTTCTGGTTCTGTGGACGTTAACAATCGTGGTGATTTTCCTTGCTTATGAATACCTGTTTAAAAAGGATCCTGACGAGAAGCTCGAACCCGCGATCAGAATTACCAGTCTGTTCCGTTCGCAGAAAAAGCTGCTTAAATACATCCCCATTGTTGCGGCGTTGTTTGTGGTTCAGTTGATTATCGGGGGATACCTGGCCCACCTGTACACAGATCCTACAAATGACTTTCTGATTTCGCAAGACCTGATGCCATTCAATGTTCTCCGCTCCATGCATACGCAGCTTGCCATTCTGTGGGTTGCCGTGGGCTGGCTGGTGGGCGGCCTGCTCATTGCCCCCTGGATAGCCAACCGCGATCATAAGTTCCCCTGGCTGGTGGATGTACTCTGGATTGCCCTGCTGGTGGTAGCTGTGGGCAGCATCATCGGTCTTTACATGGGGGCTACCGGACAGATGCGCGACACCTGGTTCTGGCTTGGAAACGAAGGCCGCGAGCTCATCAACCTTGGCCGTGCCTGGGATATCGGACTGGTAATCGGACTTGTCTTCTGGTTTTTGCTGATCATCTCGCTCATCCGCAAAGCCTCAACCAACAACCCGATCGTGAGTACCATCATCTGGTCGGCATTCGCCATTGCCACCCTTTACATTGCCGGAATGATGCCGGTGCATAAAATCATGCCCAACTATACGGTTGACGATTATTACCGCTGGTGGGTGATCCACCTCTGGGTGGAATTAACATTCGAGTTGTTTGCAGCCGGGGTGATTGCATTCTTCACGGTTTCTCTCGGACTGATTTCGCAGAAGACTGCGGTACGGACCATGTTGTTTGAGCTGCTGCTGATTTCGATGAGTGGCACTCTCGGGGTAGGGCATCATTATTGGTGGCAGGGACTGGATGAATACTGGATTGCCATCGGAGGGATTTTCTCGGCCCTTGAGCCTTTGCCTCTGGCCCTGATGGTGATCGAAGCCATGAAAAACTACCGTGAGCAGAAACGCGAAGGTCACAAAAATGAGTTTGCCGTACCTTTTATGTGGATTGCCGGATCCGCCATTCTCAACTGGATTGGTGCCGGGTTCTTCGGTATGCTCATCAACACACCGACCATCAGCTACTACTCCCATGGAACCTACCTCATTATGCCACACGGACATGTGGCTTTGCTGGGCGCCTTCGGATATATCTCACTGGCATTCATTTATATGGCTTCACGTGCCAACGCTCTGGCCAATGGCCTGGAGTGGAGCGACAAGCTGAGCCGAACCGGATTCTGGGTGCTTACCATCGGAGCATTGCTGTTCACCATCCCCACCTACATTATCGGGATTGAACAAACCCGGATAGCGCACGATATGGGATATTTTTATGCCCGGCTCAGGGATGCGGTTGAGCCCATGAAGACCTGGATGTGGCTCAGAACCATTCCCGACGGACTCATGATATCCGGTGGTGTGATCATTCTTTATGATCTGGTTCAGAAAACCTATTTCGCGAAAAAATCAACCGCCAGGTAACGAATTGTCTGGCTGCGGATAACCCGCCCCCGGAGAGCCACTGAATGTCTGTTAATTGCTGAATGGCCTGAAGATTGCCCTGCTCTTGTTGCTCAGAGCAGTAGCTGTCAGCAGATAAATCAGCACTTGCAGAGGGAAAGGCTTCCGGGGGCTTTTTGTGCCTGGAATTACGGATGGGAAAGGAAATGACGGACAGGGTGCTTCAGGACAGATCGTTTTCCCCGGTACGGTACCTGGCCCGCTTGCTTCCTTCGTAGAGGTCGAAGCCGGCAAAGCGGCACTCCAGCGGGCCGTTGAAAAGGGTGTATTTTTTCATAGGCCGGAGGCCGATCATTTTCACAGCCCGAAAGTCGGAACTGATCACCCAGGCCTGATAGCCCGTATAGTGCCGTTTGAGGGCATCGCCCAGATCGCGGTACAGCTGAATGATATCGTCTACTTTGATGCGTTCGCCGTAAGGAGGGTTAGTGATCATTACCCCGCCACCTTCCGGAGGAACCATGTCCTGAAAGGCAGAAACTTTCAGCTCAATGTCTTTGTGCAGCCGTGCTTGTTTCAGGTTGGCCATGGCCGAACGAAGATTGCGTTCAGAGATATCGGAACCCTGAATGATGTAATCAAAATCCCTCTGTTCTTCAATAGCTTCATTCTGAACCTGTTCCCAGAGGTCTGCATCGAAGTTCTTCCAGTTCATAAATCCGTACTCATCCCTGAATTGTCCGGCAGGCAGGTTGAGGGCGATCATGGCTGCTTCGATCAGCAGGGTTCCTGAACCGCACATGGGGTCGATAAAGTTGGATTGTCCGTTCCATCCGCTCAGCAGGATCATGCCGGCGGCCAGCACTTCACTCAGCGGCGCTTCTGCATTGGAGACATGATAACCACGTTTATGCAGGGAAGAACCGGAGCTGTCGAACGAAACGGTGACCTCGTTCTGATACATATGTATGCTGATCCGGAAATCGGGATTTTCGATGTCGACCGAGGGGCGGATGCCGGTTTTTTCACGAAAACGGTCGGCAATGGCATCTTTCACCCTGAGCGAGACATACTGCGAATGAGTGAAGAGCGAAGCCGAGAGGGTGGTGTCGATGGCAAAGGTGTTGCCTGTGCCGAAATAATCTTCCCAGCGTATGGCTTTGGCCGAGGTGTAGAGGTCGTCTTCAGTCGCAATGCTGAACTTCGTTACCGGTACCAGAATCCGCAAAGCCGTTCTGCAGCGGTAATTGGCTTCGTACATCAGTTTTTTATCGCCCTGGAATGCTACTGCCCTGTTGAGCAGTTCAATGTTCAGGGCCCCCAGGGCTTCCAGCTCACCAGCCAGAATTTCTTCGAGTCCGGAAGGACATTTTGCAAGATAACTGATGGAATTGTCGGTGGAATAGGCCATGGGTGTTTTCAGGTTGGTGCGGTAAATTACTGGTTTTGCTCACGGAGCTTCTCCATGAAGCGCTCTGCATTCACCATGGTTCGCTGGTGCGTGCCTTCGCCGATCAGGCCTTTCTCATCGCTTGCCTTCACCAGGAATTCGAGTTTTCTGCCTTCGGCGCTGATCAGTGTCGACTCGCAGTGTACTTTCATCCCGACCGGAGTTGCTTTAAGGTGGGTAACGCTGATTGCGGTGCCCAGGGTGATGTGGCCTTCCGGCAAAAGAGGCTGCACGCTCAGTTGAGCCGTTTTCTCCATCAGGGCAATCATGGCCGGTGTGGCAAATACTTCAACCAGGCCGGAACCATAGCGGGCTGCTGTATCTTCAGCACTTACCGTTATGGTCAAAGTCCCCGGAAGACCTGGTTTGAGGTTGATATCCATGAGACTCAGAAATTGAAAATGACGGTTTGTTTCAGGTCGGCACTCAGACTCTGCGACACCGGGCAGATTTTTGCACATTGCCGGATGATCTGTTTCTCGCGATCGCTGTAGCTGTTGGGCGGAAAGTCGAGCTCAACGATGATTTCGCCCACCCTGCGCGGATCGCTGGCCATGATTTTGGTAACGCGGGCTTTGGTGCCATCAATGCTGAAGCCTGAGTTCTGCGCCGCGATTCCCATGATGGTGATCATGCACAAGCCCAGTGATGAGGCCAGCAGGTCGGTGGGGGAGAAGGCTGAGCCTTTGCCGTTGTTGTCGACCGGTGCATCGGTTACGAACGACTGTCCGGACCTGACGTGGGTTGCCTTCAGCTGAAGATCACCCAGGTATTCAAGGGTTGAAGTGACTGACATAGAGTTGTACTTTCCGGCAAAGGTAGTATTAATTAAAAATAAAAAACCCCGCCGGAGCAGGGTTTTCAATTGGTTATCGGATGATTACTTCTTGTCAGAAGAGGTAGCTTCGGCCGTGGTGGCTTTCTTGCTTCCGCAGTCTGAAGAGGCTTTGTCTGACTTGTCGCCGCACGATGAGGAGCAGGACGATGATTTCTTGTCAGATTTTGCTGACTTCTTCGTGCCGTCAGCTTTGGGGTTCTTTTCAGTGCTTACCGTTTCGATGCCGGCGGTTGCTACCCCGGTAGCGGCTGCAACGGTGGTTGCTGAATAAGCAAATACGAACGCAAATACGGTGAATGCTGCTATTAATTTTTTCATGATCGTTTGTTTTTTAAGGTTACTTCACAAAAGTAGCTTTGATCACTCAGTCAAATTGTTAATGAGCCGTTAAATACTGTTAAGGTTTTGTTAAAACTGCCTGCTCAGGTCACCGAGCAGGAAATAAGTTAAATTTGCATACCACACACCCTTCTTATGAAGAAAAGCGTCATTGCCCTGCTCATTGCCCTTACCTCGGTTTCGCTCACCGGTGTTATCCTGATACAGTTGTATTGGGTGAAAAGCGGAGTTAAGCTTCAGGAGGAGCAGTTTGACAACAAGGTTAAGGTTACTCTCAAGAGTGTAGTAAACCGTATGTTTGACGATCGTGCTGATGTGGCAGGCAATCCGGTTGTTTGTCACGATGAATGCGATCACCGGACACGCGAGATCCTGAGGGCAGTGAACCCTGCGCATCTTGATTCACTGCTGCGTGATGAATTCAGCAGCATGGAGATTGCCCGTGAGTTTGTGTGGGGAATGTTTGATTCGGGGTCGAAAACCATACTGGCCGGCGATGCCGGGAGTTTCAGGAATGAACTGCTCACAACAAGGCATTGCGTTTCCTTGTCATGCCTCTACAAATCGGAGCAACTGATGCTGGCTGTGTATTTTCCCGGGGAACGCAGGATGATGCAGAGCAGGATACTTCCCTGGCTGGTTGTTTCCTTTCTGTTACTGGCTGTGATGATTTTTGCCTTCTCAACCATGATCTTCCTGTTTTTGAAACAGAAGAAACTATCGGAGATGAAATCGGATTTCGTGAACAACATGACCCACGAGTTTAAAACCCCGATAGCAACCATTTCGCTGGCCAGTGAAATGTTGCTGAATCCGAAGGTGAATGAGTCGGCTGAAAGAACCTCCCGCTATGCACGGATTATTTTTGACGAGAATCAGCGGCTGAAACACCAGGTTGATCAGGTGCTGCAGATTGTGGTGCTCGATAAGGGAGGGTTCAATTTCAGGCTTACTCATTTCGATGCCGGCGAAGCCATACTTAGCTGCCTGAAAAGTTTTGAACTTACCGTCAGGGATCAGGGTGGTTTTCTGAATTACCGTCCGGAGGCTACCGACAATCTGTTGTTTGCCGATGAGAACCATTTCAGGAACATCATCAACAACCTGCTCGACAATGCTGCGAAGTATTCGCGGGGATATCCCGAAATTCAGGTCATTACCCGAAACAATAAAGGCCATTTTGTTGTTGAAGTGCACGATAAGGGCGTCGGGATCAGTGCAGAGCACCAGAAGCACATATTCCGGAAGCTATACAGGGTTCCGACCGGCAATGTACACAATGTAAAAGGGTCCGGGCTCGGGCTGTTTTATGTTAAAACAATGGCAGAAGCCTTAGGGGGTTTTGTTACTGTGAAGAGTGAGCTCAAACGGGGCAGTGTTTTTTCAGTTCATCTGCCCTCCGGATCAAATACAGAAAACGCAACCAATTACCATCATGCCGAAAGCAAAGATATTACTGGTTGAAGATGATCTAAACCTGAGTGCAGTGTTGTGTGATTATCTGGATATGCTGGATTACGAAACCACACTGTCGGCCGATGGCGAGGATGGGCTCGAAAAATTCAGGGAAGGGGATTTCGACCTTTGCCTGCTGGATGTAATGCTGCCCAAAAAGGACGGCTATAGTCTGGCTGGTGAAATCAGGCAGCTGAACGACCAGGTTCCGCTGGTGTTTCTTACCGCAAGGGGGCTGAACGAAGACCGCATTGCCGGCTTCAGAGCCGGGTGCGACGATTACATCACCAAACCCTTCAGCAGTGAAGAACTTGCCCTTCGCATCGAAGCCATCCTGAAACGCTGTATGCAGCGAACTGCCTACAAAACAAACAATGTAATCAGCATCGGTAAATACCGCTTCGATGCATCCAACCTGGTACTATCCTACAACGGGAGCGAGCAGGGACTTACCCCGAAAGAGGCTGCTTTACTCAGGTTACTCTGCAATTACCGCAATTCACTGCTTCCCCGCGAAACTGCCCTGAAGGAGATATGGGGTGATTCCGATTATTTTATCGGGCGGAGTATGGATGTTTTTATCGCCCGCCTGCGCAAGTACCTGCGCCACGATCCTGCGGTTGCTATTCAGAATGTTCATGGATCGGGTTTTAAACTCGAAATCCGTGAATAAACTGTACACACCCTGCTTTTAACCGTTGTTTTTCAATCATCAGCAATTTGTAACATGACCATAGCAGAAGCGCAGGCTGTTGTGGATGCCTGGATCAGGGAGAAAGGTGTCCGTTATTTCAATGAACTCACCAATACTGCCATACTGATGGAAGAGGTTGGCGAAGTGGCCCGGATTATGGCGCGGAGGTATGGTGAGCAATCAGAAAAGGAGTCAGACAAGGCTGCCGACCTGGCCGATGAAATGGCCGATGTGCTTTTCGTACTGATCTGTCTGGCCAACCAGACCGGCATCGACTTAACTGATGCCCTGCGTAAGAACCTTCAGAAAAAAACCGATCGCGACGGCAGGCGTCATCTCGAAAACCCCAAACTGAGCAAACCCTGAGCCTGAATGTCAGATACCCAGTTTGGTACCGGCATAGGCCAGAATCCTTACGCGTAATTCATCCCTTTTCGCCATGGTATGTGCTGTCAGCATCTCAAACCTGCTGAAGCCGGCTTCGCCCGGGTCGCGGTGCCCGGTGATGAATTTGCTCAGGTATTCCACAGCAACCACATGATCGTGCCAGTCACCCAGCATTTCATTTACCTTGTCAAGTCTTTTAAGGGTGGTTTTCAGGCGCGGCAGTTCCGGGTCGTCGGTGCTGAAGGTTGACAGCAGGTAATGACACTGTTTCAGCCTTCTCCTGATCTCATGGAGGGTTTCATCGGAATTGCCGGCTGATCGCAGCTGGGTGGCTTTTTCGAAAAGCTCATCCACAATGGTAATCAGGTGGGTCCTGATGGTTTCGGGCCCTGACTGCTGAAACAACTGACCGGCCTTTTCGGCTCCGGCTGCAAGTTCTGTGCCGGCATCAATGGTGGAAATGAAAGTGCGGAATTTTCGGATGGCTTTTTTTTCGAGTTTTTCGAGATGGCTCATGTATTCGTGGCAGGTGGTATGATTTTCTTCGGCCAACCTGGCAATGAGTTCCTGTTGCACCTGGGCATCGCGCATGCGTCCCGAATACCTGAAGAGAAGGCGCAGCTTACCCTCATTAACGCGGGCGCTGAAGGCCTTGTGGTCGATGTGCTCAGCCAGCAGATAAACAGCCCGTATGCGTTTAAAAGCTACCCGCATATCGTGTATTGCATCGGCATCAAAGCTTTCGGTTACTTTCCTGAAATTTTCAGTGAAAAGCCCGCAATGAATTGATAAATAGTTGATTATTTCTTTCTGCATGAATCTGAAGAGGGTTCTCTTGCCGAACACTAATATACAGGAATGCCCGTTATTGCTGACAATTGGCCGGTAAAAAGTTATTAAGTGACAGTCCGCAGCCACTCAAAAGGTTTTCGTATTTTCGGATCACCCAAATGGGATTTTGTAACTACTTGTCATTCAACTATGCTCAGGCTTTTTATAACTGCTGTTGTGCTGATATTCTTCAGCTATTGCCATGCGCAGCAGTATGCAGTAGGCGGTCGCGTCAGTGACTCACTCACCCGTGAACCTCTGGCTTTTGTAAACATTGTTATCAATGACGGAAACCATGGCGGTGTGAGCGACATTGACGGAAAATTCAGGCTGGAGTCATCAGAGCCGGTCAGAAGTCTGACGTTTAGTTATGTTGGCTATGCAACGAAGCGGATGAACATTTCAGATGACAAATCCAGCCTGAATGTGAATCTCCGCAGTGTAGAAACCACCCTGGGGGAGGTGGTTATTGAAGCCGGTGATAACCCGGCCCACCGGATTATCCGACTGGCAGCAGAAAACCGCGGGCTGAACAATCCCTACAACATCGGTTCCTACACTTTTACTTCGTACGATAAGATGATCTTTACACTGAGCAGGGATAGTCTGGGTGCTGAAGACACCACGGTTCCTGATCCGGAGGAACTGAAGCTCAGAAAAATCATTGAAACACAACACCTTTTCATGCTTGAGTCGGTGGCTGAACATCAGTACCGTTATCCCGGCAAGGCTCACGACCGGATCATCGCCTCCCGGGCTTCCGGCTTCAAAGACCCGATGTTTATCTTTCTGATCTCGCAGCTGCAATCCACTTCGTTTTACGACAACCAGATCAACATAGCCGGAATTAATTATGTGAATCCGGTGAGTAACGATGCGGAAAAACTCTACTTTTTTCATCTCAAGGATACCATATACGGGGATAATCCAAAGGATACCACTTTCGTAATCAGCTACCGGCCGCGTGACGGCAGGAACTTCGACGGGATGAAAGGCCTGCTCTACATCAGCAACAACCGCTGGGCCATACAACATGTAATTGCTGAACCGGCAGTGGCCAACCAGTCATTGTCGATGCGTATCCGGCAGAAGTATGAGCTGATTGACGGCCGGCAATGGTTTCCGGTTCAGCTGAATACGGAGATAATCTTCAATGGCATGTCAGCCGGCCGGAATAAAATGCTTGGAATCGGGAAAAGCTACCGGAGGAATGTGGTGCTTGATGCGCAGATTGAAGATCCGGCACCCGGTTATGTAGCGGTGGAGATTACCGGCGATGCAACCAGCCAGCCTGAGGTCCTCTGGCAACAGTACCGGGTGGATTCACTTACTATCCGCGAGCGGAACACCTACCGCATCGTTGACAGCCTCGGACGCAAGCACGGCTTCGATGCCAGAATGAAGGGGATGAGCGCCCTGCTTTCGGGGAAGCTGCCTTTGGGGTACGTGGATCTGGACCTCAAACGTTTGTTTCACGTGAACCGCTACGAAGGAACGAATCTCGGGATAGGTCTGCATACCTCCCAAAAGTTATCAGAACGATTCTCATTGGGTGGTTATGCTGGTTACGGGTTTAAGGATCAGGAGCTTAAATATGGCGCTGATCTTCAGCTTACGCTGATGCGCTATGAGAAACTCGCACTGCGTATGTCCTATGATTATGACCTGGAAGAAAGCGGAGGGACATCATTTCCTGATGACGATGCGGGTTCGCTTTCCGGCTATGAGTTCCGTAAGCTGATGCTCAGCCGCTTTGATCGGAGTGAAACGATGAAAGTGATGGCGGCCTCAAGGTTACTGGGTGTTCTGAAAGTATCTGCAGGCATCGCTTACCAGCACAAGCAGCCGGCTTTTGATTATTTCTGGCAGCAGCATGGTGAAGGCTTATCCGTGCTCAGCAACGATTTCACTTACGGTAAAGTGATTGCCGGTGTTAAGATTACCCCGGGCGGGAAGTTCATCCGTACGGCCACACAACAGGTATCCACCGGAGCACAACATCCGGTTATCTGGTTGCAGTATACCGGCAGTGCCGAAGGATTTCTGGGTGGACAGCTTACCCTTAACCGCTTCGATTTCAGGCTTAAATATTCAATTGACACCAAACTGATCGGACGAACGGCCCTGCAGCTTGAGGCTGGTTATACCGACAGACCGGCTCCCATGTCGGAACTTTATAACGGCAAAGGCAGCCGCGGAGATATTTTTACTGTTTATTCACCCGCATCCTTTCAGACCATGCGGTCGCATGAGTTTCTCAGCGACCGGCACGTCGCAGTTTTCCTGCTGCACAGCTTTAAAAAACTGTTGTTCAGATCTGAGTTTTTCGAGCCGGAAATCTCCCTTGCCCTGAATGCTGCCCTGGGTAGCCTTCAGCAACCTGACAGGCACCGCAATGCCTCCTTCAATACAATGGAGAAAGGATACTATGAAGCAGGATTGCTGGTCAACAACCTGTTGAAATCGTCGCTTTCGGGAATCGGGCTGGGGGTATTTTACCGCATGGGTCCATACAGCTTTGATAAAACCGCTGAGAATCTGGCATTTAAAATGACCTTCAGTGTTGGATTCTGAGCCTGACCCAGTTTTTCAGCCAGGCGAATTCAGTGATCAATTATTCAGAATGATTTGTAAATTAGCGTAAAATTATCGCCATGAACCGTACCGTCAAGATCATATTCAGTGTTGTGCTCACTGTTGCAGCCCTTCTGTTTCTGTGGTATTTTTCAAACCTGGTTTTCTATATCCTATCGGCTGCAGTGCTTTCCATGATTGGCCGACCGTTGGTTGACCTGCTTGATGGCATTAAAATCGGGAAATTCAGGTTACCGCATGTGCTGAGTTCGCTGCTGTCGCTGTTGGTGATGGTCGGTATATTTATGCTTCTTTTCTCATTGTTCGTGCCGCTGATTGCCCACCAGGCAAGGGTGATTTCTTCCATCGACACTCAGGCCATGGCCAAAGCCTTCAGCGAACCCCTGGCCTTGATCAATTATACCCTGCACGAGTATTCCATACTTCAGCCTGGACAGAGTATGCAGGATGCCCTCATCGGCCAGTTGCATTCGGTGGTGAGCTATGCCACCTTTTCCGATGCCTTCAATTACCTGATCGCTTTCACCGGATCTTTTATGATGGCTGTATTTTCGATTTTGTTCATCAGTTTCTTCTTCCTTAAAGATGAGAAGCTGCTCTACAATTCTTTTCTGCTGCTGATCCCTCAGAAGCACAACCCAGCTGCGGTGAGGATCATTGCCCAGGTGAAGAACCTGCTCACGCGTTATCTGCTCGGACTGCTGATGGAAGTAGCCGCCATGGTAACGCTGATAACCCTTGGCCTTACTATTTTCAAGGTTGAAAATGCCTTGCTGATCGGGTTTATCGGAGGTTTGATGAACATCATTCCTTATCTGGGACCGCTGATCGGTGCCACGATCGGCATCATTATTGGCATCATCGGCAGCCTGGCCATGGGGGCCTATACTTCCATTCTGCCCCTCAGCCTGACCATTGCCGGCGTATTTGCCGTGTCTAACCTGATAGATAACATGTTGCTGCAACCCATTATCTACTCCAGCAGTGTGAAAGCCCATCCCATAGAGATCTTCATGGTAATTATTGTTTTTGGCAGCCTTTTCGGGATTACCGGGATGATTCTTGCGGTTCCGGCTTATACAGTGATCAGGGTTATTCTGCGTGAGTTTTTCAGTGAAATGCGTCTTGTGCGCAAGCTGACGGAGAATATGTGAGCAGATGTGTTTTTGATTTTTTTTCTGGCCATTTTCATATTTCTTCCGGTAATTGGGCGATGTAATGTGGGTAGAATTAATGATTGAACATGAATTGTCCCGTCCCGTCCCGTCCGGAATTGTATTTTTTATGTGTTGTTACTACCCATATTTAATCCCTGACGGGATTCAGGAACATTCCGTTTTTTTTATTCTGCTATTGTGCAGCGCATTCCGGTATTATCTGTGACGTCTGGTATGATGTAGTCTCATTCAGGGATTAGGATGTGCCGTCAGGCACAGAATGTGGGTAGAATTAATGATTGAACAAGAATTGTCCCGTCCCGTCCGGGACGGAATTGTTTGTTTTTTGGGATATCACTACCCATATTAAATCCCTGACGGGATTCAGGAACATTCCGTTTTTTTTATTCTGCTATTGTGCAGCGCATTCCGGTATTATCTGTGACGTCTGGTATGATGTAGTCTCATTCAGGGATTAAGATGTGCCGTCAGGCACAGAATGTGGGTAGAATTAATGATTGAACAAGAATTGTCCCGTCCCGGATGGGACGGAATATTTCCCTCCTATTATTTCAGCAATCCATGTTTAATCCCTGACAGGATTTAGAATGATATAGTTTTTTCTGTTTTTGATTCCGATAATCGGGCAAAGCATAGCGGAATTAACTGTAATGTCTGATCTGATTTGGCTTTGAACAGGGGTGAGCTGTGCCGTCAGGCACGGAATATAGGAAGAATTAATTAGTGAACATGAATTGTCCCGTCCTGTCCGGGACGGAATTGTTTGTTTTTTGTGATATCACTACCCATATTTAATCCCTTGCGGGATTAAAATGTATCCGGTTTTCATTTTAATTCCATTAATCTGGCAACGCAAATTGGTCTTATTTTCAAGGTGAATTGAGGTTGAATTATGATTAAAGGCATACAATGTGCCGTCAGGCACAAAATATTGTTAGAATATGAGATAGAACAAGAATTGTCCCGTCCCGGATGGGACGAAATATATACATTATATCTGTTTTTCCCTGCGTATAGTTGCTTTATGGATAAAGTTTTATATATTTACAAATTATAGATTATAACTTAAAATTGTTTAATTATGGCAAATACTTACACTCAAATCCATATACAGACCGTTTTTACAGTCAGCAATCGGAAATGCATTATTCTGAAAACCTGGAAAGATGAATTGTACCAATATATCACCGGAATCATTCAAAATCATGGCCACAAGGTTTTAGCTATAAATGGAATGCCAGATCATATCCATATCCTGTTTGGTATGAGGCCAACCCAATCGTTATCTGAACTGATGCAGGATGTAAAAGGTGACTCCTCAAAGTGGATAAACAATAAAAGGTTTATTACAGGAAAATTTTCCTGGCAAGAAGGTTTTGGAGGTTTTTCCTATGGCAAATCCCAGCTTAACCATATAATAGATTATATCAAAACGCAGGAAATTCATCATCGGAAGATTACATTTATTGAGGAGTATCTTGATTTTCTTGAGAAGTTTGAGGTACCTTATGATGAAAGATATATTTTTAAGCAAATTGATTTTCTGATGGAAGAATGAGCTGTTCCTTTTGGCATTGAATAATTGTTAAATGCATGATCGCAGGGTTGATATCCCGTCCCATCCGGGACGGAATTGTATGTTTTACATGATGTTACTACCAATATTTAATCCCTGACGGGATTTATAAGAATTTTCCATTTTTGTTTTAATTCCTTTAATCGGGCAACGCAATCAGGATTTATCAATGATGCATGTTCTGATTCTGGATCATTCAGGAATATAGATGTGCCGTCAGGCGTAGAATGTGGGTAGCATTAATGATTGAACATGAATTGTCCCGTCCCATCCGGGACGGGATTGTATGTTTTGCATGATGTTACTACCCATATTTAATCCCTGATGGGATTTATGAGAATTTACCATTTTTGTTTTAATTCCTTTAATCGGGCAACGCAATCAGGATTTATCAATGATGCATGTTCTGATTCAGGCTCATTCAGGGATAGAGATGTACCGTCAGGCTTAGAATGTGGGTAGCATTAATGATAGAACAAGAATTGTCCCGTCCCATCCGGGACGGAATTGTCTGTTTTTTGTGATATCACTACCTATATTCAATCCCTGACGGGATTGGTATTCATTCAATCTATGATATGTTGAAAATCCCTTCGCCTGATATTATGCAAGATTTGTTAAATCGTGCCTGCCATCTGAGTAAAGCGCTTCAGCTCTGTGTTTTCATTGAATGTTTCAGGTGCGCAAGCTGACGGAGAATATGTAACCCGGCAATACCGGAAACAGCGGATACATGTCGTTGCATCCGCCGTTCATTCAATCAGAATACATCAATTCATGGTGTAGCTGCTCCGATGTATTGTGCCGCATTGTTGTCCACAATGGTCATATCGGCCGTATCGATCACGCCATCACCGTTTACATCGGTTGTCCGGTATCCGGCTTCATAGTTGGTGGCGTCGTTGTCCACCGGCGTCATATCGGCAGTGTCGATAAAACCGTCCTGGTTCACATCTCCGGAATAAATCACGTAGTGCCCGTCGGCCATCAGTTGCAGATTGCCTCCGTATGCTTTGGCGGGTGTATTAAAACTGTAGTTGATTGTTTCCGGTGCAAAAGAAACAGGGGTGGCTGTTGTTGTTTCGATTCCGTTGCGGTGACGGATGGTGATGTAATAGGATTGCGAGAGTGAGGCCGGAAAACGGATGATGGCCGCGCCATTGGTGCCAAGTTTTACATGTTGGGCCACATACTCGGTTTCGTAGTAATCGAGTCCGCTATGGAACTCAACAGTGATCTCGTCGGCAATGCCCGCTTCAAACTGAGGCCCGGATTCGTTGAATGCCTGGTTCATGATGCCAGACCCGGCATACAAGCCTTCGAGTACTACCTGAAGGTTAAGCTGCTTCAGAGGCCCCCACTGGATAAGGTCATGGGGGTCATCGTCGAAATTTTCACCGGAGAAATCCCCGGTTGCATTCATGAAGGTGATGCTCC
Organism: Bacteroidales bacterium; assembly: GCA_016788045.1. GTDB lineage: Bacteria > Bacteroidota > Bacteroidia > Bacteroidales > Lentimicrobiaceae > Lentimicrobium. The sequence continues at coordinate 22,240 of JAEUTG010000001.1, forward strand.
CCTGATTTAAAGTTTTTCTCACATTGCTTCCTCCGTTCCAGGAATTGGGCGGGAAAAAGGCGTTTTCGATCACCACGTCCTGGTCATTTTCAATGGTCAGCAGGGTCCCTCCGGGTGATCCGCTGCGGAATTCGCAGTTGTTAAATGCATAGGAAGGATTCACAACAGCCCCTTGTCCGACATAGATACCCTGAGCCGGCAAGTGCTCAAAGATGGTATAGCTTGCCTCAACCAATGACCCGCTGTGGGCGGTCAGGGTGTAGCTGTTGCCGGGATTTCTGCTCCGGATATGCGACAGGGCGCCCGGATATCCGAAGCTTATAAACCTGCCCCCATCAAGCACATTGATCGAAGCCAGATTTTCCATCTCGAGAAAGCCTGAATTTAGATCAAACCAGCCTCCGTCTTGTATATCAAGCTGGTTTCCAACTTCGAGTTCAGCTTCATAATTTACCTCGGCAAGCCCTTCATCTACGATAAAATTATTGTTGATCTTCGCATCGAGCAGAACAACCCTGTCCATAACTGATGGTTTATTGGTTCTGAGATTCCAGAGCGATCCACCTTCAGAAGTGCTTACCGTGGCATTTCCTGCTCCGTAGATTTCCACCTCACCACCCACAGGGTTGAACCCTGGCGTGTTTACCAAAAAGAATCCGGGAGTCCTGATGGTACCACCGGTGATGGTACTGCTGAAATTATACGGGTATGAATCGGACAGGTTGATGCCAAAGTCGGTTATGTCAAGAACTCCGCCGGTCATGATCAACTGGGCATCGCCGGGTCCGCCCCAATAACCGGCGGATTGTCCGCCCGAAATCGTAAACAGTCCGTCGTTAATGTTGATGGACCCGGCCATATCCGTAGAATGTGCGGCATCCTGATGCAGGGTTATTGAACCCCCATAGAGTGTATATTTTCCGAATATCCCGTTGTCTGCCAGATCGGTTGCTGTAAAACTTCCATCACCTGAGATCCAGATGCCGCCGCTTGTCCAGTCGTATATGCCGCACTGGATATCGGCGCCCGGCATGTTGTAAAGTAGCTGCACTGGTTTGTCAATTTCAAGGGTGCGGAACTCCTCGGTTGAACAGTACTGAGGCTTGATACCTGTAAACCTGACCCGGCCTGCAATCTCGTTAAAGAGGTTTGGTCCCCCCATATTTTTCCAGTCACCTTCTATCGTTATTGTATGACTGCTGCAGTCTAAGAATGAGTCGAGTATCAGGTTATTACTGATGTGGATGTCTGAACTTAAATCAGTTGGAGCCGTTTTGTTGATGTGCAGGTCGTAAATCCTGCTTCCGTTCGTCATGCTTAACGAACAGTATTGATCGCCATACAGCTCAATAACACCCCCTTCGGGATCAAAATCCAGCCTGCCAATACTTAAGTGGCCGGCCACCCGTATTGTGCCTCCGGAGATGCTGTCAATAAATTCCGATCCGGGCCAATCATAAATATACAGGCTGTTGGTATTTACATCAATGACACCTGCAGTCATCACCAGTTTGGCGTAGTCTGATGTGGGCCAGATCGTTTGAAAACCTTCGATGTTTATGGTGCCCCCGTAATTGTATAGTTCGCCTTCGAGATCAATTCCGGTATTGTAAAATCCCTCATTCAGGTTAAGGGTTCCTCCGGCATTGCATATGAATTTGCCCCTAATCGCGAAATCCGGAAAGTCTGCTGCAGTGAAAACTGACCCTTCAGTGACCTCAACCCCTCCTGAGGTCCATTTGTATTCAGCACAACTCAGCTCTCCGTATAGGTGAAGAACAGTGTAATAAGTATTCACATCAAGGATGTTGAATTCGGTTCCGTTGGGCGACTCAATTCCCCAGCCGGAAAAAACAACAGTTGAGGAGGATGCATCAAAACCGGAGGGACCTACAAAATTTTCAAACCAGGAACTACAGTAAACATTATAGGTAGCTGTGGGCGAAGGGCCGTTATCACAGCATAATGTGCCGGAATCAATAACTAATGAGCCTGTTTTTAAATCTCCTGATTTCAGGTAGCAGATTCCATTTGGTTTGTCAATAGTGAAATGATCAAATTCAAAATCGGGGTTGGCGATATCAATATATTGGTCTCCGGAACCATTCAAAAAAAGTCTGCGCCAATGCCAGTCCGTAAAAGAAATTGCATTATAAATAAAATTGCCCTGGCATCTTAAAAATCCGTTACCGAATATAACGGATTCTTCATGACAAAGGATGTCTCCATAAGATTCCACAGAGGAGATAGGGCTGTCGAACTCGAGCCTTCCACCATTTTCAATTTCAAAAGCGGTGGCTGAGTTATTGGTTACTGTAAGGGTCTGCCTGATCAGAAATGTCCCCTCACGGATCTCAAATGTGCCTGAACATTGGAACTGTCCGTATGATTCAGCTTTAATCCCGATGTTGTCTTTTATTACCCTGATATTGGTGTAAACATCGCTCATATCCGTCTGCCAGAATGAGTCTTCGCTTCCGGAAAAGTAAAGGAAAGAACTGCCGTTCATGATAAACTGCCCCTCGTAAGCGTCCATATCCCTGTAAACATTCAGGGAGCTGTTGTCCGACATGGACAGTGAAGTGCCCTCTTCAAGGATCAGGTCGTGACAGAATGCAGTACCCGTTGGAATCACCGGCATGGTGAATGCATTTTCAGGGATCAGAACATCGGTTGCAGAACCAGGAATGGCATTGTTGTCCCAGTTTGCTGCAACCAGCCACAAATCAGAAACCTGACCCACCCATAGCCCCGGTGTGGCAGTGGTCCAGCTGATACGGTTATAAGGGTCGTTTTCCCAGGCCTGACCGGCATACGTCCCGGTTGCACTTTTGAAGTTGACACTCCCGGCATTGTTGCTTTTCCACACGTTGTTGAAGAGCGGGGCTGTCGGGAAGGCGGCACCGCGTATAACAATATCCTGGCTGTTGGCAATCTGCATAAAGCGGTCGCCGCCATTCTGGAACGTGCAGTAATCAAAGGAGTTAAGCGGATCCACGGTGGCTTGCGACCAGATGTTAACGGCATGCATTCCTTCAAAGGTGGCATACCGCGCTGAGATACTCCCGTTTATATGCAGTTCGTACAATCCTCCTGCTCCGTTTCTGGAGATCCGGGAATTTGAACCGGCGGTTCCTGTTACCGAAAGCGTTCCACCCGTTGCGATGGTGAATGCCCTGCCGCCTGTTACATTGAGCTGTGAACCGCCTGTGAGGTTCAGGGTACTGCCCGCATTGAGGTTTATGTTGTTGGAGGTGTTGATGATCCTGTTGGCTGCGGTTACTGTACCTCCATTGATATTCAGGATGCCGTTGATGGTGGTCGTCCCCATGATTTCGACGGTTGTGCCCGGATCCTTGCCGATGTTCAGGTTGAACAGGTTTCCGGCGGTGACCGAAAGGGTTGCATTCGTGCTTCCGTACATCTCAAACGTTCCGGCTGCCGGTATGAAATCGCTGCGGCTGCAGCCGAGGTTACCTGCAGTGCGGATGGTGCCCCCGGTAATGTTGTCGGTAAAACTGTAAGTGGCATCGGTACGGATGATGATGCCCTGGTCGGCAAAGTTCAGCGTTCCGCCCGACATGGTAATGGAGGCGTTGCCCTGATAGGGCCACCAGCTCGGATTGATTCCGCCGTAAACATTGAAGTTGCCTCCATAGATATACAGGCTGCCCCTCAGATCGATGTTACCGCCATAGTTTGTCAGGTTGATGGTGCAGGAAGGGTTAAGGTAAAAACTGCCGGCAATGGCATCGTCCATCAGATCGTTGGCCGTAAAGGTCCCGCCGTTCAGCACATCAACCGCCCCGGCAGTCCAGTCGTAGCGACTACAGGTGACCGTTGTTCCGTTTAACCGGAAGGCACCGCCTGCGGCTTTATGAACTTCAAGGGTATAGAAGGTTTCATTGGAACAATACTGGTGATAATTGCCTCCGGAGAAAACCACCCTCCCCGTTCCTTCAGTAAAGCCCGACGGGCCCACCGAATTGGTCCAGTTGCCGAAAACAATGAGGTTGTTGTTTTGCGGATCAAAGGTTCCGGCCTGAATGGTAAAGTCTTTCATCACTGTAAGGCTGTTGTTGATGGTAGCTGTTCCTCCGGTATTGATGTTCAGGTTGTTAAACACATCGCCTGTGTTCACCGCGATTGACTGGGTGCCCGAAGTACGTTCAAGGCTGACTGTTCCGTTACTGAACGAGAAATTGCCGGCATTGACCAGGTTTCCGGCCATGATCACCGTGATGTTGGCCTGACACATCAGGTAATTACCACTTGAAATGTTGATGGTTGACCCGAAGCGGAGGCTTGCAGTAGAGGCGGAATTGATCGTTACACTGTTCCCGCTGTTTTTGCCGAAGGTGGTCACACCGAAGCTGCTGCTGGCACTGTTGCTCGTGATGAGTGTGCTGGTACTGCCGGTAAACACCACACTGCTCAGTCCCATGGCTGCTGAAGAGCCGGAAGCGAATTCCCAGTTGCCCGAGACTTCGATGGAGCTGTTCAGAAATCCCGACATTGAGGACCCGGAAGCCCAGGTGATGTTGTTAACGATGAGTTTTCCTGTACGGGTAATTGTCCCGCCTAGTGTCAGTGTTCCACTGATCACCGTTGAACCTGAAGCAGTTAACTGGGCATTGTTTGAAGAGGTTGCACTGACGCTCAGTGATGCGCCGGCATTGATGGTAAGGTTGGCGCAGACACCCGTAGTGCCGGAAATTACAGGCTGGTTGGCGGGCGCCGAGGGAATGGTTACATTATCGGTAGCAGCAGGCGCTCCGGCCGGCGACCAGTTGGTTGAAGTGTTCCAGGCTGTACTGGTAGTTCCGGTCCACGTCTTCTGTGCGGTTGCCACAATGCAAACCAGCATCGCAACTAAAGTGGCAATCATTCTTTTTGAATTCATAACTATAGGTTTTTCAGATTGTTTCGCTTAGGTGATTAATCATGCCGGTAGATATCGAATTCATCATAGTTAATTTTGCTGTCTGAGTTGGTATAGTCAAGTGAATCGAGTGATTCTTCGATGTTTGATCGTACCCAGTCAAGAAATTTATTCTTATCCTGGCTTTCGCCCTGGAGCCGGATAACAGACTTCATGTCAGGCCCATAGTCCATTCTTCCTTTCAGCTTCAGCTTGTAGGCCATCTTCATGCATTCGAAACCGAAGGCATCCTCAAA
>JAEUTG010000008.1 GCA_016788045.1 Bacteroidales bacterium
GGTGTCAATTGTCGGAGGAGAAACGCTAACGGGTTGTATTGGTGTCGTGCATACGCCCCGGAAAATAAGACGCGTGCCAACGTTTAGGGGGGGCACATGGCGGGAGAGATGCGCCAATGGTTTAAATTGGTGTCGTTCACACGCGTCAGAAAATAAGACGCGCGCGAACATCGGTTCAGGGGGACGCGCGCCAGCTAAGCATCCCTGGTGGTTGGGCGGTGCCGACAGTTATCGGTACGAAACCACCTTCCATGATGGGTGCAGAAATGACAAAATCTGCGAATGACGCAGAATCTTTATTTCTACATTTCTCCTTGTCCCCATTTCTCCTTGTCCCCTTGTCACAAGCTAATAGACGAAATCCAGCCGGAGCAGTATATCTCACAGCACAAGCTTCACGCCGCCCATCACCCAACGCCCGGCCTGCGGCACATTCGCATGGTCAAGGATACGCGCATCCGTCAGGTTGGTGGCTTCGGCGAAGAGCTGAATCTTCCGGAAATCGTAATGCGCTTTCACATCCAGCTGAATCACTGGTTTGTAGGGGATTTCCTCCGAAAAACTTCCATCAGCAAAGGGCTGGTAACCACCGGCCCTGTCCTGCCACGAGAGCTTCCAGGTGAGGCCGCTTCGGGTGCTGAAGCGGTGGCTGAAGCCTGCATCCAGCTTATGCCGCAGGTGATCGAGTACATACAGCGAGGTAAAGCCTTCGCTCTCCTTGTCAGCCTGCAGCCAGGTATAATGAATGGATACGTTGCTCAGGAATTTATTCAGGCCGGTGCCCCCGAAATTCAGGTTGAATCCGGCCTCCGCACCCGTGATATTAACCCGGGTGAGGTTGAGGCTGCGCCACTTTTCATCGCCCGGGAACTTCGCCCAGTCAATCATGTTGCGGCCCCAGCGGCGGTATGTCAGTAGCTCAGCATTAACCCTGCCTTTGCTGATTTTCAGTCCCGTTTCAAGCGAAATAGCCTCCTCCGGCTTCAGATCGGGATTGCCCAGGTTGGTGGGACCGGCATAAAACAGATCGGTAAAGGTAGGCAGCCTGAGGGTGCGGTTGACCGATGCAACCCACCGCAAGTGCTGACTTACCTGCCAGCCGGCATCCAGACCTGGATAGAGGCTGATGCCCTGTGGCAGAGAGTTGTTGAGGTGTGCAAGCAGTCCTCCAGAAAGGGAAAGCCTTCCGGCATAGACCGCCTGCTCGGCCATCAGGCTCAGGTGTTGCCGCTGATACGAACGGGTGAAAAAAATGCCGCTTTCGCCAGGAACCGCTACCGGTACCGCCAGTTCGTTGCCCAACACATTGCTGAAGATGTGCTCATAACGGTAGTCCAGCCCCAGCGAACTCCGGAAGCGGGAGGAAGTCCGCATCCAGTTTGCTGAAGCCCCCGCAACATCGGTCATGTGGTAGTTGTGTGTGGTGTACCATTCGGGTGCAGCGTCGCGGAAAAGCTCGAAGCGGTCGTGATGACGCCTCCAGTAAATCAATGGCCTGAAGGTTGTTTTTCCGGTGATTTCACTACTCAGAGAGAAAAATCCCGATTTAGTCTCTTCAAACTGGTTCGGATATCTGGGTGTATAGAAGCTGTTGGCCGCGAAGGCCCGCACGGTGTAACCCGTTTGAAAGCTCAGCGGAATTTTCAGCAGGCTCAGGCGCGACTGATAATACAGGTTGAGGTTTTCAAAATCGGTGTTGGGGATATATCCATCGCTGCGGTTTCCGTCAACTGACAGGAAATGCGCAGTTTTGCCGGCTTCGAACGAAGCATTGACGCTTGCTCTGGCGAATCCGTATTCACCGCCTGCAAGCGTAACCGCGAGGCTTTTTTCACCTGGCTCCCGGGTGATGATGTTGATGGCTCCGTTGAAGGCATTGGGACCGAAAATACGGGCTCCGGGGCCCTGCAATACTTCGATGCGCTGAATTGCAGACAGGTCAACCGGAAGATTCAGGTTGTGGTGGCCCGTCTGCGGGTCGGTGAGGTTGACCCCGTTGAGCAGGATCAGTGTCTGGTCGAAAGTTCCGCCTCTGATGCTGATGTCGGCCTGCATCCCGAAAGCCCCCCGCTGTCTGATATCAACCCCGCTTACATGTTCAAGCAGGCCTGCCAGACCGGTGGCGGGTGACTGCTCGATTTCGGCTTTGGTGATTACCTGTACCGTACGCATCAGCTGCGACTGGACGGTAGGGGTCCGTTGCGCGCTGACGACGACCTCCCCGAGATCAATCTCCCGGTTGGTTTTGTCTGTACGACTGCTGTCGGGCTGCTCCTGGCTGTGGCCTGGCAGCACCAGAATGGAACACGACAGACTGAGTACCCCGATGCGGATGTGTTGCTTCAGGCTGTTGAATACCGCGTAACTTCTGCGGGTCCAGCGCCTGAAACAGACAAACTTACGGGAAGGTGTCTGTTTGTTTTCCATAATGATCTGTTTATAAATGTGGGGCAAAGGTAAGGTTTTCGGACGGGAGGGCAGTGGAAAAGTTAGGTGATGCCGTGAGGGTGGGGGATTTATGGAGAGGTTGGGGGCACGCGCCTGCCTGTCTGCCTTTCTGCCTGCCACATTCATGCAGACAGGCAGACAAGTCGGGGGACGCGCGCCAACGGGTTGCATTGGGGTCGTTCACGCGCGTCAGAAAATAAGACGCGCGCGAACATCGGGGCAGGGGGATGCGCGCGAACTTCGGGGAGGGATTCATTGCGAGGTATCGGGGCACGCGACAAGAGCCGCGCGCCAACCGGTTTCAAAGTCAAGGCGTGAGGGGTTCGCTCGAGTTGTGCCAATGCTGAATCTGCGCCCTGAAAGGGCAGCTTAAAAAGCCCGGGGCACCGCCCCGGGCACTAAAGATGAATGGGCATTTTCGCCCTGAAGGGGCAGGTTAAACCTACCCGCAACAAACATCTGGATTCGTAGTGACCAGTAGGGTCAGGGGCACGCGCCTGCCTGTCTGCCTTTCTGCCTGCAGCATTCAGGCAGACAGGCAGACAAGTCGGGGGACGCGCTCCAACGGGTTGAATTGGAGTCGTTCACACGCGTCAGAAAATAAGACGCGCGCGAACATCGGGGCAGGGGGATGCGCCAGCTGAGTATCCCAGGTGGTTGAGCGGTGGCGATAGTTATCGGTACGAAACCACCTTCCACGATGGGTGCAGAAATGACGAAATCTGAGAATGACGAAGAATTCATGCGTCTGCCGGGTTGCACTCACCAACAGATGGAGGCCGACCCCGGAGGGGTCAAATATGGGTAGAAAAGATTCACAAATTGAATTTTAACGACCCCAGCGGGGTCGAATGTTGATACCGAGTCCGGTTTTTAACGAGGGTAGCCCGTTCGGGCCAGGGGCACGTGTCGGGGGCCGTGCGCCAACGGTTTCAAAATCGAAACAGGGGGCACGCGTCAGAAAATAAGACGCGTGCGAACATCTGGCAGAGGACGCACGCCAACGGGTTTTTTTTGGGTCGTTCACAGAGGCCGACCCCGGAGGGGTCAAATATGGGTAGAAAAGATTCACAAATTGAATTTTAACGACCCCAGCGGGGTCGAATGTGAGAACCGAGTCTGGATTTCTACGAGCGCAGCCCGTTCGGGCTGGGGGCACGTGTCGGGGGCCGTGCGCCAACGGTTTCAAAATCGAAACAGGGGGCACGCGTCAGAAAATAAGACGCGTGCCAACGTTTCGGGAGTCACTTGTCGGAGGAGAAGCGCCAACGAGTTGTATTGGAGTCGTTCACACGCGTCAGAAAAATAAGACGCGCGCGAACATCGGGGCAGGGGGATGCGCCAGCTGAGTATCCCTGGTGGTTGAGCGGTGCCGATAGTTATCGGTACGAAACCACCTTCCACGATGGGTGCAGAAATGACGAAATCTGCGAATGACGAAGAATGCATGCGCCAACCGGGGTGCATGCGCCAACAGCTGGATGCCGACCCCAGAGGGGTCAAATATGGGTAGAAAAGATTCACAAATTGAATTTTAACGACCCCAGCGGGGTCGAATGTTGATACCGAGTCCGGTTTTTAACGAGGGTAGCCCGTTCGGGCCAGGGGCACGTGTCGGGGGAAGCGCGCCAACGGGTTGAATTGGGGTCGTTCACACGCGTCAGAAAATAAGACGCGCGCGAACATCGGGGCAGGGGGATGCGCCAGCTGAGTATCCCAGGTGGTTGAGCGGTGGCGATAGTTATCGGTACGAAACCACCTTCCAGGATGGGTGCAGAAATGACGAAATCTGAGAATGACTAAGAATTCACGCGTCGGGGAACGCGCACCAACGGTTTTTATTGGGGTCGTTCGCACGCGTCAGAAAATAAGACGCGCGCGAACATCTGGCAGAGGACGCACGCCAACGGTTTTTTTTTGGGTCGTTCACACGCGTCAGAAAATAAGACGCGCGCGAACACCTGGCGGGGACTGATTAAAGACGAAATCTTCAATTGAAGCAGGGTGTACCCAGGGCTCCTTACATCTTCTTGTCGACGTACTCTGTCAGCTTGCCGAGCATATTCACGTAGCTGCCGAATTCGTTGTCGTACCAGCCGAAAATCTTGGCGTGGCAAACAGGGATCATTACATCCTGAGTGAGGTCGACGCCGAAATTCTTGAGCAGCGCCGGGTTCAGCGCCATAAAACCGGTGCGGGTGTGGGTTTCAATGCCTTCAATCACCACGGCAGCCCGGCGCCCGATCATGTCGGCACTTACATTCTGTTCCTCGCTGAACTCCAGCAGCCCATGGGCCGGCCCGTTGGCAGTTTCCTGGTAAATCCGGTTCAGAAATTCACGGGTAATGATGGGGTCGCCGATGTCGTTGAGCGGTGAATGAAAGGTGATGTTCAGGATAATCAGACTGGCGGTATTGGTGGGGATGCGCACCGAATCGGCCATAAAACCTACCTTCTGGACATCGGGAATGATTTTTTCCAGCGCCTTCGCGGCACCGGTAGAGGTGATGATGATGTTGTTGAGTACCGATCTGCTTTTCCTCAGGTCGGAAGTGCCGGCAGAAGGCACCGAATCGAGAATGCTCTGGGTGCTGGTGGAAGCATGAATGGTAGACATCGAAGCAGTGAGGATGGTGGATGTCTCGGGGGTGTCGAGCAGGGGTTTCATCATGTGCGACAGCCCGGTGGTGGTACAGCTGGCCGCTGAGATGATGTGGTGCTTGTTCACATCAAAATCGAGGTGGTTGATACCGAACACCATCATGGTTGAATCGGCCGGCATCTTCAGCGTGGAATCCTTGATCTTGAAGGGTGCACTGGCGAGTACTTTCTCAGCTCCTGCTTCCAGGTGGCCGCGTAAGCTGCCTTTGGCATTGTCGGCCGGAACGGTGGGGTCGAGGAAGGCTCCGGTGCAGTCAACCACCAGCCTTACGTTATGGGCAGCCCAGTTGATGTCGCGCGGATTGCGGGCAGTGTTCAGAAACTGTACCGGCATGCCGTCAAACTCAACCAGATTCTGAGCGGAATCAACAATCCTTACTTCTGCCCGCCGGCCCGAATGGCCGTACAAAAAATTCGACAGTGATCCATAGGTTGAATCGTTTACAATGTTGTGGATCAGGGCTTCGAGATTTTTACCCACGTTTCGTCCGACATTTACCACAATGCCCCCGAAGTGTTTATTGAGAATATGATTCCAGAGGGTGAGCTTCCCGATGCGCCCGGCCCCATTGATACCCAGCAGGTTTTTTCCGTTCTGTCGTTCCATATCAGCGTGTGTTTGGTTGGTTTTCTTTTGATGATGCAATATACAAATTACATGATTTCAGCGAGTTTAACGGGATAATTTCCTTCGTAAATATTCCCCAGGTTACCATCAATGGCAATCAGATCGCCGCTGCGGAGTGTTTTTCCATTAATCATGCAGAGTTTATCTCTTTCATTTACAATTAGTTCGGTGCAGTTTACCACGCATGTTTTGTCGAGCCTTACCGCGGTAACTGCTGCATGAGAGGTGGAACCGCCGCGGGCAGTAACCAGTCCGTCGCACGCGAAAATCATCCCGATGTCGTCGGGTACCGTGTCGGGGCGCACCAGAATCTTGTTTTCCTTGCGGTCGGCATACAGCTTCAGGTCGTCCATGTCGAAGGCCAGTATGCCGTTCATGACCCCTTTGCCCAGTCCGATTCCCCTGCCCAGCAGGTTCATCTCGTTCACCTTGCAATCAAAGACATAACTCAGGTCGGGCTTTCGGATTTCCTGATCGCGGGTCTGCAGGATGTATAAATCAGCGGGGTCATTGCTTTCAAAGGTAAACTCTATCTCCTGATGACTGAACCCATGCGTTTCGGTGAGGGCTCTGGCGATCCCCAGCAAGCGGTTGTAGATACCTGGAACAGAGGTCTGCATGGAAATGCCCTTGTCGCCAAACATCAGTTTGCGCTGCCGCTCGGTGACCGGCCATGGGTTTACCAGCCCGGCTACGATGTCTTCACCCTGGCTGCAGAACGTGAAATCGCCGTAAAGGTGAACGCCTGTCTGTTCCAGATCGGGGGCATGGGTAAACAACACGCCGGTTCCGGAGTCGCGGTGCAGATTTCCCAGCACCATTTTCTGGATGATGACTGCAGTACCCCACTCATCGGCAATCTGCAGATAGTCGCGGTACACCTGGGCGCGTTCACTCGACCATGACTCCAGCACATTGAAGATCACCTGTTTTAGTTGTTCAAAGGGTTCTTCTTTGAAGCGGATGTTGTGACTGATCAGGATTTCCTTGTAGGCAAATGCCATTTCGCGCATCTGGGCCGGCGGGAAATCTATTTTCTGGTTGATGCTGTAGCGTTTCTTGAAGTCGATCATCACCTGGTCGAACTCGTCGCGTGCGATACCATAGGCCATGCCCCAGCTCTGAAGAAAACGTCGGTAGCAATCCCATGAGGTCCATCCAAAATTGTTCTGTTTGCTCAGCGCCTCCACAATTGAGTCATTCAGGCCCACGTTGAGGTAGGTGTTCATCGCTCCAGGCATAGAAATGGCTGTTCCCGAACGCACCGACAACAGCAATGGATTGTTGGGATTGCCGAACTGCTGACCGGTAAGTTTCTCGAGCCCGGCAATCTGCCGGCGGATCATCTGGTCGAACTCTTTTTCAATCAGGGGATTTTGCAGAATGGCTTCCCGCCTTCTGAAGATCTCGGTAGTAAGCACAAACCCCGGTGGAATGGGAAACCCGAGCAGGTAAAGTTTTTTGAGGAAGTAGGCTTTGGAACCCAGGAACACCTGGTTGTCCATCTCGGGCGTTTCACGGTAGAGCGATGAGATAACCATATCGGTGTTGTACGACATGATGCTGCGGATGGTCTCTTCCGGGTAGGCATCAACCATCTGCCTGAAGGAGCCGAGAATACGGGCAATAAATCCATCCAGCTGCTGCACCATGAAAGCTGAAGAAAGCATTTCGCGGTAAAACTGTTCCGATTTACGCACCATAAACTGCTTGCCCGAAGCTTCGTCACGTTTCATTTCTTCAGGGAAAATCTGCGGGATCACAACCCTGAGCTGACGGTCGTAAACACGCAGGAAATACTTGCTGATGATCTCACGCACACTGCCCGACATGAACTGCAGGATGTTGATGTACTGCCCCACCGAGAAGCTCGACGAACTCAGGCTGAAGCGGAACATCTTGAGGTTGGAGTCGAATCCCTGATCGCTCACCCCGTCGAGTTCGAGCCCTTCGCGGAAGAGTTCCAGCACGATGTAAATGCGGCGAAGGGTTTTGGCCGTGATGTAGTCGAGGTTAATGGTGCTGATCAGTTGTTCCATCATCCCGGCAGCCACTTTTTCGAGCCTGAAGGTAAGCCCGAGCGCCTCGAATTTCTGCTCGCGGTACTTGCCATACATGCTTGGAATCCCGATGGCAATGTGGCGCTTGTGGTAAATGTCTTCCCAGCCTTCGGTTTTTTCATCGCTCATAATGATGGTGTTGAGCTTCCGCATGAAATGGAATACCTGCTTGAGCGAACGGTCGGGCTGATTGCGGTCGATCACACTCAGCAGGCCGTCGATCTCTTTCTGGCTGAAGAAATTGAATTTGTGAAGCAAAACCCCGAGGTTAACGGTATTGAAGGAGTATTTCTCCTGCAGAAGCTCTATGAGCCTGAAGATGTAAAAGATGCGCTGCTTGTCGAGGTTGTTGTCTGACTCAATGGAGTCAAGCTGTTTTTTAATCCTGTCAGAAGGGATGCTCATCAGGGCATCGGGCATGCAGTTGTTGATTACGCAAAGCTTTTTCAGCAGTGTGCTGATGCCTGTGAACCACATGGAATCGGGCGAAAGCGTCAGTTTTACATCCTCCGGAAGACGCTCATCCAGGATAGAGGCATTGCCATCGTACCAATAACGTATAATATTGGTAGTCAGGTCTATATGGGTGTTATTGCTTTCTGTGTGAACCTGCTTTCGCAGAAAATGGATGAGGCGGTCGTTGCGGTGTGAGAGCTCATCCATGGCCGTTGTTACCTCGCGCAGCTCACCTTCAGCTCCGATTTCATTAAAATACACCGGAAAGATACGGGCTAACTGTTTGATCTGCTTAAAAATAGGTTTGATATCGGAATTGAGCAGGGCCGTAACATCGCGCTGAAACAGATCGGTATCCGACACAAATACCCCGCCCAGGCGCAGGTGAATGATGAGTGCTGATAGCAGGTCGAGGAAAGTAAGCGGCGAGTATTCAATCAGTTCCATCCAGATGCGGATGTTCTTGATGTGGTACTCATTCACCTCAAGCTGCCAGTCTTTCGAAACATACATGATGCCGGGAGCGATAAAGCCATGACGGATCAGCAGTTTCTCAAAATGGGCAATGTGCAGCTGGTTGTCGGTGCGGAAAATCTCTTTCCCCAATGTCAGAATGCAATCGAGCACCGTGCCGGGGTTGCTCTGGTTCAGGTCGGCAAACAGCTTGAAAATGTTGTCGAGAAAGCCGAAGACCTCATCGCTGGTTAGTTCGTTCTTCAGATTTCTCAAAAGGTTGTTGAAGTCGCGCAGCAGTAGTTCTTTTTGGTTCTGCATGCCTTCAAGATGAAGCAGGTAAACAAGGAAATAGAATTTCTCATGGAAGCGTTCAAACCCGTGATGCAGCTGACGTATGTGCAGTGAGATGTCGTTGAAACCCGGAATTTTCAGCATTTCGTCCCAGGAGGTGGCTTCTTCTGCCTGTTTGATAAGGTTTTTGTACCATTCACTGCCGATGCTTTTAAACATACTGCGGCTTACACCCCCGAACAGTTTGCGTTTATCAATCAGCCACTGATCGACATTGGTGGTGTTGCTCCAGTAGGTTGCAGTGGCAATGAGCACCTGCGATGCAAGGGTCAGCGCCTGTTGGTTGGTTTCACCGGGCCACTTGCCGCGCGAAAATACACGGATAAGGTAGGTGGAGTTGCGGGCAACAGGCACCGGATGCTGCCGGGTTGCCAGAGACAGTACTTTCAGTGCATGTGAAATCTGATGTTCAGATGTAGTGCCTGTTTCGAGCATTTTCTCTATCAGTTCCAGCAAGGTGTGTACCGCATCTTCGGCAACCGTCTGACTGAGCTGACGTCCCAGCACCCCGCTGTAGATACCGGTGATGATCTCCCAGGCGAACTGCCTGTGGTCAGGCTTGTCGTAAAACCAGAAGTCGCCCAGGCTGATGCTGCGCAACTGACCGATCACGAAGCTGCTGTTGGAAAAGGGATGGTTGTATTCATTCAGACACTCTACTGCCCGGCTATGAATGCTGTAATACTCTGCCGAAATTGCCAGAAACTCCTGATGGTCAGGCGGTATATTGATTTTGTCAGTGCGTGTTTCGCGCAGGTTGGCAGCCAGAGCATCCGATTTAATGGCAGTTTCCTTCTTCATAAAAGCGTATTTTGAGGCTAAAATAACAAATATAATTTTCTGATTATCTGAAAAATCAACAGTAATAAAGCGATATAGAGGCAATAGCGCCGGAATGCTTACCTTGCAGTTTCCGGATTATGGCAGCAGATCATTTAAAAGTCTTATTTTTGCCGCAAAAATCTCCCGATTATGTTAGATGCACTTCATGCAGTGATTGACTGGTATATGCAGAATATCAGTTACCTTACCATATTTTTATTGATGGCCATCGAAGGATCATTCATTCCTTTCCCTTCTGAAGTGGTGATTCCACCGGCAGCCTGGAAGGCTGCCCAGGGCGATCTGAATGTTTTTCTGGTCGTGATCTCAGGTACCGTCGGAGCTTTGTTCGGGTCGCTGATCAACTACTACCTCGGTTACTACCTTGGCCGAAAACTGGTTTATTCTTTTGCAGATACCCGGCTAGCCCGGATGTTGCTGATTACCCCTGAAAAGATTGAAAAGGCCGAGCACTATTTTGTAAAACACGGCCGTAGTTCCACCTTTATCGGGAGACTGGTGCCTGGAGTAAGGCAGCTGATCTCCATTCCGGCCGGTCTGGCAAAAATGCCCATAAAGGATTTTATCCTTTTTACCCTGCTTGGTGCCGGCATCTGGAATATTATATTGGCTGCCATGGGATACTTCCTGTATTCGCAGCAGGAACTGCTCCATCTTTATTACAAAGAGCTCTCCTATGCCATGCTGGTGCTTGGGGTGCTTTTTGTGGGATATCTTGTCTACAACGGCTTGAAGAAAAAGAAATAGCGTATAAAACATTCAGGGCAGGAGGCAGGTTCGTCCCGTCTCCTGCCTTGTCGTTTTTCTGAAGATGCAGCGTTTTGTAAACAAACTCTCTTCTGAGGTGTTTACAACTTTTCTTAACCCTTGCACATTGTTGCTTTCCTATTCATATCCATCATGAAACGTAAATTAACCCTCAATAAAGTCAAAGTTTTACGCCAGAAGGAGATCGCTCCCGGCGTTTTTGTTCTTTCATTCCTTCGTCCATGGGACTTCAGCGCCGGACAGGTGCTCGGTATCGGCGCCCATGCCACCGACGAAGCCAGGCTCTACAGCATTGCCAGCGGCGAACTCGATGATGAGGTCGACATCCTCTACAACATCAATCCCGAAGGGAAACTCACTCCCTGGCTGGCAAAAGTGGTTACCGGTGACAGCATCTGGGTAAGCGAACCGTTCGGATCGTTCACCGGATCGGGTGAACCAGCCTGGTGGATAGCCTCCGGAACCGGAATCGCACCCTTTAGGGCTATGTTCCGCACCGGTCTCACTGCCGGCAAAAAGCTCATCCACGGAGGCAGGGACCTGTCATCATTCTATTTCAGTGATGATTTTACGGAAGTCTTAAAAGACAACTATGTCCGTTGCTGTTCCCGCGAAACTGCGGCTGGTATCTACTCCGGCCGCATTACCCATTACCTTTCGGGATTGAATGAACTGCCTGCCGGCGAAAAGTATTACCTTTGCGGCAGTGCCGAGATGGTGGTTGAGGTGCGTGATATCCTTATTGCCAAAGGCGTACCCTTCGACAACATCATTTCAGAGATATATTTCTGAGCATGTCTGAATCAAAAGAACAACTCTTCGGTAAAACCCTGGCTGAGCTTTCCAGTCTGGCCGAAGGCCTCGGTTTACCCAAATACACCGGTGGTCAGTTGGCCTATTGGCTTTATAAAACCGATGTGACCTCTTTTGACGAAATGACCAACATCTCGAAGAAAAGCAGGGGATTGCTGGCAGATAATTATGATATCGGTCTTCAGGCACCTGACCGTGTACAGCAATCATCCGATGGTACAAAAAAGTATCTGTTCAGGGCCGGAAACGGAAAATTCATTGAAGCAGCCTATATCCCGGATGGCAAACGCCATACCCTCTGTGTTTCATCGCAGGTCGGGTGTAAAATGGGATGCCTTTTCTGCATGACCGGTAAACAGGGATTCCAGGGACATCTTTCGGTGGGAGAGATACTCAATCAGTTGCGCAGTATACCGGAACGAAGGCAGATGACCAACATTGTCTATATGGGCATGGGCGAACCCTTCGATAACCTTGATGCCGTAATGAAAAGCCTGGAGATTCTTACTGCAGAGTACGGTTTTGCCATCAGTGTGCGTAAGGTTACCGTATCAACCATCGGGATTGTTCCGGCTATGCGGCAATTTCTCGAACACAGCAAATGCAACCTGGCGGTGAGCCTGCATACACCGTTTGATGAGGAGCGCCGCCGTCTGATGCCCATTCAGAATGTATATCCGCTGAAGGATGTGATTGAAACCATCAGGGAGTTTGATATCGGGAAATACCGCAGGGTATCTTTCGAGTATATCATGTTCAAAGGGGTGAACGACAGCCGCCGGCACGTGAACGAACTGGCCAGGGTGCTGAACAAGGTGAAGAGCCGGATCAACCTCATCCGGTTTCACCCGATTCCCGGAACCCCCCTGCTGGGCTCCGATGAAGCGGCTATCCTCGACTTTCAGCAGGCTCTCAACGATAAGGGAATTGTAACGACCCTGAGGGCTTCGCGTGGTCAGGACATCGATGCCGCCTGCGGACTGCTTTCAACCCGGGAACTACTGAAGGCTCAGGATAACGATGGCTATTCGTAACCTGCTGTCATTGATTCGGTTCTTGTGTTTTCAATGCTCAGCCTGCCATTTTGTTATCCGGATAAATCATCCTCATGCGCGATCTTACTGAAGGTAAACCGGCAAAACTCATTTTACAGTTTGCTACTCCGATGCTGATCGGAAATGTTTTTCAGCAGTTATATAATGTAGCCGACAGTGTCATTGTTGGACGCTTCCTCGGCAAAGAGGCCCTTGCAGCTGTGGGGGCTTCGTTTCCGCTCATCTTCATGCTGATCTCCTTTATTATCGGGATTGCCACCGGTTCAACCATTGTGATCGCCCAGTATTTCGGAGCAAAAGACCTCGATAAAGTACGCCGTTCCATCGATACCATGTACATCTTTTTGTTTTTTGCATCTCTGGTTGTGATGGTGCTTGGTATTGCCTTCAGTTCATCAATCTTCAGGCTGATCCGGTTGCCCGAAGAGGTGGTTCCGCAGGCAGCCCTTTATATGAATGTGTACCTTACCGGAATGGTTTTTTTCTTCGGATTCAACGGCATCAGTGCAGTGCTGCGCGGACTGGGCGATTCGAAGACACCGCTTTTTTTTCTCATCATATCAACACTTACCAACATTGTGTTCGACCTGTTGTTTGTGGTTGTATTCAAATGGGGCATCGCCGGAGCTGCAGGAGCTACGGTGCTTTCGCAGGCCGGGGCCTTTCTTTCGCTGGTATTTTACCTTAACCGCAGACACGAAATGGTAAAACTCACCTGGCGCAAGCCGGTTTGGGATAAAGCCATTTTCTATCAGAGTACCCGCATTGGCATTCCTACAGGGTTGCAACAGACTTTCGTCTCCCTCGGGATGCTTGCCCTTCTCCGCATTGTCAATAATTATGGAACCGACACCGTTGCAGCCTACAGCGTAGCTGGTCGCATCGACGGACTGGCCTCACTGCCCGCCATGAACTTTGGCGCCGCCCTTTCTACTTATACCGGGCAAAACATCGGTGCCAACCGCATCAGACGGGTGAGGGAGGGATTGATGGCTACCCTCGGTATGTCAACCCTGACAGCGGTGGTCACTTCCATTCTGGTGATGATTTTCAGGGATCCGCTGATGGGACTTTTTACCTCCGATCCCGGGGTTATTGCCATCGGCGGCCGGTATCTGCTGATTGTCGGTGGTTTTTATGTGATGTTTTCGGGCATGTTTGTCATTGGCGGGGTAATGCGTGGTGCCGGAGACACCCTCATTCCCATGTTCATTACCCTCTTCTCGCTTTGGATCATCCGCATTCCCATGGCCTGGATTCTTTCTGCACAGATAGGGGTGGATGGTATCTGGTGGGCCATTCCGGTTGCCTGGTTTATCGGGCTGGCATTTTCTTTTTACTACTACAGCACCGGCCGCTGGAAATTGAAATCGGTGGTAAAGTTTACCGCCAGCCCGGAACAGGAAGTCTGAACATAGAAAATCAGTCTGCCTTGCCAATACCCATTTAGAAAATGAATTTAACCTTTTGTTCGGTTGAATTGCTTTAATACCGCAATGAGTCCTGTTTTGATTCCACTCAGCCTGACTTCATTTATTTATATTCCGGACCGCACAACACATTAAATTCTCAATTGGTTGCAAATCAATATCTTGCTGATTAACCGCAGCAACATTGAAGATCGGTGTTGATTTTAAATACCAGATACTATTCAGTCTGAACCATCCCGTTCAGGATCTGTTCCATGTCATCCTTGTATTCGTCGAAAAGGTTGTAACCGCAATAGGTGACAAACTGAACGGTGCCGTTTTCATTGCTGTAATAATAGCCGTAATAAGTGAACTCAAGCCCCTGAATGGTTCCTTTCATCTGCAGCATGAGCAAGTCAATACCATTCACCTTCCTATACTCTTCATCGATCAGTTCAATGTCGGGCGCCGCACTACGGGCATTCTCCAGCGCGATTCCCCGGAGGGTGATCAGGGGGATGGAGGTTCTCTCGGTGATGAGCATGCCGTAGATATCTTCGCCTTTTTTCTGAAAGGAGTATTCGGCAGCATCATCGGTGCCACCTTTCTCAAAACCCCATTCCTTCGGGTTGATGTACACCCCGAGGTTTATCTTTTTGCTTTTCACCAGAAACGACATGGATTTGTCTTTTTCAAACGGGTCAGGATTGGTTCTGATCTCCAGTGGTTCGTAAACCGGTTCATTCACGTATTCCCAGGTGCCGTTGGTGTAGAGAATGACCTCGTCACCTTCTGAAGTCACTGCACTGATCTGTTCAGTAGTCTGAGCGTTGATGACTATTGAATAAAACAAAAGAATGATAAATGTTAAATACGTTCTCATAAGTCAGTTTTTGGTATGATGATCAATAATTTGGCTGCATTTCTTTTAATTCCGGAAATCTGTTGGCGGCTTATTCAGAAAAAAGGTAGTCAAACCTGAGCCGGTAATGCTGTCCGAAGCGCTGAGCGGTGCTTTCCATTCTGACCTCGGTTGACAGTTGGCGACCTTCTTCGTCATACGTCCTTTCGATGCGGGTGATGAGGCTGCCCTCCTTGTCGTATTCTTCCTGAAGCACGGGGTTGCCTTTGTCATCGTGCTGCATTTTAATCAGTGAGGTGCCGGTAACAGTTTCTTCAGTGATTTCGGTTGCATTGCCTTTTTCGTCGTAGGAATAGGTATTTCTTGCAATGAGTTGGCCTTTGCTGTTGTAGCGTTTTTCGGTTTCAAGCCTTCCTTCCTCATCGTAAAGATTAACGTTGCGGGTTTGCTCACCTCCGGCGAAACTGAGTTCTGTCAGTTCTTCCGGTTTCCCGTTTTCGTGATAGGTGTAGTTTTTAGTAAATTCCAGGTCTCCGTATTCGTTGGTTGCTTCTTCGCGAACCAACTGATCGTCAATGTATTCCCAGCGATGCATTTCGCCTTCCTCACCATCGCTGTCGGTGACCTGGCGTTTCAGCAGCCGGCCTTTTGCATCGTATTCGTAAAGGATTTCATCGGGTTCCCCATCGAGGTAATGCCTGAATTCCCTGACTATTTTGCCGTCATCATCAAATTCACGGGTCGTACGTTCAGCCGGTTCGCCGCTCAGTTCGATGCGTTCCTCCACCGGGTGGCCATTTTCCCACAGGGTGAGAACCCGCTCTTCGGGTTCGCCATCAGCATTATACGATATTCGTTCGGTTTCCTGGCCGTTTTCATCGGTATAGGCTGTACTCATAAGGTATTCTGAAGATGCCTGAGATTCACGGGCAGCATTCCCTGCCAGATTCATACGATAGATGCTGATCTGCCTGATCTTTTTTGTCATTGCCTTTTCTGTGGATTCGTTTATGCAAAGGAAATAAAAACTGTTTAATTGAACGTCTGTTTTTTGGCTATGTTCCGGTGAAACCGGTACGCAGGCCGGATTATTGCCATTTTTGTTAATTTTGTCAGCCTCAATTCCTTCGATCCTCCCAAATTAACAACCATGAAAAAGACGATTTTTATCCTTATGATGGCAATTCTAGCACACGCTGGCTTTGGCCAGAACCAGAAGCATAAAGCTCCGCAAACGGCAAAAACCGATGTCACCGATGAGTATTTCGGCGTAAAGGTCGCCGATCCGTACCGCTGGCTCGAAGATGACAATTCTGCAGAAACCGCCGCCTGGGTAAAAGCGCAGAACGAAGTCACCGATGCTTACCTGAATGAAATCCCATTCCGCGAAGACCTGCGGCAGAAGCTTACCACCATCTGGAATTATCCCCGCTATGGTGTACCTTTCCACAAAGGGAAATATTACTTTTTCACCAAAAACAACGGCATTCAGAACCAGAGCGTCATGTACAAACAGGAAGGACCGGATGGTGTGCCGGAAGTGTTTCTTGATCCCAATCAGTTGTCGGCCGATGGCACCACAGCCCTTTCCGGCTATGCGGTTTCCAAAGGCGGCGATTATTTTGCCTATGCCATCGCGAAAGCGGGTTCCGACTGGAACGAGATCTACGTGATTGAAACTGCCACCGGTAAGCAACTCAGCGACAAACTTGAATGGGTTAAGTTTTCGGAGATCGCCTGGAAAGGCGATGGCTTCTACTATAGCCGCTACGATAAACCGGCAGACGGGGGCGAGCTCTCATCGAAGAATGAGTTCAAAAAGGTTTATTACCACAAGGTCGGTGATCCGCAGGATAAGGACGTTCTGGTTTATGAAAACAAGAACTATCCGCTAAGGGGCTATGGAGCCCAGACAACCAGCGATGAGGAATTTCTGCTGTTGTTTGAAACCGAAAGTACCAGCGGAAATGCTTTATACATCAAGGATCTGCGTAATGAGGAAGCCACCTTTGTTCAGATTGCCGAAGGCTTCAGGTACGATTACGAAGTGGTTGCCAATACGGGTTCAACGTTTTTTATCAAAACCAACGATGGGGCTCCGCGCTACCGACTCATTGCTGTCGACCTGAAAAATCCTTCGCGCGAAAACTGGGTTACGATTGTCCCTGAGACGGAAGAAGTGCTGCAATCGGTGTATGGTGCCGGTGGCATGTTCGTATGCCAGTATATGAAAGATGCCGTCAGCAGGGCCTTTGTTTACCACATCGACGGGACCCTGCTGCATGAACTCCAGCTTCCCGGTCCGGGTACCATTACCGATTTTGAAGGTTCATGGTTCGACGGTGAAGCGTTTTATTCTTTTGCATCCTTTACGGCACCTTCGGTGATTTATAAATACGCGGTGGCATCAAACAGACCAGAAGTTTACCGTACACCAGAGCTGGGTTATGATATCTCCGGCATCGTTTCTGAACAGGTATTTTATACCAGCAAAGATGGTACACGGGTGCCGATGTTTCTGGTTCACAGGGCCGATATGAAGCCTGACGGCAACAATCCGGTTTACCTTTACGGATATGGAGGATTCAACGTGAGTCTGACCCCCTCATTCAGCCTCAGCAGGCTGCTGTTTGTACAGAACGGAGGGATTTTTGCCATGCCCAACCTCAGGGGCGGTGGTGAATACGGCGAAGCATGGCACAAAGCCGGAACCAAACTTCAGAAACAAAACGTTTTCGACGACTTTATCGCGGCTGCCGAATGGCTTATCAGCAACAACTACACCAATCCTTCAAAATTAGCCATCGCCGGCGGATCAAACGGAGGCTTGCTGGTGGGGGCCTGTATGACCCAGCGCCCTGAGCTTTTTGCCGTTGCACTGCCGGCCGTAGGCGTAATGGATATGCTGCGGTTTCATAAATTCACCATCGGCTGGGCCTGGACCGAAGATTACGGATCAAGCGACAACGAGGAGCAGTTTCATTACCTGCTTGGATATTCTCCCCTTCACAACCTGAAAGCGGGTACCTGTTATCCGGCTACCCTGGTTACCACCGCTGACCACGACGATCGCGTAGTGCCGGCCCACTCCTTCAAATTTGCCGCCACCCTGCAGGAGAAGCACAGCTGCTCAAAACCAGCCCTTATCCGCATCGAAACCAATGCCGGCCACGGCGCCGGGAAACCCATCTCGAAGATGATCGATGAAGCTGCGGATGTGTGGTCGTTTACCATGTACAATCTTGGCATGAATCCTTCGTTTAAATAGTCCCGGATCAGTCCGGCATTCATGAGCCCCGGATTGCTGCGGGGCTTTTTTTTGAGTTAACCAATCATCAGGAAATGGAAATCAATCGTTTATCATGGGTTTTTGTAATTTTCAGCTTATGGTTCAGTCTGGTGGCCGGTATTCAGGCCGTCGCTGCTTACCGACCACCTGTTTTTCTGCCTCCCGATACCGTTAAATCCGGCATTGTTGACAGTCTCGCTGTTTTCAGGTATATAGCTGCTGAATTGCGCAGGGAGAATGCCCTGCTCAGGTCGGAGAACCGTTACCTGAGCGACAGCCTCGGATCTACCGGTATGAAAATCACATTACTGAATCAGCGACAGAACGAACTGAAGACTTACAACGATTCGCTTTCAACGCGGATATCCGGCCTCAGCCGCCAGTTGGAATTGAGGTCAGGTTTACTCGAAGAACAACTGAAGCTATTGAAAGACAAAGAGTTGTTGTTTGCTGAAAAAGAGCAGCTCTATAAAGAAGCCCTCAGCAGTTCTATGGTTGATAAGGTGAAACTCGAAGGGCAGATCTCATCGCGCGATTCAAGGCTCGATGGTAAAGACCGCGAAATATCGCTGCTACAGCTCAGTATCGATGAAAAAAGCCGCGATATAGACGAAAGGAATGCTGAAATCAGGAAAATTGCCGATGAAAAGGTGCTGGCTGTGAAAAAAGCCGATACCCTGATGCATAACCTGAACCAGATGGAGAAAAAGCTGTTGCTTACCGGAGAACAGCTGAAGTACACCGAACTGAAGCTGAAGGATTGTGAAAACCGCTATTCATCGGTTACCAATAAAAAGAAGAAGACGCGGGTGGTTCAGGGGTTTGCCATCAAAAACTACCGCACGCCCGATTTTGCGCTGGCCCCCAAAGATGCGGCCAATCCATCGGTTTATGTGATCAGCAACAACAACAGCAGCAACATCGAGTTCGATTTTGTGACCGGGGCCAGCATCATGCTGAAAGACCTGACAAAACCCGGCGGAAACCTGACCTATGATGTGGGTTTCTTTCTTGGGTTCGGGGGCAACAACCTGTTCAAGAATTTTTACCTGGGCCCGAATGTTAAACTTTTCGATGTGCTGCACGTGAATGTGGGTGCCAATGTTGCCGAATACACAGCCCTGAAGGAGGGGTTCAACGTTGGTGATGTGCTGCAGCCCGGCATCACCATACCAACCACTAAAGAGTGGAAGGTGAATGCATACATTGGATTTACTTTTGACCTCGACCTGATTTCCATGATCGGGAAACGCTGACATCAGGGCTGCTGATAAAACCTGCCGGCCACTTCCTGATAGGTTTTACCGTCAGGAAACAACAGAGGCGGGGCGAAGTCAGGGTTGGTGAGAAACTCCTCATCCTGCAGGCTGAGAATGAAGGCTTTCAAGTCGGATTTTTCTGAAGGTGTAAGCTGCACGCCCCCTTCATTCACATGATGCATCAGCGGATTCACATACTCCGACACTTTTACATGGTGTGAATAGAAATCAATGACTTCGTCGAGGGTGGCAAAGCGGCCGTCGTGCATGTAAGGCCCCATCAGGTTGATGTTTCGCAGGGTGGTGGCTTTGTAGGCACCGCGGTCAGTTTCCTCGCCGGTAATGGCATAGCGGTCACGCGGATCGTTAAACTCAGTGTCCTTGCCATTGTTGTAGAACAGGTTGGTGGTAAACAACGGATTGCCACTGCTGCCATGGCAGTGGAAGCAATCTGCCCCTTCTTCGGTGGTGAACAGTACAAAGCCGTTGAGCTCCTGAGCGCTCAGCTGCAATTCTCCACGCATATAGCGGTCGAAGCGCGAATTGGCCGAAACCATGGTACGCACAAACTGGGCAATGGCCCGGCTGATGTTTTTCATGGTAACCGTTTGGGAGCCGAAGGCGAGCCCGAACAGTGCCGGGTAGCCAGGGGTCTGCTGGATCAGGGCTTTGGTTCTGTTGGTGTCACCGCTCATCTCATGAGGGGCCACCACACCCATCCACACCAGATCTTCAAGGGTACGCCTGCTTTCGTCGGGATTGTCTTGTCTGATCATTCCGTTCCAGAGATAGCCATTGGCGTTCCATACGAGGTTAATCAACGGCAGGGCATAGTGCGGTGTATAAGCTCCCGACAGCCCGAAAGTTCGCCCACCGGAGAATACCGGATGATGGATGCCCGGCTCAAAGCTGTTTGCCTGCAGGTGACAACTTCCGCAGCTCATGAGGGAGTCATAATCCGTACGCCCTGACAATCGGCCATCGTAAAAAAGATAACGTCCCAGGTTAATTCCTTCCACTGTCATTGGATTGTCATCGGGGATATTCAGCTGGGTAGGGAAATACTGAGGGATTTCAAGGGTATAAGGCGTGGGTTTGTAAGGGTGAGGTTCCTTGCCTCCGCATCCCGACAGCATCAGCACGGCCACGAAGACAAGGCCTGCACTGAGCTTCCGATGGACATTAATAGGCATTGCGGTGGTTTTTTGCATTCCAAAACTACACAATAATCATGCAGTTATCCGAATAATTCCCTGGTTGGTCTTTGCCGGAGGGTGAAGGTTGCATTTTCCGGTTTTGCCGGGTAATTCAGTATTTGATGTGCCAGAAAAATATATTACGTTCAACATAACCTTAAAAATTAAAAAATATGACACCATCCCGATGTCCATCGGGATCCAAAACGCTAATTCTCACCAAAAATATCTAGAACCGATTCCTGAAGAATTGGATGCAATTGGTAAACAAATAGTTGATGCTGCTTTCACAGTGCATAAGAATCTTGGACCTTGACTCCTTGAAAAAGTTTATGAAATAAGTTTTTGTCATGAATTATCAAAAAGGGGCTTATCTTACCAACGCCAGTTTGATGTTCCAATCATTTATGATAACATTGAATTCGACGAAGGGATGCGTATAGACGTTTTTGTGGTGAAAAAGATAATTTGCGAACTAAAGGCAAGAGAAACAATAAACTCAGTTTAGCTTGCTCAAGTCTTAAGTCATTTGAAATTAACCAAGACGCGGTTAGGATATTTGATAAATTTCAATGTAGTGAGCATCAGAGATGGTATTAAACGTGTAGCAAACTAAATTAAGTGGATAACCTCAGAAGTACGCATGATTCATTATTTCCAATTATGCCTGCATTATTTCAGCCCTGAAAATTGTTTAATTTATCCATATACCTGACTTAAAATAGAATGAATACACAATTGTCCGGTAAATTTTAGGCACCAGGAAGTTATCAAGAAACTCTCTGGTGTAACTTTTGATCACTTGTTTCAACTAATTGATTACAAGTATTTTACTTTCTTGATACTATTTTGAAAGCTGCGGAGCAGCGTAAGGTTGATAGTAAAGACGACATAACCAGAATTGCAAGCCCCAGCGGGGCGTAACGTTGTCTTTTTCTACCCTGCTAAAGGATTCAGCGGATTGTTGGAATTTTCTCCGGACAGTAGTGGAATGAATACTAAAATATAAGTTGGTGCTTTCTTGGTGTCCTGGAGAATTGGTGTCAAAAAATTCTCCAGCACATTAAAAAATGAAATACCCGTTTTGCCGGAGTAAAGAAACAGCCTCTGCCGGTCCCTGCTGCGAAGGGCATTTAAATGCTTACCTTTGCAACCTTCAAATTACACCGGTCAGAAAACCGGTTCACCAAACTGAAAGCACAGCAATGAATCTGAAACCCGGAGATAAGGTAAGGTTCCTGAACGAAAAAGGAGGGGGAATTGTCACATCCATCATCAGCAATACCATGGTCAATGTAGCCATTGAAGAGGGTTTCGAAGTGCCCGTGCTGGCAAAGGACGTGTTGCTGATCGAACCCGAAGGGGCGGCCGGGCGATTTTTTGACCGCCAGGTAAATGTAACGCTGCCCGCCCAGAGGACCAGCGCCCCTGAGGTAAAACCCCTGCCTCCGCAAATGCCTGAAGCGCAGGAAACAACCGACAGCAATGTCAGATTTCTCTACCGGCAGTCGGGGGCTGGAACCCTGGAAGGGATCCACCTGGCTTTCGTACCCTTCGACCAGAAGTTGCTGATATCCGGCGACATCGAAGTTGTTCTGGTAAACAATACCGCTTATGAAGCCATCTATTCGCTGATGCTGAAGAACGGAGAAGGTACGTACACCGGATCGGGATATGATGTGGTTCCGCCCTGGTCGGGGATGGTGATCGGTGAAACCGGACGTGAGCACCTGGAAATGTGGTGTGATGGGATCGTTCAGGTGTTGTTTCATCAGGATTCCCCGGCCCGCGTGCTTAGCCCGTTGCATGCCTCTTATAAGGCAAAACCTGTCAGGTTTTACAAGGAAAGCAGCTACATCAGTTTCCCCTTGCTGGGTGAAAGAGCCCTGGTGATCAATCTCGGGGATCTGGCTTCACAGGTAATCTCAGCCGCAGAGGAGACCCTGGCCAAATCGGGAATCGAAACAGCTGCCAGGCAAAAAGTGATGCAGGCAGCCCCTCCAGCCCTGATCGATCTGCACAGGACCGGCCCCGGAGAAGCTGAGGTTGATCTGCACATTTCGGCCCTCAGGGCCGACTACACCGGTATGCAGAACAGTGAAATCCTGCTTTTTCAGATGGGTTACTTCAGCAGCATGCTCGAAAGTGCCATCGCCTACAATTATAAAAAAGTGGTCTTTATCCACGGTATCGGGAACGGAACCCTCAGAACAGCAATCACCTCGAAATTAGGAGAGTACGAAAATCTCCACTTCAGAAGTGCCCCTTTTGCACAATATGGCAACGGCGCCATTGAAGTGAGCATTGATGCCGGTTCGTGAATTTCTTTTCTGGTTAATTCTCTGGAAATTATTGCATTGTAAGGCAGAATTCAGTATTTTTGCCCCAACTTAAGTCTCACAACGGAAACATCAGCGTGTTCTGCCGCTCAGGATTTTATATTCTGGGAGGAAAGTCGGGGCAATACAGGGCGCCATACTTCCTAACGGGAAGGTTCCGCAGCCGGCGGAAACAGAAAGTGCCACAGAAAATTACCGCCCTGTCGTGATTTTTCATGACAAGGTAAGGGTGAAAACGTGGGGTAAGAGCCCACGGCTCAGGCTGGTGACAGCCTGCGCGGGTAAACCTTATGGATTGAAAGACCAAATATACCGGAAGGCGGGGCTGCAAAGCTTCGCAGAGGGCTGCCCGCTCTTTTCCGGGGGGTAGGTCGTTAGAACCTTATGGCGACATAAGGGATAGATAAATGGCAGAAGTCCCGCAATGCGGGAAACAGAACCCCGCTTACAACGCTGAACGGCACCGTTTTTTTCTGAAACACAGGCTTCCTGAACGGAGCCTGTGTTTTTTTTACCTCCGGCCCTTTCCCTCATTGATGGCTGATTAATCGCGAATTTCAGCTATATTTGCCCACTACCGGAATTAATTGTTACAAACCAAAGTGAATTGCTGAGATGAAAAAATACACTGCTGCCAATTTTTGTTTACTGAGCTTCTGTATGCTGACCCTGTGGTCACTCCCACACTCCCTTAATGCCCAGAACCCCATTCCCAATCCCGGTTTTGAAGAATGGAGCGGCGGTGAGCCGGTGGGTTGGAATACCATCAACCAGACAGTTTTCGGAACCTCCTTTGTTTGTGTAACCCGGGAGCAGAACAATCCGCAAAGTGGTACCTATTGTGCAAAAATACAGACAGTTACCCAGAATATCTTTCTGGTAGGCCCGGTTACCATGCCGGGAATTGTTTCGCTGGGTGAAATCACCCTCGATATTCTCAATCAGACTGGTACGGTTAACGGGGGAGTTCCCATTGATACCCGGCCAAACCAGCTCAACGGATGGTTCAGGTATCAGCCCGGAAGTGGTGACTCATGCATCATCGGAATCGGACTTTCCCGCTGGAACGGCACCGGCCGCGATACCCTGGCCTATTCCTACAAAACCATTGGCGGGCAGACCAGCACCTGGACCCCTTTTTCATTGCCCATCGATTACCTGATCTGGGAGATGCCCGACACCATGAACATCATGTTCTTCTCCAGTAACCTGCTCACAGGAAGCCCGGTTACCGGCAGTACACTTTGGGTGGACAACCTTGAAATGGCCTATGGTCCTGTAGGAGTTAGCAGTCAGAATATGCCTGAAAGCTTCAGGGTAGTTGCGGAACCGGGCGGGCGTAGCCTGCGGATAAGCAATCCGGAAGGCATGGCCGCTGAACTTCAGGTTTATAGCCTCAATGGCAGCTGCATACACAGAACCAAAATCCGGGAAGGAGAGGTTGCAGAAACCATCAACCTGCCCGATCTTCGTGAAGGCATTTATGTTGCCCGTTTTCTTCTGAACGATGGAAAACAATCCGTGATTAAGTTCCATCTCCGCTAGCATTCTGCCTGCTGTCCTTTTTGCGGATCCCTTTTTACCACCCGTAAATCCCACCGGTATATACTAAGCCGGGCTAAAAGCCGTTAAAGCAGGGGAAGTTTTCAAATCCGCTTTGTTGATAAATCCGGGCAGGTCATTCAACGACAAAGTGGCAATAAGCCTAATTTTACATCCTTAAATGCTTTCTGCATGAAAAAAAATAATTTAGCCTTTCAGGTGCTTCTTTTCCTGTTGATTCAGTCAGCAGGGTTTGCCCAGCAAAACAGGGATTATACTTCTCCGGCTTCTGACATTGCTGCCGCTGCCGACCTGTTTAACAAAGAGAAATACAGCCCGGCCCGGAATGCCTATTCCAGTCTTATTCCTGCCAATGACCTGCTTCAGGCGTTCGATGCAGAGAAAGACTATTATACTTCGGTGAGTGCAGCCGAGCTTCAGCATGGGGATGCGGCCTATCTGCTGAATCAGTTTCTCAAAACCTATCCTGAAAATACCCGGACCAACAGAGCCTGGTTTCAACTGGGCAACCTGCAGTTCCGTAACAACAGTTTCAGCAGTGCCCTTGAAGCCTACAACAAGGTGGATAATTCAGACATGAACGCTGAGGAAAATGCGGAATTCACCTTTAAGAAAGGGTATTGTTACTTCAAAAAAGGCGATCTTGAAACTGCTGCCGAAGCTTTTTATGAAATCAAGGAGCAGCAGACAAAATATACCGGACCGGCAGCTTACTATTATGCCCACATCATGTATGCGAACGGGAAATATGAAACAGCCCTGCGCGACTTCAACCGTCTGCTCGATGATGAAACCTTCAGAAATGTTGCGCCTTATTACATCATTCAGATCTACTACATACAAGGCCGCTACGACGAAATGCTTGAGCTCGCCCAGCCCTACCTGAAGGGTCAGCGCAACAAACGGACAAATGAAATTCTGCGGCTGGCTGCTGACGTCAACTACCGGAAAGGCGATTTTCAGGAAGCCATAAAACTGATGGAAGAATACCGTACCATCAGCCGGAGTAAAGGTGCGCGTGAAGAGAGCTATCTGCTCGCTTTTTCCTACTATAAGACCGGTAATTATGTCAAAGCCATTCCCGAATTTCAGTCGGTAGCCATGAACGACGACAGCCTCTCGCAGAACGCATACTACCACCTGGGCGACTGTTATCTGAAAACCGACCAGAAGAAATTCGCATCAGCCTCGTTTCTCTCTGCCTGGAAAATACCGGTGAAGTCAGATATTGCTGAGGATGCCCTTTTCAACTTTGCCAAGCTTTCGATAGAACTTTCCTACAATCCTTACAACGAAGCCATCAAGGCCCTTCAGCAATATCTTACAGAATACCCGGGTTCGCCCCGCCGCGATGAAGCGTATACCTACCTCGCCAACCTTTACATGGTTACGCGCAATTACCGCGAAGCCCTTACAACACTGGAGAATGTGAAGAAAAGGAACGCAGTACAGAATTCAGTTTACCAGAAGATCAGCTATTTCAGGGGGATAGAGCTGTTTAATGAGAATCAGTATTTCGAAGCCATCGGTCACTTTATCAAATCGCTCGAAAACAGGGCTGACGAACAGATCGTAGCCGGTGCCATGTACTGGGCTGCTGAATCCTATTACCGGCTCGATCAGTTTGAAATTGCTGCCGATTACTATACCCGCTTCCAGAAAGTTCCAGGTGCTGAGAAATACCCGGCCTTCAGCGCTGCAGGTTACAACATCGGCTACGCGCAGTTTAAGATGAAGAATTATACGCAGGCAAAGCAATCGTTTACCCGGTATATCGACAGCAGGCCCGCCAACGTCAAAATGCTGAATGATGCCCGGCTGCGACTGGCTGATAGCTACTTCATGCTGAAACAATACAAGGAAGCCGCCCAGCTTTATGAACAGGCTTCCCTTTCAAAAGGGGCTGATACCGATTATGCCCTGTATCAGAAGGCAGTAACCGAAGGGGTAGCTGGAAATTACAACGGCAAGGTAACCACACTGAAGAAATTACTTGCCGATTACCCCAAATCCACCTATGCCGATGAAGCGAGGTTTGAAATGGGCCGATCGTATGTCACCCTCAGACAAAACGAAGAAGCGCTCTCGGCTTTTCAGAAAATCATTACCGACTATCCGCGCAGCAGCCTGGTTAAAAATGCCCTGCTGAATACCGGATTGGTTTATTACAATACCGGACGCGAGCAAAAAGCCATTGAAACACTGAAAAAGGTGGTAAAGGATTATCCGGCCACCCCTGAATCACGCGAAGCGCTGGCAGTAATGCGCAACATTTATGTTGACATGAATCAGGTTGACAGTTATGTCGAATACACGGCCGACATCCCCTTTGCCAATGTATCGCGGTCAGAGCAGGATTCACTCACATTCACTGCCGTTGAAAACCGATATATGAACGGCGATTGCGCAAAAGCACTTCCAGGATTCATCTCTTATCTCCAGAAATTCCCGGATGGCAGTTTTGCTGTGAATGCCCACTACTACAAAGCCGATTGTGAATCGAAAGAAGGAAATTTCTCCGAAGCCCTCAAAAGCTACGAATACATCATGGGCCGCCCGCGTACCCGGTTCACGGAGAATGCCGCATTGAAATCGTCTGAAATTCTTTTCAGGATGAAAGATTATCAGCAGGCACTGCAGATGTACCAGCGGCTTGAAGAAAATGCTGAAAACAACAGCAACATTGCCATTGCAACTGCCGGTCAGATGCGTTGCCAGTATTATCTGGGTAACTACGGGCTGGCTATCCTCAGCGGGCAGCGGTTGCAGCAGCAGGAGCAGTCGTCCCCGGGGCTGGCCGCCGAAACACACCTGATCATCGGGAACTCAGCGAGGGAACTCAGGCGTACCGACCTCGCGAAAACCTCCTTCAACGAAGCCATCCGGCTTTCGCAGGGCGAAACAGGTGCGGAAGCCTTGTATGGCCTGGCTGCCATGAGTTATGATGAAAAGGACTATAAGAATGCCGAAAAACTGATCTTCAGGCTCACCGGTGATTATGCCTCTTCGGATTACTGGGTTGCCAAAGCCTTCATTCTGCTGGCCGATGTTTATGTACGAACCAGCAATACCTTCCAGGCCAAACAGACCCTGCAAAGCATTATCGACAACTATGAAGGTGAAGATCTGAAAAGGGTTGCCGAAGATAAACTCAATCAGATTGTGCTGAATGAGCAGGGCGCCCAGACCGGTACCCGTGAGTTCGATGACGAAGACGGGATAATCATTAAGTAAAGTCAGTAAAGGAAAATATCGGAGAATATGAAAAGCTACATTGCATATATGGTAAAACGCAGGTTTTTTCTGCTGGTAGTATTGCTGCTCACCGGCAGTTTAAGCCTCAGCGGACAGGGGATCAACGAACAGGTAACGGTGGTTGGTGCCTTTGAACCGGTAGTGCCCGATGCCAGCAAGATTAACCTCAGCCCGTCGCCCGACGAAACCGAAGTAAAACTGCCGGTTATGAGTTATTCAGTGACCCCGGTGCAGATCAAGACGAACCTTCATCCTGATGACATTACCGCGGTTAAGCTGGTCGGGGAACCCCTCAAAAAGCTATACAGAAATTACGCCAGGGTGGGATTCGGTAATTATACAACGCCTTATGCCGAACTCTATGCCGGTTCTCTGCGTTCGAAAACCTATGCTTTCGGTATCCATATGAAGCACCTGTCGTCATCCGGTACCATCAAGGACTACCCTAAAAGTAACAACAGCCTCAACCTGGTTGAGCTCTCCGGACAGAAATTTACGGACAACCACACCATTGCTGCATCTGCGGTCTTCAGGCGCAATGTGGTTCATCATTATGGTTTTAAACCGGCTGAAATGAGTTTCTTTGTAAACGAAGATGATCTTAAACAGCGTTTTAACCGCATCAATGCTTCAGCCTCGGTCGCTTCGGTCTATTCAGACAACGACCGCCTCAACCATAGGGTTGGTTTGTCATTCAGCAATGTTTCCGACAAGTTTGATACCAGGGAATCGCAGATCGGAATCAGGGCAGCGGCAGACAAGCGCTATGAATTGTTTGATCTGACCGATTATCAGAAGTTGTCTTTTGAAACGAACCTGACATTTACCGGATACAAAGACAGCCTCCTCAGCCAGCGGAGTGCACTCCTGAGTTTCAGGCCATCCATCAGCACGGAATTCAATCAGTATGAACTGCTTTTCGGACTCGATTTATCCATTCATGCTGATTCGGTTTCGAAGGCCTACCTCTTCCCCTTTCTGGAAGCCCGGGTAAGGGCCCTTGAAGATGCACTGATGATTACGGCAGGCATCTCCGGAGGCATAACCCGGCGGGGATTTGATGTGCTGAGCGATGAGAATCCTTTTATACAGTCGGTTTTGCCATTGCAATATACCCGGGAACGCTTTGCCTTCTATGCCGGAGCCAGGGCCAGGGTAGGGAAGAATGTAAACCTGACTGCTTCATTCAGGACTGCCAATGTTGAAAATGAACCATTTTTCGTAAACGATGAGACAAATGCATTGTTAAACCGGTTCACCGTGGTTTATTACGATGGCAGTGTGACGAAATTCCGTGCTGAAGCCGAATACCTGGTTGCCGAACGCATCAGGGTGAAAGCGTTTGCCGGACTTGAGAAATGGTCACTGAATGGTGATTTTGAGCCCTGGCATCGTCCGGGCTCTGAATTCGGCGTAGATGCCAGTTACGACATCCAGAAGAAGATCATTGCCAGGGCCGGTTTCTCAGCCTTTGGAAAACAATCGGCCAGAATCCCTGTGGCAGAGCCGGAAAGAGTAACTGAATTTGTTACTGAAACTTTAAAAGGCTATACCGATATCCATCTGGGGGTGGAATATCGCTATACAAAACTCCTTTCAGCATTCCTCAATTTCAGCAATGTTGCCGGAACCCGTTATTACCAGTGGTACAACTATCCGGCATACCGTTTCAGGGTACTCGGGGGGATCAGTTATTCCTTCTGAGTGCAACCCGGGTTTATGGTTCTGGCAATACAGGTGCCGTCACAGAATGCATTTGAGTTCCGGAATTTACCGGGTCCCCTTGCATTCAGATTACGCTGACGCAGATGGTTCTGTGTTTTTTATGAATAGATTGTTCATAACTTCCCGGGGCATAGCTTTGTACCCGATGTAAAACCAATGTTAAAAAAGCTTACCTTTGCATACTTCTAATAAAGACTATTAATCTGAATATGAGCGAATTAAACAATCCTGTTGAAGCTGGCGGAAATGGCAGCAAGCCTGGCAACGGCAACGGTAACTACACAGCAGAAAACATTCAGGTACTCGAAGGCCTTGAAGCAGTGCGCAAACGCCCTGCCATGTACATCGGGGACATCAGTTCCCGCGGATTGCATCACCTTGTTTATGAAGTGATCGATAACTCGATCGATGAAGCCCTGGCGGGTTACTGCAACAACATTGACGTCACTATACACACCGACAACTCGATTACGGTAAGTGATAACGGAAGGGGGATACCCACCGATATGCACGAAAAAGAAAACCGCTCAGCACTTGAGGTTGTAATGACTGTGCTGCACGCAGGGGGTAAATTTGATAAAGGTTCCTATAAAGTCTCCGGTGGACTGCATGGTGTCGGGGTTTCCTGCGTCAATGCCTTGTCAACCGAGCTTAAAGTGACTGTATTCCGTGAAGGACAAATATTCCAGCAGGAATACTCCATCGGGAAGCCGCTTTATCCTGTGAAAGTGGTTGGTGAGTCGGATAAAACCGGTACCACGGTTCACTTCAAGCCCGACAACTCCATCTTTACGGTTGAGATTTATGACTTTGAAATCCTGGCATCGCGTCTTCGTGAACTGGCCTACCTGAACAAGCGTATCAGATTGTCGATTACCGACGAACGGGAAACCGATGAAACAGGAGCCTTTGTTTCGGCATCTTATTATTCAGATAACGGACTCCGCGATTTTATTGAATACCTTGATGGAACCCGTGAAAAACTGATGCCGGAGCCCATCTACATCGAGGGCGAGAAAAACGATATCCCCGTGGAGATCGCCATGCAGTACAACACCTCTTTCAGTGAGAACATTCACTCCTATGTGAACAACATCAATACACACGAAGGGGGTACCCACCTGGCTGGATTCCGCAGGGGCCTTACCCGCACGCTCAAGAGCTATGCAGATAAGTCGGGGATGCTGTCGAAACTTAAGTTTGATATCAATGGCGATGACTTCCGTGAGGGGCTCACCGCCATCATCTCGGTGAAGGTTCAGGAGCCTCAGTTCGAAGGCCAGACCAAGACCAAGCTTGGCAACAACGAAGTGATGGGAGCGGTGGATACCCTGGTATCTGAACTGCTTACCTACTACCTTGAAGAGCATCCCAAGGAAGCCCGCACCATCGTAAACAAGGTAATTCTGGCTGCTACCGCCCGGCATGCAGCCCGCAAAGCCCGCGAACTGGTGCAACGCAAGAATGTGCTGTCCGGATCGGGTTTGCCTGGTAAACTGGCCGACTGCAGTGAGCGGGATCCGGCCATGTGTGAGATCTATCTTGTTGAGGGTGATTCTGCAGGCGGAACAGCCAAACAGGGCCGCGACAGAAAATTTCAGGCCATTCTTCCGCTGAGGGGAAAAATCCTCAATGTGGAGAAAGCCATGCAGCATAAAATCTTCGACAACGAAGAAATCAAAAACATTTTCACCGCATTGGGCATAACCATTGGAACCGAAGATGACAGCAAGGCGCTGAACCTGTCGAAACTCCGCTATCACAAGGTGGTCATCATGACCGATGCCGATGTCGACGGAAGCCACATTGCCACCCTCATCCTTACCTTCTTCTTCAGATACATGAAAGAACTGATTGAGAATGGCTACGTTTATATCGCAACGCCTCCGCTTTACCTGATTAAAAAAGGGACCACAGAAAAATACTGCTGGACTGAGGAAGAACGTCAGGCAATCGTTGCCGAACTCAGCAATGGTAAAGAAAGCAGTGTGCATATTCAGCGGTACAAAGGTTTGGGAGAGATGAATGCCGAACAGCTCTGGCTCACCACCATGAACCCTGAATTCAGGACCCTCAGGCAGGTGAACATTGACAATGGCACCGAAGCCGACCGCATCTTCTCGATGCTGATGGGCGATGAGGTGCCACCTCGCCGCGATTTTATCGAGAAGAATGCCAAATACGCCAAAATCGACGTCTAGGCTTTCACCGGCAGTTTCTTTTAGCGCTCCGGGAATTCACCCTTACAAACTGTTGGATGGTATTGCCAGCAGCTGCAACCGTACTTTTGTTCCGGTCATCCGTTGACTCAGCAGTCACTGTTTTATCTTTTGCGTAACCGACATTTTTCAGGTACTGAATGTCGGGCTGCCGCTGTCTGTCAATGGTCACTCCATGAGGCGAAATGCACCTCAGACTCAATTTTGGCCTGTCTTTTGCGTTATCACAGCAGTAAACCAATTTATCTGACCCATGAAACGCCTGTTCTATCTGATTGTCATGATTGCCGGCCTCCTGCCAGCTTCTGTTGCTTCGCAGAACTATTCCACAGCAGCCGGGCTCCGTCTTGGTTACTTTAACGGTATTACCGTGAAGCATTTTGTTTCAGGTACCAATGCTGTTGAAGGGATGGCATCGTTCAGGTGGGGAGGCGTGGCGATAACAGGACTTTACGAGTGGCAGAAACCGGTAAAGGGAGCCCGTAACCTCGATTATTTCCTGGGGCTTGGAGGCCACATCGGTTTCTGGAACAACAACCGGTATTACTGGTACGACAAAGACAGAAACGGTACCTTTACCATTGTGGGTGTTGACTTGATAGCAGGGCTTGAATACACCTTTCCGGGTGTGCCGTTCAATGCCGGAATCGACTGGAAACCAGCCTTCAACCTGATAGGCGATACGCATTGGTGGGGCGACGGACTCGCCATTTCGCTGCGTTATACCTTCTGAAAAAAGCCTTCTGCAATCAACCAGGCTATTTCTTTCTCTGCTGCTGGATCATCCAGTTGTAAAGTTCAGGGTTGTCGTAGGTCTCTGTCCAGCTGTCGTGCCCGGCAGTCGGGTAGATGCTGAAAAGTGCCTCATTCCCGGCATTTCTCAGTGCCCTGATCATTCTGGCAGTCTCCAGAATGGGCACCACATCATCGGCAGCCCCGTGGAAAGCCCATACAGCCATGGAATTCAGTTCCGCTGCTCTTTCAGGATAGTTGCGGTTTACCCTGCCGCAAATGGGGGCGATCGCGGCGAAATAACCAGGATACGCCATGGCGAGGTCCCAGGTTGCCCAGCCTCCCATACTCAGACCAGTAACATAAACCCGGGTTTCATCGATGCGGTAATCAGAAGCGATTTTCTGAATCAGGGTAAATACAGCCTCAATATCCCAGTCTTTGGATGCCGGACACTGTGGAGAAAGCACTACAAACGGGAATTTTTGCCCCAGGTCGATCAGTTTCGGAGGGCCATGCACTTTGACTTTTGACAGATCATCGCCCCTTTCACCGGAACCGTGAAGAAATACCAGCAACGGAAACTTTTTCGTTGTTTCTGTCTGATAGTCATCCGGAAGGTAAAGCAGGTAGCTCAGGTTAAATCCTGATTGGTATCCGCCGCTGTATTTCCCTTCAATCTGAGGTGAATCCTGAGCAAAGGTGGCTATGGCAGCCAGCATGAGTAACAGCAATCCGCTGATCTTTTTCATCATGATCTGATCTTAAATTTATTTCAGAAAGCCTGGCAGACATCCTGCGTCAGCTTAGTCGTAAAACTGCCATGATACACCAAACCTGAGCCCCCTGTCGGGCATGGGATATCCGGGAACCATGATATAATTGTAACCGGTAAGTCCGCTGTTGAGGTGTTTCATGATCAGGTACATTCTGGCCCTTTTTACCCTGATGTTGATGAATGCATCGATGTAGGGATAACTACCGGTTTTGACCGTACTCTGATAATAATACGACCGCAGTGCAGGCATATAGGCATCAGCAAAAAAGGCTGTATTGTAAAGGGCTGTTAGTCCTGTATTCATGTGCAACGCCCTTTTGAAAAGCGAAACTGAATAGGAAGCAGACAAGCGGGCGGCAAAATCGGGCAGGTGCAGGACCGAGGCATCTGAAGCGTTCTGCCAGATTCCGTAAGCTTCAAAGTTGAATTTCCTCACCCTGAAGCTTGTTTCCAGCCAGGCCTGGTTTACACTGAAGGAACCGGAAGCCCGCTGGGGGAGCGCCTCACTGTTGAAAAATAAATAGTTGGTCAGATTGTAGAAATTGTATCCGCCCTTGAAAACCTTGTGATTGTACATCGCCCTTCCACTGAAGATTGTTTGTTGCCCGAAGGCATTTTCCCAGCTGAAATGATTGGAATAATGGTACTGGTACAAATAATCCGGCTGAAGGCCATCCAGGGAAAGTGAGGCTGTGAGATTGCCCCAGGAAGCGGAATTGTCGAAAGCCGGAAGACTCAGTAAAGCCGATAATCCCTTGTCGCCATTGAAAGGATTTCCTTGTGTAATCCAGACTCTGCCTTCGATCCGTGCAATGCCGAAAGCATTGGCTGATAGCCAGGCATAGGTTGTCAGACGGGCAAACTTTCGTGAAATGGTATCGTTGCGGTAAACACCTAAGGTGTATTCCAACCCCACCCTCAGCCTGACCGCTTTCTCCGGACCCCGGGTGCGCCCGACACCTCCCTCGAAGGAGAAATCGTTTACAAACTCATGATAATACAGCGAATCGTAGGTGGCCGTGGAATCCATATAGATATTGCTGTAAAATCCTGACAAGGGCTTACTGTCGGTATAGAGCAGTGAGTTTCTGGTATAGGAAAAGGTGTGCCTGAAGAAATTCGTCCTTACCGGATTGTAAACCCTGTGGAGGCTGTCGGCCTTTTTTCCCTTAAACAAAAGGCTGTCTGAGGTAAGGGTGTCAGCGTTACTGAGCTGTGGTTTTTTACCGAAATAGTAAAACTGCCGGATAAACACCCCGCTTTCCTTGATCTGATTATCAGCATCGCTCAGGTTGATGGTGATCCGCTGCCGGTCGGTTTCGATGTTATCCGAAAACAGGCTGTCGTATTTGATCCCACCGTTTTCGCGCCACCTGAACCGGTTGTTGCGGTAGTTGCCCAGGACCACATAACGTTCGTTGTCGGTAACGAACTGTGCCTGAAATCCAAAGGCTGTATTGTCGGATTTCTGCCTGTTGTAAAGGCCGATGGAATTGAGAATTTTCAGGTCCAGCCCAAGGGTAATGCCTCTGGAGATGTTCTGTGCATGGGTGACGTTGAAAAGTTGCTCTTTCCCGCTGCCCATGGAATAATATACCCTGCTGAAAGGATTCCGGATCTGATAATAGCTGAGGTTGTCGTTCTTCAGGAGATAATGGTCAAAAACGGAGGGGGCAAAACGGAACCCATTGGCTGCCTGAGGATCAAATACCATTGATTTGTAAGCCAGACCTGCGTTTCCGTTTAACAGACTCAGCCGTGTAGCCGATTCGGTGGGTTGGTAAAACTGAAAGCCTTCGAGCAGGGTGTCGGCTATCCGGTACAACTGCTCCCCCGGCCAGCGGTGGTTGAGTTGAACGGCCAGTACAGTGGAAGTGTCAGGTGAAGGTACAGATTGTGTGGTTGTTTCTGAGTCTTGTGCGAATTGCTTCCCTGAAAGGGTCAGCAGAATCAGCAGCAGAAGTAAGTGAGAAAGGGTTTGCCTCATCTGACAATCGCTTATTGTTGTTGCAAAGATAGGATTAAAAGAAGTTTCGGGGAAAGAATTCGGAGGCAGGGACTCAATAGCCGATTCAGCAGGTGTCTGAATCCGTATGCATGTCCTGAACGTTGAGGAACCCTGTACATCGGTGTTTTTTTCGAAAACAATTGATTCCGGGTAAAGCCGGTCGAACGGTGAAGGGTCAGTGGCTGGCTGTAAAACGGCTTCCGGAATGCCTCCCTGAGCGTGCAAACTCCATGCCATACGGCATGGCCAGAGCGGGTGGCCCTGCCGGAAGTTAGTGATCAGGCGAATATTGTAGAATCTATATCTAAGGAAATCAAGGTGTTAAGCTTCCGGCGAAAACAGCCGCATTGTTGTCAACTATCGACATGTCGGCTGTATCGACCATGCCATCGCCATTGGTGTCTGTAGCCAGGTATCCGCTTGCAAAGCTATTTGAATCATTGTCAACAGGAGACATATCTGCCGTATCTACAGAACCGTCCTGGTTGACATCCCCGGCATAAAATGCCCACTTGCCATCTGACATTTGTATCATATTATTCCCGAATGCCTTTGCCGCCTGATCGGTAAAATCGTAGCTGATCACATTTCCTGCAAAAGAAACGGGCAATGCACTTACGGTTTCAATGGAATTGCGGTGCCTTATAGTAATATAATAACTGCCGTTGAAAGAAGCAGGAACCAGCATCCCTGAATTACCCTGCATATCTACTGTACCGGAGGCATTTGTGAACACAATATTTGAATAATCAGCCGCACTGTGCAGTTCAACCTGAATATTGTCGGCAATGCCTTCGCTGCAGGGTCCTGATGAAAACCCCAGTGGTGAACTCATCCTGTGTGTTACCGGGTTGTAGATCCCCTCCAGGAAGAAGGAGAGATTAAGCCTTTTATCGGAAGTAACAACTCCATTGACATAATAACATTCATAGGGTGAATCATTCACGGCATTGTATTCGCCGTCGGTATATTCACAGGAGGAACCATCGTCAATCCAGGTCAGGTTTGTCGTGCCGCCAATAAAACTGAACCTCAATGTAACCAGGGCTGACCCGTCGGGAAGGCTTACTGCATTACCGAACCAACCGATGATAATCCGGCGCATTCCCGAAGGAACCGGGTTATCTCCTGCTGCGAAGAGCCCGGTGAGCGCCGGATTTTTTATTCCCTCCAGAAACGTCATAACAGCGGGATCATACTCAAGGGTGAGTGAGCCGGCTCCGATCTGGTTGTAGGAAGTTACGGTAACGGGTATGTAAATTTCACCTGCCTGAAGGTTGCAGTATTCTGCTAGTGAAGTTACAGGGGCATTCTGAGTTTTGCCTGACAGGAAAATGACAAGCAGGAAAACAGTGATTGTCCAGCGGTGGTTCATCGTAGTTGTGTTTTTGGAATTCTATCCGTTAAATTTAGTCTTTAAATCCAATCCATGCCGGATTGAATGTGTAATCTTATTGGAAATCATTTTTTTCAGACTGATGATTTAAACTGACTTCATAGCCAATGGGCAATCTGACAGCCTTTTTCTTAATGCCCGTTATGATTTGAAGTGCATTCAGATCTGCATCATTTCTGAGTGAATAAAGTCAGCAATCCCTGGATGCCGGATTGCTGACTTTATTTCTGTTGTCAGGGCGTCTGAATCATGATCACTGCATTGCTGTTGTTG
This sequence comes from Bacteroidales bacterium, assembly GCA_016788045.1. GTDB lineage: Bacteria > Bacteroidota > Bacteroidia > Bacteroidales > Lentimicrobiaceae > Lentimicrobium. The sequence goes on from JAEUTG010000008.1 coordinate 36,843, forward strand.
TCCACAAATGACATGTCAGAGGTGTCAACGTAGCCGGTTCCATTGATATCAGTACTCAGGTAACCGGTTGCATAATTGTAATTGTCATTGTCAACAGCGGTCATGTCAGCCGTGTCAACAATGCCATCCTTATTGACATCTCCTGAATAGATGGCCCAGACGCCGATATTTACCTGAATCATGTTGTTACCATAAGCCTTTGACGGAGCATCCGTAAAGTCGTAGTTTACACTTCCAGATGCAAAGGAAACCGGCAAGGCACTCACGGTGGTAATGCAGTTGCGGTGCTCAATAGTCAGGTAATAGCTTTCGTCGTATTCTGCCGGAATGTCAATGCTGATCGTCCCGTCAGTTTTCAGGAATACATCGGCAGCAACATACTCAGTAATGGAATAATCGCTTGAATTATGAAGTTCTACGGTTATGTAATCCGCATTGCCTCCCGGGTCTCCGAGAGGACTGACCATGGAATTTGTAAAGAAATCGTAGAATCCTTCAATAAACACGTTTATCGAAAGCAGTTTATGGGTTGGTCCGCCAACCACAACATTGCCGGTTACTTCACAATCGTTGTCGTCCGTCACACTGTAAGCATAGCTTCCGGTCGGGCGGATGAATATACCGGTGGTGTTGGTTTCAGCACCGATGGTATAATGCAGCGTTCCGGTTCCACCGCTGTAAGCTAAGGTTATGGTACCGTTGTCGCCTTCATAATGGGGATCAGTAACAGTTTCACTTACAAGGACAATCTGATCGGGATCTGCCACCATGATACTGCCTGTGAGCGGGCCACAACCATTTTCATCGGTGATGTTGTATGTGTAACTACCCGAAGTTCTGTTGAAAACACCCGTGTTATTGGTCTCTGAACCGATGGTGTAACTCAGGGCTCCGGTGCCACCGCTGGCAAGAAGGGTGATGGTTCCGGTGCCGCCGTAACAGGTGGGGTTGACAGTTGAGGCGGTGAGAAGGGTAATGGCAGTTGGCTGTGTAATGATCACCTGAGCGGTTGCGATACATCCGTTATCATCGGTAATGATAACATTATAGGTTCCCGCTGCCAAACCAGTTGCTGTTGCAGTCGTCTGAGTTGCCGGGTCATCCCAGAGGTAGGTATACTCCGGGGTTCCGCCGCTGACAGTAACGGTAGCACTTCCCGTGGCATTGCCGAAGCAGGCTACATTGGTCTGAGCGGTAATGGAAGCAGTCGGGCCACCGATATCATTCACGGTTGCCGAGGCGGTTGCGGTACATCCGTTTCCGTCGGTTACGGTCACGCTGTACAGTCCTGCAGGCACATTGGTCAAATCTTCGGTTGTGGCTCCGTTGCTCCAGGCAAAGGTATAAGAGCCTGCTCCACCGGTAACGCTGAGGTTAACGGAACCGTTGGCATTGCCGCAGGTTGAGCTGACCGGAGTCGCAGAAGCAGCGAGGGCAGCAGTTGGCTGTGTAATGATCACCTGAGCGGTTGCGATACATCCGTTATCATCGGTAACGATAACATTGTAGGTGCCTGCTGCCAAACCAGTTGCTGTTGCAGTCATCTGAGTTGCAAGATCATCCCAGAGGTAGGAATACTCCGGGGTTCCACCGCTGACAGTAACGGTAGCACTTCCCGTGGCATTGCCGAAGCAGGCTACATCGGTCTGAGCGGTAATGGAAGCACTCGGGCCACCGATATCATTCACGGTTGCTGAGGCTGTTGCGGTACATCCGTTGCCGTCAGTTACGATCACACTATAAGTTCCTGCTGATACATTGGTCAAATCTTCGGTTGTGGCGCCGTTGCTCCAGGCAAAGGTATAAGAGCCTGCTCCACCGGTAACGCTGAGGTTAACGGAA
>JAEUTG010000014.1 GCA_016788045.1 Bacteroidales bacterium
GATGACCCTGACGATCAACCCGCAGGCCATAGTGAGCGCCGGAACCGATGCAACCATCTGTGAAAGCTCAACTTATACCCTGACCACCGCCACCGCTACCGATTACACCAGTTTACTCTGGACATCAAGCGGCACGGGTACGTTTGACGATGCCACCATCCTTGCTGCGACCTACACCCCGAGTGCTGCGGACATAGCTGCCGGAAGCGTCACCCTGACGCTGACCGCTCAGTCTGCTGGCCCATGTGTTGAAGCCAGCGATGCCATGGTACTGACGATCAGCCTGCAGGCTACGGCCGATGCCGGAACCGATGCTACCATCTGCGAAGGCTCTACCTATACACTGAGTACCGCCGTTGCCACGAATGCCGCTACCATCCTCTGGAGTACCAGCGGGACCGGCTCATTCAGTTCGACTTCGGTACAAAATCCGGTTTACACACCAAGTCAGAATGATATCGACGACGGATCAGTGATCCTGACCATGACGGTCACTTCAGCCGCTCCGTGTGCCGGAGACATCGATCAGATGACCCTGACGATCAACCCGCAGGCCATAGTAAGCGCCGGAACCGATGCGACCATCTGTGAAAGCTCGACCTATACCCTGAGCACCGCCACCGCTACCGATTACACCAGTTTACTCTGGACATCAAGCGGCACAGGTACGTTTGACGATGCTACCCTCCTTGCTGCGACCTACACCCCGAGTGCTGCAGACATTGCCGCCGGAAGCGTCACCCTGACGCTGACTGCTCAGTCTGCTGCCCCATGTGTTGAGGCCAGCGATGATATGGTACTGACAATCAGCCTGCAGGCCACGGCCGATGCAGGAGTTGACGCTACCATCTGCGAAGGATCAACCTATACATTATCAACAGCCTCAGCCACCAATGCTACCCTGGTAACCTGGAGCAGCAATGGTACGGGTTCGTTCGACAATGTGAACCTTGTTAATGCAACGTATACACCTAGCAACGCAGATATCCTGAACGGCTCGGTTATTCTGACGATGACGGTCACCTCTGCTGCACCGTGTGCCGGTGATGTTGATCAGATGGTATTGTCGATCAGTAAGCAATCTATTGTATTTGCAGGATTCGATGTATCCATCTGTGAAGGCGAATCGTTTACTCCGACAACAGCAACAGCCAGCAACGCTGCCAGTTTATTGTGGACAAGCAGTGGTTCAGGTTCATTCGACGATCCCACCATTCTGTATCCGGTTTATACACCAAGTGCTGCAGATATTGTGGCAGGTTCTGTTGTCCTGACATTAACAGCGCCATCCACTTTGCCATGTATTCCTGCTGTGGATGAGATGATTCTGACTATTTCACAGCAGGCATTTGCCTATGCTGGCTCAGATGCCACCATTTGTGAAGGATCCAGTTACTTCATCTCGGATGCTGTTGCAACAAACGCAGCCACTATCCTGTGGACCACAACAGGAACAGGAACATTCACCAACCCAACCATTGAGAATCCGGTTTATGTACCCAGCCCGAATGACATTCTGGATGGCTTTGTAACCCTGACAATGATTGTGAATTCCAGTCCTCCATGCGGCGGTGATTTTGATGAGATGGTTCTCTACATTTCACGTCAGGCCAATGTATACGCCGGACCAGATGCAAGTATCTGTGGTGCAGTTCCGTACACTCTGAATGCAGCTACACAGCAATTTGCAACCGATCTTCTCTGGACAAGCAGTGGTACTGGTACATTTGATGATGCAACCATCCTGCATCCTGTCTACACACCGAGTCTGGCTGATCTTGCTTCAGGAAGTGTAATACTTACGCTGACTGCACAATCGGCCTCCCCGTGTGATATTGATGCCGATGCCATGGTGCTGACAATTTCGCAACAGGCAACCGCCTATGCCGGAGCTGACAACACCATTTGTGAAGGCAGCAATTATCTGATTTCGGATGCTGTTGCGACCAACGCGACTTCAGTTGTGTGGACCACTTCAGGAACCGGTATTTTCAATAACCCAACCCTTGTAAATCCGGTTTACGTTCCTAGTCCGAACGATATTCTCGATGGGTCTGTTGTGCTGACGATGTTTGCGAATTCTGCTTCACCCTGCTCAGGAGCCAGTGATGCCATGATTCTCAATATGTCAAGACAGGCGTATGTGAATGCAGGACCGAATGCTACGATCTGCGAAGGATCAACCTATACGCTGAGTGGTGCAACAGAGGAGTTTACAACCAGCTTATTATGGACAAGCAGTGGTACAGGAACATTCAGTGATCCGTCCACACTCAATCCGGTGTATACTCCGAGTGCAGCTGACATTATTGCTGGCTCAGTTACACTGACTCTGACAGGACAATCTGATGCACCGTGTACTCCGGTCAGCGATTTCATGGTTCTTTCCATTTCAGATCAGGCTACGGCATACGCCGGTGAGGACGCTACTATCTGTGAAGGATCTACCTATACAATCGCTGATGCAGTCGCCACGAATGCTGTTTCAGTACTCTGGATTACCAGCGGCACTGGTGTGTTTAATACGCCTTCAGATGTAAATCCGATCTATGTCCCGAGCCAGAGTGATATCCTTAATGGTTCTGTAACGTTAACCATGTATGTTAATTCAGCTTCTCCATGTCCTGGTGTCAATGATGAAATGGTTCTGACAATATCTCGTCAGGCAGATGTATTTGCGGGTCCCGATGCTGTGATCTGTGAAGGCTCTGCCTATCCGTTGAATCAGGCAACCCAGACCAACGCCGTTAGTCTGTTGTGGTCCACAACCGGGACAGGAACGTTCAGTGATCCGACAATACTGAATCCGGTTTATACCCCAAGTGTTGCTGATATTGCCAGCGGTTCGGTTGTGCTGACAATAACAGCACAATCTGATGCTCCCTGTAATGAAACCAGCGATGCCATGATTCTTAACATCTCAAGACAGGCTATTGCCAATGCCGGTCCTGATGCAGCTATCTGCGGAAGTTCAACTTATCCGTTGACCGGCGCAAGTGCCTTGAATTATGTATCCGTTTACTGGACCACTTCAGGAACCGGAACTTTCAACAGTCCGTACCTGGTTAATCCGGTTTATACCCCAAGTGAGAACGATATCCTTGACGGACAGGTGATACTGACCATGACCGCATACTCGAATGCACCTTGCGGAAATGCAGCAGATGACATGGTACTTACCATCTCATCGCCGGTTCTCGTTGATGCCGGGCCCGATGCAGTCATTTGTGAGGGAAGTTCATATACGCTTTCCGGTGCAATGCAAACAAATACTGTTTCCTTGCTCTGGACAACGGATGGTACAGGAACCTTCAATGATGCCACACTCCTGAACCCGGTTTACACCCCGAGTGCTGCTGATATAGCTGCCGGGTCTGTCATCCTTACCCTAACTGGTCAGGCCGCTCCGCCTTGTGCTGAAGTATCCGATGAAATGGTGCTTACCATCTCTCAGGATGCAATTGCCTTTGCCGGAAATGATTTCACCATCTGCAGCGGCAATTCCTACACCATAACAGATGCAGTTGCAACCAATGCTGTTTCAGTAATGTGGACCACAACCGGTACCGGAGTATTTAACAATCCGACAATTGTGAATCCGACCTATACTCCAAGTCAGAATGATATTCTTGACGGTCAGGTTATACTAAGGATGGTGGTGAACGCCGAAGAACCCTGCGGAAGCGATACAGACGAGATGACGTTGTTCATTTCAAGAGAGGCAGTGGTATCTGCAGGAACAGATCATACGATCTGCGAAGGCAGTACCTTCAGCCTGGCTGAGGCTACCCAATCCTTCGCAGAGTCTGTTTTCTGGACTACCACCGGTACAGGTACATTTGATGATGCTACAAGTCTGAATCCGGTGTATACTCCGGGTGCAGCCGATATCGCTGCAGGTTCAGTAACACTTACAATCACGGCTACTTCAGCACTGCCTTGCGATCCGGCTTCTGATCAGATGGTGCTCACCATCTCGAAACAGGCCACAGTCAGTGCAGGAGAAGATGCAACAATCTGCTCAGGTAGTGATTACACCCTCTCAGGCGCAACGGGCACTGATTATATATCAGTGACCTGGGCCACTACAGGAAGCGGAACGTTCGACGACCTGCACACCCTGAATCCGGTGTACACACCAGGAATTGTTGATATTGCAAACGGACAGGTAATTCTCTCGGTAAGCGTTGAATCAGCCGAAGGATGTTCTTCTGTAACGGATCAGATGACCTTGTTTATTGAAGGTCAGCCGACAGCCGATGCAGGTGCGGATATGTTTGTATGTCAGGGTGAGTCGTTGCAGATACTCGGAGCAACAGCGACCAACTATTCATCGCTTTACTGGACATACACCGGACAGGGTTCGATGCTCGGAATCAACACCCTCACACCAACGTATATTCCTACAGCACTTGAAACAGGCAATATCGTGGTTACCCTGAATGTGGTTGGCCTCGAAGGTTGCGGCAGTGTGGTTGCAACAGATGTGATGATCATTACGATCAGGGAACGGGTGATTGCTGATGCCGGGTCTGATCAGTCGATTCCGTATAATTCATCCACTGTCCTGAATGGAGGTGCTTCAAACGGGTCGGGATCCTATGTTTACACATGGCAACCCTCATCGTTGCTGATCAATTTCAATGCAACCAACCCGGAAACCACTCCTTTGACCAATCACACAGAGTTTGTGCTCATGGTAACCGATGTTGTAACGGGTTGTCAGGATCTTGATTCCATGATGGTATTTATCGATGGAATGAACCATCCTCCGTTAGCTGTGGATGACTACGATACCACAAAGTTCAACACTTCGGTGAGGATTAACATCCTGGGTAACGACAGCGATCCTGAAAACAGCGGACTTACCGTTACATTCTGCGGATATCCTGTAAATGGCCTGGTGGTTCTCAACAGCGATAACACCATTACTTATACACCTTATGAAGGGTTCTCCGGTGACGATAGTCTGTGTTATACCATCTGCGACAAGGGAATCCCGGTTATGTGTGATAACGCGATGGTATATATCCACGTACTGCCTAAACCAAGTATTGATGATATCGTAATCTACAACGGAGTATCACCCAATAAAGATGGTACGAACGATACCTGGATCATCAAAGGCATTGAAGGCTTCCCTGACAATGAAGTCAGGATATTCAACCGCTGGGGCGATAAGATCAAAGACCTGAGTCATTACGATAATGTAAATGTAGTTTGGGATGGTACCAATTCCAATGGTGAACTGGTAACTGACGGGACATACTACTACATTGTGGAGATTAAAGGCCTACAGACCTTTACCGGGTGGATTTATGTAAGAAGTGAAAACTGATTCTGAAAATTAAAAAATCAACGACAATGAAAAAGATAACCAGCTTAGTTTTCCTGTTAATCAGTTTCTCTGCCTTCGCCCAACAGGACCCGCTGTTCAGTCAGTATATGTTTAATAAACTGGCATTAAATCCGGCATATGCAGGCAGCCGTGAAATTCTTACCATCGATCTGCTTGATCGCTACCAGTGGGTGGGGATTGAGGGAGCGCCGCGAACTTTCACGGTTGCTGCTCATATGGCTACACGCAACAATAAAGTAGGACTGGGGGTCTATGCCTACCGGGATGCCCTCGGTCCTACAATTAATCAGGGTATGATGGGAACCTATGCCTACAGGCTGCTTTTGGGAAAGGGAACACTTTCGTTGGGTTTGCAGGCTGGTATTAAGTACTTCGATTTTGACTGGATGCAGATGAATGTCGAGGATCCCGATTACACGTTTAATCCACAGGACATACAGAAGATCGTTCCGGATGCCAACTTTGGCGTTTATTACCAGACCAACAGGTTTTTTGCCGGATTATCGTCAAAACAATTGCTGCAAAATGAATACGGACAAGCAACCGTTGACAATAAAACGACGTACACGAAACTTTTAATGCACTTCTACGGTATGGCTGGTGCGGCAATTCCAATGGACGACAAGATTATTTTCAGACCTTCGGTTATGGCTAAGTTTGTGAAGAATGCACCCCTGCAACTCGATATAAACGCCAGTGTATTGTTCGGAGATATTTTCTGGATCGGAGCTTCCTATCGTACTGAGAAAGCGATTGTCTTCCTTACTGAGTTCAGAATCAGTGAGAAGTTCAGGGTTGGCTATTCGTACGATATTTACCTGAACGAGTTGCAGCCACACAACAAAGGATCTCACGAAATACGGCTGGGCATCGACCTTGACATTTACAACTCAAGGATGATGACTCCCCGGTATTTTTAGAAAAATAAGGCACAACTGAATGATTGAACCTTTGTAATCAGGCATTAATAAGAAAGAAGAATGAAAAATACAAAGATCATTTTCGCGGTAATTATTCTGGCTTATGGCCTGCAGGCTTTCCCGCAGATTAATAGAGCAAACAGGCAATACGACCTCTTCAGGTACTCCAAAGCCATTCCACTTTATAAGAAAGCGGCGCAAAGCAAGGATGATAAAGTAAGGAAGGAGGCAACCGCTAAACTGGCCGATTGCTACAGGTTTATTAATGATGTGAACGAAGCCCGTTCATGGTATTTAAGAGCCACAGAGTTCAGCGATACTGATCCGCTAAATTACTTCTATCTGGGACAAGCCCTCAGAAGTCAGGAGAAGTACGCAGAAGCCCGGCAGGCCTTCCTTAAATTCTCCGAACTGGCGCCAGAGAATGGTTTCGGAAAGTTATATGCAGATTATTGTCTCAGCATCAACGACTGGCTTTCATTGTCTCCATCCGCTGAAGTGAAAAATGTAAGTTCTCTTAACTCGAAATATTCCGATTTCGGCCCGGCTTTCTATAAAGACGGTGTTGTGCTGACTTCCGACAGGCAATTGAGTCTGCTCGACAGCCGGCCTTATTACTGGACCAACTTCAGCTATCTGGATCTTTACTACTCAGAACCGAAATTCTACCAGGACTACTGGAGCAATATGTCTGAACCGGCTTCGCTTTCGCAGAAGTTCAACCAGTCGTACCACGATGGCCCCGCCTTTTTTGTTGACAACTCGATGATCTTTCTTACCAGAACCACCATGGAGAAGGTCAAACGTGGCGAAAAGAACCTGAGAACCCATGTTTTGAAGATATACTACGCGAAACTTATTGATGGTAAACCCGAATACAAAGAGTTTTCTCATAACAGTGACCAGTTCTCCAATGGACATCCTACGGTTTTGTCAGACCGGAAAACCATGATTTTTGCCTCTGACAGACCTGGCGGATCCGGAGGGACTGACCTGTATAAGTCAGTTCTTGATGGCAGTACCTGGAGTGAACCCGAAAACCTTGGTAACGAGATTAACAGCATCGGAAATGAACTGTTTCCTACCATTGTGAATGATACCCTGCTTTATTTCGCTTCTGACGGACTTCCGGGATATGGTGGACTTGACTTGTATGTTTCGACATTTTCAAATAATAAATGGGGTGCCCCGGTAAACCTGAAAGCGCCGATAAACTCATCATACGACGATTTTGCCATTGCAATGGCTGCTGACCTGGCTTCGGGATTTTTCAGTTCTGACAGACCCAATGGTCTGGGTAGTGATGATATTTATGCTTTCAGAAAAGCCTCAAAACCGGTTAAACAGGGAGAAGAGACAAAACCGGCACTGGCAGTCAGTAATTTGAACATCAGCGGTAAGGTAATAGACAAAACAACAGGAATCCCGATTCCGGGAACCAAGGTATTTTTACTAAGCACCAAAACCAATAAGGTAAAGGTGCTGGAAACAGGTCCTGATGGAGTTTTTACTTCACCGGTCGAAAAAGGGGTGCTTTATATTGCAAAAGCCGAAAAACCTGACTTCCTCAGCGATTGCATTAATTTCAGGATTTCACCTGATGACACAGCGTCCCTACAGAAAACCCCGCGCGATCTGATGCTGGATAAGCTGGAAGTAAACAAAAGTTTTGTGATTGAAAACATTTACTACGACCTTGATAAATGGTATATCCGCGAAGATGCCAAGCCCCCGCTTGATAATCTGGTAAATGTTCTGAAGCAGTATCCGATTACCATCGAGCTTTCTTCTCATACCGACAGTCGTGCCTCTCATGAATACAATGACGAGTTATCCCAGAAAAGGGCAGAATCGGCAGTTCGTTATATCATGCTTCAGGGTATAGACCCCTCCCGGATGATCGCCAGAGGATACGGGGAAACCCGACTGGTAAATAAATGTGCTGATGGTGTGGATTGTTCTGAAGCGGAACATCAAGCCAACCGGAGAACAGAATTTAAAATTCTGTCGTATGTGAAACCCGCAACGGACAAACGATTTAATCCTGATGTGTTTACTACAGGCGAGGAGGTTGATGTCTATCTTTTTGATCCTGATTTCTTTGATTATTGCTTCGGATCAAACGAAGAACCGGGTCAGATTGCAAAACCCGTTATTAAAGAGTCTGTTAAACCGATGAGCAATGCAAAGCCTGAGGAATCTGTTTCGGCAGAAGTCAATGATTCAGATTGTTACGGAGTTCAGTTACTGGCCTCAATCACAGAAATTCCACTCAACAGCCCTGAATTGAAGGGTGCAGAGGGCGTAAAAAGTTATTTCTCCGGGAAATGGTATAAATACATAGCCGGATGTACCCAAACGTATGAACAGGCAGTTGCTTTGAAAAAGAAGATGATCGAAAAGGGATTAACAGAAGCCTTTGTGATAAAGGTTGAAAATGGGAAAGTTGTTTCTGCACGCTGATTTCCCCTCTTAAAAAAAGGCTGAACCGCATTTCTGCAGTTCAGCCTTTTTATTGTAATCGGGGAAATTAAAAGGGTTTAAAACCAATAATCTCTCTTACTTCGCGAATGGTTTTTGCTGCGCTTTCATGGGCCTTTTCTTTTCCCATCAGCGCCACTTTACGCAGGTACTCATCGTTGGAACGAAGTGATTCAATCTTCTCGCGGAAAGGTTCGGTGAAAGCAATGGCATCTTCAGCCAGTTGTTTTTTCATATCACCATAACGGATGTTGCATTGATCGTAGGCTTCCTCAAAGAAACGGAGGGTTTCGGGCTTCGACAACGCCTTCATCAGATTAAACAGGTTTTCGATTGCCTGGGGTTTGGGCTGTCCGGGCTCAGTTGGTCCGCTATCGGTAACTGCTTTCATTACTTTTTTACGAATTACCGAAGGATCATCATTCAGAAAGATAGCATTTCCTTCACCTTCTGATTTACCCATCTTGGTACTGCCATCAAGCCCTGGAATCTTGATCAGCTGTTCACCGAAATTATAGGCTACAGGTTCGGGGAAGTATTCTGTTTTGTATAGGCGGTTAAAACGGTTGGCAAAGGTGCGGGTCATTTCAAGATGCTGTTCCTGGTCTTTTCCAACCGGTACTTTGTGTGCCTTGTGAATGATGATATCGGCTGCCATCAACGTAGGGTAGGTAAGGAGTCCGGCATTGATGTTATCGGGTTGGGTACGTGCTTTATCTTTAAATGATGTAACGCGTTCAAGTTCACCAAGATAAGCGTTCATATTCAGAAAAAGGTAAAGCTCTGCTGTTTCCGGCAGATCACTTTGCAGGTAAAGGGTCGCCTTTTCCGGATCAAGGCCGGCAGCCAGATAATCTACCAGTACACTTTTTACATTGCCATGCAGATCGGCAGGGGTAGGATGTGTAGTAAGTGAGTGATAATCAGCTATAAAGAAGAAGCATTGGTTTTCTTCCTGCATTTTGATAAAATTCCTGAGGGCCCCGAAGTAATTGCCCAGGTGCAGATTGCCTGTTGGCCTGATTCCGCTGACAACAATATCCATATTGAGAAAATTCCGGCCTTGCAGACATTAACAAGGCCTGGGTGCAAAAATAAGGTTAATTTTTGAAAAGCTGCTTATGAACAATATCCGGGCGAGGTCACATTTTTATCTCATCGCCGGCTTTGTTGTAGAAATGGTACTCCAGCAAATGGTATGAAGGCATTGGCTGAAGCCTGATCCAACGTTTGAAAGTAAAATACCACTTGGTTCTTATGGATGGAAAACCATGGATAAGGTAGGCATGAATGTAAGGGTGGAGGGCAATTTTGATGAATGGTTCATTTTGATCCTGAACCAGATACCGGATATTATTCTCAATCTGATCGATGACAATGATGCTGGGCTTTATTTCACCTGTTCCTCCGCAGGAAGGACATTTTTCCAGAATCTGAACATTCATCTCAGGTCTCACCCTTTGGCGGGTGATCTGGATCAGGCCGAATTTGCTTGGGGGTAAAATAGTATGCTTGGCGTGATCCTTGCTCATCTCATCCTTCAGCTTCTGGTAGAGTTTTCTCCGGTTCATGCCTTCATGCATATCAATGAAGTCAACCACGATAATTCCTCCCATATCACGAAGACGAAGTTGGCGGGCTATTTCTGTGGCTGCTTCCAGGTTTACAGCCAGAGCATTCATCTCCTGCGAAATCTCAGAATTTACCCTGTGACCGCTGTTTACATCGATCACATGCAAGGCCTCGGTATGCTCAATAATCAGGTAAACTCCGCTCTTAATGGTAACAATTTTACCGAAGGAGTTCTTGATCTGTTTGTCAATGCCGAAGTGCTCAAAAATGGGTGTCTTGCCTTTAAAAAGCTTAACAATATCCACTTTATCAGGCGCTATCGTCCCGATGTAGTTTTTAATTTCTTCATAAATTACAGAATCGTTCACATGAATGTTGTTGAACGACTCGTTGAGCAGATCACGAAGAATAGCTGAAGTTCGGTCAATTTCGCTCAGAATCCGCTGAGGAGCCTTTGCTCCGGCCAGTTTGGCAACACAGGCATCCCATTTTGCCGTCAGGTTGCGCAGATCGGCATCGAGATCGGCCACCTTTTTATTTTCGGCCACCGTACGGATGATCACGCCGAAATTTTTTGGCTTGATACTGGTAATCAGCCTTTTGAGCCTGTTTCTTTCTTCAACACTTTTAATTTTCTGAGAAACAGAAACCCTGGATGAGAAAGGAACAAGTACAAGATACCGGCCGGCAAAAGAGATTTCAGATGAAACACGTGGCCCCTTGGTCGAAATGGGTTCCTTGGCAATCTGAATCAGTACCTGCTGATTAGAAGTCAGTACTGAAGTTATCTTACCGGTTTTTTCAATATCCGGCTCCAGTTCAAGATCGCCGATCAGTGGAACTTCCGGTTTGCCGGTCAGGGTAAGTTTGAGCAGCTTATTGAGAGAATTTACCTGAGGGCCCAGATCAAGGTAGTGAAGGAAAGCATCCTTCTCGTACCCGACGTCAACAAAGGCCGCATTCAGACCGGGCATGATCTTCTTAACCCGGCCGAGATAAATATCTCCAACGGCAAAATTATTGTTGCTTTTCTCTTTGTTGAGTTCGACCAGATCTTTGTCTTCAAGCAGCGCAATATTCACCTCTGAAAGACCTGCGTCGATAACCAGCTCCTTATTCAAAACCCTGAAATTTTTTGTATTGTAAGATACAACGGTACGGCTCAATAATTCCGGTAAGTTGCCCGGATTTATGATTGCAATGAACCCATCATGTGTAGTAACAGACTCTTGCTGTTATTCACACATGATGGTATTTCCGAAGATTAAGAAATGTTATTTCTTTTTATGACGATTCTTGCGCAAACGTTTCTTACGTTTGTGCGTCGCCATTTTATGTCTTTTTCTTTTTTTTCCGCTTGGCATGATGAAAGAAATTAGTGAAAGTGAACAACTGCTTATTTTACCTTGTTTTTAACGTCAAAAACAAAAGTTTTGGCAGGTTTAAAAGCGGGAATGTAATGAGCCGGGATAATGATGGTGGTATTCTTGGAAATATTACGACCGGTTTTTTCAGCCCTTTTCTTTGTAGTGAAGCTGCCAAATCCCCTGAGGTAAACATTTTCACCATTGGCCAGAGAATTCTTTACGGCATCCATAAATGCCTCAACAGTCTGCTGTACAGCAACCTTCTCAATGTTGGTCTTACTAGCAATTTCAGCTACAATTTCTGCTTTTGTCATGTTGATGAGTTGTTTTAATGATTTGAAAATAAAATTTTTAAACGGGGTGCAAATATAAAGTTTTTTGAGACAATACGAAAATTATCAACATTTTTTAACCTCAATTGCCTCTATTTAAGTGTTTTTCGGTTACAGATATGAATGATTTCACTGAAAAAATTCTGGGGTGGTACCAGATTAACCACCGTAAGCTCCCCTGGAGGGAGACAAATGATCCTTATAAAATATGGGTTTCTGAGATTATCATGCAGCAAACCAGGGTTGATCAGGGAACAGCCTATTACCTCCGGTTTATTGAAACCTTCCCTGACATCAACAGCCTTGCCGATGCCAGCGAACAGGATGTGCTGCTGCTTTGGAAAGGACTGGGCTATTACAGCCGTGCACGGAATATGCACGCAACGGCAATATTTGTCAGAGACGCGTTTAACGCGGTATTCCCATCAGATTTCGAAACCCTGCTTAAGCTTAAGGGGATAGGCCGGTACACGGCAGCTGCTATTTCATCTATTTGTGCGGGCGAAGCCAGGCCTGTGGTGGATGGCAATGTTATCAGGGTCATTTCACGGATTTTCGGAATTCAGGAACCGGTTGGGTCTTCCGGCTCAGCCAGAAAAGTATTTACCATGGCCGATGAACTGATTTCGCAGGAAAACCCTGGCGATTTCAATCAGGCGGTAATGGAATTTGGTGCCATCCAATGCAAACCGGCAAAACCTTCATGCGACAACTGCATCTTCCGAAGCCGCTGTGTAGCTTTCAATCAGAATCTCACAACCAGCATTCCTGCAAAAAAGAAGGAAATACAAAAACGTACCCGCTGGTTCAATTACCTGTTTATTCACGACAGCAATGGTCATGCAATTTTCAGAAAACGCACCGCAACAGATATCTGGAAAAATCTTTTCGAACTACCGGTACTTGAATCCGGGAAATTGCTGAGTATTCAGGAGATCGTGCAAGATCCTTTCTGGCATTACTTTACTGACAAGATGTTATTATCGGTTACCGGAATGACTGATTTCAGGCACCAGCTGACCCATCAGACTATACATGCCAGGTTTTTCGGGATAAAACTTCCGGCAGATTCAAAAATTGTACTGCCTGATGAAGGTGATTTCCGGATACTGCCGTGGTCAGATTCGGGATTACCGGTCTCCAGACTGGTTGAGAAATTTCTTCAAGCGCATGAAATACAGGCCACCGGAAGCAATTATCATTAATGTAAAAATTAAGCATTGATTTTACTGCTGATTGGCCGTATATTTGTGATGGCTAAATTTTAAAGAGAAACTTATGGCAAGAGGTGTAAACAAGGTAATTCTGATCGGTAACCTGGGGAAAGACCCTGAGATCCAGAATTTCGACAAGGGAGTAAAAAAAGCGGCGTTCTCACTGGCTACCAGCGAAACCTACAGAAACCGTGAGGGACAGGAGATTGAACAAACCGAATGGCACAACATTGTGCTCTGGAGGGGATTGGCTGAAGTTGCTGAAAAATATCTGAGAAAAGGCTCTCAGGTATATATTGAAGGGCGCATCCGCAGCCGCTCGTACGAAAAAGATGGCCAGAAACGCTACATAACTGAAATTGAAGGAGAAACGCTCAACATGCTGGGCGGAAGGGTTTCCTCAGATCAGCCCTACAGTGCTCCTGCCCAGGAACCATCAGCGCCACAGGCGCCGGTGCTGCCGAAAGAAGACGATGATCTGCCCTTCTGATCGCTGCATATCGAAAAAGGCTGGAACTGCTGTACAGCAATTCCGGCCTTTTTTCTTATTGTTAGTCAATTGATGCTACATTAAAAGAATAGAAAGCAAAACGTCATTGTAGGGTTGTTATCCGACGGAACACAATCTGAATTAACCATAGTCTGGTAATTCGTGCCGACTGTTCTACTTTCTACTTTTTACTTTTTACTTTTTACTTTTTACTTTTTACTTTTTACCTGATGTCAGTCTCTCCCGCTCAGGTTTTTGGGAATTCTTCCGTTTTTAATGGATTCTGACCGCAGCCTGCGTCCAACGATACGCTCCACCATATTTCCTGTTTCCAGTATACGGTCGATGTCCAGGTTGGTTTCAATGCCCATTTCATCCATCATTACTACCATGTCTTCAGTGCAGACCAATCCCGTGATGCCCGGATCCTTGTAGTAATACGAGCCGGTTCCGGCCACGGGAACGCCATCCACAAAGTTGGCCGGCTGGCCGCCGATACCCCCCAGGGTAGACTCATAATTGGTCATGCCGGCCTGCAGCGCCGCCAGCACGTTGGCCAGACCCCAGCCACGGGTGGTATGAAAGTGAACAATGTGTTTTTCAGGTCTGGGAATGCTGTCGAGCAGCATGGAGAAATACCGGTACACCCGGTCGGGCGAAGCAGATCCGTCGTGGTCGGCATGTTCCACATCATTGGCTCCGATGTCGAGCCAGCGTTTGGTAAATTCTATGGCTTTTTCCATCTTTGTCGGGCCTTCTATCGGGCAACCCCAGATGGTGCTCACTGTTCCGTTTACCTTCAAACCGGCGTCGTGTGCCAGCGGGATGTATTTTTCGGCCATCTTCCAGTAATCGTCCAGCGATAAGCCTGAATTCTTGCGGTGGTGCGATTCACTGGTTGAAACCATCAGCAGGATGCGGTCGGGGCCCCAGCCCTCTTTGCGGGCCTCTATGGCGCGCTCAATGGCCTTCTCGCGGATGGTAATGTTGGTGAGGCTGACATCGCCGATCAGACCAGCAACTACCTTGCTTTTCCGCAGGCGTTTCATCAGTTCATCGGCATCTTTGAACTGGGGCATCCCTGTCGGATTCCCCATATTGGTGACCTCAATGTGTTTGAAACCCGATAAAATCAGTTGTTCGGCCACCCACAGCTTGGCTTCGGTGGGTATAAATTTCTCTTCGTGCTGAAATCCGTCGCGTACGGTAATATCGCCGATGGTTACTTTTTTAGGGTAATTCATGCTTGTTTTTTTTCAGATTTCTAAACGCAAACCTCAACATTATTGTTCATCCCGCCAAAATGTGAAAGCACTCAGAACTGCATTTCAGGCACTTCCCCTTTAACAATCAGCTTTCCTTCCGTAGCCGCTATTATTTCTTCGACACTTACCCCGGGTGCCCGTTCCAGTAGTTTAAACCCTTCCGGTGTCACATCCATCACAGCAAGGTCACTGACGATTTTTTTTACACAACCCACACCAGTAAGCGGCAGTGTGCACTCTTTCAGTAGTTTCGACTGCCCATCCTTGCTGCAGTGCTGCATGGCTACCACAATGTTTTTGGCCGAAGCCACCAGGTCCATAGCACCCCCCATGCCTTTCACCATTTTTCCGGGGATCTTCCAGCTGGCAATGTCTCCCTTGTCAGTTACTTCAAAAGCACCCAGCACAGTCAGATCAACATGCCCGCCACGGATCATGGCGAAGCTGGTGGATGAATCGAAAAATGAACCTCCGGGTAGTATGGTTACCGTTTGTTTGCCCGCGTTGATCAGGTCGGCATCGGCTTCACCCTTATCGGGAAAGGGACCCATGCCCAGCATGCCGTTTTCCGACTGAAGCACAACTTCGACACCTTCGGGCACATAATTGGCTACCAGTGTTGGAATGCCGATGCCAAGATTAACATAATATCCGTCTTTCAGTTCCTGCGCGATGCGCTGTGCGATTTGTTCTTTTGATAAAGCCATACTTTTCCTAGCTATTTATGTTGGTTTGTTTTTGAAGCCGGATAAAAGAAGTCAGTAGCCGGGTGTCAGAAGTCGGAGGTAAGTTCTGTGAATTAAACAGTAGAAACTGCCACTTCACTTTGTCTGCATTTCTCCTGTTCAAACCGTCACTTCCTGCTCTGAGCACCCATTACTTGCCTATAACTTCAATTGAGATGCTGAATGTACAACAAAATTACTTTTATTCATTCGATTCTTTTAAGGAATTTTCATTTTTGGTTTGGCCTGATATCGATGGACGCAAAGTCGTTCACCGGTCGGCTACAGCCGGGTCGGGTTATTTAGAAGCATTCTAAATTTTTTGTTTTTTCAGGCTTTGTTAATAGATGTTAATTCGGCGTATAAAAATCGGTTAATTTTGAAAATAGAATTTAACGCAAGCGCTTGCGTAGTTTATAGCATTTTGTTCTCACAGAGATTGGTATTTGAGTCTATATTTTAATAATAGACAACAAGTTTGGTGCATTGGTTAAATTCTTCAAAGCATAAAGCTACAACAATTTTTACTTAATCTTCTCAACTTAATATTCATAACCAATTTAACTTAAAAATGTAATATTATGAAAATCAATTAATTACTTCCCACTCACAGCGACTTGTATCTGAGTCGTGGAAATCAGGAAGAATAGAACTTGCTGTTCTTTTCATCTTTCTAAATTTGGCAATAGTTTTAGAATCAAAAGCCCAACTGCAGACATTTCTGAACGAGGCAACACCTGTCACTAAATTTCAATCTACTGAGGATATGATGTTACCGTATTTTGAAAATCATAAGTTTGTTACCGATATTCAGGGAAGATTTGTTGTTTCTTTTGCATTAACAGGCAGTCAGGGACAGCAGGTATGGGATACCCGTCAGGTTGAAAAAGGGGTGTATGTATATATCCTAAAAGCAGGAACTGTAAGAAAACAAGGCAAACTTGTTATTCAATAATTATTATTCATCAGGTCCATCCCGGGTTATTCGGGATGGACCTTTTATTCTTATTGCAATGAGGCCTTTCGTTTTAAATATACTGTTTCTCCTTCTCACGCTCGATTACGGCTATACCCAGAACAATAAAATAGTGTGGCAACAATGCCTTGGAGATGAGGTGGATGCCTATTATTATTCCGCTACCCGTATCCGGGATGGTTACTTCCTTACCTTAGGAATAAGCTCAGGAGAAGAGGCAACCAATTATCATGGAGATTCTGATATCTGGGTATTGCGCACCGATACGTTGAACAATTTGCTTTGGGAAAAATGCTATGGCGGTTCTGATACGGATATACCCATCCAAATAAAATCCATCACCGATTCGACATTTTACATAGTAGGCTTGACCACTTCTCTCGATGGGGATGTACAGTCAGGAAACAATGGGCATAGTGAGGTGTGGGTAATAAAAATAAACTGGCAGGGCGATATACTCTGGGAACAAACGTATGGTTCGCCCTATTACGACATCATGAACGATCTCATTGTCACGCCCGATGGTGGTTTTGTATTTGTTGACCGTATTGACAGCCCGGGCGGTGACATCACCTGGTTTTACGGCGCTTACGATGTATGGATGTGCAAGTGCGATGCCAACGGCGACATAGAATGGCAAAAAACCCTGGGTAGTGAAGGCCTCGATAACGGGGTGTCCCTAATTATTAACCGTCGTGGCAACATCATGATGGTGGGCCAGGTACAGTATCACGGGGGCATGGTTACCTGCTACCCGCAGGGGGCTATCGGCAATGTCTGGCTGGTAGAGCTCGATATGCAGGGCAATATCCTGTGGCAGGAATGCTATGGCGGAAGCGATTATGAAGCTGGAATTAATGTAATAGAGGTTGATTCAGGCTATATTTTTACTGCAGTTTCATATTCAAACGATGGTGATGTAAGCGGGCATCATCAGCCTTATGGTCTTGATGGTAAAACAGATATCTGGGTGGTGAAAATTGACACCTCAGGCAATATTGTATGGCAAAGATGTTTAGGAGGTTCTGAAAGAGAGTATCCTATGGTATTATTCACAACCAGCACAGGTGAAATCCTAATTTTTGGGGAAACAGCTTCAAACGATGGTGATGTTGCAGGTAATCATTCATATACCGGCAAATTAGATGTATGGTTTACAAAGCTTGATTCCAACGGTACATTAATAGGTCAGCAGTGTTTTGGTGGGTTAGGCGATGAGCGAATGAACAACCATTCTGTGTCGAAAATTAACGATTACCGGTATATTATTGCCAGTGAAGCAAAGGCGCCCAACAACAACGATGTGCAATGCACCTTCCATGGTGGTGTTTATCCGGAAGATGCCTGGTTTTTCGAGATCAAGGACTGCATTTATTATGCCCCGGCCATTCCTTTGCAGCCCGAAGGGCCTGTATGGGTTTATACCTCTGAAACTTCGCAATGTGAATACACCTTGCCACAGGCAGCGAATTCAAACGGGCATGTATGGGAGCTTTCGCCACCCTCTGCCGGCTCACTAACCTCGGATAGTACTACGGCCATTGTAACCTGGAACAGCACCTTTAAAGGCACAGCCACAATCCGGGCCTTAAGTTTCAATGATTGCGGCAGCAGCGCCTGGAGCGATACATTGTATGTGCATGTTGATACTACACTTTCAATTCACGAACCCTCAGCAATTGCATTAAAAGTTTATCCCAACCCCGCCGGTAATTTTGTTGTTTTTGAAATGCAAAACGCAAACTTGCAAGGTTCAATTGTCATCACCGATATCACCGGCCGGCCGGTAGCCACGTTGCCGCTAACCGGCCAAAAAACGGTATGGCAAACCGAAGGGGTTAAACCGGGGGTGTATTTATACCGGTTGCAAACCCCTGAAGGGAGTGCCAGCGGGAAATTAATGATTAAGCCATAGTACAATCCGTATGGACATGACATGTCGTGTCCCTCCAGGTTGTTGAATTACTGATAGTTCAATAGTATCAGGTTATTGTCATTTCGCTGAATTATTTATTCACTCTTAAAGATTTTTTCCCATGAAAACAATCAGAATAAAAATAAGAAACATTCTCTTATTGAACTCAATACTGCTTTCAGGCTGTTTGTACGCTCAGTCCTACATGCCCCTGCCCGATTCAAATGCAACATGGATTATCCAATCGGGGGATAGTGAGACTCAATATATTGATAGGTTTTATATTCCTGAATTGTATCCCGATACGACTATAAATGAACTTACCTACGTTAAATTGATGATTATAAGTGCAACTTTTGACTCGCCCTTTACACCTTGGCCAGATCCTTCCTACGTTTATGGCCCTGTTTACTATGGGGCCTACCGTAGCGATGATTCAGGTCATGCATATTTTAAATTTCCTGAAGGCTATTTGGGAGTGGGAGATGAAGAGATTCTGCTGATGGATCTTACTGTTCAGAAAGGGGATACGATAAAACAATTACCAACCTATTCTTCCTATCTCTATGATTATGTATATTCGGACCTTCTGGTTGATTCAATTGATTATGTATTAACTGGTCCTTATACCCGAAAAAGAATTATGCTGAGGGATTTGGATCCACAGTGGGGAATGGAATGTGATTTTCACTGGGTAGAAGGGCTTGGGAATGTATCTTCGGGCTTTCAAAATGCAGTTGGATGTGGTTTAGAGAATGTTATGTTAACTTGCATAAGCATTAATGATACCATTTTCGCAGGTGGTAGAGAAGTTTATAATGATCCTATTCCCGGCAATTGTGATTATCCCTATATTTCAGCAGCAAGTCATGAAGACTCTAAAATTCCACTATTGGTTTACCCGCTACCTGCCAATGACTATGTTATTTTTGAACTCAACACGAACGACAGAAACGGCACCGTAACCATTACCGATATTACCGGCCAAACTATCACCACCTTACCGCAAACCGGTGAAAAAATGGTGTGGCAAACCGAAGGGGTAACGCCGGGGGTATATCTGTACCGGCTGCAAAGCGGGCAGGGCAGTGCATGTGGTAAATTAATTGTTGCACCCTGGTAGGGCAGGGAAAAAGTAAAAAGGCAAAAGGAATAAGTACGAGGCCTGACTGACTGACAATAATACTGTTTCCGGACAAGGGGCAATAGGAAATTGGAACTTCATTACTTCTCCGTCAACCGTTCAATCCTTTTCTCATAATCAACTCCCTGAAAAATTCGTTGCACGAAAATACCGGGTGTGTGAATCTGGTTGGGGTCGAGTTCGCCGGCAGGAACCAGTTCCTCAACCTCCGCAATGGTTATTTTGCCGGCCATGGCCATGGCCTGGTTGAAATTGTTGGCGGTGTGCCGGTAAATCAGGTTGCCGTGAGTGTCGCCTTTCCAGGCTTTAACAATGGCGAAATCAGCAATAAGTGCATGTTCAAGCAGATGGGGTTTGCCATTGAATACGCGCACCTCTTTGCCTTCTGCCACTTCGGTGCCGAAGCCGGCCGGAACAAAAAAGGCTGGAATCCCAGCACCACCTGCCCGGCAACGTTCGGCCAGGGTTCCCTGGGGGATCAGCTCTACTTCAAGCTCTCCGCTTAGTAACTGGCGTTCAAATTCAGCATTTTCGCCCACATAGGAGGAGATCATTTTGTGAATCTGCCGGTTTTTCAGCAGCAGGCCAAGGCCAAAATCATCAACACCGGCATTGTTCGAAATACAGGTCAGGTTACTGATTCCACTTTCTGCCAGGGCTGTGATGCTGTTTTCAGGCAATCCGCTGAGTCCGAAACCACCCACCATCAGTGTCATCCCGCTGGTGATTCCCTGTATTGCCTCCCGGGCATTCGTCACTGTTTTGTTCATAGAAATAATCTTTGGTGAATTTATAAGCACTCTTCGTAATCAAAGGTTTGCCAATGACAACAATAAGTGAATCTCAACAACATGGTGAGCCAAATATAGCCAAAACTTATTCAGTCACAAAAATAAATAGTTGCATATATGACTAAGAGACTGTTTAAATATTTTAAAACTCTGTGAATAAGCCAGTCCTTTAGGGCGGGCCTATTAAAAATGGAATATTAAATTTAAACAGTCTCTAAGTTTTTCAAACAGCAAAACGGCATCAGAAAACAATCTAAGAATCATTCAGGATGTAGATTTCCGCTGAAGAAACGATCTACGGTCCTGTTGAATTCTTCAGGGTAATCAATTAAGGTTGAGTGCGTTGAATTTGGCAGTATCCAGAGGTAAGCCCCGTTTATAGCCTGAGCA
This sequence comes from Bacteroidales bacterium, assembly GCA_016788045.1. Taxonomy (GTDB): domain Bacteria; phylum Bacteroidota; class Bacteroidia; order Bacteroidales; family Lentimicrobiaceae; genus Lentimicrobium. The sequence goes on from JAEUTG010000014.1 coordinate 20,942, forward strand.
ATCAACAGGGAATGTGAAACGGGAATGATGTCACGATCGCCTCCGATAATGAGTGCCGGTGTATGGATGGAATGCAGGTCGTCAGCCGTGATTGCTGGTTCCATCAGGTCGAGTCCGATAAGCTTGCGCTGATTCCTGATCTCAGGACTCTGTGAAAGTGAGCCAAGCCGCGAATACTCCTGTTCCATCCATTGCAGGTCGGCAGGGTTAATACTGCTGTTGTCGGGCTTCAGATTGGCACCTGTAATTGCCATGCCCCTGACTTTCTCAGGATGACGCAGCGCCAGCATAAGGGCCGTAATACCTCCATCGCTCCAGCCGAGAATAAAACAGGAGTCAAGCTTCAGGCTGTCGAGCAGCGCACTCACATCATCGGCCATCATATCAAAACTGAGGGTATCCGAAGGGTCGTTCGATTTTCCCTGGGCACGGCTGTCGATGGCAATAACATGGTACTTTGTTTCAAAATAGGGAATCTGGCAGGAGAAACTCTCAATTGAGCCACCGTTACCATGAAGCATCACCAATGGCCGGCCTTTCCCGTATTGCTCCACATACAACGAAATACCTCGGATACTGAAATACCGGCCGGCAGCATCGTTTTTACCGAAACCGGAGGTATTGCAGGGGTGAGACAATTGCCCGTAAGAATCCGATGTGTGAAAGGTACACAAGATGCACAATAATAAAACGGAAAAGAGTTGCAAAGGCACAGTTTTCATGATGGTTAAAAAGCTTTAGCTGTTCCATTCACCGGCCAGGCGTACGGCATTCAGCAACAATTCAGTGTTAAGGTGATGATGGGCATTTTTTTCCTGGAGAAATGAAACAAGGCTTAGGGTGTCGAGATTTCCAACCAGGTCGTAGCCGGTCATCGGGCACCCACCCACCCCGCTGATTACCCCTTCGTACCAGCGGCAACCGGCATTCCAGGCGGCTGAAAGCTTGGCATACCATTCACCGGGACGGGTGTGCAGATGCAATCCGAATTCCATATCCGGGAAACGCTGAAGCAAAGCACTGTAAACTTCCCCAATCAGGGGTGCGGTGGCTATTCCGATGGTATCAGCCAGTGTGACGGTGGTTATCCCTTTCCGGCCCAGAGTTCCGATGTGCTCCGACAATATATCAATATTCCAGGGATCGTTGTATGGGTTGCCGAAAGCAAGACTCAGGAACACCCTCAGCTCCTTGCCGTTATCGTTGCAGATCGTCTGAAGGCCATCAATGATCTCATCGGCTTTGGATTTATCGGCGTGGATGTTCCTCATCAGGAAGGTTTCACTGGTTGAGTAGGGGAACCCGATGATATCGAGTTTCGGCTGAGCGGCCGCTTCTTTACCTCCGCGCAGGTTCCCGACAATGGCCATCAGCTTTGTTTTGCTGATGCTTTTATCCACCATTGATAATACTATTCCGGCATCAGCCATCTGCGGAATCGCTTTGGGTGACACAAAACTCCCGAAGTCTATCACATCAAAACCCACCTTCATCAGTGCATTGATGTATGCTGCCCGTTTTTCCGGCGATATAACATAGGGCAGGCCCTGCTGGGCATCGCGGGGACTCTCTGTTAGCTTGATGGTTTCATTATCTTTCATGTGACAAGGGGACAAGGAGATGGGGTGACAAGGAGAATAATAGGGCACTCTTTTAGTTTGATGATTTCGTTTTTTATCATGTGACAAGGGGACAAGGAGATGGGGCGACAAGGAGAATAAAAGGGCACTCTTTTAGTTTGATGATTTCGTTTTTTATCATGTGACAAGGGGACAAGGAGATGGGGTGACAAGGAGAATAAAAGGGCACTCTGTTAGTTTGATGATTTTGTTTTTTATCATGTGACAAGGGGACAAGGAGATGGGGTGACAAGGAGAGTAAAAGGGCACTCTGTTAGTTTGATGATTTCGTTTTTTATCATGTGACAAGGGGACAAGGAGATGGGGTGACAAGGTGACAAATGAAGTCGCACTCAAAGAGAATACAAGTCAATTGACAGGCCCTATTATCCACTTTTCCGGTTGATTTATCATTGTTACCAGTTGTGCAATTATGGCTTCATAATCATTGAACATTTCATCGTTAAACTCTTTGGAAATATAACCTGAACGTAATGCCAGTTCAATCCAGACCTGGGTTTCAGTAGCTTCAGTTTCTGAATCGTTTAGTTTTGCGATAAAGGCAGCTTTATAACGTCTTCTTCTCCAGGCCTCCGCAACATTGGTACAAACGCTTCTTGACGACCGGCGCATTTGATCGGTCATTGAATAAATCTCTTCCTTGGGGAAGGATTTGGTAATTTCAAATATCTTCATCGAAGCCGCAATAGATGCCTGATAAACCCTCAAGTCTTGGTAGCTCTCAATTTTCATAACTCAAAAGGTTAATTGATATTATAAATTGTATTATCCCTGAGGTGTCATCACCTTAACCCCATGGTGGCTTAGAAACGATTTGTCATTCACTCACAACTTCTCCTTGGCACCTATGCCACCCCATCAGCCTTCAGCATCTTCTCTCATAGGAGAAGAACATGCTTTCAGTGCAAAGAAATGAAAAACTCAACTCTTCTCCTTGTCTCCCATTCACCTTGTCACCTAGTCTCTACTTAAGAAATCTGCAATCCCTGCCTGACTGACGTCAGGAAAGGCAGTCGCATTCCGGAATCTGCAATTCTCCTTGTCTCCTACTCACCTTGTCCCCTTGTCACAATCTTCAGCAGCCAATATACCTCGAAATCACCAACCGCTGTATCTCCGACGTCCCTTCGCCGATCTGCAGCAGCCGCTGATCACGGTAAAAGCGTTCCACTGCATAATCTTTCATAAGGCCATAACCGCCATGGATCTGAACAGCTTCATCGGCAACTTCTCTGGCAATTTCGGAGCAGTAGAGTTTCGACATGGCGGCTTCCTTGGCAAAATGCTGACCGGTGTCTTTCAGCCAGCAGGCTTTGTAAAGAAGATTTCTCGCCAGTTCAATTTTCAGGGCCATATCGGCCAGTTTGAAGGCGATGGCCTGAAATTTCGAGATCGGCTGACCAAATTGTCTGCGCTCCTGTGCATACGACAGCGCCAGTTCATAGGCCCCCTGTGCACAACCAAGTCCCATAGCAGCGATCGACAACCGGCCTGAGTCAAGGGTAGAGAGCATGATTTTTGAACCTTCGCCAATTTTACCGAGAACATTCTCCTCCGGAACCCGGCAATCATCAAAAAAGAGCTGGGCAGTGTCGGAAGCCCGCCACATCATCTTCCCGTGCATTGCCCGGCGGGTAAATCCGGGGGTGTCCTTGTCAACAAGTATGGTGGTAAACTCCTTTTTACCGTGTTTATCTCCGGTAACGGCCTGTACGGTAGCGCCGATTGATATATCCGATGATCCGTTGGTAATAAAGATCTTTGATCCGTTGATCACCCATTCTCCGTTATCAACGTAGGCTTTGGTTTTAGACCCGCGTGAGTCAGACCCGGCATCAGGTTCGGTGAGGCCGAAGGCCCACAGATACTCTCCTGTGCAGAGCTTCGGAAGGTATTTCATCTTCTGCTCCTCATTGCCGTAGTAATAGAGCGGACCAACTCCAAGCGAGTTATGGGCTGCCAGTGTTGCCGCCTGAGAACCATCAATCCGCGCAAGTTCCTCAACAGCAATAATATAGGCAAGGTAATCCAGCTCATGCCCTCCGTATTTTGATGGCAGGTAAATTCCAAACAGACCCAGTTCTCCCATTTTTCGGGTGAGATCGGTAGAGAATTCTGCCTTTTCATCCAGTTCCTGGGCAATGGGCTTGATTTCACGTTCGGCAAAACTGCGTACAGTCTCGCGGATCATCCGGTGTTCTTCACTCAAGTTATAGTCCATAATTGTTTGTTATTTGCCACAAAGGCGCTAAGACACAAAGTTTCACTAAATTTATTAATTCACTATATCAAGGGTGCTTAACGAATAAATCGTTTAATACCATCCTTAATTAATGGAACATTGAAGTTAATCAGATACCCCAACCTTTTATTGGTTAATTTTAAATGACTGAGTATCTGGGCCGTCCAAACAGGATTTATAGTTTCAACGGCTTTGAGTTCACAAATTACAAGATTATTAACCAGAATATCCAATCGTAATCCTTCTTCAAAAACGAGTCCGTCAAAGACAATGGGAATATTCACCTGACGCTTTACATCAAAACCCGATTTTTCAAGCGCGTGTGACAGGCAGGTTTCATATACTTTCTCAAGTAGTCCGGGACCTAATTCTGAATGCACCTTATATGCAGCCTCAACCAAAGCCTTTCCAATTCTTTCCTCCTCAAACGTAAGATCACGATAATTCTTCATATCAGGTTCAGATTATTGACTAAAAACTTTGTGTATCCTTGAGGCTTTGAGTCTTTGTGGCAGTTATATCTTCCCGAGATGCACCAGCTGTGCACTGCCGTCGACCATGTCGCCTTGTTTTACGAGTAGTTTTTCTACTTTGCCGTCCTGAGGGCAGAGGATGTTGTTCTCCATTTTCATCGCTTCGACCACCAGCAACACCTGTCCTTTGGTTACGCTTTCTCCTTCTGAAACATTGATTTTTATGACTTTACCGGGCATAGGTGAAACAATATTCCCGGGGTCATTGTTCAGGCTGCCATTGCCGGAGAAAACATCTTTTGCAGGCCCCGCCATATCGGGTCGTCTGACCGCGAAATCAAATCCCCGAAAGTTAACGATGAACCGGCCATTATGATCGGCACCAATGAAAACCCGGTGTTTTTCACCGTTCAGATGCAGACAGAAGTGCTTACCCGAATCTTCCAGCCGGGCATCGTATTCATTGTCCGAAAGCTGAAGAATGAAATGAGTTCCTTTCTGGCGGATAATTTTCGCTTTAGCACGGTGTCCATCAAGCTCAATCACCGGCTCGGGCAAATGCCGCCAGTAGCCGATGGTATGCCAGATATTTTCAGCCTCAGCAGATTTTTGTTGCAGACTGAACAGAAGGGCTGCCAGCAGCGGTAACTGCTGATTGAGGCTGGCTTTCAGTTCGGAGGTAAAATCTGTCAGTTCCTTAAGATGGTTATCGATGTATCGGGTGGTGATGGTGTTTCCTGTAAAGGCCGGATGGTGCATGATTCCGTTCAGGAAGGAAATATTGGTATGAATGCCTTGCACCACGAAGTTTTCCAGGGCTCCGTTCATGCGCAGCCGGGCCTCTTCACGGTGGTTCCCCCAGGCAATCAGCTTCGCGATCATCGGATCGAAGAAGGAATAAATTTCACCTTCTCCCTCAATTTGCATACTATCAACGCGAATGCCCTCCCCGCCCGGTTCGTGATAGAGGCTGATATGACCCGGTGAAGGCATAAAGTTATTGAAAGGGTCTTCAGCGTATATGCGGCATTCGATGGCATGACCGGTTTGTTTCAGATTTTCCTGTTTCAGCCGGAGCGGTTCACCCGCCGCGATGTGCAGCTGTTCTTCCACCAGATCAATACCGGTGGTCATTTCCGTTACCGGATGCTCCACCTGAATGCGGGTATTCATTTCGAGAAAGTAGTAATTGAGTTCGCTGTCCACAAGAAACTCGATGGTACCGGCACTGTAATAGCCAATAGAAGATGCCAGTGAAACGGCCGAAGCACACATTCCGGCCCGCACTTCGGGGGTGAGGGTAGGAGAAGGGGCTTCTTCCACAATTTTTTGATGCCGCCGCTGGGCCGAACATTCCCGCTCGAACAGATGCACCATGTTGCCGTGTTTGTCGCCGAGTACCTGCACTTCGATGTGGCGCGGATTTTCGACAAAGGTTTCGATGTAGATGGTGCTGTCGCCGAAATAATTGAGCGCTTCACGCGAAGTTGTCTCAAGAGCAGCTGCGAGTTCGTTTTCCGAACGCACAATCCGCATGCCCTTGCCGCCACCTCCCGCTGCTGCTTTGATCAGCATGGGGAATCCAACTGTACCGTGATGTTTCATCAACTCCTCCGGCGAGCCGGTTACACCCGTGGTGATAGGCACACCAAGTTTAACGGCTACCTCCCGGGCAGCTATTTTATTGCCCATGGCCCGCACCGAAGCTGCCGATGGCCCCACAAACGCAATCCCTTCGTGCTCGCAGGCTTCCGAAAACAGTGGGTTTTCCGACAAAAAACCATACCCCGGATGAATGGCATCAGCCCCGGTTTTTTTCGCTGCAGCGATGATGGCCTCAATGTTCAGATAGGTTTCGGCCAGCGTTTCTCCCGGCAGCAGTACCGATTCGTCAGCACTCAGAACATGCCCCGAACAGGCATCATACTTTGAATAGACAGCAGCAGTGCTTATGCCCATTTTTTTAGCAGTACGCTCTATTCTTAAGGCGATTTCACCTCTGTTGGCTATTAGAAGTTTTGTAATTTTCATTTTCAGAAAGTTAAATTTCTAATTTCTAATTTATAATTTCTAAAAAACTCAATCGATATGAGTATTATGATTGATTGCATTGAAGATCAGATTTAATTCATGTGCTTCTTGTTGCAAGTTCTCAACTTCGTTTGTTTTTTCCGGAATCGCGGTTTTTATCATCCTCAAAAAAAAGCCTGCTTCTTTTGATTCTTTTCTGCAGATTCTTATCTTATGTTTGAAATCCTTTTTACTTTCAGCATTATCTGCTTCCGAATAATTGGCTCCAATACTGGTACCAGACTTTATCAATTGATTAATCAGCGGAACAGTAATCACTGTTTTGGGTAACGAATGACATAATTTGATAATATTCTCCCCGAAAGCAGCTGTCCGCTCAAGTAAATAATATTTTGATTTCATAATTACACGCTTTACTTTGTTCAAAAGTTAAATCAATATATCCTCGAACTACATTAGACATTAGACATTAGATATTAGAAATTCCATTTAGGTTTTCGTTTTTCCAGGAAGGCAGCCATCCCCTCCTGTCCTTCTTCGCTGGCGCGGATTTCGGCGATCATCTGAGCGGTATAGCTGAGGGCTTCCTGAAGGGTGATTTTGTTGGATACCTGATCGATGAGGGTTTTGCATTGGGTCATGGCTTTGGGGCCGCTGCTCATCAGCAGGGCAATAAGGTCGGCAAGGTAGCCGTCGAGCTCACCGGCAGGGAGCGATTTGTTAACCAACCTGAAATGGGCAGCTTCCTTTCCGTTGATGCGCCGGCCGGTAAGCATCAGCTCTCTGGCGCCGTATTCGCCCACGCGTTTGATTACATAGGGAGAAATGCAGGCAGGCACAATGCCGATTTTCACTTCGGAAAGCGAAAAAACCGTTTCGTCATCGCAAATGGCCATATCGCAGGCCGACAGCAGCCCGTTGGCTCCCCCGATGGCTGCGCCATGCACTACGGCGATGGTAGTTTTCGGGCAATTGTAAATGGTGTAAAAACAATCCGAAAGCTGCAGGCTCTCCTTGTAGTTTTGCTCGTAGCTGTAGGTTGCCACATCGCGCATCCAGTTGAGGTCGGCCCCGGCGCAGAAGGATTTCCCCCTGCCGCGCAGCACAACCACACGAACCTCTTCAAGGGAGGAAACTTCGTTAAAAGCTTTGATCAGTTCGCTGATCATCACTTCGTTGAAGGCATTGCGGATGTCAGGGCGATTCAGCCAGATGGTTGCTAATTGATTCGTGATTTGAATTTCTAAGGTGGTGAAAGATGTTTTCATGATTGGTTTTGTTTGAAGTCAGAAGTCAGAAGTCGGATGTCAGATGTCAGATCAGGAATGTTTGTTAGCTTTTCCATACTTCGTGAAGTTTCCAGATTTTTCCTCCCAGGTTATCGTATGCACTGAATAATTCTTCATAATCAGCAGATTGAAGGTAATCACAATCTTTTGAAAACTTCAGCCACGATTTGGTCTCTTCAAGTGAGCCAAGTGAGTCTACAAGGTGTTTTTTAAACTGAAGTGGGAATATCCTTTTACCCCATCCTTCAGCAATATTTGCTGCAACAGAACGGGATGACCTGCGGATTTGATCTGTTAAAGAATAGCGTTCCTCAACAGGAAATATCTTGGTTAGAACGAATATTTTCATCGCCAGATTATGGCTTGATTGATAAACTTCCAAATCTGAAAAAGTTTTAATTGGCGCTTTTTCTGGCATAATAATCTGTTTCAGTGATAATAATCTGAATTATCTGAATAACCATCCAATCCGACCTCCGACCTCTGACCTCCGACTTCCGGTTACATTCTGAACACCCCGTACTTCGTCTCCTCCCATAGTTTATTCATCGAGGCGGAAATCCCCATGGCGATGATTTTGCGGGTATCCACAGGGTCGATGATGCCGTCGTCCCACAGGCGGGCGGTGCTGTAGTAGGCTGAGCCTTCTTCCTCGTACTTTTTGAGGATGGACTGCCGCAGGGCTTCGCGTTCGCTGTCGGGCAGGGTTTTGCCTTTGGCTTTGAGCTGTTCTTCCTTCACGGTGATGAGTACGCCGGCAGCCTGCTCGCCTCCCATGACCGAAATTTTGGCATTGGGCCACATAAACAACAAGCGGGGCTCGTAGGCCCGGCCAGCCATGGCATAGTTACCGGCGCCGAACGAACCTCCGAATAACACGGTAAACTTGGGTACGCGGGCATTGGCAACAGCATGCACCAGTTTGGCACCATCGCGGGCGATGCCCCGGCGTTCGTATTCTTTACCTACGATAAAGCCGGTAATGTTCTGCAAAAAGAGGATGGGCACCTTGCGCGAAGTGCACAGTTCGATAAAGTGGGCGCCTTTGAGCGCGGTTTCACCAAACAACACGCCGTTGTTGGCCAGGATGCCGACCGGGAATCCCATAATGTGGGCGAATCCGGTGGTGAGGGTAGGGGCGTAGCGTGCCTTGAATTCATGAAAACGGCTGCCGTCAACAATGCGGGCGATGATTTCTTTCGAGTCGACCGGTTTGCGCAGATCAGTGGGGGCAATGCCGTAGAGCTCTTCAGGATTGTAGTAGGGCTCTTCAATGGGTTGAAGGTCGAGCGGCTGCCGGGCGGCGGGTTTCAGGGTGCGGAAGATGTCGCGGCAGATCTGAATGGCATGTTCATCGTTTTCAGCCATATGGTCGGCAACGCCTGAAATGCTGGTGTGCACATCGGCACCGCCCAGTTCTTCGGCGGTGACTTCTTCGCCGGTGGCAGCTTTTACCAATGGAGGTCCGCCAATAAATATCGTTCCCTGATTGCGCACGATGATGGTTTCGTCGCTCATAGCAGGCACATAGGCACCACCGGCTGTGCAACTGCCCATCACGATCGCAATCTGTGGGATTCCTTCGGCCGACATGCGCGCCTGGTTAAAAAAGAAGCGCCCGAAGTCATACTTATCCGGAAAAACTTTTGCCTGTTCGGGCAGAAAAACGCCACCCGAATCAACCATATACACGCAGGGCAGGTGATTTTCCATGGCGATTTCCTGGGCGCGCACATGTTTTTTGATGGTTTCCTCTACGTAAGTGCCACCTTTTACTGTGGCATCGTTGGCAACAATCATGGCTTCATGGCCGTGGATCACACCGATGCCGGTCACAATGCCTGCCGAAGGGAACTCATCGTTGTGGATGCCGTTGGCGGCCATTACCGAAAGCTCGAGAAAGGGTGTGTTGGGGTCCAGCAGCAGGTCGATGCGTTCGCGGGCCAGCAGTTTGCCGCGCTCTTTGTGTTTTTGAACCGCCTGGGCTGAAGCGCCGTGGATGGTGTTGCTCATGCGTTGCCGAAACTCGCTCAGCAATTGGCGGTAGGCCAGCAGGTTGGCTTGAAATTCCGGAGAATCGGGGTCGATGTTGGATTGAATGCGGTACAAAGCCTTGATTTTTGGGTACAACAATAGGGCAGAAGCAAGGGTAAATATATAGATTTTCCTGAATATAAAAGGTGGTTGGCTATTTCTTGTTTTGGTTTGCTCTGTGTTACACACTTTAAAACAGACATTCAGGTCTAACCCTGTGCACTAAGCATACAGATTTAAAAGTTAAAGTCAGTTTTTTCATTTTTTGAATAGGGGTAAATGTTACGCTGATTGTCTTTATTTATAATCATTGTTTGTAATTTTCAAATAGAGATCAGAATTATTACCCAAGTATATTCATTTTAATAAACATTGCTTATGAAATTTTTTAATCAATTGAATCTTACTATTGTTACATGTATAATAGCACTATTGAGTATAACAAGCCTGTTTGCGCTACCGATTCAAATTCCTCAGGATTTTCAAACGATTCAAGAGGGCATTGATGCAGCATCGGACGGTGATTCTGTTATTGTCGCCCCGGGCATGTGGTATGAGCATCTTATAATTGACGAAAAGAATATAGTGTTGGGTTCGTGGTTTTTAACAACCGGCGATACAGCATATATCCGGCAAACCATCCTGAATGGCAGCAATACTGGAAGGGTAATTTCTGTTTCAGGTATTTCGGGCCTGGCCAGGATCAGTGGATTTACGATTGAGGAAGGGCGATCTGTCGAAGGCGCTGCCATTCGAATCCTAAACAGTCAATTGGTTGTAGATCATATAGATATTCTAAATAACACAGCTGAATGTGGCAGCAATCAATATGTGTATGGGGGTGGAATATTCTGTTGGACTTCCACACTAAGCCTTAGTGATTTCACCTTCAATAATAACCGGGCGTTATGTTCAACACCGCCTGTGAATCCTGAAGGCGGAGCACTTTTTGCCGGTAACTCTGAACTTCATCTTATCAGGGGAAAGATTATTGACAATTACGCTTATCTTGGAGGAGGTATATGTTTATCGAATAACTGCAACGCATTTATTCAACAGGTTGATTTTATTGCCAATGAAGCTCCCTGGCCGGGGGGAGGTATTTGTGCTTTTGGTGGAGAATTGAACATTACGGAATGCACTTTTCGTGAAAACAAAGGGGAAGGTATTTATTCACAGACTGAAGGCTCTCTTAATCTTGTAAACTGCCTTTTTACATCCAATGAAAGAGGTGCTGTCAGTATCTTTGATCAGGTTCTGACCATCATCAATTCTACAATCGCCGAAAACGGACCCTATGATAATCTATTCATAAGTTGTCCGGAAGCGCGTATTTTTAACTCCATTATATGGGGTGGAAGTGACACTGAAATTAACTTTTCAGGCCCTGGGAGTGATTTGTACCTGATTCATTCACTCATCAAAAACGGGACTTCCGGAATTTCAGGAAATGCGGAGAAACATATCATCGGCCCTTTACTGTCGGAGAATCCCCTGTTTGCCGATGCGGTTGCATACAGTCTTTCCGACAACAGTCCCTGCATCGGTACGGGGATCGACACAATCACTTCCTATCCCAATCTTGCTGCTCCCCTGTTTGATCTTGACCTGAATCCCCGCCCGAACCCGGCCGGATCATCACCCGATCTTGGGGCAAGGGAGCATGAACTGGGAAGCCCGGTTACCGGATTTACCTATCCGGAGTCGTTGAATTCAACCATTTCGGTTTATCAGACGGAACGGGGATTTTTCCGGATTACAGGGGCTGAACTGAATTCAGTTGCCGTTTTCAGTGTTACCGGCGAACTGGTATATTTCACTGACAACCTAAATACGGAACAGGAAGAGGTTGACCTAAGTGCCAGGCCTGGTGGTATCTATCTATTTAGTATGTTACTGAAAAACCATTGCAGGGTTGTGCGCAAGGTTGTTGCATTATGATTCAGGACCAGTCGAATTACATTTTTGATATTCATCACCTCACCCACTTTCATCCCCTTCTCCGTCCTCACCAGCGTGCAGCATTCGGTATAGAGGTCGTGCTCGAAAAAAAGGACATAGCCCTTGTCAACAACCTCTTCCAGGAAAAGTTCCTTTTCGTCCAGCGTAATCAGCGGGCGGGTGTTGTAGCTCTCATTACCCAAGGCAGGCAAGGGCAGGTGGGCTGGGGATAGTTGCTGCTGAATGGCAGCAGGGGTGGTAAGAAAAAAGACAGGGGAATTCCAAACTTTTGTATATCTTTGTAACAGCCGTAACTGTTACGGGTGTAATAAAGCTGAAAAAATGAAATTTTATAACAGAACCAGCGAGTTAGCTGAATTGCAACGGATTCAAAATCTGTCGTTCAGCGACCATTCCCGGCTGACAGTAGTAACCGGAAGAAGGAGAATCGGGAAAACGAGCCTGGTTATGAAATCGGTTGAAAACCTGCCGACTATTTATCTTTTTGTAGGCCGGAAAAGCGAGGCAACACTCTGTGCTGAGTTTATTCCCATTATCGGTCAGTCACTCGATACATTTGTTCCTGCAGAGATACGCACCTTCAGGTCATTGTTCCAATATCTCATGGAGCTGGCTTCTCAGAGGTCGTTCAATCTGGTTATTGACGAATTTCAGGAGTTTTACAACATTAATGAATCGGTATATAGTGATATACAGAACATTTGGGATACTTATCGCAAAAAATCCAGAATGAATTTGATTGTATCCGGTTCTGTTTATTCGTTGATGCAGAAATTATTCCAAAACAAAAAGGAACCTCTTTTTGGCAGGGCGGATAATATTATCAAACTCGCGGCTTTTGATCTGGCTACACTGAAGGAAATTATGCGCGACCATAATCCCGGTTATACCAATGATGACTTACTTGCGCTTTACACTTTCACTGCCGGAGTGCCCAAGTACGTTGAACTTTTCTGTGACAACATAAACCTGAACGTAGATGATATGATTTCATTTATGGTCAGGGAAAACTCTCCCTTTACCGATGAAGGTAAAAACCTGTTGATTGAAGAGTTCGGGAAAAATTATGCCACTTATTTCTCTATCCTGAGCGCTATTTCGGGTGGTATCAATACGCAACCCGAAATAGAAGCTGCATTAGGCGATAAGAGTATCGGAGGACAGATCAAACGGTTGATTGAGGATTACAATATCATTGTCCGCCAACGTCCCATAATGGCGAAAGAAGGAAGTCAAACTGTCAGATATGAGATTCAGGATAACTTTATCCGGTTTTGGTTTAACTATTTCGACCGGTATCGCTCGCTGATAGAAATAAAGAACTTTATTGGGTTGCAAACGATTATAAAATCCGATTACCCGACCTATTCGGGTATTATGCTGGAAAGATATTTCAAACAGCAATTTGCTGAAAGTTTTCAATATCGTGCTATCGGCTCATGGTGGGAACCCAAAGGCGTGCAAAATGAAATAGATATCGTGGCATTAAAATTAGAAAAAAATAAGGCAGTAGCGGTAGAAGTGAAGCGGCACAGGAAGAATTTTAAGCCGGAACTATTGGCTGCAAAAGTTAAACACCTTAAACATAAACTACTGCCCAAACATCAGATTGAGATGCTCTGCCTGTCATTGGAAGATATGTGAAACACTTAAATTTTGTTCGTTGTTCTTGTTTGAAATATTGTCCAAAAGGGATTAGAAATTCTCAGAGTTCCGGTGAAACAAAATAGGTTATACAGAGCACCCCGGGGCTTCACAGAGCACACGGAGAAGAATGAATCTCTCACGCAGTGGCGGGACAGGTTGTGAAATAAAAGTGTTATACAGATAAATACCTGTAAGTGAAACTTTTTATGTTTAGTTAATGCATTTATGACTGCTATTAATGCATCACTCCTCACTGTATCACTTTCTTCATCCTTACAGGATTTTCATCATTCTATAAGGGATATAACTTTGGATTTGATAGTGTTTCCTGTTTCGAACAGTTTGAAAAACGTTGTAAACTAATGCATAAAAACAAAATACATAAATTGTTTATTTCTAAATTTGATAATCTAAAACATTATTTACCTTAGCAAGGTACTTAATAATTATTGAAACCAATTATAAAATTTTATAATAATATGAATATCAGTATATTACCACCCCCGATCAAACAATTTACCTGCAAATACCCCAACTGCCACTTTTATTTAAAAGCGTAATTGCATCTTTCGTTGGCAGAATGGCAAAATGGGTCGGCCAGATAAATCTGAGATGCCTTGGATTGAAAGTTGTTTTATTATTTCCATGTGTTCAGAATTACAGGGTTAAACGTAATCATTTTTTTACAAGTCATTCAAATGTGACTATTGCATTTTGCCAACATTACAGGCAATAGTCTGCATCACATTCATGATAAAGATACATAGAAGTCACAGAAGTCCCATAATCCGGATAGATCAATGCTATGACATACTTAAGGAAAAAAGAAAAACTGAATTACTTGTTGGAGTTGATTAATAAAGGAAATTGTGGCGATGCAGCGCAACTTGCTTTAAGTTTACATGTTTCGGTTCGTACCATTAAGAATTACTTATCCATACTGCGGCAAATGGGATACTACATAGTTTTTGACCAAAAAGTTGGGTCCTATATGATTATTAACCAGGATATTCCACATGAATTATAGCACAGTGTTAGATTCTTTGCCTTGTTCTAATCCGGAATGAGTATAAATAGCAAAACTTGCACGCGCGTGCAGGATTTTTGCACGGCGGTGGATGTATATTGGCCGGATAAAAGAGAGCCTGGCCAGCCGTAAAAAAAAGAAAGCCTCTCCCGCGGAGCGCACCTTGTCAGCTATAACTTAGTACAAACCAAAAACGAAAGAGGCTTTGCAAAGATAGGTATACATCCTGAATATTGATAAATTATTACTATTTCAGGCGCATGGGCTTCAGTTCGTTAACTGAGATAATAACTGCGAAAGTGGAGTAATAATGAAAGAAAAGTTTAATCTGAACTCAATATAATCAACAATGAAAAAGTACAAATACGCCAAATTAATTATAACGGGTATCTTTTTGATGTATGGCATCCTAAACCTGCATGCACAGGATTATAAATCAGGTATTCTTTGGTTGATGTTTCAAAGTGATGATATTACAAAAGTAAGTGAAACTGAAACTTCGAATTCAACGATTAACAAGATCTTCGATAAAAATGGTGTTTACTCAATGAGGCAGGTTTTTCCCTATGCCAAATTAGTTGAGAACAGGAGGATTTATGAAGTGAAATTCACAGGTAATGATGAAGATTTTACGGAAGGAATAATCAATGATGCAACTGATCTTTGTTTTCATCCTTACCGATTATCCAACCCAGTATTAACTTACAATCCAGAAGATGTTTTCTGGAATTATAATAATGGTGAATGGATGTGGCATTTAAAAAAAATTCAGGCAGATAATGCCTGGGATATTCAAAGAGGAGAAGAAGGAATAGTTATTGCTGTTATTGATAGTTATTTCGATCCAACCCATCCCGATTTGCGATCTGAATTTCTCATGAATAAAAATCCAATTACAGATAGTGTATATTATCCTTGCTATTCTGCTGGTGGTATATTTAATCCAGGCCATGGAACTATAGTAGCAGGATTTGCTTCTGGCCAAACGACCGATGAAAATACTATTCAACCAGATACAGCATACTACTGTTCAATTGGGTATAAAACAAAACTTTTAGGTTATTCATTAATTGGCGGTGGAAAATCGATGTTGTAGAGCGCACTTCATGCATCTACAGTAATGAATGCGAATGTAATTACACTATCAGCCCATGAGGGATGCAAACCACAAAGTCCTGACTTGGAATCGTCAATCATTCATGAAATTCTTGAAAATGGAACATCAATAGTAGTTGCTGCTGCTAATGGTTTCTGTCAAGGTTGTTATTCTAATGGAACTGAGCAATTAAAAGTTGAAGGTTGTAATGAACCTGCAGATTTTGTGAATTTTACACCAACATATCCTTTTTCACCGGATTATGATGACAGAATAATAGTTGTATCAGGTACAACAAGTGGTGACAGCCTAACACGCAGGGTCTATGATTCTGTTTCACAACAATGGCATGAAAGCACATTTTCTTATTTCCCGCAGGTTGATGTTTGTGCTCCCGGCTATGATTTAATGGGTACTACCCCTACCCGATATGGAGATTCCCTTAATCCTTGTTTAAAAAAAGGATGGCCATTTTATGGTTTCAACGCAGGAACTTCATTTTCTACTCCTATCGTGGCCGGTTTGATAGGATTAATTAAATCTTCCAATCCATGGCTGTCACCAGCCCAGGTTCAGGATATTATTAAAGGGAATGTTGATCCGGTGCTTGATGCGAATGATTACAAATTACCAAATGGGATGTCACAAACCGGAACCGGTCGTATTAATGCCTATAAAGCGATTATGGAAGCAGATTCTTTGGTGAAAAATTATTATATTTGTGATTCAACTGAAGTTGTGTGGGAAGATTCTGTCTATGTGAAGGATTTTGTTAAAATATGTTCCGGTAGCACCCTAAGGGTAAAATCTGACGTATTTTTTAAAGAGAAAGGAAGGGTAGTCGTTGAATGTGGGGGAAAACTAATTGTTGAGGGAGGGAGGCTAACCGGACAACCTCACAAATTATGGCAAGGTGTAATTGCTTACAGTAATTCCAGTCTAACACAGAATTACATTAACCAAAGCACAGTTGTTGTTCAGGATAATGGTATTATTGAAAATGCAATTGTCGGAATAAGTACTGTGCAACCCATGCCTGATGAGGGTTCTGGATTACCTGGTCAATTGATTGATTATAAAGGAGGGGCAATTGTAGTTTGCAATACGGCTATCTTTAAAAATAACAAAGTAGCTGTCGATTTTAAACCTTACAGTTTCTCAAACATGAGTAGTTTTGCAAAATGTCAGTTTATTACTGATATACCAAAGTTGAAAGCAATTGATAATCAGCGGAATGGAAGGATTTTTGCAATTGAGTCAATCATGAAAAGATTGAGTGAATCGGGAATCATTGTGCTTTACGAGCTTGCTTGATAAAGCGAAATTGATTTTGATTCCGATTTTGGAATGTAATGGGAAATCGATTTCAATTGCAAACGAATGAAAAATGAGAAATATTGCATTCCGGCTGAATAATATTAAATTTGAAAAATCAGAGGTTAGCTTCTTTTCAATCAATTATCCCGTTGCTTATCCAAGATAAACACCATGCTAATATTGCTGATTGAAAAGAAGAACAACAGCTTTCAACACAGGATTAACTTCATTGCTTTTTTTCCTGCGCTCAAAACAAAGCTAAAGCAACGAAGCTAATCCTGGGTACGTTAGTTGATGAATCTTTACCTTCATATTTTGTTAAGATGAACAGCGTCACAGGGATTCATTATAAAGGTTGTCATTTCGAAAATTCTGCTATTGATGGAGGTGTTGGTTCAGGAATTTATAGTTACAATTCTGCATTTAGTGTTGATGAATATTGTCAATCACAGGTATATCCTTGTTCTTCCTACATAAGTACTGATTTTCTAAGTCTGAATTATGGAATATATATGCTCGGATCAGCAACTACCCGTACAGCGAGGATTGAAAATTGTGAATTCCGTAATAACAATACCGGTATTTATGCAAGTGGAATTATTGGACTAAAGGTAAATCACAACCTGTTTATACCTGATCCTGTAAATTCATCTAATATAAATAATACGATTCTCGGCGGATTGTATCTGGATGGTTGTACAGCATATACAGTGGAGGAGAATAATTTTATTTCAAATACAACATTCGGACAATCAGGTATAAAAGTGGGCATAGTTATCAATAACTCGGGCTCTGACAACAATTATGTTTACCTCAACACCTTTACCGGTCTTGATTATGGCGCCCATGCCCAAAATAAGAACCGCAGTGCAAATGGATTAACCGGTCTGCAATTCAAATGTAATGTATTTACGAATTGTTTAAGCGATATATCCGTTAAAGCCACTTCGCTTAATCAGGGTATCCGTACCAGCCAGGGCCAACCCGGCAATAATGTAACCGATCCCGCCGGAAACCAGTTCAGCAACCTGACTACACCAGGATATTGGAGTATTAATAATGAAGCTTCGTCGATTAATTACTTTCACCATCGTAAACTTCTTAATTCGGACAATCCATGGTATCCAAATAATATTTATAATGTTACCAGAATTGGTGCCAGTGTTTCTTATTCTTCAACAGCCTGCCCGCCAAGTTCTGGTGGAGGAGGTGAAACAAAGGATTTGCTGTTATCATCAATTTCAGAGAACAGTTCAGCAGCAGATACCATCAGTTGTCAGCTTACATTGCTTGTTGATAATAGTAATACAGAAGAATTACTGGGGACTGTTTATTATTCCACACCGGACGAAGCCGGCCAGCTATATGATGAATTGTTAAGTGGGTCACCTTATCTTTCCGATACCGTAGTTTATCAGGCTGTTGAAAGGGAAGAGGTACTGAACAATGCCATGATCCGTGATGTTATGGTAGCAAATCCGCATACAGCCAAGGCTGAGGTTATATTGAATGGATTAGATAGCCGTGCTATCCCGATGCCGGATAATATGTACAACGAGATTGTGGCAGTTGCCGATACCGTTTCAGCCAAAGAATTGCTTGAAGCAGATCTGTCTGCCAGGCTTTCTGGCAGGGATGAAGCTTTTATGTCTTTGCTTGCACTTTATCCCTCAGAGGATTATCCGGCTGATACCCTGATTGATTTAACAAATGACATTGCATTGTTGCAGGCTAAATACCTGAAATCTTTGTACCTTCTTTCAAAACAAGAAACTGAGGAGGCTTACGATGCAGCAACTGATATTCCATTGCTTGCTTCCATTGATGGCAGAGAGAGCGAATGCCAGGATTTTGTATCATACCTGCAGCTTATTCTGCAATACAACGATCAAGATAGCATTCCCGCGGAGTATCTAGAACCGCTTACACTTAGTTCCAATGAGCAGGTTAAAGCCTTTGCCAGAAATACCATGATAGATAACGGTTCTATTACTTACCATGAACCTTATCTATTGCCTGACGGTACAAAATCAGTCAGGGTGCGCAGAACAAATGTTAATGCTACGGCTGAGGCAACTGCCGAAGGATACCTGAAGATTTATCCGAACCCGGCAAAGGGTTTTGTAACAGTAGAATATAAATTGCCTGAAGGTGAAGTAAACGGAATGATTTCCTTTTACGACCTTAAAGGCAGCTTACAGTTCAGTAAATCTATTGAAGGCAATATAAACCAGGTAGTCATACCTCTCCACCGGCTTAGCTCGGGCAATTACCTGCTGGAACTTTCTGCCGGAAAACAAAGATTAGATTCAGTGAAGCTGACGATTAAGTAAATAGACCAGTCCGCAGCTGCAATGCAGCTGCGGACTTTTAATTCATTTTTTATGAAAAAAGCCTTACTCTTATTAGCCTTTATTCCATTATCTTCTTTCGCGCAACCCTGGTTAAAATTCTTTTATCCAGCCTGGGTATATCATGTAACTTCAAGTTTTAATAAGGATTATGATCCAGGGTACTTATTAACACTTCAAGCCGCTAATTTTTCACCTATATCTAACCAACATACTATAATTGAAAAAATAGACGATAATGGGCTATTAATTCAGGAAATTATTGCAGGAAATGGACCGAATGAAAGCTCAAGGTTTGATTTTCCGTATGTTACAATTGAAGGTGAACTGATTTTACCTGGTAGCAAATGGAGTAGTAATCAAATTGAAGACCCGATTTTGGTAAAACTTGATTTGTGCCGTCAAAAGAATTGGTGTACAAGCCTTGTTAATAATCCAGACTGGCCGGATTTCTTTTTGGATGCCTGTGTTACTTCGGATGGCTCGATCGTTGCACTTAGTATGCAAAACGACCCGGATAATACTGAATCATTTCATCTACATAAATTTACACCGGATGGGCAGCCGCTATGGCGCAAGGAACTGGCCAGTCCTCAGCTTCACCCCGATATATGGGATCCAGAGCCATGGAAACTACTACAGATGCCCGATGGGGATTTCCTTGTTACAGGAAATTGTTACTGGCCTAATCCGGAAGGCGGATTACAGAAATGGATACGAATGTTTCTGGTAGAGGCGGACGCCGATGGCAATGAGGAATGGTTTTATGTGCATGGCATAAACGATTATATTTACACTATGGGTGGAATATCCGTATTGTACAACAATAAAATCTATACTGATGGGGCATGGTATAATCCGCAGAACAACTATCCTACACCACAATTGTTTGTAAATGATTTGAATGGGAACTATATTTACGATGCCCCGGTGGTTATTTTTGATACACTTAACAGATTTGCTGCAAATTATTTTATAATGACGGATAATCAGGATGGCTATTTTTATGGCTCAGCAAAAATGTATCTTCCTAATACTTATGAAGATACCCGCCCGGTAATGATAAAAATAGATACATTAGGCAATGTGCTTGATTTGTTTATTACTGAAACACAACCTCCATTGTATTGGGCTGGCCTGCCTTCGCTTACACTTGATGGCAAAATTATAGTAGCCGGTGCCTGTGCAGGCACCAACCCCGATTATGATGATGTGTATGCCATGCGGTTGCTGCCTGAACTTGAATTAGACAGCATCCCCTGGAGCAACCTGAACTACGATACCCTCTGCCCTGAACAGATAGTTTCGCATGTTATATCCTTGGATGATTGCCTGATAGTGGTGAACAACGAGGATTATAAACCGCCGGTAAAACATACAGAATTGAAAATCACCCCGGCACCTGTTCCGGCAAATGCAACGCTCAGGCTTATCTATGACAATACGCTGAGATACAGGAATATTACTGTAAAGTGTTACAATAGTATTGGTAAAGAAGTTACCTCTTTCTGCGTAAACAGCGGAGTAAACGAAACAACTTTGGATGTGGTCAACTGGTCACCGGGTTTGTATATGGTGGTTGCATTTTCGGGTAGTAAGGCAGTGGGCAGGTGTAAGTTTATCGTGGAATAAACATCAATTGGAACGCTATTGGTTTTTATCAGGATTGCGCTCAACAAAGCACTTAAATAACTAAAAATGAAAAGAATATATTCAACTGTTGCCTTACTTTTGCTTACAATTTGTCTTTTTGCACAGCAACCGGAAAATCCATTGCCCATAAATGTTGATTTCCGGGAAGGCCTGATTGTGTTTACCATTCCACCGCCATACCATACCCAAAACATCAGGCCCATGGCTGTACCGGTTTTTGTTACCTCCATGCGTACCATGGTCATGCAGCAGTACTCACCCTCAAAAGATGAAATGCTCAGGGTACTGGAAGAAAGAACTGCCAATCTACCGGTTGCAGCCGACAATGAAACCAGGCTTGCATTTGCGAAAGATGTGGCTTTGTATATCTATATTTCAAACAACAACACATCAAAGCTACCGGAAAAAGCCCGGTGGGCCATTGAAACATGGAATACAGCGCCGGAAACTTATGCCATCCGAATCCAGATTGGTTTGGTTAAGGATTATATTCAGTTTGGGGATTTATTGACCGAAGAGGGTAATGCAAAATAGTCACTTTAACTCAGCGCAGCGGATTTTTCTCCGTGAACATCATTGAAAAAATATTACACAAAGCTGCACAAAGGTGACACAGAGTTACACAGAGAAAAACGCCCTCCCTGAATCTCTCACGCAGTGGCGGGACAGGTTGTGAAATAAAAGTGTTATACAGATAATCAATTAGCAAGATTTTTATTACAGGTCCTTTGCTTTCATCACTTCACCCACTTTAATCCCCTTCTCCGTCCGCACCAGGGTGCAGCATTCGGTATAGAGGTCATGCTCGAAAAAGAGGACATAGCCCTTGTCAACGACCTCTTCCAGGAAAAGTTCCTTTTCGTCCAGCGTAATCAGCGGGCGGGTGTCGTAACTCATTACCCAGGGCAGGGGCAGGTGGGCTGCGGTGGGCAGCAGGTCGCTGGTAAATACAATAGTTTTATCCTTGTACTTGATAAACGGAATGGCTTGCCCGTCGGTATGGCCGTTGTAAAACCGTACTTCAATGCCGGGGAATAACTCGCCCGGGTAATCGAACAATTTCAGCCGGCCGCTTTCTTCAATGGGTTTAATGTTTTCTTTCAGAAAAGAGGCACTTTCGCGGCGGTTGGCATGCATGGCCCATTCCCACTGTGGTGCACTGATCCAGTAGGTGGCATTCGGGAAAACCGTTTCGAAACCACTGCGGTCGGCGGTGTATTTCACACTTCCTCCGGCATGATCGAAATGCAGATGGGTTAGAAACATATCAGTAATGTCTTCGGGTTGGTAACCCACGGCTGCCAGCGACTTCAGCAGGGTGTCGTCGCCGTTGAGGTAATAATGGCTGAAGAATTTCTCACTTTGCTTGTCGCCGATGCCGTTGTTGATCAGTATACGCCGGTCGCCCTCCACCACCAGCAGGCAGCGCATGGCCAGGTTGATCAGGTTGTTTTCGTCGGCCGGGTAATGGTTGCTCCACAACGATTTGGGCACCACGCCAAACATGGCGCCTCCGTCGAGTTTCAGATTTCCGGTTGGAATGGCAAAGAGTTGCATAAAATCATTATTTTAGCTGATTAACAAAAGGAGGTGCGGTTTTGTTGATTCTTGCATGATAGGGAATAAAAAAGAGTTCACGCAAATACGCCAGGACGCGAAGTTCTTTTTGTATTGTAAGCAGAAGAGATTCAAATTCATTGCGTCATTGCGTGAGGTAAAAGAATTCACGTGAAGACGCTGCAACGCAAAGCTTTTAATAAAACAATACATTGTTGTCCGGGGAAAATAATTGTTTCACTTTGAACTCATTGATAATACTGGATTACAGCCATTATTCAAAACAGGTACCTTACTTTCTTTTTTTTGACACCAATACACGAAATCACCAAAAATCACCAACTTATTTATCTGATTTAGAACGATTTTGGTGGCTTGGGGTTTTGGTGTCAAGGTTTTTTTCTTTAACCGGACAATAATGAAAACAATATTTATAAATTTCATTGTGTCTTTGCGCCTGCCCACCGAAATGTTGTGCAGGCGGGCCCTTGCGTGAGGCAAAACTCAACCATTATGAAAAAGTTACTGACAGGATTGCTGGTTGTTTTGTTTGGCTTGAATCTCCCTGCCCAGCAGTATTTCGGAACACCGGCTGCTGAGGGGCGGCGGAACATTGTGCTGATGAACCCCACCGAAAACAACCTGAAGACCATCTTCTACCTGATTGACCATAAAATATTTCCATTGCCCGATGACTACCATCTGGTTGGGTTTTTTTATACATCTCAGGGATATGATTTCAGCCAATCGGTCAGGTTAATCAGGGAATCGGGCCGCAAAAATGTATTCCTGCATGCCTGCAGCGACACCATCGGCCAGGCCGTATATTCAGCCAATCCCTGCAGCGATGACTTTAAGCTTGTTTTCTCCGCCTCCAATGGCGTTATTTTCTTCGGCGGACCTGACATACCCCCGGTACTCTATCAGCAGCAAACCAACCTGCTGACAGAAATAACCGATTATCACCGCCATGCATTCGAAGCCTCCTTTCTGTTTCACCTTCTGGGAGGTTATCAGGACGAAAGTTATATCCCCCTGCTGGAACAGAAGCCCGGTTTCGTGATTCTTGGAATCTGCCTGGGAATGCAGACCATGAACGTAGCCACCGGAGGTACCCTGGTGCAGGATATCCCAACAGTGGTATACCGCCAGGAAACGGTTGAGCAGGTGCTGAAGGCCGATCCCGATGCCCGGCATCGCAATTACAACACCAACCTCGGTACAGACGATGATCTAATCTGGGGCCATTTTCACCGGATAAAAATGCTGATGCCGGAACGCATGGAGGTATTTCTGCAAGGATCCTCCCCTGAACCTTACGTGCTGAGCAGCCACCACCAGGCAGCAGGACGCATCGGAAAAGGCTTCAGGATTGCCGCCACCAGCATGGATGGGAAAGTAACGGAAGCCCTTGTCCATGAGAAATATCCCCATGTGATCGGCTTCCAGTTTCACCCGGAGCCGGTTATGCTCTATGAGCCGGAAACCAGATTCCGGGAATATCCCGGTCAGCCATCCGCTGGCTCATATACTGAACTTTATGGGAAGGAAAAAGGGGAAATTTTTAACCGGAATGTATGGCGATGGATGGGGGAGGGGTTGAGGTAAAAGTCTGAAGTAAAAAGTCTAAAGACTAAAGTAAAAAGTAATTTTCAAGTTTTAAAACCATCCCTTCCGCAGAACGGAATCTTCTATCTGTCTGCCTGTAGCAGACATGACAGACAGGCTTTTTACTTTTTACTTTTTACTTTTTACTTTTTACTTTGAGCTTCCCCTACCTGTACTCTTTCACCTCCACTTCACCCTTGAGCACCATCAGGCCGTTCATGGCCAGGGCGCGCATTTCATCTTCACCGGGATACACATGCACCGGGGCAATTTTGTAAACCCTTTCAATTACCTGGTTTACAAACCATTTACCATGAGCGATTCCTCCGGTGATGAGGATTCCGTCAACTTCGCCTTTGAGTACAGTGCTCATGGCGCCAATGGCTTTGGCAACCTGAAAGGCCATGGCTTCGAAGATGAATTTAGCATACTCGTCGCCGGCCATGGCACGTTGTTCCACTTCGTAGGCGCTGTTGGTGCCCAGAAAAGCAGCCATACCACCCTTGCCTTTGATCATGGTGAGGATCTCCTTCTGGGTGTATTTGCCGCTGAAACACAGGCGCACCAGATCGGCAGCCGGCAGGGTTCCGCTGCGTTCGGGCGAGAAAGGACCCTCCCCATCCAGTGCCTGATTAACATCCACCACCATTCCCTTGCGGTGGGCGCCAACGCTGATACCGCCTCCGAGGTGAACCACGATCAGGTTGAGGTCTTCATAGCGCCGCATGATCGATTTGGCATGCTGACGGGCTGTTGCTTTCTGGTTGAGCGCATGAAAGATGGATTTACGCTGAAACTCCGGGTGACCTGAAACACGGGCATGGGGTTCCAGTTCATCCACAACCACAGGATCGGCAATAAATGCCCGCGCATTGGGCAGGCTTTTCGCGATGTCGTCGGCAATAAAACCACCCAGGTTGCTGGCATGCTCACCCATGGGGCTGTTCACCATGTCGTTCTTCATGGTTTCGTTTACCTCATAAACCCCCGAAGGAATGGGTTTGGTAAGACCGCCCCTGCCAACAACCGCCCGGATGCTGTCCATCTCAATGCCGGCCTCTTCCAGCTGTTTGTAGATGATTTCTTTCCGGAAATTGTACTGGTCGGTTATCTTGTCGTATTTTGATAATTCTTCGGTGGAATGTGAGATGGTGCGCACAAACACAGGGTTTGCACCGCTGAATACAGCGATTTTCGTTGAAGTTGACCCCGGATTGATTGCCAGGATACGGAGCTCTTCCATAAACAAGGGTTTTAAAGGTAAACTACTTCGCGATCATGGCCGCGAGGGCAATACTGTAAAGCTTTGTCTGGGCACTGTCGCCGCGCGAAGAGAGTACACAGGGTACACGGGCTCCGGCTACAAAGGCTCCAAGCTCGGCTCCGGCCATTTTCGTGTTGGTTTTGTAAAACACATTGCCGGCTTCAATATTCGGGAACAGCAGGCAGTCGGCATCCCCGGCAACAGGCCCGGTAAGCTTTTTGATTTCTGCTGACTCCTTATCAATGGCAGCATCCAGAGCCAGAGGTCCATCCACATAGGCACCCGTAATCTGGCCACGATCAGCCATTTTCGACAACAAAGCGGCATCCACACACGAAGGCATGCCGGCCAGCACCTGCTCAGAAGCCGTAATCACCGCAACTTTCGGCTTTTCAATGCCCAGCGCTTTGGCCGTATTAACCAGATAATTCAGAATGGCAACCTTCTGCTTGAATTCGGGCAGCGGGATAATCGCCACATCACCCACGATGAGTAATTTATGATAAAGCGGGTTCTCCATCACAGTAACATGGCTCAGTACAGCCCCCGGATCCATCAGCCCTTCCTCTTTGTTCAGGATGGCCTTCATGTATTTATCAGTACTTACCAGACCCTTCATCAGCAGATCGCCTTCACCGCTGTTTACAAGCTTAACTGCCACTGCAGCCGCCTTGCCCTCGTTGGGCTCGTGCACCAGCCTGAATTTGTCGGCCGATACGCCCAGCTGAGCGCAGACATTGCGCATGGTGGACTCATCGCCAACAAGAATTCCGTCAACTATGCCCTGGTCTACAGCTTCACTCACGGCTTCAATGGTATGTGAATCGTTGGCATAAGCTGCTACCAGTCTCTTTTTTGTTTTCGATTTAAGGACCTCAAACATCTGGTCCAGTTTGGTGATTGCCATGGTATTCCTCCGTTGTATATTTTGTTAGATGGTGTTTGTAAACTTCTTAATGACAGGTTAAAAGATTGAATTTTAACGTTATAAATCATCCGGTTTGACCAGTGAATATAAGTCAGATCAGATCTTTGCATCAATGCATCATCACTTGAATTTCAGGGTCCCGGAACTAAGGTTAAATATATTGATAATGCGATACTTGCACCTGATTTTCAGTGCAAAATTATCAATTCGGTTCATAGTTTCCCAAAAATAAGTAAATCACCGAATTATTTAGAATGATTTTAGGATGAAATTCTTCGGCATTTTCACCAATAGATTTATAACGGTCATATAATCAACAGTATAGATTGATTTTACAATCTATTGGCGGTTTAAGTCATGGAATAAGAAACCGTTGATCTCAGGGTGTAAGTATAAATTTCCCTGTTGCCTTACCCGGATTGCCGATTGCTCCGACAATATAAATCCCGGGTGGAAGTCCGCTTACATCAAGCACCTGAATGGAAGAATCGTTGCTTGTTTTCCGGAGTACAACCTTACCGGTAATATCGCTGAGCATAATTTCCCGAAAGGTTTCACCGCCTGCCTTTACCAGCAGTTTGTCACCTGATTGGCTTACAATCAGTGGTGAGCTGCTAGCAGATGGGGTCGACCCGGATGGGCTGTTCAGTATAATGCTGAACCGAAATGGATTATCAGACTCTGTTGCAATGAAACGGTATTCCGGATTTTGTTTCAGATCCTGCATTTTTCCTTCCTTTTCATCCCATAAAAGAATTTCCTGAACCTGCTCATCCGTGAAGAGGTTTTCCGCCTTTATAACATAATTAACCCCATCGTTTCTGACAAAACCCAGGGGCAAAACTTTCATTGAGTACCAGGGCGGAAACACACAACTTGACAGTTTTTCATCGCCCGATACTACATAGAACTGAGGGGCATAGCCTGGTAAAAACCGTGAATCCGCTTCTGAATCAAAGTCATCGGTAGCTATTTTGCTGATTCCGAGAATAAGCCGTTGTTTCGTCGTTTGGTCAACGTCAAGCATGGTTAATTCAAGCCGGCTGTTGGAGGATTTGTACCATGGCTGCTGATCGTGTGCTCTTGCAGCCAAGGGGATATTTAACGACGACTGGCTGCCGGTCAGTAGCTGGACCATAAAGCCGTTTGTCGCTGGAATGGGCTCACCGCCCCAGATATCGGTATAGGAAGCTGCAGATTCATCCCAAATTTTTGCCACACCCGAAAAATCAGCCGGAACAGTCCAGTTAATCCCGTCGTTCCACACGATGGCCGAAGGATAGGGGTTACCAATCAGGTTCCAGCCCGAAAAACCGGTGCCGCTGGTATTGCTCAGTCCGGTAAGGGTAACGCTTTCCGTGTTCAGCGCTCCGGTAAACGCTTTTGTTGAAGCCAGAGCATTGGCGACCAGGTAGCCTTTGCCAACGGTGAAATCCGCTTCAAATGCGTTGTTGAGGCCGCCCCCGGAAGCTGTACGGTTAACCCAGGAGCCGTTGTTTTCGTTCCAGCTGTAGAAATCATTCCCTGAACCCGGCGTGTGAAAACTGCTGATTGGCTGATCCTGAACTGGCGACGACAGAAAATGCCATCCGCTGTAGGCTGTGGTATAGGCATTTATGAAGCGTTGAACCGTTAGCCCGCCATTGATCTCCGGTTCCGGACCGATGTAGGAACCGCTCCCCTGACTGTCAGATTCAATCAGCATGTCTCCGTTTATGTTGAGGGTTTTCCCTGATTGGACGGTGAGTGCCCCGTCAGGGCCAATGGTCAGGTTGTGACAGTACGCATCGGAAACCGAGATTTCAGGAATGTGCTGCGAAACACCGGAAATGATTACATTGCTCTGATAACCCGGAATGCCGTCACTCCAGTTTTCATTCACATGCCAGCTGCTACCTGAAGTACCCATCCAGGTGGTGGTTTCCGGTTCCGGGGTAATACCGCTGACAATGAGCGAAAATTGCTGGGGACCGTTTTGCAGCGATCCCTTATGAGATATCTCTAAAAAAAATATTTGCTGGGCTGGCGGGGTTCCGGCTTCTGCTTTCTCAACATTGTCAACCAGGTTATCACCGGTGGTAGCCGCAGCAGCCGGTAAAGCAACATTCAGTTTCCAGGGATAGGTTACACTTTCATCTGGTCCGATAATCCTCAGGTCAAGGTCATTCACCAGCATTGGCAGCGGGTCGTTGAGGTACGTACCGTAAACCGTGGCCGGAGGGTCGGTCCAGCAAAGGGTAACGGTGATGGGTTCCGTTCCTTTGGTGTACACCGGTATGGTAATGGTTTCCCCTTGTGCAATGCTGAGTTCCCGGATGTTGAAGTTCAGTCCGTTGGAGGCATCCTCACTCATCAGCAGTGCTGCCTTGCGGGTATTCAGCAAACCCCAGCCAAACCGGTAATCAGGGCCGGAGGTGGTACCGGCTTCATCAGCCGTGTGAATGATCAGCGCCTTGAGTGTTGCCGACCTGATGGCAGATGTTCCGGTGAGGTTGGCATGATGTTCTGCCAGCAAACCAAGAGATCCGGATACATTCGGGGTGGCCATGGAGGTACCTGACAGGGTTGCGTAACCAGCATCGGTGGAAGAATAGGACGAGTATAACCCCACTCCGTTGGCAACAATGTCGGGTTTAATCCTGCCATCATCGGCCGGTCCGGTACTGCTTGAACCTGCCAGCACCACATCCGATGGCTGCTGATAGCCGTTCGGGATGTCGTTCACTGAGCCAACCGTTAGTATATTTTTAGCCACCCCCTGCCAGGAGATGCAGTCATAGCCATTTGATCCGCCGTCTTTATCCCTGACAGCAGAACTTAACACCCATGCTTCTGAGCCATAGCTGTATACCCAATGTTCAACTGGCTGGGAGGAAGGCCCCTCACCCCGGTCGTTGCCTGAAGATTTCACAATCAGGTATTCCGGGGCATTGAAGGCAACAAGGTCCCAGTCGTGGGCGGTTGCATCATAATAACCGAAGCCCATGTCGGTGACCGTACTCCAGGGTTCATATCCGAACCAGGCCCATTTGCTATCGCCCATGTAGTTGTACGACCAACCGGTAATAAATCCATAGGAATGGTTGGAAAAGCGCAGGCCTTCTGCGGCCCGGGCAGCCATTTCAGCAATATCGTTGTTCCATTCGTTCGACCAGAGACTGGCTGCAGGCGACATGCCTTTGGCCTGTGCATCAACTCCTGAGGCAATCATGGTGCCTGCCACATGGGTGGCATGACCTGACACGGATGATGCCCCGTCTTTCACGGTAACCCGCCCAACAAATTCCTGGTGGGTTGTGCGGACACTCCCCCCATCCCAGATTCCGAGGGTTATGCCGCTTCCGCTTAGGTTGAGACCGGCTCCGCCCCCGGACCATACCGCTGATGTAGAGGTGGTTGCTGCTGCGGTCAGGTTGTGTGTTGTACGGTACCTAAGACGGCCATTGACGAACCCGGCCACCTCGGTAATCCTGCCATCCCGTTCAGCCTTCAACGGAAGCCGCAGGGAGTCACTGTACCGGATGGCCCGTTGCTGCTCTCTGAGGCTCTTTTCACCAACAGAATCAGCAAAATGCCGCAGGAAGGGCACATTGGTCTGCGCCTCCGCAAAGCCTGAAAGTAGTATCAGGCCGGCGAGCAGTAAGAGTTTCTTCATGATGAAGTCTGTTGAATCCCGGTATATCAAAACAAAGCTAATAAAATTAATTGTTTGTTTAACAGATTGTTTGCTATTGCAGTCAATTTGCCTTTTTGGGAAGGCTAACCTGAAAACCTGTCTGATTTATAATATAGCAAAGAACATAACTATTTGAACGTCAGGCTGAGCGGAGTCGGAACCTGATTACGGCTTCGCTGAATACTATTCATCCTCAATAGTATAGTAATTCAACCACACAGGCGGTAAACCTTAATGATAATTTATCATCAGGGTCATTGAGAAATCATAACTTTGCCTGAATAATCTGCAGATATGGATAAACGGATTGTTTTATCATTGCCCCTGATATCCGGGTTGTTACTGGCTGCGGCCTGGCCGGCAGGGGGTGTTCCGGTGTTGTTGTTTATCGGGCTGGTCCCGCTCTTGCTGCTTGAAGATCATCTTCTTCAGAACAGGCAGAATCACAGTACCTTTCATATCTTCTTCAGGGTCTATCCGGCCTTTCTGGTCTGGAACGGGCTGACGATCTGGTGGATATACAATTCCACTCTTTTTGGGGTGGTTGCAGCCCTGCTGGTGAACAGCACCGTGATGTCGCTGGCTTTCTGGCTGTTTCATTTCATCCGCCGCAGCCTCAAAAATCCCGGAAGTGGTTATCTGGCCTTTATTTTCGCCTGGATATCTTACGAATACCTGCATCATCAGTGGGACCTGAACTTCCCCTGGATGAGCCTTGGCAATGGCTTCGCTGCCTGGCCCGCCTGGATGCAGTGGTACGAATACACCGGAATGTTTGGTGGTTCCCTGTGGGTGTTGATTGTTAACATATTGATATTTAAGGCTATAAAAAGCAGGTTGTTGGGTGTTGCTGGGAAGGAAATGATCAGGCAGCTGGCGGTCATTCTGCTGCTTATCCTGATACCCGCCGTGGCGTCCTTTGTCATTTACAATACCTATACCGAAAAAGTGGCTCCGGTGGATGTGGTGGTGGTTCAGCCCAACATCGATCCGTATGAAGAACAATACGAGCTTCCGGCCGACCTGGTCATTGATCAGGCTTCTGCGCTGGCCCGCACCAAAGCCGACAGCCTTACCGATTTTATCGTTTTTCCGGAGTCTATGGTTCAGCCAAACTGGTCATCGGGAATGATGATCTGGGAAAACGACCTCGACAACCACCCGACCATTAACATGTTCCGCAATGGCTTGCTGAAAGAATTCCCCAAAGCCGGCATCGTGGTCGGTTATTCGACCTATCGTTCCTACGATGCCGGCGATGCAGTTCCATCCACGGCCAGGAAGTTTAAGAACGGTGACGGATATTACGATGCCTTCAATACAGCCTTCCTTTTCAGGAATCAGCCCGACCTGCAGCGCACCCATAAATCGAAACTCACTCCAGGGGTAGAACTGATGCCCTTTCCGTGGTTGCTCAAGCCGCTGGGCGATTTTGCCATCGACCTGGGGGGTACGGTTGGACAACTGGGTGTAGACAAGGAGCAGATACCCTTTACCATCAACGATACCCTGAAGATTGCGCCGGTGATCTGCTACGAATCAGTGTACGGTGATTTTGTGAACCGGTTTGTGAAAAACGGGGCAAATATGATTTTCGTGATCACCAACGACGGCTGGTGGGGCAATACCCCCGGTCACCGGCAACACATGCTGTTCTCGGCAGTAAGGGCTGTTGAAACCAGGCGCAGCGTAGCCCGCTCGGCCAATACCGGCATTTCGTGTTTTGTAAACCAGCGCGGCGATGTTTCCCAGGCCACTCCTTACTGGGAACCGGCCGTTATCCGGCAAACCCTCAACGCCAATGACAAAGTCACGTTTTATGTAAAGTATGGCGATTACATTGCCCGTGGCTCAGTGCTGGGGTTGCTGCTGTTTGTGCTGATTGCTGTTAGCGGGAGGTTGCAGGGTAAGAAGTAATTATAGTATTTAAAAACAGTTAAAGGAAACAACTTCTGACCAATGACAATGGTCCGAATATATATAGGGCTGCCAAGTTGTTATTTTATGGTCAGAATTTTACTTGTGATCACATCCCCGGATTTAAGTGATAATAGGTAAATTCCGGAGGCTAATCCTACAAGATTTATTTTAAAAGGAAGTTCACAATTGAAGTAATTTCGTAGAATTCTACCATCGGTCGTTGTTATGTTTATTTGTTCAGCTACCACCGGGTTCCTTGTTTGTAAAGTACAAGAATTTTCTGCAGGATTTGGGAAAACATTCATGTCAAAATCCAATGGACCAACTACACTTGGAGCCGCCATTGCTTCATTTTTTAATTGAAGTTTTTTCAAGCCAATAAAAAAATCAATAAAACCACCTTCACTATTTTTTTGATATGGAGTCTGGGATGAAGAAAGATAATTGCCACAAACCAGGTATTCGGATTTATCAATTGGGAGAACAGCCTTTATGATTCCAGGGGTGCTGAACAGAATTTCATTGATTTTCCCCAGATTATCATGCAAAGCAACGTATGAATTAAACCATTTTCCATCAGGGATCAAATCACCCCCTGCAACATTAATCCTGGTGGAAAAAACATCCGTTGAATAGTATTTACTGTCCTTGAACTTAGAAAACTTTGTACCTCCCGGGAATGCAGGGCTATTGTTATTTGATGTCCAGGAAATACTACCATCCGGACTTAACTTACTGTAATAAGTTCTTTGATCCCTGATTTCAGTATTGATATCAAAACATTTGAATTCCGGAATATTCCCATATTTTCCTGAAATCAACATAGATCCATCTTCTTCCACATCAAGAGATTCGATCATTTCATTATTGTCACTGCTAAACTTATGTTGCCACTCTAAGACTCCATCAGTTGTAAGGCATTGAACAATAAAATCCTTATTTCCGGTAACAGAGTGGTATTCAGAGCCCATAAGAAGATCAGAACTGTATTCAACCGCGTAACAAATCCTGTCTGAGCTGACTTTTATCAGAGTTTTATCGGCTTTGCCTATATCACGGCGGATCCATTTCAAATTGCCTGCAGCATTAAGACCTGCGATAAAGGGAGTAGTTCCGTGCCCTTCAAATTCAGAACCTTTGTAATCATCAATTGCCGGGGCCTGAATAAAAGTTCCTGTCAGATAACCTGTAAGGTAGATGTTATTCTCCTCATCAGTATCCATATCATAAAGATAATCATGTTGTTCGCTGCCAAAACTCTTCACCCAAAGAAGCGCCCCCTCCTGAGAATATTTGGCAATGAAAATATCAGTGTTCCCGGGTCCTTTGAGCAGTTTTCCGTTAAAATCTGCCTCCCACATAAAACAACCTGTAACGATAACATTACCATCACTGTCTATCGCGATCTTTTTAGCATACTCCGAGATAATCAGATTTTCAGAATATGACCCTCCAGCCTGTTGGGCCCATAAAAGATTTCCTTTGTTGCTGAATTTCGCAATCAGGATATCGTTGTCACCTTTTGATTTCAATTTTATACCATCCAGATCGATTTCATCCTGAAAATAACCGGCGACGTAAAGATTTCCTTGAGTATCAATACATGCGCTGTTTATTTCATCGGCTCCTTTACTGCCAAACACTCTGACCCATTCCCAATCTGATGATTGGGGAAATGCAATCATCGGTAAAAATGAAAAGCATACTAAAATGACACAAATGGCATTTCTATTCAGTATTTTTATCATGGTTATTACGAGTTTAACTAATAAGTATTATTTGAATTAACTGGTAATCTCAGCTTATTGTCATGCCCGGGTAAATGCATAATATAGAAGGTTTGAATTGGATTCTGATCAGGAAGCGTGTCGTTTGTCTGATTGTTTGCCAGATTATTTTGATTATTCATTTCAATCAGCAATCCCTTATCTGGCAATGAAATTGAAATGTCACTATCGGGATTATAAAGTATCCAGGGGAAATCAGGATATTTATGTTGAAATGCCTTTAGGATATGAGCGTTATTAACCTGTGTAAGAAGTGGTTTTTCAATCACATGCTCAGGCTCAAATGTATCAGGTTTCATCCCAGGGCCATCACTTTGTTGCAGGGATAAGGCTGTAAAATTTGAACCACGGTCAGCTATAAAGCCGTCTTTTAAGAGTATTTCGCCTGCTTCGTATTGGATATTGGCTCCACTTTCGATTATTGCAGAAAATGATTCTCCACCTAAGCTTATGTTTGCTGCATTTACAGTTGAATAGTTGCCTGAAGGTTTAGCAAAATTGCATAAATTGTAATCTATACCAGCTTCAAAATTAGACTTGATATCTGTTAGTTTTTGGAATGAAACAGCCCCAAAGGCCCCTTCAAGGTTGTATCCCGGGATCCCTATAAATTCATATCCATATGACCGGCTGACTGATTTTCCATAAAAATCTTCCGGACGATAGACCTCAAGTGGGGAACCCCACCCAAATCTGAACTGATATCCATATGCATAATGTTCAAAAAAATAGCCCAAGCCTGCCAGGCCAATATAATTGCCTCCATAATCACTGCCATAACTGGCTTTGTAATCGTATTCTGGCGGATTATATTCCTCCGAATTTATAAATAAGGAAATCGAAACAACAGAATTATAGCAGAATTGTGACCAGGAAAGCGGCATTAAATCATCATCATAAAAATCAAAGGTTACACCTGTATTCCTTCTATACAAAGGAAAATATAGTTGGCTTATAAATGGATCCTGATCTATAAAATAGGATGTTGCGACTGCATCATTGAAAACTGAGACCCTTTGTCCGAATTTGCTGTTTTGGGATGGGGGGTAATCATCTGGTTGGATCCTTTGGATAAATTTCCATGAATCTTGAGGGTCGACTACCCTGTCATAAACATTTATATATCCTTTTCTATATCCGCCCTGTGGTGCACCCACAGCTAAGATATTATTATATATATCTACAGATTCCCCAAATTGATCGTCGTTTTCAACTCCGATAATACTTTTAATACAACCCCAATTATCTGTACCCCCCTCGTTTCTGTAATAAATCTGGACAATACCTTTGTCATTATGATAAGGGGCACCAATAGCAGCATAATCATCCCATAATGATAAATTTATCCCTTGATTACTACTAAAGTTATTATTTATTATCTTCAACTCTGTTTGAGATCCATTCCACCCTGTCTCTGGTTTCCGAAATACATATGCCTGATTATGGCCTTCTCCGGTTGCAAAAACATAATCGCCATATAATTCTATGCTTTTACCTAAATCTGGATTGTTATCGGAAGAATGCAGAATTGCACGGTTTACCCAATCCCCATATAGGTCCTTTTCATATATAAGAACTTCTCCTCCACTCGAAGTTGACGGTGAACCAACGGCTAAAGTCATCCCGTCAATAGACACAGAATACCCAAAAGCATGACCAGGTGTTTGACCAAATATATAGTCCCTATCAGCACCTTCAGAGCCATTTTGGTAAATTAAGATATGTGCCGGGCTACCTTGAACGTGGTTGCCATTCAAATCTTTTCCATTTATTGTAATCACTGAGCTCCTGCTGTCCGGATGTAAATTTGGCAACACATCCAGGGTAATATTCACAATAGAACCGGAATGAAGGTTCAAACCCGAATTTGGCTGTGGGGCAGGAACGCAATCAGGATTAGATGAAAGGATCTCCCATGTTATAGAACTTGTTCCGGGATTAGTGAACTCAACTATTACGTCGTTATTGCCAGAAGAAGAAATGTTGTCCACATAAGGCAAATTCGGCGTTATTACTGAAAGTGCAGGTAGACCGGGTGAAACGGTTATTTCCATTTCTTCGTAATCGTAAAAACTCAATGTATTTGAATAGTCCGGGTTTAATTGGTAATTCTCATACCCGTGTTGATCGTTCCAGGCTTCTAATCGTAGCCTATATATTCCGGGGTCTGTAAAATGAAATTCATGATATTGAAGGTCCTGAGATTGGTAATCATGCAGTACCTTAGAGCAATCATTGCATACAACTTGTGAACCATTTGGATCAAATAATGTCCATCTTAGATTAGTTGGCAACCATTGATTTTCAGGAACACCAGGCTCACCTACCGGCCATAATCGGGCTGTATAGGTATAGGATGTATGCTGACAAATTGTATTTCGGCCGTAAAGTTCGACATCAATAAATTTAGGTGCATTTACTACTTCAATTTCCATCTCAGCATGGCCGTATGAAGGCCCGCCACTTGTTGATAAATCAATAATAATCCTGTAAGTGCCCGCTTCTGGGAAATTGTAAGTTAATTCCGGAGAGGTACTGGCAAAATTCTGTGAGAAGTAAAACAAAGGATCACCTTTTTTATAAACCGCCCAGTTCCCATAGAAACTACCCGGTGGATCAATTTGAGCAGTAAGCATAACTTCCTCATTCGAATAAGGTGGATTATTCGCTGAAACATAAGAAATATCAACTATGAGGTCATCAGGATATACGCTGATTTCTTTTGCATTTGTAACTGTTCTTGAGTGACCGGTATTATCAAGCCCGGTTACAGTTGCAACTATCAGAAACCGGCCCATATTGTAATATTGGTGGGTGAAAGTATAGTAGTTGTTATAAATGTTATCAACAGTTTGTGACGTACCATCGCCAAAATTGATATCGAATTTCAAAGGAAAATCGTCATTAAAATTTGAGGTAGCTATTTCAATATCATGTAAAAAATAGTTTATTTCCCAATCAAAAACAGACGCAAATGGGTAAGTGGCAGGATCTATATAAATTGACTCGGTATAAGTATCGCTTCCGGTTTCATTGGTAACAGTCAGGCTGACTAGATATTCCCTGTTAAGCTCTAAAACAATACCTTCCACATTTTTTTGGTCGCTTGTTATTCCATTGCCAAAATCCCAAAAATAAGTACCGATTATTCCTTCAGAAGTACTGAAAAAATCTACCGATATTTCCGGGCCAAATCTGTTACCACCTGTATATAGCGGAGAATAAACAAATTTACTTTTGGGTTTTGATAGTTCATTTACTGATACATACTTTGAAACCTCAACATTATTGACAGAATGTTTTACATTATATACTCCCGTGATGCTGTATGTTTTATCAATATCTTCATTGATTGACCATGAATTAGCCGGATCACCAAAATTCCAATAATAACTACAATTGCTGCTGCATTCGGAAGCATCTTCAAAGCGAATTGTATTTGCCGGGAATCCAAGTTGTGTTGCTGTAAAATCGACAGTTGTATTGCCGAAAATAAAACTGTGATATTGATCAACCCCTGGATTTGGAGTTGGTGTCCAACTGGTATTAGATTGCCGGATAGGTATGGAGGCCGGATTTGATTGAATCGGGTTGTCGGCCAAATCGCGCCCGTCCATAATAATCTGATTGCGTCCGGTTGTCAAATCTGATTTGGGAATTGTAAATTCCCATTGGGTTTTATTCAGGTCGCTGCCGCATGTAGCTACCCGGGAACAATTACCCACTGTAATATTCACCCATTGCATGGGTTCTGAGGTCGTTACTTCTATTACTATATCTTTGTTGTTGTCAAATTTTTGCTCCGGTATTGGCAGTGGCTCAAAAAGCAGGCTGTTATTTACCCATTGCCAGCCACGGTTATATTTAAATTCAGTAGCACCGTATTCTTTAATTTTGACATTGGAAATGTATGGGCGGAAGTTGTCAATCAGTATTTGCTTAGGGTCTACTAGTAAATCGGCTTCAGAATTATCTATTTTATAAGCTTTGGGTTTAAGTAAATATACACCATCTGTATAACGAGCTTCAGAATTGCTTGTTGCGAGTTTTAGCGGGCCAGTAAAATTATCATCTTTATGTATTCGGGTGTAAATATCTGAAAAATACCAAATATCCCATGGCCTTGGATTTGCTTCAATAGCCCTATAAGCAAATGGATCAATACCGGTTCGTGTTGGTGAGCCATAATCAGTAGCAATATCAAAACTTGTATTGCCAGTAGGATAACCAGATGAAGGATAACGGTTGTTATTTATTCTGCCCCCTAACAAAATTTCACCAGTATAATTATTGCCTATCATTAATTGATAATCATTATCGGTTTGTCCAAATTTTTTAACGTTAAGTTGTACTTTTTCAATATCCATGATTTGATTGGAATAGGTTGATGTATTTCCTGCGCCATTCATTTTTACCTCAATTCCAACACTTCCTCGATGATCACCAGAATGAAAAATGGTTTGGCCAAACTCAGTTAAATTATTTGTTTCAATTATATTGACATCAAAATTTGTATTTTGGTGATCAATGAATTGTAAAGGATTCTTTGCATTGTTGGTATTTTGTGGATTGTTGGAAGGATCTAATAATAAATATAAATGCAAATGAGTGCCATTTGATGCAGCAGAATTACCGACCGGACAAATTGGCCAACCAGCTTGTACTGTATTTGTTGTAGTAAACGTTGGATAATTGCCATAGTCAACAGTCCCATTAGTTGTTGTTGAAAATGCTCGATTATTTGAAAGGTCTATGATTGCTAATACGGATGTGTGGGGTGCATTCATTTTTGTTAAAACAAAATCACCTAAAACTATTGGAAGAGCATTCTCTGAATAGTTTTCAAAAATATGTCCATAACCATAATCTTGGTTGCCTGGGCCATTTATTACCAATACAATATAAGTGTTATAATGGTAAATTTGAGCTATCGTACCTGTAACTGGCGTTATTATCCTGTCCCCGTGATCTGTTGAACCATCCCTGTTCAAATCAATTCCTTTATGCCATTTTGAGCAAAGGGAGCAAATTCTTGGTCCGAAATCAGAATTTATATTAGACGTGTTATAATTATTAATAATTCCAGTAGAATGATCGATATATTGTAAACTCATATTTGTATTTTGTGCTTTAATATTTTCTCTTAAAGCAAAGAAAACAAATAAACAAAATAACATGTATCTCATGATTATACTCTCCTAATTAATCGTTTGTATATCAAAACTTTTTTCAAAAAACATGAAAAATTCTCTACCACTTCTATCTTTAAACAGTAAGCCATCTGGTTTGATATCAATTAAAGTGTTCTCATTTTCAAGTCTATTATAACACAGTGAATAAAGTTTACTTGATTTTGTATTAAAATAGTAATCTCGTACATAAAAATTACCCAAATTGCAAGTAAACTGTATTAAATCTGGATAATTCCCACCACTAGGCCCTTCAACATAACCTTTATCATTTTCAAATATAATTGCACCAGTCTTTGTATTCACTATTTGTATTCCATCTTTAATCAATTGACCATCACTCCAAGCAGCACCGTAACAAAAAACAAGGTATCTCCCATCATCTGATATTGCAATCTCATTATTCACACAAGGAACATTCTCATTCTTATATATCATGTTCTTTTTATTATCAAATACGAATATTGTACTAATTGCACCATCTATTTGATCTGAATTATAGGGTTTAGCAAATAGGCTAAAGGCAATCGCAATATAATTGGCAGGCTTTTCAATGCTTGAAAGGGCAATAGTTGAAGATAATAAACCAGAATATCTCCCAGGTTTAACATTGTCTTCAACAAAGCTTTTCTTCCGATAATTAGCAGGGAAAAGTTTATCAAATTCATAGTAACTTGCGATTTCATATGTTTTATTTTTTGCCCATTTTGTTGAGTGCGATTCATATGGTAATTGGTTATATGGATTTAAATCGTATAAATCCAAAGAATCATTGATTGTTTTATTCGTTGTATCAACGAAATATACTGAAACGGAACTCGTAGTCCCATCATCAGTTTCAGTTCTACTCA
Organism: Bacteroidales bacterium; assembly: GCA_016788045.1. Taxonomy (GTDB): domain Bacteria; phylum Bacteroidota; class Bacteroidia; order Bacteroidales; family Lentimicrobiaceae; genus Lentimicrobium. The sequence continues at coordinate 60,484 of JAEUTG010000014.1, forward strand.
CATTAACCAGTATGCTTTGTGCATATGATGATCCTGATATCATCAAGATCAGAATTAAAGTCATGATATATTTCATAGTAAACATTTTATTTTTTGCTTATTTGTTTATCACTTTTATCTTCTTCTCCAACTCAATCACATACAACGTCAACTCCTCAATTTTCTTAAGCAGCAGGGCGTTCATTTGGGCGACATCAATACCAGTGTCTCGAATTTCAGTCTCAGATGGGATATCGGGTAGGTGTTGATTTTCCTTGATAAAGGTTTCAACTTCGGTTAGGGGCATTAAACGGTATTCGTCTTTAAACACACAGTCCCACCAGCTTTGGGTATTCACCCTTACCTGGCTTGAAGTAATCTCACCGTTTACATAAAGGTTGGTTGATACATCAGGATTACCGAAATAGACATTGTTGTCGGCACGGATTGACATAACCTGCATATTTTGATTATGGAATTCAATGCGCCCTTCTGTTCCTGTTGTATATAGCTTTATAGAACCCGCCTGGCTGCTGTTGTTTGATAATTGTATATAAGATCCGTCTGTTTCGCTGCTGTTTGCAAATATTTTAAAAGCTTGCCAATCCGTTCTACCGCCCTTAATATTACCACTGCATAGCAGATTACCTTTCAGGTCTAATGCTTCAGCAGGGGTTTGGGTGCCTATGCCAATTTTTTTTGTATTGTCAACGGTCACATTATTACCATTCTGCAGCCAGATACCTGTGTTAACCGAAGTCGGGTTTACCCATATTGCATTCCCATACTGATCAGATTGAAGGATATATCCATTCATATATCCTGTAGTGAGTTGAAGCTCTGTTGTTTTTATTTTACCGACAACTTCAAGCGGTACTGTTGGAGCAAATGTACCAATACCAACCGGCCCGTTAACAATAAGACCAGTTGTACCCGGTGGGGTGTGGGTACTATAACCTATTGATACCGACCCTTCAATTTGAAGATTGGCCAATGGGTTAGTAGTATTAATACCAACCTTACCATTAAAGAGTGTTACCACTTCATTATCAGTCGTGCCTACCTGTACATTACCATTAAGCAGGATGTTACCTCTTTCAACATGCAGAAGTGCCTGGGGTGATTGGGTGCCAATTCCCACGAAACCTTCATTAAAAATAAAATTCTTTTGGGTAAAAAACGATAGTCCATAGTTCATATCGGCCATCATACCATGAGAGGCGTTACCGAGATTCAGAGTTGCTTTTGCATTAGAATTCCATGTACCGGGTTGCACAAACAGTGAAGCATTGGTATTGGCCATGGATTTTATATGAAGATCTGCCATTGGGGCTGTAGTGCCAATGCCAACTTTGCCAATGCCGGTATAGGATGCCGAGGGGCCAACAAACAGAGTAGGTACAGTGCTGTTGAATCCAATCATAAGTGAGTAGGGAATGCCATTTTGCATAACCTGCCCGGAAACGCTCGAACCTAAAATTATGGAGTTTATACCTGAAAATGTGGTTTCCACAAACCTGCCGATTGCAAGGGATTGCTGTCCGTTTGCCTTAGCATTCTGGCCAAATGCATATGACTGCAATACTGCATAGCTTGATTGACCAATTGCAACTGAATAATTACCGAATGCTGTTGAATTATTGCCCAAAGCCATAGATGAGATTCCATTTGCCTGGGAGAGTTGGCCGGCTGCAAAACTGTAATTGTTGGTCGACTGTGTCTGATACCCGATAGCACTTGAATATAACCCCGTATTTACAGTGCTGTTCCATTGAACCTGTGCGATTGAATGAAATCCGGATACTGTTAAAATAATAATGGCAAATATCCTGTGCGTCAAAATTCTTTTTGCAATAACGAGGATTAATTGCATTTCATTTGTGTTCATTTTTTTGTCCATTTAAGTGTAGTATGTTCATTATCATTGCTATTAAATATAAAGAGGTAATTGCCAGGCTTATACATCCTTGTGTTTATTTGATTCAAACCTTTATGTAGATTAAAATTCGAAACCATTTTGCCATTCATATCAATAACATTACAGGATGCTGTATTCCAGGATAATTCCATATTGACATGATCTGATCCGGGGTTGGGATACAGTAAAACAGGACTTAATGGGCAAATTGCAGAAGTATTTGTACTGGTAACCAACCCTTCGCTGTTCACCTTTAAGAAAAAGGCATCATTGTAGTTTAAATGGTTTAAATAGTCATATCGGGTAGCAGAAATAAATGATCCGCCATCACTGGTTCGGATAACCGAAATTGCCCTGTACTGGGCATCCCCGCCATAGAACCTTTCATAAAGTGGCTGCAATTGCCTGTTTAAAAGCCCAACTCTTATCCAGGATGGTTGTTGTGGCCAATAGTCCGGGATCATGTTTTTGGTACCGGTATAGTGTATGCTATCGGGACTTGAAAAATCAAGCCCCATGCCAAAAGCCATATAGTCAATGGTATCCTGCGCTCCTATTCTGTCAAAGGAATAGAACTGAAATGTTGAATCGGTTTCTGCAAATGCGACATCTTCTTCATGCGGGTTAAGAGGCGCATATTTGAAGCCAAGAATAAATGTACTGTCGGTAATCCATTTTGCCATGTTTTGCCCTGCCATCCGGTAATCCGTCAAGGTTTTAACCCTAACAAAATTAAACATTGTATCATAAACAACCATTTGCGTTAAGCATGCCGAAGTAAGTTCCGGGAAATATGCTTCCGACAAAAGCCATAACTGGGATCCATCAGGGGAAAAAAGCATATCGGTGCAGGATTGATCACCATTCAATGCGTATTGTTTGGTAAACACAGTGTCGAAGTTGCTATTTAGCTTTACAAAGTAAGGGTCGCTTAAGTAAGGTGGTGAAGAATTCGGCCCATAATTGGAAATCATTATGTAATAGGATTGCAGATGTTTTCTCATGTGCATATCATAAGCAGTCTGAAGATATGGCAAAACAGTTAAGTGCCTGTATACTATATTAAGGTCAGGGCTAAGTTCAAGAGTCTGAAGGCAATTAAGTGTTTCATAAGATGTTCCGATAGTACCTGTTACTTTATAATTACCATTCTGCAATAGCCTTATATCGCTAAAACCGAACAAAGAGTCACCAAAAGCAAAGACTTTTGAAAGGGTATCTCCACAGTTGCTGATTTTCCATATCACTCCTAGACTGGAAGGGTCTGCAATTTTTACCAATCCCCCAACCCCAATTAGATTACCCTCAAAGTCTTCAGTAATACAATTGCAATATTCACTCTTATTCGGTGTTGAAAAGGAGACCTGAAATGAGTTCTGACAAAAAAGGAACTCAAATTGAGTGAAAATAAAATAGAAAAGAAGAAGGATAGTTTTTAAATTATTCACGGAAAAATACTTTTAAAAAGTTACACTGGGAAAATAATAATCTCATTCAATTCCAATTGGGTATTCTGATTCCCAACAGGTAATCTCCTTTACCCCATAAGTAAGTTGAGGGCTGTGCTTAATAGTTGAATTATCGTAATTAATGGGAATAAATTCACTGCCAATAATTATTGTAGCGGCGCTTTTACCTGAATTTAAAAGGAACTCTGCTATAATCTGATCCAAACCATTCAGATAATACTCCATTTCATGGATATCGGGATGGTTCGTTTCTATCCCCAAGCATTGAACGGTGTTCGTTAAAACCTGTTGGTTGGGTCCAGATGCATAAAATATTTTATAATCACAAAAATAATCTGGTGTGCCATCACCGGGATAATCTGTTGCAATAAAATTTTTAACTTGTGTATAAGGGAACCAATATCTGCAATTTGCCGGCGGTGCAAGTATGTATTTAAACAGTAAATGTTGTTCAAGAACATTAGGGGCACCACCTGATAAATAATTGCCATCAAAACAATTCTGGGAATCTCTAAGCCACCAGTACTGTTCATCTACATTAAAAGATCCGGAAGAACTAATTGTTTGTCCATTGCCAATCCCGATTTGTAAGCCAAGTGACAATGATACAGTGTCCATATCCTGATTAATTTCGGCATTCAGAAATGCAACATTAATCAGTTTCTTTGTCAGCTCGTCTATCTTCACAAATTTTGCCCTGGCTTTTGCTACCGCGTCATTAAAGCCAGCCAGCGCGTCCACCAGAAATGTTTTTTCTTCAATTCCCAGGATGGGCACTTTTATGGTTATGGTGTCCATACGAAGTTTACCATAATTCGCCGTGTGGTAGCAATAAGTGTAATTTAATGTAGCACTGATATAATACAAAGCTGTGTCAATAGGCATTTTTTCGGCATTCTTCAATAACTTTCCGGCTTTAAGGTCGGTGGCCATTCGCGAGAAATCCAGCACCTTATTTACAACATATTCGCTTTCTGTTGCCTCTGTCAGGGAAACTTGTTTTTCACTTTTCTCTTTGGTGCAACCAATCAGGAGTGTAAATGCGGATAAGATAATCAAAGGCAGTAAACTTTTGAGTGTTTTAACTGTACGTTTCATAGTTCATTGTTTTGAGAATAGTTAGATATTATAAGGATTTAATAATGAAATATGCGAAATATTATTGAATACGCATAGCAAACCTACAAAATTTAATTTTTTAAAATGCAAATCGAGGGGGGTTATTAACAAGTTATCAACAGGCGTATTTTAAGGAAGAATAGGCCTGTCTCTTCTTGACTCATTTCTCCATTTCCTTTGTCTGCTACTTAAGAGGCGAAATTTCTCAGTTATCGCCATGCCCCATGTGTTATGCCAAGAAGGGACACGGGACGACCTTCTAGGGTCTAATACTGTATCCTTGCAAGAAACGAAGAGACAAGCTTACCCACCGAAACAGCTTGTAGTCGGGGGTAAAACTCAGCTATTCAATGCTTCATGCCCGATGATCTGAGCCCTAAGCCCTGTGCCCTTTCGCAAACGTTTGCAAAAATTTTTCATCTCAACACATTTATGTATCTGAATATTTTATTTTAGCAGAAGAATAGGTCGGGCCGTTTGAGTGAAGGGTGCGGGTCGGGGGTTTGGATCATTCCAGCTTGCCGGATGGAAACCGGATTTTTTTCATGCCGTAAGTTTCAGCAGAACAATAAGATTCAGTAATATTTAAAAACCATTCCTATGAATTTCGAATTTACCGAAGAACAACTGATGATTCAGCAATCGGCCCGCGATTATGCCCAGCGCGAGCTTATCAAGGATGTGATCGAGCGCGACACTCACGCCATTTATCCTACCGAACACGTAAAAGCCCTGTCGGAACTGGGTTTCATGGGCATGCTGGTCGACCCGAAGTATGATGGTGGCGGCATGGATACGGTATCGTATGTGCTGGCGATGGAAGAAATCTCCAAAGTTGACTCTTCCGTCAGCGTCATCATGTCGGTCAACAATTCATTGGTTTGCTACGGGGTTGAAAAGTTCGGCACCGAAGAGCAGAAAGAAAAATTTCTGAAACCCATGGCCAGGGGTGAAAAAATCGGGGCTTTCCTGTTGTCCGAACCGGAAGCCGGTTCCGATGCCACATCGCAGCGTACCACCGCCGAAGACATGGGTGATTATTACCTGGTAAACGGAACCAAAAACTGGATCACCAACGGCAACACCGCCGGTACCTATCTGGTGATTGCACAAACCCATAAGGAAAAAGGCCACAAGGGAATCAATGTGCTGATCGTTGACCGTAATTCACCCGGAATCACCGTCGGCCCGCACGAAGACAAGATGGGCATGCGCAGCTCCGACACCCATTCGGTGATGTTCAACGATGTGAAAGTACCGAAAGAAAACCGCATCGGGGAAGATGGTTTCGGATTCAAATTTGCCATGAAAACCCTTGAAGGAGGCCGTATCGGCATTGCTGCCCAGGCATTGGGGATTGCATCCGGGGCCTTTGAGAGGGCTGTTAAGTACTCGAAAGAGCGCAAAGCCTTCGGCACTGAGATCGCCAACCATCAGTCGGTAGCCTTCAAGCTGGCCGAAATGGCGGTGAAGATCGAGAACGCCCGCAACCTCTGCCTGAAAGCTGCCTGGCTCAAAGACCAGGGCAAACCGTACGGGTATGCCAGTGCGATGGCAAAGTACTACGCGGCTGAGATCGCCATGGAAGTAACCACCGAAGCAGTACAGATTCACGGCGGCTATGGTTATGTGAAGGAGTATCACGTGGAGCGCCTGATGCGTGAAGCCAAGCTCACCCAGATTTACGAAGGAACTTCCGAGATTCAGAAGATTGTGATTTCGAGGCAGGTACTCAGTGAGTAAGAACAGGTTCTACTACCATTATCTGGACAAGGTGACAGGGAGAGTGGGAGACAAGGCGAAATGAAAATTCTATATTCTGATGGCCATTTTCTCAATTGAATGGAAGTGGCTGTGGGATGTGCTTTGCGGTATTTGTCACTGATTCTGCAGAGAGAAGTGAAACGGCTTTTGCCGTCATCGGGTTTTTAGTATCACCTTTTTAATTCTTTCAACTTCTCAAACAGCCATAGGTTTATAAATAATTTACCTATGAGCAGGCCTCATTCCAAAAATGAGAAAAGGGAAAAAGGGGTTTGGTCAGATCAAAGTTTAACCACTTTCAGAACCTTCACTTCTTTACCATAGCGGATATGCAAGTTATAAATGCCGGGAACAAGGTTCATGTCATCAAGGCTCAGGGTGACTTCTCCTTGAGTCTGAGGCAAGGTAAATGTTTTGTTGTAAACATTTCTGCCTGTTAAATCATAGATTTCTGCGAAAGCCTGCAAGGAGGCTGAACTCCTGAAAAACTTTACATTCAGCACATCCGTAAACGGATTCGGATAAGCAACGATTTCTGTAAGGGTTTTTTCTTCAATTCCGATACCCTGTGTTTTGATATTGATCTTCATTTCGCTGAACCCAAAGCAATTACCCCCGTAATTTGACAAAGCGGTTACCAGAACATATTGGGCAATGGCATTCCCGAAATCAGGGCCTTCAGCTCCTTCGTAAAAGGGTGAACCACTTGCCAGAGGCGCTGAAAAAGTGCCGAGTGTGGTCCATGTTACACCATTCAGTGAATAGTCAACTGTATAGCCCTGCAGTCCGTATTCCAGATGTGCCGGATCGTTGCTGTTCCATAGTTTGGATGTTGTCAGGCTGTAAGGCTGCCCGAAATTGTACATGATCCAGTGCGAAATTCCCCGGTCGGGGTTAGGGCTTTGCGATGCTGTGCAGGATACCCATCCATCGTACCACGATGTACTGTGCCTGTCGGGAATGCATTGTGCATCAATAGTTTGAATATACAACATGATGACCAGCAAGAAGACAAACTTTTTCATGAGGTTCAATTTTCAATAATCCGTTGATGATTGTTAATCCATTAATATATAGTAAGTTGCGTTGATTTGATTTATGGTGATAAATCGGTTTCCATCAAATCATTGCGTCGTTGCGTCATTGCGTGAAGATCAAATCCGGCAGACAGTTGATTTTTAAAGGTTCATAAATCCCAAAGGCTGACCCCCGGTGTTTAAATCAAAGAAATTTGTGAGGTTAGGGAAAATCATGTTGATGTCGCTGTTTGATAATCCGAACCATTTTGCCAGCTCGGCAAAGTAAAGGTCGGTGGCTGTGGTTGGAATCAAAACGCCATCAAAAAGGTCAAGTTCACTGTTCAGAGCGAGTGACGGGAAGGTGCCGTAAAGCTTCCTGCCGTTGACCGGGCCTCCGAAAACAAAAGCGTTTCCACCCCAGGCATGGTCCGTGCCATTGCCGTTGGATGTAAGGGTGCGCGCGAAATCGGAAATTGTGAACGAAGTAACATTTTCTGCAACATTCAACTCTTCCATCACTCCCTGAAAATAGGTCACTGCATCATTCAATGCGGTGAGCCTGTCGGTGTGCTTAACCAGCAATTCGTCGTGATGATCCCAGTCGCCCAGTTGCACAAAGAAAATCTGCCTTGCTGCGCCCAAAGAGTTTCGTGCAGCGATTGTTTTCGCAACCATGCGGAGTTGCCTTGAAAGTTCATTGTCAACAAAAGGGGTGGTAAAATCAGGGACTGCATCAATGGCTGACTGGAACATGAAGCTTGCGTCATTCGAAGTTTTCACGGTATTGACATAGGTATTTTTGAAAACATCGGAATAATCCCGTTCAAGCATCGAGTTTACAGCCTGGGAGCGAAGCTGATGGAACAAATCGCCAGCGTTGTAATTCATTAATCCGATACTTCCTGATTCGTTGATCACATAAGGGATAACCTCCTGCCCGTACTGAAATACATTGATGCCATTGAGCGAAATATTCATCGAAATTTCTTCGTTGGGATTCACAGAGTGAACCAGATCGGCAATGCGTCCTCCCCAGCCGATGTTTGTGCGTTCGTGCGGGCGCCCGCTCTGCCATTGCTGCTGCTGGTCAGAGTGTGAGAAAAGGCCCAGGGGTGTCTGAACGCTTTCTTCGTAAATCTGCTGTTTGGTAGCAGGTTCAACCAGTGTGCCAACATTACAGACAAAGGCAAGTTTGTTGTTTTCAAACAGGTTTTGAATACCGGAAAGCGTGGGATGCAAACCATAATCCCTACCGTCAAAAACCAGGGGATTGATTGTCAGAAGCTGATTCTGAGGGATGGCGAGATTTGAGCGGGTGGCGGCATATTCGTTGTAGGCTTCTGCCGAACGGGGAATAAGCATATTGAAGGAGTCGTTGCCGCCATGCAGAAGAATGAAAACCATCGCTTTGTATTCATCCCCTGAACCTGAATTGTTGAAAGCAGCGGCTGCCATTGCTTTAAGGTTGATCAGCGATGAAAATAGGGTAGTATAACCAACCGCAGCACAGGCTTTTCCCAGGAATGCCCTTCGCGTATATTGCGTTTTTCCCATGTCGTATTATTTTAGAATTGCATAATCAGGACTTACCAGAAACAGATACAAGGCCATTTTTACCCTGTAGTGCATGTAATCTGTTCCGGGATCTGAGCCTTCGATCGGATCAACGGCTGCTTTGATTGATGCCCGGGTTTCGGGGGAGAGTTGTCCTCGGGTAAATAATTTATCAAGCTCATTGATGAGTACTTCACTGTCACGGGCCAGGTATTTCAGGCGGGTGAAATCAAGACGGGTGTTCTGCTCCCAATCTATTTCCCAGTTGTTAAAAACCGGATAATTCCATTCCGGGGAGGTCATCAGGTCAACCTCATTCCAGAAACCGATGCTGGTTACCGAATTGTGTATCTGGAACTCGGGGGCCACAAGTCCGGCATCAGAAATAGGTCCGTTCGGGCTGAAATCGGGGAGGAAAAAGTTGAAAACGGTGGGAGAAGCCAGTGGCATTTGCCCTGTCTGGGTATAAAAATTATATCCGATATTCCAATCCAGACCGCTGGGGCTTATTAAGTCTGTTTGCCTGCAAACATTGAAATAGCGCACCATAGGTTCGGTTAATTTCCCTGAATTCGCCTCTGTGGTATATTCGCAGTTTCTGGCTTCCTCGTCAAGCAAGATCGCTTTGATTACCGCCTTCATATCGCCGCGGACACCATTGGTGTTGTTAAAAGCCTGCACAACCCTCGAAATGTAAGCTGGTCCCGGGTTTGACTTTACCAGTTGCTGTATCAGCCTCCGACATAAGAAAGGCCCCGTATTCGGATGGTTGAACAGGCCGGTAACGGCGTCTTCTATGTCTTTCATTCCGGTTTGTCCCGGGGGTATTATAAGGCCGTTAAGCAATTGCTTTTCACCGGGTTCGTGGAACTCTTCATACATCGCCAGTGGCACTTCCTTGTTGCAGAACCAGAAGTCAATTCCGAAATAGGGGTCTTCAACCCATTCATTTTCAATTATTTCTGCGGCACTCAATCCGGTAAAAACCTTTGCCAGTTCTTTAATGTCATAATTATCGTAAGTTGGAATTCTGTTGTTTTGCTGGTCAAGTTTATAACTCCCGTCATCATTCAGCTCATAAAGCCCGATGGTGAACAGCTGCATGATTTCGCGGGCATAATTTTCATCCGGATGAACATTGGTTTCATCGTTGCTTTTCGGATTGTTGTAATGTGAAAGGTATCCGGCCATCATCGGATGCAGGGTTATTCCCATCAGCAAATCCTTATAATTGCCAAATGCCTGCTGCGATAAAAGGTCGTAATAGGATCCCAATCCGACGCCATAATCTCCCAATGCTGAATTGGATGAAATCACCGTAATTTCGCTCAACGCCAGTGCTACTCTCTGTCGCAGCAGGTCTTCATTGTTCATGTTATGATCCCACCATGCATAGACGAAGTGTACCAGAGAGGGCCCGAAATAATCTTCACCATTTCCGCCATTGGCAATATACATGGCTTTGGCCTGTTCATAAATTCCGGCAGTACTTTGTGCAAGTGGCGTAAAAGGTTTGGTAAACTGATCATCTATCCATTGCTCATAGCTTCCGGCTGCCACTGACTGAATGTAACCCAGCGGACAGCCAAACGTTGCCTGCGCCAGAAATCTTGAGGTTTCGAGTAACCGGCTGTCAAGACCTTTGCCGTTAACAGTATTTGCCGCAGCCGCCTTTTCATTCCACGCGTTTCGTTGCATCTCGCTGCTGGCGGTTACCGTGATTCCTGCATTGTGACCGGCACCCAGATAATCCGTGTACGTTTGTGCATGGATGAAAAAACCAGAAAAGAACACGATTGAAAAGGACAGAACAGACTTCATCATACTGTTGGGTTCATTGAAGTTCATGTAACTTTGATCACACTAAAATAATGATTTTCAAAAGGAAATGTGTCGTTCCCTTTTTTCTTTCCACCTAACCGTAAGATAACGAATTTTTCCCAGGTTATTGCCGGCCTGATGCCGGAAACTATACCCCGCGTTATCACAGGTCATTCAAAACAGTCCTCCACTGCACTCCAGAGTGAAACGATGCTTCCTGTATTCACAATCATTGGTCATTCCCGGCTATTGTTCAGAGGATATGAATTTTGCAGAGAGTCCGGCCTGATTTTAGTTTTATAAGAAAAATCCTGTTAGGTAATACTCCGGGAATTGATTGCTAATACTATATTGTGCTCGTGAGAGCTTAGCAATTTGAATGTCAGGCTGAGCGCAGTCGAAGCCATGTTTCTACTCCGCTCAACATGACATCGACTCCGGTCGATGTGACTCATTATGAGTATTATAGCAATCCTACCACAATACAGGTTAATTTTAAGTAGTTAGCACCCGGGGTATCACGACTCCCTGACAAATAAAAACACCAGCCCGGACACATTGCCCGGGCTGGTGCAGTATACAGGGATTGGCTACCCTGTGAAGTGCATTTACTTTATAAATTTACGCTGCAGAGGCTGATACCCTTCCGAACTGATCCGGATCAGGTAGATGCCTTTAGTCAGACCCGAAGTAGCGATGCTGATCCGGTTATCTCCTCCTGATTGGCTGATGCGCTCCTGTTTGAGTACCCTGCCCAGCTGGTCGGTTATTTCAACAGTCACACTGCCCGAAACCGAAGAATTCAGTTCCAGATAAAGCATGTCACCCACCGGGTTCGGATAAACGTTGCCGGCTTCGAGTTCATCAAGGCTGAGGTCATTCTGACCCAGGGCGGTGGCATTGATTTCGGTGGCAGTAATCACAAATCCTACACTCGGTGTGGCACTGGAATCGCTCAGGGTCAGCACCATGGCATGGGTTGTTTTTCCGGCCATTTCAGCATGCACGGTATATTCACCGTAAGGCAGGTTTTCAAAAGCGAACGAGCCATCCTCGTGAGAAAAGGTGTAGGCTATCGGGATTCCGGTGCTGTTGAACAGCACGATTTCAACATTGGCCGCCGGGGCTCCTCCCGATTTGAAGGATCCGCTGTAGGTAATGGTTCCTGTAATGGTTCCATTGCCCTGGCCGGCATATACCGCTGAAACCATCGTAATGGGGTACCATCCGTTGGGCTCACCGGCTGTAACCAGTGTAGCGCCCTGCCAGGTGAGTGAGCTGGTGTAGTAGGTCGGCAGATACAGTTCCGATCCGGCCGACCCGGGGGTCAGCATGGCGTAGATGTAATAGGACCCGGCAGGGACACCACCGATGTTATAAATTCCCATCGAATCGATGGTGGCAATGCCTGAAAAAGTATTGTCGGCACCAAAAAGCAGCACCACACCCTGTTCAGCCGGAGCATTGCCCGCAATAACAACCCCGGCAACATTATAACCGGCCGGTGCATCCCCGGCAAATACGGGCATGCAGTAGGTGTTCTGGCAATAACCAGTTGAATCCCAGATGGTAAGACACACTTCATAGGTACCCGGAACGGCATAGGTGTGCACCGGATTTACATCGAGAGATGCGGTTCCATCGCCGAACGACCACTGCTGATTGGTGAAGCCTGGTGTTGAAGTGTTGATGAACTGGTAACTGAGTGGACTGGTGGTTGAGTCAGCTGGGAAGGCAAAGAAGGATGCCTGGCACTCCGGCTGAACAACATCAACCCAGATTTCCTGACAGGTCTGGTCCCAGCAATTGCTCAGGCTGTCGCCAATGGTTAAACAGGCAAGGTAGATGCCGGCTGCATTGTAAGTATGAACCGGATTGGCCTCTGATGATTGCTCACCGTCACCGAAATCCCAGAAACGGATGTTATGGTCACCTTGTGATAGATCAGCAAAGAAATAGGTATAGCCCGATGGGTCAGGTGATGCCGACATCACTGCCTGACAATCTCCACCTCCCCCCCCGGGGAATACAGCCTGGCAACTCGTGCTCATGCAGCTGTCGGCCGGATTGGTAGTAACTGTAGTGAGACATACATTGTACACCATACCCCATGATGGAGGGTAGGTATGGCTTACCTGCTGACCAGTAGCTGTAAATCCGTCGCCGAAATCCCAGAAATAGGAGGCTGGTTCATTGCTCATTAAATGACCGGTAAAGAAAAAGGTATTGGCCTCGTTGCTGGTGTATTCAAAATAGTTCTCACAAGGTGAAGGGATGTAGATGTAAACTTCCTGGCACGATACAAATGAGCAGGCAGTACTGTCAGCACCGGTACCGGTTGTGGTGAGGCAAACCGTGAAAAATTCACCGGGATTTTCAAAGGTATGGGTTACCATCTGGCCGGTGGCGGTAGTACCATCACCGAATTCCCAGGTCCAGGAATCTACCTGGTTGTTGAATGACCACCCCTCGAACGTGAAGCTGTTGCCTCCGGCATTGGGATAATACCAGAACGAACTTTCGCAGGGTGAAGGAACATAATAATAAACTTCCTGACACGATGTGTAGGTACATGTTCCTCCGGTGGGATCTGCGCCGGTGGTGGTCAGACACACGTTGTAAACCTGATTGGGGTCGGCAAATACATGATTCACAATCTGACCTTCAGCAGTGCTTCCATCCCCAAAATCCCAGTGCCACGAATCCATCTGCGCTGTTCCCATCGACCAGCCTTCAAACTGATATCCGGTACCCGTTGAATCGGGCTGATACCAGAAAAAGCTCTCACAGGGTGATGGCACATAGTTGAAGATTTCCTGACATGAAATGCCGGTGCAGGGCTCTCCGTTTACTGTTCCGGTAGTGGTCAGGCAAACGGTATAGAACATCGAAGGATCCTGAAAAACATGGGTAACGGTCTGCCCGCTGGCAGTGGTTCCGTCACCGAAATCCCAGTTCCATGAATCCGCTTCACCGTTCATCGTATAACCTTCAAAAACATAGGTCATAGCCGTTCCGGATGAATCAGGATAGTAGCTGAAATAATTGTCGCAACCGCCCGGAAGCACATTGCCGGCATCAACCATCAGGCACAGATTACCAAAACAACTGCTGTCGTTGCTGCTGATATACAGACAGGCATTGTAGAAGCCCGGCTGCTGGTAAGTGTGTACGGGGTTTTGTTGCGTTGAGGTAATCCCATCGCCGAAATCCCAGAACCAGCCCGAAATCGTACTTCCCGGGCTTGTAAAACTCTCATCGGTAAAGGCAATGGTCATTCTGTCGTCGCTGGTGGGGATAAAGCTGAACAGGGCCACACAACCAGATGTTGTTTGTGAACAGATCGTAAAATCAAGCGTCAGCTCCTGAATCCCGGGAACAATACACACAGTCTGCATGGCCATTGCACCGTTGCAATCGGGAGTTGAAACATTTATAAAACCCGGCACTCCCGATGAAAAGGGAACATTATCCGTGTAAAATCCTGCCTCATTGGTATAAACCTCGTTGGTGTAACCCGGATAATTCAGGCTGTCGAGGGCAATAAATACCGGCTGACCGGCAACCGGCAATCCGGTTTGCTGGTTAAGTACATGTCCCGAAAGGACAACAAAGGGCTGCTGGGCGAAGGTCAGCATAAAGCCGAGCAACACCATCATCAGCGTCAGGAGTAGTTTTCTGATCGGTTTCATAGGTTTGAGGTTGAACTTGGTTAAAAGTAAATAAGTTTCTTTATGTTAGACACGATTCCGTTCAATGGTTGCCTGAGAAGTTCAGATTTTCGAAAATCTGGCTGAACCGAGCACCGTCCCGTTCGCTGACTTCAGCACAATCAGGTAGATGCCTTTGTTCAGGTTACCGAGGGTAATTTCCAGGATGTTTTCCCCTGCCTTGCATTGGCTTATACGCTGAAAACTAAGCGTTCCCAATGAAGTGTAGATTTCAGCCACCACCGGTTCTGGTTCTTTGGCGCTGAATCTGAGTTTCAGCACATCCGTTGCCGGATTGGGCCAGATACCCAGCGCCCCCGCGTTTTTTGATGATGGTGTATCAAGCCCGTAAACCGGGGAATGGGATACCTCAATCAGATTGCCAAACACCTGGCTGAAGAATTCCGAAAGGCTCACTTCGATACTGCTGCTGTAGATTCCGGCAATTTCAGCGCTTAGCTGATAGGTGTCCAGCGGAAGCCCGGAGAAAGTAAAAGCCCCGTCAGCGCTGGTATGCGTATAAGCCTTAATGTTTCCATCCCGGCTCAGAAATACAATTTTATCTGCCGGATTAAACGGTGCATTATCCAGGCAAACGATGCTGCCTTCAATGACTCCCGGGCCAGTTTCAGTAACTGACATTTCAGGCATTTTTACATGCGCCTCAAACAGATCACCGTTGAACAGGCTGATGGCCTGAGCCTGTTGCCAGCGACGGGTTTCTCCGGTGTAACCGGGAATGTAATCCTGGTAACCCGACGATCCGGGGCTGAGTTCAGCGTGCACCACATAGCTGCCTTCCAACACCTGCAGGAAGAAATAATATCCGTATTCGAAGAAATTCCCCGAAGCAACTTCCGACAATTGATTCCCGGTTTTCCGGTAAAGCCTCACCACAGCCGTATCGCCCGTATTTTCAGGGTTGTTGATGGGGAAATTGCCCGCAAATACCTGTCCGCCAAGGTTATAATAAGACGGGGTTGTCAGGGTCATACAATAGGTATCAGAACAATACCCGCCGTTTCCCGATCCGCTCACCGTAAGGCAAACCTGATAGGTTCCGCTTTCAGCAAAGGTGTGCTCCGGGTTTCTCATCCATGAATGATAACCATCGCCCATATCCCAGTACCAGCTGCTGATGTTGGTCCCCTGCGATGTATCGAAGAACTGATAGTGGTTGATGTTACCGGGCACCGAATCAACCACAAAGGAGAAGCTGGCATGACATTCAGAAACCGTATCACCCACCATGATTTCCAGGCACATTACATCCTGGCAGTTGGAGAAATTGCTGATCACAGCCAGACAAACCTGGTATATCCCCGCCTGCGGGAAGGTGTGAACGGGTTCATACTCATGTAAAGTCTGCGTTCCGTCGCCAAAGTCCCAGATAACATCATCGAGGAACCCGGTAGACAGATTGTAAAATGCTATTGTGTTGCCTTCGAGTAATACATAGGAGAAATCTGCATGGCAATCGGGCAGGGTATCACCTGTCGTAATGGTTTCACAATAAGTATCGGAACACTGTGTTGATGAGTCAAAAATGCTCAGGCAAACCGGATAACTGCCCGGATAAGCCCAGGTATGCTGTGGATTGGCTTCCTGCGAAGCGGTTCCGTCGCCGAAGTCCCAGAAAAACTGATCGGCATTGCCGGTTGACATATTGTAAAACTGAGTCGTTAAGCCTTGTGAATCAAAACCAAAAAAAGCCTGACAGCCCCAGGGGTCCTCTCCGGCAACGATTTCAAGGCAACTGCTGCTGGTACAGCCCTGGGCAGAGTCGATCATGGTAAGACAAACAGTGTAAACCCCGGCAACAGGATACTCGTGAACTGGCCCAAATTCAGCAGAAGAGACTCCATCCCCGAAATCCCAAATCCAGCGCGTTGCTTCGTTGGCCGGAAAACTCTGGTTGATAAAGTTCAGCATGAGGGTGTTGGCCGGTTCATAAATAAAAGAAAAAGCAGCCTGACACAGATTCGCGTTCGTGCAGATGGTGAAATCAACGATAAAGAAAATCTCCGGGTCAACAACAAAGGGATGAGACTGGAGGGTAGCATTGCAGTCATAGGTCCACACGGTCATTATTACAGCCGAGTCGAACATGGCCGAAGGGAACGTAATCTGATAAAAGCCGTTTTCACTGGTAAAAGCCGAAAAGAGCGCCTGTCCGGCAATCAGTCCGGCAGAAACTTCAGCACCGGGCACCGGCAATCCGGTTTCTGTTGAAGTCACCTGACCACCAACGCTCACCGTACTCTGAGCGCTTGACCCGACAGCAAGGAGCAATTGAATGAAAAGCAATATCTGTTTCACTGTTTTCATGTTGAATGATGTTAGAATCTGTAAAGCAGTCCGGCTTTGATCCCGAAACTCTGCGGCCTGGTGCGCTGGTTCTGATAAACAGGCCTCAGGTACGCTTTGTAAACCGGCTCTGTGAGAAGTGTCAGACGGGGCGAAAGATGAACCCCGAACCCCGCAGCCACAGCCATTTGCCAGTTTGTGGTTACGCGGGCAGGTGAGAGGTCATCGATCGATTCAAGACTTCCTGTGCTGCTGCTGAACCGTGCAACGGGCTCGTCAGATCCGGTCATCATCGAGAACACCGGGCCACCTTTAAGACTGATGCTGAACAAACGGTTTGCATAAAGCTGGTAGCCGGCCATCAGGGGTATCTGCAGATAGGTGTAGCGGTGCTTCGTCATTGTTTCATAGGCATGATCAACGGAGTCGTACACCCCTTCCACCTTTGTCTGGAAAACCACCGTACCGGGATTGGCCGGATCGGTGCTGAAAGAAACGACTTTGTTGTAGTATCCCAGGCTGTCCCACGAATTGTAGTTGACCATATACCGGCCATTGTCGTCGCTCTGGCTGATTTCTGCCCCGGTCTCAATCAACCAGGCGCCCCGGAAGGTCGACAGGCTGAAACCGGCACTTCTGCTTTGCTTATGGTGGTTGTTGCCGTACGAAATGATGTTCCAGGTGCTATAAATGCCGGCCAGTACCGGGATGTTGCCGCGGTGTTTGAAATCTGGACGGAAGTTGTTGCGTAAGCTGAGGCTAAATGCTTTTACATAGCCTTCACCAGCCATTGTGGTGGGATAGGCGCGGAGCAGGTTGATAAACTCCGATTGAAATGCCAGCCTTTCCATCTCTGTGCGGGGTAAAGCTACGGGTTCAACGGTTTCAGAAGTTCCAGCTGTGGCAGGGGCTGTAATTCCGGAATTGTAATCAGGGGCACGTTCATCCTGAAACTCTGAAGTTTTGGAATTGTACTGTATTGACGATGAGCTGGCGTTCTTTGGATGGTCCAGGGCTGGAGATTCTGTGCGGGATTCCGTATCATGCGCCGGATGGGAGGTTTCTGCCGGAAGCAGCTTACCTTCTGTATTTTCCGGGCTAGCCGAAGCTTGTTCTGAAGATGACGGAATGTTGGAATTCACCCCCCCGATTGCGGATGCAGGCCTATGCACGGGTTCCGTGCTGCGCATCAGCCATAGCAGGGCAATACCCGACAGAACCGCGGCTGCGATCAGTGGCAGCAGAAGTCTCCGCGGAGGCATATAACCGGCCTCCCTGTCTTTTCCGGCAACCGAAACTATCGGTTCTATGCGCTCCCACATACCGGGTGGAGGAGCCGGGTTAAAATCACCCAGCCCTTCGCTGAACAGTTTGTCAATGTTGTTTCGTTCGTCTTTCATGACTTCACGCTTATGTGTTGCTGGGCCAGTTCGGCCTCTACCATATTTTTCAGTTTCTTACGGGCTTTCATCAGTTGCGTTTTTGAAGTATTTTCACTGATTTCGAGCATTCCTGCAATCTGTTGATGCGAAAGGTTTTCAAAAACATACAGGTTGAAAACCAGGCGGTAACCATCGGGCAGCGACTGTATCATCTGAAGCAGTTTCTGCTGCGGCAGGGAGATCATTTCAGCCGAGTCGGTTTCCTCATCGTTCTCCGGCTCCGGGAGATCGGCCCGGGTGCTGACAAACAGCAGTTTCAGGTTATCGCGCCTGAAATTGATGGCCAGGTTAACCACCAGCCGCTTGAGCCACCCTTCAAACGAACCCTTGAAGCCAAACGAATCAAGACGACTGAAGATCTTAATAAAAGCCTCCTGCAACAGGTCCTCTGCTTCTGCCCGGTTGCGCACATAGCGCAGGCAAATGCCGAACAGTACCCCCGAAAATCGTTGGTACAACTCATACTGCGCCTGCTTATTACCTGATAAACAGTCTTTTATTAATTTATCATCGCTCCGCATTCATTCCCTTGTCACAGATCAGACACAAAAATAGGGCTTGGGTTGCCTGAAATCTGCTATCAACGGAATTATTTCTTACGAAACTCTTTGCAAAGAACTGGTTGGAATAAAAACCCGATGAAGTGTAGAACGAATGTATCTGATTTATCCGAAAGAATCTGAAGACATACCCGGCATGAGTCTTAGAGGCTGTTTAAATTTTACGGAACCCAATGAAATGGCGGGTTACGAATAAAATATCACAATCAAGGGCAAAATCCTGAAAAATTTGTAAAATAAAAGATCAATTTTTCAGGATTTTGTCCATGTTATCCAGGTTATTGTTACACCCGCCTGTTGAAAATCGAAATAATAATTTTAAACAGTCTCTTAATCTGAAAAAATTTCTTTTCTTTTCTTTGGTTACAATAATTCATTTAAATTTGTGTTATTGAATAGTTGAAATAACAGCCAATACAAATAATATATGATATATATATATATATATATAGCTTCTCAGAAGGCAGGTACAAACCCCCTTAGTTGCAACTGCTTACATGACAGAATCTTAAAAGTATAATTTTCAATCACAAAATAAACAGAAATGAAAAAGAATTATTATTACCCTGTATTGTATTTATTGGCATTGGTTTTATTTTTCGGATGCCAGAAAGAAAAGCCTGAATCAACACAAGGATTGGCTTTAGTAAACACCTCGGCAGTAACAAAAAGATTGATTGCATTTAAGCAAAACCTGCAATCGAAAAGCAATGAAGTCCTGGCAGCTGACAGTGCTGAATGGTACCTTGAAGGCTTGTTGAACCTTGAGTTGGCAAACAACACCCACGAGTTTGGTGAT
>JAEUTG010000056.1 GCA_016788045.1 Bacteroidales bacterium
AGCCAAATCTACAATGCTCTAAAATACAAATATTACCCGTTTATACGAAAATCTGTGTTACCCGAAAATGAAATCACAAATGGTGAAATGCCTGATGATTAGTATATTATCGAATATCAGGCGCAAGTTGGGTTAAAGGATTTACCACTCTGTCTTCAGCTCCTGAGGCTTCTTCCAGATGAAACTGCTTTACAAAATTCCAGATTTCACTGCTGGCATTGATGTCCCTGTTCGTGATCCCGATCCCCGTTACTCCGACAGAGCCTGGCCAGGTGTGTCCGCCATTGATTACCTTCAGCAATACTACCCGGGTATTGTCATCACAGGGCGACCATGTTTGTTTCTGAACAGTAGACCCATCCGGGTAAGAATCCGGAAGCATTTCGGTCACGGGTAAGGTTGGACAGGCATTGTAATCTACCCAGTAAGCCAGCACCTGGTCGACCGATTTGTTGCCGAAACCACCATTATAACTCACCACAAAATCACTGGTTCCGTGAATGTGCAAAACAGGAACGGCCCTTTGCGGAAGACAGGCATTGAACGATCCGTCGGTCATCGTTCCGGCAACCGGGGCAATTGCTGCAATCCGGTCAGAAGATTCACAGGCCAGCCGGTAACTCATGAAACCACCGTTGGAGAACCCGGTAGCATAAACCCGCTGAATATCCACATTGTACAGCAGATTGAGGGTATCGGTCAGGGCCAGTAAAAATCCTACATCGTTGGCCGTTGATCCCCCGGCAAATCCCACATTCCACGAATTGTTCACCCCGTCGGGATAAGCAACGATAAAGCCTGCGGTATCGGCTACCTGATTAAACCCGGAGAACTCCATGATTGACTGACCATTCTGGGTAAGGCCATGCAGCGCCAGGAGCAGCGGCAGAGGCTCCTGCCCCGTGTAACCGGCAGGCAGCCAGACTTTCCATGTCCGGTTTATTCCTTCAAACACAAAACTGCCGCTGATCTGCGCAGTTGAGTCATTTCCTGATAAAATGATGGCAATCAGAATTAATAAGAATCTTTTCATATCGGATCAAAGGGTTTCAAACAATAAACATTCATGGAAGCATATTGTTAGTAGAAATCCGGTCTGCAGTATGCCGGTTTTCGTTTATTTTTACAAAGATTACTACATAATTCCAATACTTCTGTTTCTGAATTTAAACTTGCCCACGATGAACCGCTTATTTTTCCGAACCGGCATTGTTACCATTTCACTTTACTTCGCTTTTCTGGTTGCTGCAGCACAGGAGCACAGGCTTAAACCTGGTTTTGATAAAAACGAATATGCTGACATGCTGAAAATGGCATACTGCACAGCCGACACCCCATGGGTAAACAATAAAATGGTACCGGCTCACTATTTATTTGCCTACAGATCACCGGTTACCGGCCTCGATAACCGATGGGATCTCTGGATTTCAAACAACCATGTTGCCGTTATAAGCATCCGGGGAACCACCGGAAAAACTGAAAGCTGGCTTGAGAATTTCTATGCTGCCATGGTGCCGGCAACGGGCAGCATGATGTTGGATAAAAAGACAACTTTCAGCTACAGCTTATCAGATAATCCGCGTTCTTCGGTTCATGCAGGGTGGCTGATGGCGACAGGGTACATATCCGCCGGTGTGCTAAGCAAAATAGACAGTTGCTATAAGCTTGGTATTGAAGATTTTATCATAACCGGACACAGTCAGGGTGGTGGAATCTCATATCTGCTGACAGCCTGGCTGCGCAATTTGCAGAAAAACGGGCGTTTACCCGGAGAACTGGTCTTTAAAACGTACAGCAGTGCAGCCCCGAAACCAGGTAATCTTTACTTTGCCTATGATTATGAACGCTCAACTTACGGTGGCTGGGCTTTCAATGTGGTGAATTCAGCCGACTGGGTACCCGAAACACCGGTTTCCATTCAGTCGCTGAGCGATTTCAACAACGTGAACCCTTTTTCGGATGCGAAAGAATCGATCAGAAAACAACCCTTCCCCACCCGGACAGCAATGCGGTATGCATTCAGAAAACTGGAACGGCCAAGCCGTCGGGCTGTTAAAAACTACAGAAAATACCTCGGGCAGGCCGCAGGTAAATTTGTTTCAAAGTCACTTCCCGAATACCAGGCCCCGGAATACCTGTATGGGAATCACTATGTCAGAACCGGCACCACCATTGTTCTGTATGCCGATCAGGATTATTACCTCAAATTCCCCGACAATTCGAAAAACAAGTTTATTCATCACATGGCCGAGCCCTATTTCTACCTGCTAAAAAAACTGAAAGACTGAAAAAATAGCTTCGGGTAAAGCAGAACAACTTGAATTTTCTACACATTACTGATTTATCATCAGGAACCCATAATTCCTCAGACCCGTTTCAGCAGTACAAGGCATTCAACCTGCCGGGTAAGCGGGAAGAAATCATACGGTTGTATTTTTTCAACAACATAGGAAAATGCGGCTAATTGCAACAGATCTCTTTTAAGGGTTCCCTGGCTGCAGGAAAGGTAGGCTATACGCTCAGGTTGATAATGGCAGCCTATCCATGTTGTAATGTCTGGTTCAAGTCCGGTACGCGGAGGATTCACATATAGCAGGCGGCGAAGGTTGTCGTGAAATGATGAGTTCCATGCATTCAGCTGCGGGATCCTCTGGGTACAGGTTCCAACAAGTAATTTCGCTTCCGGTGCATTCAGAGAGGCAAGCTTCATGGCTTGCTGCGAAAGCTCAACCCCTATAACCGAAGCCCCGGCCGCTGTCCACAGCTTTAATCCCGATCCGGTCCCGCAATAAAGGTCAGCCAGGATTGAATCCCGTGAAGGTCTCAGGTATGACGAAGCTGTATCCAGTGCCTGCCTGGCAAGGGATGGAATTAGCTGCTGGAAAGCGGCCGGACCGTAGATCAGTCCGCTTTCATCCGTTGAGGTTGGGTTTCCGGCCAGCAGGTGCCAGCCTCCTTTCCCGAAAACTTTTCTTCCGGAAGAAGGAAACAGATGCAGCCAGACTCCCTGAATGCCGTTTACGGCAAGCTGTTCTGATAAAAATGAACTGAATTTTACAGCAGGGAGGCAGGAAGACTTAAGAATCAGTGTCAGCTGCTTTCCTGAGATCACAACCCTGTGCAACGGAAAATCCTCGTAGGGAGGCAGATTTTCAGCAAGCAGCCACACTACTTTGTTCACATTTGCTGAATGAACCGGACAGTCGGGTATCGGAATGACTTCATCCCTCTGCAGCATACCAAAACTCCAGGCACCCTTGCTGAAAAGGGCTGCCAGGCTTACTTTATCACGATAACCGAGTCGCTGCCGGGCATCAACACTTAAGACTTCTGCTAACCTATCGGCCCACGGAGACAGGGTTGTGCGCAGATAGGAATGTTTCTGATTCAGGCTTTCAGACAAACTCAGTGACCTGTGTCCACAGGCATTACATCTCGGTTCGCAACCAGGAGGCAACATCGTATTATGCAATTGAGACATTACCAATAAACAAAAACCCCTGCAATCAATATTACAAGGGTTTGTGGTGCCCGGAACAGGACTCGAACCTGCACATACTTAAGTATACTAGTCCCTGAAACTAGCGCGTCTACCAATTCCGCCATCCGGGCGAACAGAATCACATTTCAAAAAAATGCAGTCTTCCGACTGCCACCGATCTTTTTCGGATTTTAAAGTGCCCAGGACAAGACTCGAACTTGCACATCCTTAAGGACACCAGCCCCTCAAGCTGGCGTGTCTACCAATTTCACCACCTGGGCAATTGAGTGCGCAAAGGTAAATCTTTTTTTGATTTATGAACAATTCTTTTGCATTTTTTTTCTTTGTTGGCGCGGCCCTATGCCGTATGTTTGCCTAACAAATTAGAAAGCAAATATTTATAAGAAAAGTTATTTTTCAGAATGCAAAAAATCGTTCTTCAATACCCGATGGTTATTGCCATTGGTGGGGTCAGCCGCTCCGGAAAGACGTTTCTGGCTGATACTCTTTATACGCACATTAAAAATTCCGTAATTATCCATCAGGATGAATACATCGTCGCTGAAAATCAGTTGCCTGTGATTAATGACCACATTAACTGGGAAATTCCGGAAGCCATCGACTGGGCCGGATTTCTGAATGCTATAAACAATGCCATGGCTTCCGGCAAATCCGTCATTGCCGAAGGGCTGATGGTTTTTCAGCTTCCTGAATTCAACAAGCTTATTCAAAAAGCCATTTTCATCACCTTAAGCCGCGAAACCTTCATAAGCCGGAAACGTGCTGATCTCCGGTGGGGAAAAGAACCTGACTGGTATATCAGCCACATCTGGGACAGTTATCTCATATTCGGGCAAGTGCCGGATTCTGTAAAAGATGTCCTGATATTAGATGGTGAAACCAGTTTCGATACTGAGCACATATTGAACTTTCTGAAATTACCTGCTTCACCGAAAAGCTGAGAATCCGAAAAAAGCCCGGGTTAAACCTGTTTTAACATAATTTTGCATCATTGTCAGATTCCTGATTAAACCAGAAGTCCAGATTGCTGTTTAAGGTGAACAACGGAAACAAATCGTGAAATCAGCTACCTTAATTCTGCTTATAATTATTTTCTTCTCTGCCCTGCTCAGGTTAAGTGCCCAGAAGGTAGAGATTGAGAAGCGTATTCCGCTCAGCGAGTTTCCTCCACTTGCAGCCGGATTTCTCCTTGATTCATTTCCTGATTACCGGCAGATGAGGTACTACAAGGAAACCAGCAGTGCCGGAATAAGCTATGAAGCCAAATTTGATCATTCGGGTACAAATTACAGTGTAGAATTTGATCCCGACGGACAATGGCAGGATACCGAAACCCTGACAGAGTTTTCAGAGTTAGGTACGGATGTGCAGAACAACATCGCCACCAGTCTTTCACAGAAATTCGATTCCAGTAAAATAAAGAAACTTCAGAAGCAGCGTTCATCGTCCGGTATCAGGTATGAAGCTGTGATCAAAGGAAGGAAAAACGGGAAACCTGAGTTTTATGAATTCCTTTTCGATGCAGAAGGACATTACCTCAGTGATGAGATAATCCATTTTGAGACCCTGTCGAATGAATATCAGTAAAACAGCCGCTGTTCCGCTATTCATTCTTGCCATCCTTGCGCTGCTCACGGGCACAATCAGGGCACAGAACAGGGTATTTTTCACAACATTCCCGGGAATATCCCTTACCATGCCTGTTTCCACAAGTTTCGATCTGATGGCAGCCTCATCATTACAATACAACACTGCTGAGAAAGAATACAGCGACAACGATTTTCCTGCAGCAGTGAATTATTACGATTTACAGGCCGGGGCTGTTTACAGGCACACGCAGATACTGCAGTTTGCCGCTGCCTGGTATTACAGGCATACCGATCCCGGAAGGAATGGTTCTGCTGTTGAGAACAGATTCTGGCAACAGGTTTCTGCAAGCGGAATGGTCTCAAATCTCCGGATACGGAATCGTTTCAGACTTGAGCAGCGGTTGATTTCAAGAAACGGAGAAACTGACCCGCTCCGTTGGAGGTTCCGCTACCTGACAGGGATTGAAATCCCCCTGCAAGGCGAAAAAACTGATATCGGAGAGTTTTATCTCACGGCCTCCAATGAACTTTACCTGAGCCTTAACACCCCACGACCTGCCATCTACAGCGAAAACTGGGTAACGGCTTTTGCCGGATACAGAATATCACAGAAAAACCGGATAGAAGCCGGGCCAGCCTGGCAACTGCAGGTCAGAAACCAGAAGAAGGAATTGAATCATTCCATCCATTTTCAGATCAGTCTTCTGTTAAATCTTAATTTTGTCAAAACCAAACCAAACGAATAAAAAGAATGAGTTATTTACTTCTTGCAGGTGGCCTGCTCTTATTGATTTTCGGTTCAAACTGGCTGGTTGACGGAGCTTCATCGCTAGCCCGGAAACTAAACATCTCAGACATTGTAATCGGATTAACCGTTGTTGCTTTCGGGACCTCGTCTCCCGAACTTGTGGTCAACCTGATTGCCTCATTCAATGGCAATACCGACATTGCCATCGGAAACATTGTCGGTAGCAATATTTTCAACATCCTGGTAATACTCGGTGTTACGGCCGTTGTTCTTCCTGTCAGGGTCATGAACAATACTGTATGGAAAGAAATCCCGTTCAGCATCCTTGCTGTACTGGTGCTGGGGTTTATAGCCAACGATATCATCATAGATGGCCATCAGAAAAATGAGATTTCTAGAATTGACGGCCTGGTTTTACTATCCTTTTTTGCCATTTTTATGGCGTATACCTTTATTCTTGCCAAACAATCCGGGCCCCTGATGGAGGTTGAAAAAGTACGGATGTCGGTTCCCAAGTCGGGTTTCTTTGTGATCGCCGGACTTGCAGGACTGTTTTTCGGTGGGCGGTTCCTGGTAATGGGTGCTGTAGACATTGCGCGGTCGCTGGGAATGACCGAATCCGTTATCGGATTGACGGTAGTCGCCGCAGGAACCTCCCTGCCAGAACTTGCCACCAGTATTACTGCAGCTTTGAAGAAAAACAGCGACATAGCCATCGGCAATGTGGTGGGATCAAACATCTTCAATGTATTCTTTATCCTGGGTACCAGCGCAGTCATCAACCCCCTGCCATTTTCAACCGGCTCAAATTTCGATATTTTAACAGCGTTGCTGGCCAGTATCCTGATGTTTATCTTTGTATTTACACGAAAAGGCAGAAAGATCGACAGACCTGAAGGTATCTTCCTTGTTTTGCTCTATATCGCCTATACCATTTATCTGATCGGTTTCTGATCTGTGTGACTTACCTCCGGAATTTCCGCTTTCAGGATTCTGACAATTAACCGCTTATGCAATTCAGCAAGGGCTTGTTGTGGCAGGCTGCATCTGCAAACAATCATTTACACATAGTTTTTCTTGAGTAAATTGCCTATTTTTGTTGCAGTAAGTCTTTAAAGGGGCAATCCCCTGCACACATCTAAATGCTTCGTTATGTTTACACAAAATGATCTTCGCCAGTTCCAGGCCAAAGGCATAGACCTGAAAGTAATTGAACAACAGATTGAAAATTTTAAAACTGGCTTTCCTTTTGTTGAACTGACAGATGCAGCATCTGTCAACAATGGCATCAAAACCTTCACAGAAACTGAAGCAGAGAAACTGCTGCATTTTTACGACAAAAACTACGATGATTACGAAATCCTGAAATTTGTTCCGGCTTCCGGGGCAGCCAGCAGAATGTTTAAAACTCTGTTTGAATTCAGAGAAAAGAACACTTCAGTTTCTGAAACAGATAAGCTGCTGAATGCAGATAAGGGATTTAATTCTGTTTACAACTTCATCACCAACATCCGGAAGTTTGCTTTTTTTGAAGACCTGAAATCAGTGATGGCAGCGAATGACCTTGACATTGAAGCCTGCCTGGTTCAAAAGGATTATAACAGCATTATTGATTACCTCCTGAACGACAACGGGCTCGGGTATGCCGCTTTACCTAAGGCTTTGCTCAAATTTCACCGCTATGATGACGGTGCCCGTATGGCTATGGAAGAGCACCTGGTAGAAGGAGCCAACTACGGCCAGAACAGCGACGGAAGGGTTTCTGTACACTTTACGGTTTCTCCGGAACATGCAGACCGTTTTATTGAAGAAATCAACAAAGTTAAAGACAAATATGAAGAGCTTTTTGATGTAACCTACGAGCTTACCTTCTCAATTCAGAAGTCATCCACCGACACGATTGCGGTTGATTCCAAAAACAAACCTTTCAGAAACGAGGACGAAAGCATCGTCTTCAGGCCGGGTGGACATGGGGCGTTGATCGAAAACCTCAACGACCGTGAAGGGGAGATTATCTTCATCAAAAATATCGACAACATAGTTCCCGACCGGCTCAAGGAACACACATACCAATACAAGAGAATCATCGGAGGATACCTGATTGAACTCAGGGATAAGATTTTCGAATACCTTGAACTGCTCGAAGCCGGCAATCTGCGCGACAATGAGGTAAAAAAGATCCTGAACTTCGCCAGGGAGAAACTCTGCATTCACCCCCCGGCCGATTATGAAGAAATGACAGCCATCGAGAAAATTGATTTTCTGTTTAACAAGCTAAACAGGCCAATCAGGATATGCGGAATGGTTAAAAACGAGGGAGAACCGGGTGGTGGCCCATTCTGGATCAGGAATACCGAAGGTGAAGTCTCACTGCAGATTGTGGAGTCCTCTCAGATTGATCTCAACAATGCCCCCCAGAAAGAGATATTCAGCAAATCAACCCATTTTAATCCGGTTGACCTTGTGTGTTATGTAAGGGACTACAACGGAGAACAGTTTGATCTGCGCGAATTTGTTGACCCTACCACAGGTTTTATCTCTTCGAAATCGAAAGATGGCCGTGAACTCAAAGCGCAGGAACTTCCAGGGCTCTGGAACGGTGCCATGGCCGATTGGATTACCATTTTTGTTGAAGTGCCCATCATCACTTTCAACCCGGTAAAAACCGTGAACGATCTTCTCAGAAAAGAGCACCAACCTGAATAACCATGACTAAACCTGTAATATCCGGAGAAATCCAGGTGGCAGAACTGATTGAAGCTTACCCTGATGCTTTAAAAATTCTGCTGGAATTCAACCTTCCCTGCATTGTATGCGGGGAACCCGTTTGGGGCAACCTTGGTGAATTGTGTCAGGATCATAACCTTTCACCCCTGGATACTGAAAAACTCATGCACCGGCTTCAGTCACTCAGCAACTGAACTTACGCTTCAGATCACGGTGCCAGTCTTTCCCTGATCCAGGTTTCCTGATCCTTTCTGAACCTTATCCTGTCGTGCAGACGACTAGGCCTGCCCTGCCAGAATTCAAAAACACCGGGATCAACAACATAACCACCCCAGTAATCAGGACGTTTGAGCTGACCCGGATCAGACTGAGCCATCAGTTCACTGAATTTTATTTCCAGATCCTCCCTCCCTTCAATAACTTTACTCTGCGGAGATATGATAGCTCCAATCCGGCTCTCCAATGGCCTGGAATTGAAGTATTTATCTGAAGTGTCAGCTGATTCTCTGCTCACTACACCTTCTACCCTGACCTGACGCTCAAGCTCCGGCCAGAAAAAAAGCAGTGACACAAACTGATTGGAATCTATATCCCTGCCCTTCCGGCTGTTATAATTGGAATAAAACACAAACCTGCCCTCATTGAAACCCTTGAGCAGAACAACCCTGGAAGATGGCCTGTTGTGCTCAGATACCGTAGAAAGTACCATGGCCGAAGGCTCCGTTACATTGGCATCAACCGCTTCCTTTAACCAATGGCTGAACAATTCTGCAGGGTTGTTTCCTGATGCAGCCTCATTGAGTGTATGCTTGCTGTAATTCAGTCTGATATCGGCTAGTTCCATCTTTTTTAGCGATCAACAATCAAAAGCTGATTCTGTTCAGTAAAGATGTACCTGATAAATGATAACTTTGCAGCAAACCCCGCAAGGCATGAAATCATCCTCAAAACCCCTGATCATGATTTTCCTGCTGCTGCAAACTGCATTGTTTGCCCAGCACTCTTCAGGAAAGCACAAAGCATATTACGAATCGGTTCAGACAGAAAGAGTTGCCAAGGATGCGGAGTTCAAAAATCCTGATGAGACACCGCTCCCTGAAGAGAAAAGACCGGATTTTACTGGCCTGGATTACTTCAGGATTTCCGATACCTACAGAGTTACAGCCCACCTCGAAATCTACGATCATCCGGATACCATCAGGATGAAAACAACCACTGAAAGACTTCCCCTCTATCTTGTTTATGGCAAGGCACATTTCAGCCTAAAGAACCGGAATTTTACCCTTACTATTTTCAGAAACGTTGGGCTCATGACCAAAGAAGGCTATGAGGATTATCTGTTTGTCCCTTTTCGTGATGAGACCTCAGGCAATGGGAGTTATGCCGGGGGCAGGTATGTTGATGCCAGGATTTCCGGTGATTCGACAATTGTGATTGATTTTAACAAAGCTTACAATCCCTACTGTATATACAACAGCAAAAGATACAGCTGCCCTGTGGTCCCTGCAGAGAATTTTTTGCCGGTCAGGATAAAAGCCGGGGAAAAGGATTTTGCACACTGAGAAATCCTGAGTATATGTTAACAAACAGGAGTCTTTCACGTTACTTCAATACTGAAGAAACTCTTTATAACATTTAATGATCCGGAGCAAATACGATTTATCGATAAAAATACTGATTGTGCTGATGATCGGAACCTCAGCAGGTAAAGTCTTCGCACAGAACTACAGATTCAATGAGAACTGGTTTTTGGGTCCGCAGGTGAATGTCGTTTCTTTCTTTGGGGATCTGAGTGTTCATGATTTTAACCCAACCCGTAAACTGAACGCCGAAAGCGATTTTGCCTGGGGTGTTCTAGCCGGGAAATCCGTCAATAAGTATCTGGATATCAGAATAACAGCCAATCAGGGGCATATGCGCGGGTCAAATCCGGATATCAATATGTACTTCGACAATACATT
Organism: Bacteroidales bacterium; assembly: GCA_016788045.1. Taxonomy (GTDB): domain Bacteria; phylum Bacteroidota; class Bacteroidia; order Bacteroidales; family Lentimicrobiaceae; genus Lentimicrobium. The sequence goes on from JAEUTG010000056.1 coordinate 10,528, forward strand.
TATTGAAAGTAATCTGGAGCTGGCGGTCAGCATCACCCGGTTAATAAAACCTAAGAAAAAACCTGAATTCGAAGTAAAAGTAATCACCGGTATAGGTTTTATCAGTTACCGGTCGATTAAATATAATCTTACTGACAATTCTTTTATCTCAGCCGTAGGATATACTTCTCAAAAAGAACCTTCCGGAAAAAGGGGATACGGATTTTCAGTACCGGCAGGCCTGGAACTGGATTATTATGCCGGATTGAACTGGGCTCTGAGGACTTCCTTTGCGTTCAGGCTGCACAACTACGATCAGCTGGATGCTCATATTGGGTCAACCGGAATCAGCGACCGGTATACTGTTTTTTCACTGGGCATTGTGAGGATATTCAACCCTGCTAAAACCAAAAAACGCGACAAAATATCCGGCGCTCCGGATTCCTTTTAACCGGAGTACAAGGCTAAAAACTGCCTGAAAAGCTTGATAGTACTCTGGGTTCGTTATTCAGTAGCTCCTGTGTTGATGTCATCGTACACCGCCCTGAACTTCTCAAGCATTGTCTGCCTTTTTCTTGTTTCGTCGGCAAGTTGAGCCCTCAGGGTAGCTGCCAGGTTCATCAGGCTGCTCCGCTCCTCCATCAGCGACCTGATCATCAAACGCCTGTCATCATCATCTCCCTCATTCACAGCATCCTCCGGCACTCCCGCCTGTAATTGGGAAGCCTGAGCTTTTAACCTGTTGGCCAGTATGCGGTTTTCCTCTTCCAGGAGTTCACATTTCTGCAGCATTGACTGCATACGCTCCTGATTCAGCTGAATTCCCCTTTCAAGTTCTTCACGAAACTCAAACTCACGTTGTTTTAGTTTGGTTAACTCAAGCTCAGCCATCGCAACCTGTGACTGTTTTTCGGCAGCAGTGGCCTCAAAACGCGAAATCACCGCTTCTGAGGCTTTTAAACTGTTGCTTTTCCGTATCAGCAGGTAAACCAGTATAAGCAGTAAGAACAGCAGAAAAGCAATAAAAGCCTTCATGATTACAGGCATCAACCTGTTGTTACCTGTCTCCCCCGAATCACTGACCTGTAATGACTGGTCAGCGACAGTTGCCGTCTGTTCAGCGGATAAAGCAGCGATGGTGGCAGAATCAGCTTTTATTCTGCTGTATAGTGAATCAAGAATCTGTGCATCGGTGAATGCAAGCTTTTCAAGATTATCAGAGAGTCTTTTCAGGTTAATCCATGAATTCACCGTCATGGTATCTCTTATAGAATGAACCTTGCCCAGGTAAAATTCCCTTTCATTAATCAGCGCAGAATCAACCTGATAAGAAGACCCTACCGCTTCATAATGAAACAAAACAAAGAAAAAAGAGATCAGCATCAGCGTTGCTTTCATCGCAGGCATTTTCTTCAAAAGTAACAAGAATTCACTGTTTGGGAGTTACACTCACCCTCTTTTTTAAATTCATTCTGAAAACTCCCGGCAACAAAGTCATTTTTAGGTAATTTTGCTCTGATAAAAGCTTCGCCTATGTACTTCAGACTGCGCTTTCTTCTCTTTTTGTTCACCTCTTTCAGCACACTTTTCCTATCCACCCTGTACGCTCAGACTGGTTATAAAATCAGCATTCAGATTGAAGGACTGCAGGATAGCCTCATCTATCTGGCCAATTATAACGGTGACAAACAGTTTATAGTTGATACTGCCTATTTGAAAAAAGGAAACGCTTATGTGTTTGCTGATAAAAAACCCCTTTTGGCGGGCATGTATTTTCTTACCACTGCTGAGAAAGTAAAATTATTCGATTTCGTCATTGATAAGTCATTGGAATTCACCTTGTCAGGAAAAAGGGACAGGATACCGGCATCCCTCAGTGTAAAAAACAGTCCGGAGAACAAGGTTTTCTTCGAATATGTTAACTTTCTTGCCGGAAAGCAGAAAGAACAGGCCCGGCTTCTTCAGCTTAAGAAAAACTACCCGGCCGGATCTGATTCATTGAAGATCACGGAAGCCAGAATTAATGGGCTGAATGCCGAGGTTAAAAAGTACATTGCGGATCTGATCGAAGCACATCCGGGCAGTTTTGTTTCAGCTTTTCTCACATCCATGAAAGAACCGGATATTCCGCCGGCCCCGCAACTGTCAGATGGTAAAACTGATTCCACTTTCAGTTACAGGTATTACAAGGCCCACTTCTGGGATAACACCAACCTGAATGATGACCGGCTGGTAAGAACTCCACTGCTGCATTCGAAAGTGGAACAATACCTGACACGTCTGACACCACCTCAACCGGATTCAGTGATTCAGGCAGTAGACTACCTCTTCAGCATGGCAGGCGATAACATCGAAACATTCAAATACCTGATGTGGTATCTGACTGTTAAGTTTGAAAGCTCTGAAATTATGGGTTATGATGCCATCTTTGTTCACCTGGTGAATAAGTACTATAACGATCCGAAAATGAGCTGGATGAACAAGACAGTTAAAGAAAATCTTGAGAAACGGGCTGCGGTGCTTCAACCTATTCTGATTGGCAAACCTGCACCAGAAATGATCCTTTATGACACCCTTCAACGACCTGTATCACTTCATAAGGTTAACGCAGACTATACCCTTGTATACTTCTGGGATCCCGACTGCAGCCATTGTAAGAAAGAAACCCCGCTGCTGAAAGACTTCTACACCAAAAACAAAGATCTGCTTAATCTTGAGGTATATGCGGTGTGCATGGACACCTCATGGAAGGATATGAAAAACTACATCATCAGGAACCAGACTTCCTGGATAAATGTGAATGGTTTCTACAGCATCACGGAAGACTTCAGGGAAATTTACGATGTTCACAGTTCGCCGGTGATGTATCTGCTCGACAAAAACAAGGTGATTGTCGCAAAACGGGTGCTTACTGAGCAGATGTCGTCAATTCTCGGAATTCGTACCAAAAAAACAATCATCAAATAAGCCGGATGCGTTATGACAAAAAAAGCTGCCTGAAAAGGCAGCTTTTTTTGTGACTAATACTGATCAACTAATTCCTGACAGCATCCACGATGGCTTTGAAAGCCGCCGGGTGATTCATGGCCAGATCGGCCAGAACCTTACGGTCAAGGTTGATATTTTTCTGTTTGAGTTTACCCATAAACACAGAATAAGACATATCAAACTGTCTTACACCGGCATTGATACGGGTGATCCACAAGCTGCGGAAGTTGCGTCTTTTCTGGCGTCTGTCGCGGTATGCATACACCATGCCTTTTTCGTATGCATTTTTGGCAACCGTCCAAACATTTTTCCTTCTGCCGAATTGTCCTTTAACGGCTTTCAGGATCTTTTTTCTGCGAGCCCTTGAGGCCACTGAATTTACTGATCTTGGCATTTTGTTTTTGTTTTTCGCTTTCGCGTTCCCAATCTTTTGAGAATCTTTGATGCAGAAAGCAAGGGTTAATAATTAAACCGAAAAAGTCTGGAAATAGTAAAAAGCCCGAACCAACAATAAATGAACACTCATTTCTCCGGATTCTTCACTTTTTACCTGTCTGCCTGTGACATACAGGCAGGCTTTTCACCTTTACTTTTTACTTTAAATCTAAGCAAGCATTTCCTTTACGTTCTTTGCATCGGCCTTGTCAACGATCGCTGAATAAGTCAGGTTACGTTTGCGCTTGGTCGACTTTTTCGTAAGGATGTGCCTTTTGTAGGCATGCTTCCTTTTCAGTTTACCGGTGCCGGTTAAATCAAACCGTTTTTTTGCAGCGGATTTCGACTTCATTTTTGGCATTACAATAGTTGTTATTGGGTTTATATTGAGTTTTTATTCAAAACTTTCTACTTCTTTGGCGCGATAATCATGATCATGCGCTTGCCTTCCAGCAAAGGAAGTTTTTCAACTTTTCCATAGTCTTCGAGCAATGATGCAAACTGCAGCAGTTTGATTTCGCCCTGGTCTTTATAGACAATACTCCTTCCTCTGAAGAAGACCTCAACTTTTACCTTTGCTCCTTCTTCAAGAAACTTGATGGCATGTTTGAGTTTGAAATTAAAGTCATGCTCATCAGTATTGGGGCCAAGCCTGATTTCCTTCACCACAATTTTGGCTGACTTTGCTTTGATCTCCTTCTGCTTTTTCTTGAGTTCGTAAAGAAACTTCTTATAGTCGGTCAGTTTACAAACCGGTGGGTTCGCAGTCGGAGAGATTTCAACAAGATCAAGCTCCAGACGCTGAGCCATAGCCAGGGCATCCTTAAGATTGTAGATTCCGGCTTCAACATTTTCACCAACAACCCGCACAACGGGTGCTTTGATCCGCTCGTTGATAAAATGAGGATCTTCCTTTTTCTTTTGCAAGGGACGCGGGCCCCTTGGGTTTCTGAATGGCGTTGCTATATGAGTTCCTCCACTGATTAATGAATATTGATTGGTCAATTACTGCATTGCAACAGCAATCTCATTGTTAATCATTTCAATAAAAGCATCTGTTGACATGGTTCCAAGATCACCGGCTCCATGTTTTCTGACAGAAACACTGCTTTCTGCTTCTTCCTTCTCGCCGACAATCAGCATATAAGGAATTTTACTGACTTCAGCATCCCTGATCTTCCTTCCGGCCTTCTCGCTTCTTTCGTCAATTTGGCCGCGAATGTCGGAATTATTCAGGAAATTTAAAAGCTTTTTCGAATAATCAAGGTATTTTTCGCTGATTGGCAGAATAATAACCTGCTCAGGGTTAAGCCAGAGCGGGAAATTTCCGGCAGTATGCTCAATAAGTACCGCAACAAAACGCTCCATTGAACCAAACGGGGCCCGGTGGATCATGATCGGCCTGTGCTTCTGGTTGTCGCTGCCGATGTAGTCAAGTTCGAACCTTTCGGGAAGGTTGTAGTCGACCTGAATGGTACCCAGCTGCCACTTGCGGCCCAGGGCATCTTTCACCATGAAATCAAGTTTGGGGCCGTAAAATGCAGCTTCACCATACTCAACCACAGCATTCAATCCGGCTTCTTTTACAGCCTCGATGATTGCATTCTCTGCCTTTTCCCAGTTTTCTTCGCTACCGATATACTTTTCACGGTTTACCTTGTCACGCAACGAAATCTGTGCTGTATAATCTTTGAAATCAAGCAGTCTGAAGATATAAAGTACAATATCTATCACAGCAAGAAATTCTGATTTAACCTGATCGGGCATACAGAAGATGTGGGCATCATCCTGTGTAAACCCACGTACCCTTGTCAGCCCATGCAGCTCACCACTCTGCTCATACCGGTAAACTGTACCAAACTCAGCATAGCGGATCGGCAGGTCTTTATACGACCTCGGTTTTGAGCTGTATATCTCACAATGGTGAGGGCAGTTCATGGGTTTCAGCATAAACTGTTCGCCTTCGATCGGGGTGGAAATGGGCTGAAAACTGTCTTTGCCGTACTTCTGGAAATGTCCGGATGTTTTGTAGAGCTCAACATTCCCGATGTGTGGCGTGATAACCGGCTGATAACCGGCTTTCTGCTGAACATTACGCAGGAAACGCTCCAGCCTGTCGCGTAAGAGTGCTCCCTTGGGCAGCCACAGCGGTAAGCCTGAACCAACTTTCTGAGAGAAGGTAAACAGTTCGAGTTCCCTGCCCAGCTTACGGTGGTCACGTTTTTTTGCTTCCTCAAGCAATTCGAGATAATCGGTAAGTTCTTTCTGCTTTGGGAAAGTAATCCCGTAGATCCGGGTGAGCTGCTTGCGTTTTTCATCGCCACGCCAGTAGGCTCCGGCGATATTCAGCAATTTTACGGCCTTGATCGGGCTGGTGTCGGGCAAATGGGGACCACGGCAGAGGTCGGTAAAACTGCCCGTTTCATAGAAGGTGATCTGTCCGTCTTCAAGATCGGAGATCAGCTCCAGTTTGTACTCGTCATTCTTGTTGGTAAAGTAGGCCAGGGCTTCAGCCTTTGAAACTTCACGGCGAAGGTACGCCTGTTTTTCGCGGGCAAGCTCAAGCATTTTATCTTCAATGGCTTTCAGGTCGTCGGCCGAAATTTCATGGTCGCCGAAGTCCATATCGTAATAAAATCCGTTCTCAATGTCGGGACCGATTCCGAATTTCACGCCGGGATACAGGTTTTCGATGGCTTCGGCCATCAGGTGCGCCGATGAATGCCACATGGTAGCCTTCCCTTCCGGGTCGTTCCATGTCAGCAACTTAACTTCGGCATCAGCTGTAATGGGGCGTGTTGCATCCCATACCTCACCGTTCACACTTGCAGAAAGCACATTGCGGGCAAGGCCTTCGCTTATGCTCCGGGCAATTTCAAGTGCTGTTGTGCCTTCTGTGTATTGCCTTACAGAATTATCGGGCAGTGTAATGTTAATCATCAGAATAATTCAACTTTAAGTTCAGAAAATGAGGTGCAAAGGTAAGCAATTCTGCTGAAATACCGGACGAACAGGCGATTTTTATTGCATCAGGGCCTTCTCTTTCACAAATAGATATATAACACTATATATCAATGAATTGACACTATTGTATAGATTTTATGTCAATGCTGATTTCGGGAAATATGCTGTTGCGGGTCGAAAATGCAGGCCGATCACCCCTTATCGAAGCACAGAAACAGCGATCATTCAGCTGAATTGCTGGTTCAGGATTCATCGAACGGTAAGCGGAGCACCTGCGGGGCAACCACCTGTTTTTTAAGCTTCTCGAGGTCCTTTTTGAGAGTAGCAACAGTGGCTGCCAGTTCTTCGCGCGGGAGGTTGGGTTCGGGCAGCTGACTGCTGATGTAATGCACAAACTTCCAGACTTCGCGTACATCCCTGATTTCAATATCATAGGGCTCATACAGCGGATTGAGCGAATGGAGGGTAAGTTTTGCATCCTGCTTCAGGTGGTTTGTAACTACTTTAAACATGATTCCGTCGTCAAGCGTAAGAATAATATAAGGTACCCCGTCGCGTATCAGGTTCCAGTTCTGGACAAATTCGCCGGTAACCCATGAGCCGTCGGGAATGGGGAGCATTGAATCGCCGCTTATCTGGAAGGTTCTGTACTTGCGGTCTCTCGAAAGAAAAGGCATCTGAAACGTGGGAAGTATCCTGATGTATTCGGGATCGGCAAAACCTACCCTGTATCCTGCCGAGGCTTTCTGATTGACCACTTCGATGTTCTCGTTGTTGTTGTTATCAACCGTGGTGGTAAGAATCCTGATTTTGCTTCCCGATATAAACACATCGTATCCTCTCTCAAGCTGCATCAGCTCGCTTTGCGACAGTTTCGACAGGTCAACCTTCAGCAGCGTATCAACCGAGATGCCATAATACTTTGAAAAAGAAAGCAGTGCATCGATGCCGGGCTGGGCAACCTCATTTTCGTACCCGCTCAGGGTTGACCTTTTCATGTCCAGGGCAAAAGCAACATCGTCCTGTGTGCGTCCGCGCCTCTTGCGCAAAAGTTTAATGTTCGATGCAAAAATATTCATGTTGCTGAAGATTTTGTTAGGAAAATGATTATATTGTAATCAGAATTTTGATTAATTTTTAATCAAAGGTAAGGTGAAAAATCCTTGGTTTTACAAAACGACTATATTTTTTTATGATTCAGCCAGGAGACAACAGAACCATCGTTCACATGGACCTCGACACGTTTTTTGTGTCGGTTGAGCGTCTGAACAACAGCCGGCTTAATGGTCTGCCGGTGATCATCGGGGGCATGTCGGACCGCGGGGTGGTAGCAGGCTGCAGTTATGAAGCCCGTACCTTTGGGGTACATTCTGCCATGCCCATGAAAATGGCCCGTGCGCTTTGCCCCGATGCGGTTGTGATAAGGGGCGATATGGAGCAGTATACGCGCTTTTCAAACCAGGTAACCGGCATTATCGCGGAAGAGGCTCCCGTTTACGAAAAGGCCTCCATTGATGAGCATTACCTCGACATTACCGGGATCGACCGTTTCTTCGGGGCCGTAAAATGGTCGCACGAGCTCAGGCAGCGGATTATCCGGGAAACAGGGCTTCCCATCTCACTGGGTCTGTCGGTAAATAAAACCGTTTCAAAAATTGCCACCGGGCAGGCCAAGCCCAATGGCGAGCTTGAAATAGCGCGCGAGCGGATCATGCCTTTTCTGAGCCCGCTTTCGATCAGCAAGATCCCCGGTATCGGCGATAAAACCTTCAGGCTGCTGCGTTCCATGGGAATCGCCCGCATCGACACCCTCAGCCGTATGCCGGTTGAAATGGTGGAACGGCTGCTGGGCAAAAACGGCATTGTTATCTGGAAAAAAGCCAACGGTATTGACCCTACGCCGGTTGAGCCATACACCGAACGAAAATCAATCAGTACCGAAACCACCTTCGAGCATGACACCATCGACATTGCCATGATCAGCGACCTGCTGCTCAAAATGGTTGAGAAGCTCTCGTACCAGTTGCGGAAGAAGCAAAAACTCACCTCCTGTATTACCGTTAAGGTCCGTTATGCCAATTTCGACACCCATACCCTGCAGCACAGGATTCCCTACACGGCTTTCGACCACGTGCTGCTGCCGCACACCCGCAGCCTTTTCAACAGGTTGTATCAGCGGCGTATGCTCATCCGGCTCATCGGGGTAAGGTTCAGTCATCTGGTGAGCGGGGTACAGCAAATAAGCATGTTCGACGATTCGCCCGAGACCATTAACCTTTATCAGGCCATGGACAGGATCCGCAACCGCTTCGGCAGCAAAGCCATAACCCACGCCGCAGCACTCGGAGCCTTTGACAATGAAGAGGATGCGTAAAACCAGAAATATGAAACAGGGAGACAGTACAACAACCGCACTTTCTCCGGCCAAAGCAAGCATCAGAACAAAATGCACCTGACTTTCAACTCATACTACAGCCTGCGCTTCGGCACAATACCCGTTGATGAAATTCCCCCGCTTGCCCTCGATGCAGGGGCCGAAGTGGCTTTGCTTGCCGATATCAACAACAGCAGCGGAACCATCGACTTTGTTAAAGCCTGTCATAAAACAGGCATCCGTCCGATGGCCGGCATCGAGTTCAGGGACGGTAACCGCCTGCTTTACACCGGTATCGCCGAAAATAACGCCGGATTCAAAGAGCTGAACGACCTGCTGAGCCGGAGCAACATACAGGGAACTCCCCTCCCCTGGCCGGCCCCCCCGTTCAATCATGTGGTGGTGGTTTATCCTTTTGGAAGCCGCCAGGTAACCGAAATGGCCGAAAATGAGTTCTCGGGAGTCTCTGCCGCCGACATCAACAAACTCCCCATGTCGGACTACCGCAGATATCCCGGAAAATTTATGATCCACGCCCCTTTCACATTCACCGGTGAAAAAGGATACGAGCTGCACCGCTACCTGAGGGCCATCGACAACAACATCCTTCTGAGCCGTCTCACCCCCGACATGGTTGCCGGAGGTGAGCGTATGATGACAGACCTTGCCGGGCTGAAAAAGCTTTTCGGAAATTTCCCCGAACTGATACGCAATACAGAACGGATTACCGGCCGTTGCAGCATCGACTTCGATTTCAGGATCATAAAGAACAAAAAGACCTTTACCGGGAGCATGTACGACGACCGTCTGCTGCTCGAAAAACTTGCGGCCGACGGGCTGGAGTACCGCTATGGGAAGAACAACAAAACGGCTTCGGCAAGGGTACGTCACGAACTCGACATCATAGACCGGCTGGGATTTGGTGCCTACTTTCTCATTACCTGGGACATCATACGCTATTCCATGTCGCGCGGGTTCTACCACGTAGGCCGGGGCAGCGGAGCCAACAGCATCGTGGCCTATTGCCTGAGAATCACCGATGTTGACCCCATCGAGCTGAACCTTTACTTCGAACGCTTTCTGAATCCGAAGCGAAGCAGTCCGCCCGATTTTGATATTGACTACTCATGGAAAGAGCGCGACGACGTACTCGATTACATTTTTAAACGCTACGGGCGCGAGCATACCGCCCTGTTGGGAGCTACCTCCACCTTCAAGGGAAAATCAATACTGCGGGAGCTCGGGAAGGTAATGGGCCTGCCGAAAGCTGAGCTTGACCGCCTGATCGATGAACCGGACAGCCCCCTCAACCAGGACGATATCACAAGACACATTACCGCTATCGGAACACGAATGACCGATTTCCCCAACATCAGAAGTATTCACGCCGGGGGTGTACTGATTTCGGAAGAACCCATCACCTGCTACACAGCACTCGACCTCCCCCCGAAATCGATGCCGGTAACCCAATGGGACATGTACGTGGCGGAAGACCTGCGGTTTGAGAAGCTCGATATCCTCAGCCAGCGCGGGATCGGGCATATACGCGACTGTGTTGACATCATAAAGGCAAACCGCGGAGTCAGCATTGATATACACCAGGTTGAAAAATTCAAGCAGGACCCGATAGTGAAACAGCAACTCAGAAGCGGCGAGACCAATGGCTGCTTTTACATTGAAAGCCCTGCAATGCGCGGGTTGCTGAAAAAACTCAGGTGCGACAACTACCTGAGCCTTGTCGCGGCCAGTTCAATCATCAGACCCGGCGTGGCCCGCTCCGGTATGATGCGCGAATACATCCGCCGCTTTCACAACCCCGGAGGCTTCGATTATATTCACCCTGTGATGAAGGAACAACTGAGCGAAACTTACGGTGTGATGGTCTATCAGGAAGATGTGCTGAAAATCTGTCACCATTTCGCCGGCCTCGATCTGGCGGACGCCGATGTACTCAGAAGGGCCATGAGTGGGAAATACCGGTCGAGGGTTGAATTCCAGAAAATCATCGACAAGTTCTTTGCCAACTGCCGTAACAAAGGCTACAGCGATGAAATCACCAATGAAGTGTGGCGCCAGATAGAATCTTTTGCCGGTTATTCCTTTTCAAAGGCGCACTCCGCATCTTTTGCCGTGGAAAGCTACCAGAGCCTCTTTCTGAAATCGTATTTTCCGGTAGAGTTTATGGTTGCCGTAATCAACAACTTCGGCGGATTCTATCAAAGCTGGGTCTATTTTAATGAAGCCAGACGGTGCGGTGCAGACATTGAGCTCCCCTGCATCAACCGGAGTGTGTACCTCAGCTCACTGGAGGGAAAAACCATATATATCGGGTTTGTTCACATCACCGGACTCGAAAGCAATCTTGCGGAATTGTTGCTCAGGGATAGGGAACTGAACGGAATTTTTACCGATCTGTACGATTTCATCGAACGGGTACAACCGCCCATGGAGCAGCTCATTCTGCTGATACGTATCGGCGCCCTCAGGTTCACCGGGCTGGGGAAACAACAGCTTTTGTGGGAAGCCCACATGATGTCGGGCAAGAAACAGCCTGAGCCGGCTGCTGCACTCTTCAAACAACCGGTGCGCCGCTTTAACCTGCCTGCCCTGGTGCACAATCCGCTCGAAGATGCCTACGATGAGATCGAACTGATTGATTTTCCGGTAACGATGAGCTACTTCGATATGCTGAAGACGGATTTCAGGGGGCAGATAGCAGCCTGCGGCCTTCAGCATTCTGTAGGTCAAACGGTTAAAATGCTCGGGGTGCTGGTAACCATCAAATATGTACGTACCATCAAAAAAGAGATTATGCATTTCGGCACCTTCCTTGATCACACCGGTGAATTTTTCGACACGGTGCATTTCCCCGATATCGCCAGGGCTTATCCTTTTAAAGGGCGGGGAGTGTATCTTTTGCTCGGCAGGGTGGTTGAAGAGTTTGGCTTCCCGTCGGTTGAAGTTACCCGTATGGCCAAACTCCCGCTGATGGCAGACCCGAGGTACCTGTAAGCCGGGTTGAGCAGTTTCGGAGGTTTTCTTTTCTGAATGTTCTGTCCGGGCGTAATCCCCTTACTAAAGATATCTGGCGATGGTTTCAAGCAATATCTCTTTCCGGATGGGCTTTGCAATGTAGTCGTTGCACCCGGCTTCAATACATTTCTCACGCTCTCCCATCATAGCAAACGCTGTCTGGGCTACAACAGGCAACTCAGGTTTGAACTTCTTGATTTCTGCTGTTGCTGTATATCCATCCATTACAGGAAGCTCGATATCCATCAGAACCAGATTAACCGAATCGTCGGTTTTACAGATCTCAACGGCTTTTAAACCATCGGTAGCCCGTATTACCCTGCAGCCGAGTTTCTCAAGCAATGAACTGATATAAAAGTAGTTGGTATCCACATCTTCAACTACAAGAATGCATTTACCTGCAAGATCAATGGAGATTGTTTGCGAAGATTCACTCTCAAAGAGTTGTCCTGTACCATGATATCCTGTTTTATACGGAATAGAGAACCAGAAGGTTGACCCCTCAGCCGGGTATGAGTCAAGCCAGATTCTCCCACCCAGCAACTCAACCAGATTTTTGGTAATGGTTAATCCCAGCCCGGTTCCCGACAGGTTGCGTGCTGCCACCTCCTTAACTTGTCCGAACCGCTCGAAAATGTGATTCTGCTGGTCTACAGGAATTCCGATTCCCGAATCACGGATGTAAAACTCTATTTTCTCTCCCCTGATACGGTAACCCAGCTCGATAAATCCTTCATCGGTAAACTTTATGGCATTGCCTACCAGGTTGGTGATGATCTGCCTGATGCGGACCGTATCCGTATAAACCGAGAAATCGGGTTCCTGGTTACCTGTCTGGACATAAAATGTCAGGTGTTCCTTACGCTGCCTGATCAGTTCCTTATTGAAGAAACTTTCCATCTCGGCAAACAATTCGTTGAGCCTGCAGTCAGAATAGATGATGCGTAACTGACCGGCTTCAATCTTCGAAATATCAATGATGTCGTTGATCAGCCTGAGCAGGTTGTCACCGCTCTTTATGATGACATCCAGAAACCGGTCTTTTTCTTCGATCTGCAACTCCGGATCCTGAAGCATTTCAGCAAATCCGAGAATGGCATTCATCGGGGTTCGGATCTCATGAGACATATTTGACAGAAAAAGACTCTTAAGCCGGTCAGAATCTTCTGCTTTCTCTTTGGCTAGTTGCAGCGACTCTTCAGCCTTAATCCGGAATACGGCCAGTGCATACATATTGATGTAGCGCTGCACCACTTCTATCGTCTCTTCAGTGTAATCATGTTCAGCATCGGCAAGGATAATGATTCCGGCATACTGGTTTTTAATGAAGGCCGGAACGCTGATGATGCGGTTGAAGTTAAATTCACCGGGGGGCAGACAAGGAATGCCAACACTTATATTTAGCTCATTGATTATCTGAGGTTTTCTATTAGAAATCAAGGCATTAATAAACTTATAACTTCCGTTCGACGGGTTTCCTGCATGGTGAACTATGCGTGTATTTTCAGTTTCATCGTTTTCGTCGAAGCAATAGAAATCCGAATCATCAGTCTCTGTTGCCGGAGCAATAAGCATTGAAAATGTGCTACCCGTGAGTGCCCGGAGATATTTCTGAACAAGATAAGCTACCCGTGATGATTTTACAGATTCACCCAGTAGTTCAAGGCCTACAGAGGCAAGTCCCTGATTGATGGCAAGTTCCCTCTTTAACTTAATCTCAGCATTTTTACCATCGGTAATGTCAGTTACGAGTCCCTCAAGTCTGACGAGTCTCTCCTGTTTATCAAAAATACCCCTGCCCTGCTCCAGCACCCATTTAATCCTGCCATTCCTTGTAATGATTCTGTACTCGATTCTGTATACTCTGTGCAGTTTCACTGCCTTCTGAACCTTTTCCCAAACCCTGGACCGGTCATCCTCAAATATAAGGTCTCCGTAATGTGTTTTTTTGTTGTTGATCAGCTCAGATGCGCTATAACCGGTTAGCTTTCTGGATCCCGGACTAACATACTCCATTGTCCAGTTTGCTTCGTTCAGGCACCTGAAAGCCATCCCTGGAAGGTTGGTCATCAGGTTATCTATTACGGCCTGATATTCCAGAAGTTCCGCTTCGTTTTTCTTTCTTTCTGAAACGTCAATTGAATACTGAATCACATACTTAAGGTTACCAGAGGAATTGAATACCGGATATCCGAAAACTTCATGGATCAGTTTTTCACCTGCTTTTGTAAAAAATTCATGCTCTATCCTTACAGGAGTTGATGTTTTGTTAACCAACCCAAGGGCACAGGAAAGCGGATCTCCGGTGCAGCTCACTACATCTGATTTCATGAAACAATGAATCAATGCCAGTGATTCTTCAAAGGTAGTGGCTGCCGTGTTCTTAATTATGGTTTTATTGGTAGTGGCTTCGATTACATAGAAAGGGTGCGGCAGAGAATCTATGATGGTATGAAGGAATGAATCATCCTTTTCATTTACCTGATTTTCAATAAATTGCCTTGATGTAACAGAAACTGATTCTCCATTACCCTTTTCGATGCGCAAATCATAATCAGCATTATCAAGCAGCAACCGGCTGACAGGTTCGAGCTGCAGGTAATAGTGATTGCTTCCATCGAGATCAATCCGGGAAAAATTGATGCTATAATTCAAGCCTGTGCAGAGCAACTGACCAAAGGTATGGACCATGCCATCCTCTTTATGAATGACTTCGCTACGTATATCAGTACCGCCGGAAGACCGGAATTTAACGAAATCGAAAATGCTTGATCCCCAGACACTTTTCTTTCCCGAGCTAAGCAACACCTTTGCTGTTGGATTGATATCCAGTATTTTGAAACTGCTGTCCAGCAGAAAAGATGCCTGCGGTATTGAATTAAAAAGCTGTTTAAAGAGGGGATGATCTGCAGCTCCGGCTTCGTTCTGGTTTTTAACAATACCGTTGTTTTGCATAGGCGCTCTGCTTTCATTACTTCCAGACTTCTTTTCTTCCATGCGTAGCCATCATTAATCAGTCAATCAGAACGGTACCATCCTGTGAAATTTTACAGGTATGCACAAATTACAACGCAGGGGGCATTAAAATGTTTTTTCCATTGTAAGTTAATTACTTTCCATCCTTTGCAAACCACGACCCGGAATACTCCGAAATCAGTTGCACAGGATTGAAAAAAATCCGGATTACCTCATTTTGACAGGAGTTTATCCATCAGTGGAGACACAACAGACCCCAGATCAGAAATTGTTTCCGGATTCCAGCAATATGGCTATTTTCCGGAGAAGCTCTTTCGGATTGATCGGTTTGGACACAAAATCATCAAATCCACTGTTAAAAACCCTTTCACGATCTTCAATTGATGCAAAGGCGGTCTGGGCAATTACCGGAACATCTTTCCGGATTGCTTTTATTCTTGCCGTAGCCTCAAAGCCATCCATCACCGGCAGTTGAATATCCATGAGTACAAGATCTATTCCGGGTGTTTTTGAAAACACATCGACTGCCTGAGCTCCGTTCACAGCAAAAAGCAGGTCAATTTTACTTTTCGACAACAATGTCTTGAGATAAATGGTGTTGGGAACTTTGTCTTCAACGATCAGTACTTTCCTGCCTTCAAAATTGAATACATCCGATTTGGACGGCGCAACGGTTTCAGGTCTGCCTGAAGCTGAAGCCTTTATCATCGGAAGCCGGATGAAGAATTCCGAGCCTTTCCCGAATTCAGACTTAACACCAACATATCCACCAGATGCCTCAACAATACGTTTTACAATAGCCAGGCCAAGGCCGGCACCGCCAAATTTGCGGGTGAAGGGGTCCTCAAGTTGCCTGAATGACTCAAAAATAACCGAAGTTTTATCGGCGGGTATCCCGATCCCTGTATCTTTCACATAAAACGATACCATCGGTGTTCCACTTGTTTTATCATGTATGAGGGTAACCCCCAGCTCAACCGTACCGGATTCTGTAAACTTAATGGCATTGTTGATCAGGTTGATCAGAACCTGCCTTAACCTTAAGCGGTCAACTACCAGGGTGTTAATATGGCGCTGATCAGGCATTACCAGTTTCGGAGTGATGGTATTGTTTTTCAGTTTGAGCTTGAGATCGCTGAGCATATACATATAAATCTCGTTCATGAATTCCCCGAGATCTACAGGTTGAGGATTCAGCGCCAGGGCTGCACTTTCGAGTTTTGACAAATCGATGATATCGTTGATCAGGTTCAGCAACACTTCGCCGTTAGAGGAAATCATCTCAAAGTATTCTTTCCGCTCATCTTCCGTCGTCGCATATTCCTGCATCAGACTAACAAACCCAAGAATGGCATTCATAGGTGTTCTGATCTCATGCGAGACATTGGCAAGAAAAGCCGTTTTGAGCCGCTCAGATTCTTCAGCTTTCTCTTTGGCTTTCAGTAATTTAAACTGATTCAGCTTGTGTTCTGAAAAATCACGGATTACAGCCACCATCAGAAGACGGCCTTCAAACAGGAAAGAAGAAAGGGAAAGTTCAAGAGGGAATGTAGATCCATCAATCTTCAGTCCCAGCAGTTCGAAATTCTGTTTGATGGATGGTTTTGCCGGATTCACCGCTTGCTTGCGCAAGGCATGTTTTAATCTTTCGCTGTTGTCATCACTGGCAAACAGATCCATCAGGTTGAGCGAAAGTATTTCATCTCCGGCGTAACCGAAGAGTTTTCTGAAAGCTTCATTTGAATAGTCAATCGTACCATCCTGCCTGGCGAGTAATATGCCATCGTTGGCATTGGAAGCAATCATCTCAAATTTAAGTTCTGCCTCAGTAAGGGCCTTTTCTGTATTGAGCTGCCTGGTTATATCGAGAGCAGCGAAAGTAATACCCTTGGCAAGGTTCTCTCTTTCAAGCGGTGCGGAGCTGATGAGTACATCTACCAAAGACCCGCTTTTATGCCTGAACTTAGTAACCATCAGACTGATGCCTTCGTTATCGGGCAGTGAAAACTCCGGCAAATGCTCTCCGGGACCTTCCTTTTCGGGCAGAAGCACCGAAGTCTTCCTTCCTATCAGTTCCTCTCTGGTATAACCTACCATACTGCACAACCGCTCATTAACCAACAGGATCTCACCAAATGAAGCCACCCAGAAACCGGCAGGCGATGCCTGGAACAGACTGTTTAACCTTTCCTCATTCTCCTTCAGCTGTGAAAGTGCCCTTGCCCGCTTTGAGATATCAATAAATGCCGATTTTATGCCTGTTCCGGAATCATCACGGATGCTGATAATTTCGATATGGGTCAGCGGAGAGTCAGTCTTCAGCGGATTTCTTATACAAATCTCAGAGGTTACCTTCGCATCTGATTCCCTGACCTTGAGAAGGTGGAAATAATAGGCATCCTGGTAATCGGGATGTATAAATTTGGAGATCGGCTGGCCAATGGCCTGAAAACGCTCAATTCCAAGCATACCGGTCCCGGTGAGGTTCAGTTCACGGATGCAATCATTCTCATCGGTAGTTAAGTAACCAATGGGCGCAAAATCGAACAGAGAGGTGTACCTTGAGGTTGACTGTTCAAGGTCAGCATAAACGCGCTGCATCTCTTCATTCTGAGTTTCAAGCTCAATCTGGTAAATCTGCAGCTCCTCTATCAACCTTTCAATATTGGCAGGATCATACGCCTTGAAATCAGGCTGCTGCCGCTGCTTCAGGAGAACTTCGGCTTTCTCACGCAATTTACGGCTCTTCTCGTTGCTCATCATGTTGATTCTAAGTTAAGTCAGTTCTACTCTGATTTTGGCTTCCTCATCTTTTTATTACATTCGCTGGTCCTGTCGGTAAACATAAAAACCAGTCCTGCCAACTGAGATTGCATGTCGAATATCGGCACACCACTCAGGCTCAGATACTTATCGTATCCGAGGGATGACCTGTACCTAAGTGAGCCCTTGTAACCGCTTCCGGGATCTGCAAGAATTTCCCTGAGAGGCATTCTGAGAATTCCGCTTGTACTTTTGGTAGTGTTGTTCACCCATTGTATCGAATCAAATTGTCTGCCTACAATTTCATTCACATCCATCTCAAGCAGGTTACCCATTGGTTTGTTTGCATAACTGATAAATCCTTCGAGGTTGATGATCATCTGGCCTATCGGACTGATATCCAGAGACCTCAGCAAGAGATCCCGTTCAGATCTGATGCGTTCCTCAAGTCGCTTACGCTCGGTGATATCGATGAGTGTGATGACCACTCCATCCACAGCATTTTCTATGGTTCTGTAGGTAAGCATCCTTAGCATGTACCAGTTGTTGAGCTTATCCTGAACCTCGATCTCTTTCGGTATCAGTGTATGGAGTATGTTTTCAATATCCCGTTGAAAATCATTGTAATTCAGGTTGTGAGAAATATGAAAAAATGGTCTGCCCAGGTCCATCTCCATGATGTTGATGGTCTTTACTATCGCTGGTGTAAATCTTCTGATTCTTAAAAACTTATCCAAAAATACCGTTCCGATGTTGGTATTCTTGAGCAGGTTGTTCATGTCGTTCGACAATTGGGTAAGTTCTTCAATCTTGTTCTGGTATTCAGAATTTACAGTGTAAAGCTCCTCATTGACCGATTGAAGTTCTTCATTGGTACTCTGGAGTTCTTCATTGGAAGCAATGAGCTCTTCATTGGTGCTCTGAAGCTCTTCGTTTGAGGTTTCGAGTTCTTCAATGGTTGCCTGCAGGTTTTCTCTGGTAAACTGTAATTCTCGTTCCAGTTCGCTGAATCGCTCGCTGTAATGGCTTTTCAGATCAAAATTATCGACCTTGACTGAATGGGAGTCATCTGGTTTCTTCTCATCGAAGGTGATCAGGTAATATGAGTTCCGGGCACGGGTATCTTCAATATACCGGCAACCCAGGTCAATATACATTTGCTGCGAGCCCACAGGAACCAGTACCTCTTTAAAAACCAGCTCTTTCTTTTCCTTGGCAACCTTATGCAAAAGACTGCTTATCACAACTGACAGCTCAGCATTCACAAGTTTGAATATGCTGAGATTGGCTTTCCCTACAGGGATGTGCAGGTATTGATTAACATCCTTAAACACATGCAGCAGTTCAAACTTATTGTCAAGCAGAATTCCGGGAGGCATAAATCCACGCACAATCTCCTGATAAACAGACTCTACCCTGAATCCTTCCGGAATATCCTGCACCTGAGTGTCAGGCCTGTTCTTGTATCTCGAATCCCTTAGTGTGGGTATTGTGTTGTGAAAAGTAAACTGCGCAGGAAGGCGGTAACCCTCTTTAATCTGGTAAACTTTCCATTTTGAACTGACGGTTGAATATCCATCAGATATTTCACCCAGGGTTTCACTGCTTCCGAGAAATAAATGACCGGTCTGATTGAGTGCAAAGTAAAACATAGCCATGATCCGCCTTTGCATTGCCACATTGAGGTAGATGAGCATGTTGCGGCAAACAACCAGATCAAGTTTGGTAAAAGGTGGGTCTTTAAGAATGTTGTGCGAAGCAAAGATCACCATTCGCCGTATCCTTTCATTCACAACGTAGCTGTTCTCCCTCTTCACGAAGTAGCTTCTCAGCCTTTCGGTAGTTACATCAGAAACAATGCTTTCGGGATAAACCCCGGTGCTTGCATATTCAATTGATTCATTGTCGAGATCGGTGGCAAATACCTTTACATCAAACTCGAGTTTCTTTTCATCCATGTATTCTCTGAACAGAATCGCCAGAGAATATGCCTCCTCTCCGGTAGAACACCCGGCACTCCATATCCTGATGGTTTCTCCCGGTTTTTTACCAGTGAATATTTCGGTAAGCACTTTTTCTCTGAGGACATTGAATGCCTCCTGATCCCTGAAAAACTGTGTGACCCCGATAAGCAGCTCCTTATAGAGTATTTTAGCTTCGCTGGGTGATTGGCTCAGGTAAGATATGTAATTCTCAATTTTATTTATCTGATTGATACTTATACGCTTTTCGAGACGTCGCAGCACGGTGGCTGGCTTATAAAACGAAAAATCAACCCCAACTTTTTCACGAACAATCTTTAAAATCTTCGCCAGAATGTCTTCGTCCTTCGACACGATGATGTCGATTTTTCCTGTTTTGATGTAAGGATGCTTAACAAACTTAACCAGCTCTTCCGGCATTTTATCCGGTGGCAGGATATAATCAACCAATCCCGTTGCAATCGAACTTCTGGGCATTCCATCAAATTTGGCACTCTGATCGTCCTGAACCATAACCATTCCTCCGGCCTCTTTAATTGCCCTGATTCCAAGAGTACCGTCAGAACCGGTTCCTGAAAGAATGATTCCGATAGAATCCTTCCCTTTATCCAGTGCCAGAGAGCGAAGGAAAATGTCTATCGGCAGGTTAAGCCCGCGGTTGGTGTCCTGATCGGCAAGAAAAAGTTTCCCATGGAATATGGTCAGGTTCTTTTTGGGTGGAATCAGGTAAATGGAGTTGGGTTCGACAGCAACGCCATCTTCCGCCCTGAAAATTTCCATTGAGGTGTACCGCGAGAGCAATTCACTCATCAGACTTTTGTAATCAGGTGAGAGGTGCTGAACGACAATAAATGCCATACCACTGTTGGTGGGCATATTCCGGAAGAAAACCTCAAGTGCTTCAAGTCCGCCCGCTGATGCTCCGATACCCACGCATATAAGACGTTTTTCCTCAGGGACTTCAGCCAATGAACCAGATACTTTGTCGTATTTCTGACCGGTAGATGCTGTTGATGAGACATTACCTGATTTTGATTTAATCACCGGAGTTTTCGATTTCCTGGACACCATATTTCATTGATTTGGTAAATCCCCGGAAGGGACTTAAATTCCCGTTATTAACAACCTAAAACTTAAAAAGATCAATCAGTTAGACGATTTTTGATATTTAACTAATTAAATATATTTAATACCGGAATTCCTTTTTCTTAAACAAAAACCAGTTTGTTTTGAAACACCGTTCAACTAACTCCCGGAAAATGAGTTTCAGGTATTAAAAAAAACATAATTTTGCTGCGAAATCTTCAGGGCAGGGCGAAATTCCCGACCGGCGGTATAGTCCGCGACTCAGACATGCTTAACATTGTCTGACTGAACCGGTTAATTTCCGGTACCGACAGTAAAGTCTGGATGGAAGAAGGTGTTTTAAAACGATGGTCAGGGGATATTTCCCTGATGTTATCGCTTTTAATCTTTCCTGCCCCGATGATCGCTGACCGGGGCAATTACTCCCCCGATATTTCAGACACCATTAAATGTTTTCAGCATGAAAATCTGCTTTCGTGGTCTTGTAGTGTGCGTATTGCTTACGGCTTCACTTAATCTGTCTTCTCAGGAGGTTTACAAAGGATTGGTCAGAGATGCTTCAGGGGGGCAGGTTCTGACGGATGTTTCCCTTAAGTCGCTGAAAGGAGACACCGGCAGTCTGACCGACAAATCCGGCTACTTTCTGATACCTGCAACCGGAAACAGTGGCTGGTACATAATCAGTCATCTCGGATACAAACCAGATACAGTTCAATTCTACACCGGCAATCTGAACATCATTGAACTGCAACCTGATGTTGTCGGCCTTGAAGAGATCAGCATCATTTCCACATTCACCCGTGAACGTGAGACCCCGGTTGCTGTATCGACAATAAAATCAGCAACCATTGAACGTGAAATGGGACACCAGGACTATCCTGAGATCATGAAAATGGTACCAGGGGTCTATGCTACCAAACTGGGAGGTGGCAGCGGAGATGCACGGATCAGCATCAGGGGATTCCAGCAGGAAAACATCGCGTTGCTGTTGAATGGAGTACCAGTCAGCAGTGTTGAAAACGGACTGGTTTACTGGTCAAACTGGACTGGTCTGTCAGATGCAACACAAACGATTCAGGTTCAACGGGGTCTGGGTGCCTCTCGTGTTGCCCTTAATTCAGTAGGTGGAACCATCAACATCATCACCAGGCCAGCAGAATCAAGCAGAGGAGGTAGCCTGCAGTATTCTTTAACCGACTATGGGAACCAGAAAACCACCATCAGTTTGTCGAGTGGCAGGCTGAAAAATGGTTTTGCCTTGTCCTTTCTGGGATCACGTACAACTGGCCCGGGAATTGTTGATGCAACAGCTGTGAATGCCTGGTCATGGTTTATAAGTCTGAGCAAAGAGATCAACAAGTCGCAAAGGCTCGTCTTTACCGGAATGGGAAGCCCTGAAAGGCACGGACAACGGAATTACGGGCTCACCCTGGAAGAATATAAAAAGTACGGAGGGCAATACAATCCCAACTGGGGAATTTTCAATGGAGAAATCAATAGTCTTTCCGAGAACTTTTACCATAAGCCACAACTGGCCCTCAACCATTACTGGGATATAAACAAAAGGGCATTGCTGTCGTCTTCGGTTTATCTCTCATTCGGAGATGGGGGCGGGAAGTACTCAGAATCGTTCATGAGCCCGCCTGCCAATACCTATAGAAAAAACAACCAGATCGACTGGGATGCGGTATATCTGCAGAACCTCAGCAATCCCGATACATTTCAGCTGGCAGATGGCAGAAGGGTGAACGGTTTCTCTAAAATTATCCAAACCAATTACCTCGCCTCACACTGGTGGGTCGGAGGACTTACCAACCTGAACTGGCAGATAAACGACAAGCTCAAAGTAATTACCGGTCTCCACGCCAGGTATTTCAAATCGAATCTGCGTGAAGAAATCAGCGATCTGCTGGGCGGGAAATTCTGGATAGATACCTACGGGTGGGCCATTGAAGGCATTGGTGGACGAAACCAGTTGAAAACAACAGGGGATATCATTAATGTGGATAACGACTCAAGGGTTGATGTTGTCAGCTATTTCGTACAGGGCGAATATACCCGGGGCAAGGTTAATGTATTTCTTGCATCCACGGTAAGCAACACCTGGTACCAGAGAACTGACCGCATTAATTATATTCAAAACACGGATAGTGAAATTATTACAAAACCAGGAGCTGATATCAAAGCCGGAATCAACTTCAATCCTGATAAGTACAATAATCTATACATGAATGCCGGATATTTCAGCAAAGCACCCTATTTCAAATTCATGTTTACAAACTTCAGCAACGCTGTTGCCAGGAATCAGGTGAACGAAAAAATCACCTCCGCAGAACTTGGATACAGCTACAGAAGGGCATTCGTGAAGGCAGATATAAACCTGTATTACACGCTCTGGCAGGATAAATCGCTGCTGTCGAGGGAAAACATTCAACTGGAAAACAATGCTATGACAAGGGCACTGATCAGAGGTCTTGACGCAGTGCACAAAGGCCTTGAATTAGAGCTTGAATCTGATTTAGCTGAATACCTGAGTGTCGGGCTGAGTGCTTCTGCCGGTGACTGGCGCTGGAGAAACGATGTGAATGCTTTGCTTTACAACGATCAGCAGTTACTTATCGATTCTACTTCCGTTTATGTAAAAGATATAAAGGTCGGTGATGCGCCCCAGCTTACATTCGGGATGTTTGCTGAAACCAGGCCTGGAGATGGCTGGACGATCAGTGTAAGATGGATGTTTTACGGTAGACTGTATGCCAATTTTGATCCGGCAGGAAGAAATAATCCTGAAGACAGGTCCCAGCCGTTCAGAATTCCGGACTACAACACGGGAGATCTCTTTTTAAGCAGGAATTTCAACATTGGTCTTCAGAAGGCTGTGGTTTCTGCAGGTTGTTATAACCTCCTGGGCAATGAATCTATTATGCGTGGCGAAGACGGAAGTTCTCATCAGGCTGATACATTTACAGGCTTCTGGTCGCCCGGCAGGACCTTCAGTTTTTCGATCAGAATGGCTTTCTGATTTGAGAAAAAGAGGGGCAGGTATGTTACTGATCAATCGAGCTTCCTGATTACCGCATCCATTATCTCAGTTACTTTACAGGCCAGATCGGTAAGTGTTTCATTTCCGACTGAAGCAAAAACTGATTTCGGGTTGATAGCGGCTACCTCACACAACCCCTCCCCTTTATCCTGAACAATAATGTTACAGGGCAGCATTAAGCCTATTTTGTCTTCAGCATTCAGCGCATTGAAGGCAAAGGAAGGATTGCAGGCACCGAGAATAAGATACTCCCTGAATTCAGCATCCAGTTTTTCCTTCATGGTTTGTTTCACGTTAATGCTCGTAATGATTCCGAAACCATAATCTTTCAGCAGGGTGGTAACCTTTTCTGCAGCCTCCGGTACACTGGCTATAACCGTCTTTGAAAAATAATAATTCATAAGTTTGAAATGTTTCTGGTTAAACAACGAAACCCGTCTGAAGTTCTGAAGGGTGGTAAAAAAGGAAGTTTTCAGGATTACTACTCCGCCAGATCAACAAGGATTTGTGGTTTGCGCAAGTTCCGGAAAGGCTGTTTTTCAGATAGAGGAAGATACTGGTAAAGTTTAACCAATTATTAAAACCTGACATCAGATAATTTCAGTCAGTCAGCCTATCTTTGCAGATGCAGCGGTGAATTGTTCTGCAGATTGACCATTCTTGACCGGAAAATGATGAGAAAAACACCTATACTGTTAATTACTACGCTCAGTTCATTCCTCACACCTTACATGGGTTCAGCCATTAACATAGCGCTTCCGGCTATTGGTAAAGATTTGGATATGAATACACTGATGCTGGGATGGGTAGCTACCTCCTACTTACTTTCAGCCTCGGTCTTTCTGTTACCACTTGGCAATATAGCGGATCGCTGGGGAAGAAAAAGACTGTTTGTTGCAGGAATTGTGGTTTTTACAGCAGCCTCCTTTCTTTCGGCCATCTCAACTGACAGCACAATGCTGATTGTTTCGAGATTGCTGAACGGTATTGGCGGGGCAATGACCTATGCCACTTCACTGGCCATTCTTACATCCAGTTATCCTAAGAGTGAAAGGGGAAAGGTATTGGGAATCAATGTCGCAGCAGTTTACCTGGGGTTAAGCCTTGGCCCAACACTGGGAGGATTGCTCACACAGTGGCTTGGCTGGCACAGTATTTTTTACAGTTGTTCCTTGTTGAGTCTTGTGGTGTTACCTGTTGCTATCTACAGCATTCCTTCAGATAGTAAAAAGGACGATTCCGGTAATTTTGATTTAGCGGGTAGTGTAGTATATGGTGCCGGTATAGCCGCTGTTGTATATGGATTCCCCAAAATGCCCGGAATTGAAGGACTTGTATGGGTAGGTGCCGGAATTACCGGCCTGATGTTTTTTGTCAGGATTGAGAAAGAATCTAACAACCCCTTGCTGAGTATGGAAGTATTCAGGCAAAACCCGGTATTCGTTTTTTCCAATATCGCTGCATTTATCAATTACAGTGCAACCTATGCGCTCGTTTTTCTTATGAGTTTGTATCTGCAGCAGATCAGCGGATGGTCTCCATCCAAAGCCGGGATGATACTGGTTGCTCAACCCGTAATGATGACCCTGCTCTCACCAATTGCCGGCAGGCTCAGCGACAAATATGAGCCAGCCATTGTTGCCACCTCCGGAATGATTATTACCGTTGCAGGTCTGGCGATGCTGGCGTTTATCGGAGCCAGCACCGGCATTGGCTTCATCATCGCAGTGCTGATGTTATTGGGTACTGGTTTTGCATTGTTTTCTTCGCCAAATACCAATGCTGTGATGAGTTCAGTGAAACCTGCTCAACTGGGGATCGCTTCCGCCACCCTGGGCACCATGCGGTTAACCGGACAAACCATGAGTATGGGAATTACACTGCTTATTCTGAGCCTCTATCTGGGAAAGAGTTCTGAAATCAGAACTGAAGGTATTGAGCTTCTGAATGGAATAAAACTTACTTTTACAGTCTTCGCATTGCTATGTGTTGCAGGCAGCTTCTTTTCCATGAAAAGAGGGAAACTCCGCAAAAACGATAATAAATCACCTGAATTAAACTGATGTTATGACAGGGAAATCTCATCAAACCGCGCTGATCTTCGGAAGCACTGGCCTTATCGGTCGTTTTGTGCTTGAATTACTGACCAGGGATGCCCGGTATGACCGGATTGTAATTTTTGTCAGAAAAGAAATAAAAACACATCACGGCAAAGTAAGCCAGGTTATTTTCAATCCTGACAACCTTGAAACCGTTGCCGATCAGATAAAAGGGGATCAGGCATTTTGCTGTTTAGGCACTACCCTGAAAAAAGCAGGGAGCAAAGAAGCCTTCCTCGATGTTGACCTCAGGTTGGTTTCTGCATTTGCCACGCATGCCAGTAGAAACGGAGTGCCGGTATTTTCAGTTGTTTCTTCCATCGGAGCCCGGAGCGATTCATCGAATTTTTACCTGAACACCAAAGGACTGATGGAAGAAACACTCAGGAAGCTTCAGTTTGAACAACTGGTGATACTCAGACCTTCCTTGTTGCTTGGCATAAGACCTGAAGGACGTTGGCTCGAAGACCTGGGTAAATCGTTTTTTAAAATCTTTTCGGTGCTTATGATTGGTAAACTCCGGAAATACAAGCCTGTACACGCTGAAACTGTAGCAAAAGCAATGATCTGGTTTTCGAATGAGCGAAAAAACCTTATCATTGCTGAATCCGATGCCATTGCAAGTATCGGTTCTAAAAACCAATAATTTATTTTACAACGCTGATTATGAAATACATAACTCCTGAAGAACTCAAATCCGCTCTTGAATCAAAGGAACACCTTCAGATAATTGATACCAGAGACTCAGCGCAATACGATTTATGCCATATCGAAACTGCAATTTCAATCCCTCAGATTGAGTTACCCGGGCGACTGAACGAAATTGATCTCACCGCTAAGGTTGTGGTTTACTGCATATACGGTATGAAGAGTGATCAGGTATATATCTACCTGAAAGACAAACTGAAAGTTCAGAAGCTTTATATTCTAGAAGGTGGCATATATCAATATGCCCGCGACATTGACCCCTCAATGCCTGTGTAGTGAAAGCTTTCGCCGGACTATTTAACAAATGGGTAATAAATCCCTTCAACCGGTTTCTCAAAACCGGTCTAAGTCCGGAGAAACTGGCACAGTCTTTCTCCTTTGGGGTGATATTGGGGCTGATGCCCCTGCCAGGTTCTTCACTTACCTGTACAATTGCCTCCTTTCTGTTCAGGCTGAATTTCGGGGCGATACAGTTGATCAATTATATGGTAGCACCCTTGCAACTGGTGCTTCTTATACCATTCTACAAAGCCGGAGCTGCCATTACCGGATCAGAAGTAATGAAAGGAACACTTAACGACATTACTGAGCGTTTTAAATCAGATTTGTGGGGTATGCTTTATGAACTGGGAAGTACCGCAGTGGCTGCTGTCGCCCTCTGGGTAGTTATTTCAGTACCTTTAGGCATTGTCCTTTACAGAATCACCCTTCCTGTTTTCAGAAAGATAGCACTCAGGCAGAATGGTGACAATCCGGCAAAATATGCTGATTGAAATCTTAAAGGGAAAGCCGTGCAACGTAACAGATTTACTTCGGCCGGTTATTACCTCGGGCATTTCCTGGCTTGCGCCTGAACCTCGGCTTTCCGTTACTTTTACGAAGTGATGGATTGTATTCAGGGGCTGGTCCCAGTTCTTCAGGAGGGATCTGTTTTCTTATTTCGTAGCCAATCAGCTTTTCAATGCCTGAAAATGCCTGTTGTTCCAGGTCATTAATAAAAGTTATGGCGATACCAGTCTGTTCGGCCCTGGCAGTGCGGCCAACCCTGTGTACATAATCTTCTGCATCCCTGGGAACATCATAATTTACTACCAGGCTTATATTTTCAATATCAATACCACGGGAGAGCACATCGGTAGCTACCAGCATCTGAATCTGACGGTTACGAAAACCAAGCAGTACTTTTTCACGTTCGCGCTGTTCGAGATCGGAGTGAATATCCGCTACCTGAAAACCTTCTTTGGCCAGATCTTTGGCTATGCTTTTTGCTTTTACTTTTTTGGAAGTAAAAATGAGGATGCTGGGCAAATCCCTGTTTTTGATCAGTAAGGATAACAGCCTGGTTTTCTGATTGTCGTATACAAGATAGGCAACCTGAAGGATCCCCTCTGCTGGTTTCGAAACTGCGATATTAACTTCAACAGGATTCTTCAGAATCCGGCTGGTGAGATCCCGGATTTTGGGAGGCATGGTAGCCGAGAAAAACAGTGTGGTTTTCGTCTCAGGAAGATAGCTGATTATCTTCATGATATCGTCAACAAACCCCATATCCAGCATCTTATCGGCTTCGTCAAGCACCAGGTGCTGCAGGTTCTTGACTGGTACAATATCCATATTAAGGAAGGAAATAAGCTTACCGGGTGTCGCAACTACGACATCCACTCCATTGATAAGGGCTTTGCGCTGCTGTTCCCATTCAATGCCATCGGTTCCACCATATATTGGCAAAGAGCTTATATTCAGAAAGTAACTAAAGCCTTCCAACTGTTGGGCGATCTGAACGGCCAGTTCGCGGGTTGGCGATATGATGATTGTGTTGATTCCATCAACATGGTGCTGCGAAATACGGTGAAGTATCGGCAGAAGGTAGGCTGCTGTCTTGCCGGTTCCCGTTTGGGCACAACCTACAACATCCCTGCCTTCCAGCACATGAGGAATAATCTGGCTTTGTATTGGCGTCGGAGTTTCAAAGCCCATAGATTCAAGCCCCTGCATTACCCCTTCCGAAAACCCGAAATGGCTGAATTTAATATCGGATGTCTCTTTATCTGAATCTGTCATGTTGATGGTTGTAAAAAGTTAAAAGATCTGCAGGGTTATTAGATTGTGAGGGATAAAAAACCTATCAGCCAAAAGAAATATTCAAAAAAAAAGAGGAGGCAAAACCCCCTCTTTTTCACATCAAATCCAATAATTATTTCTTAGGAGCTGTAGCGGCGGCGATTGAATCAGCTATCCTCTGCTGTTCAGCAGCAACAGCGTTGATTGAATCCTGAACCCTCATAGCTTCAGCTTCAACAGCTGCGATTGAGTCAGCTACCCTGATTGAATCAAGACGAGCCTGTTCAGCTTTCTGTTCTGCACTTGGTCCGCAAGCAACTAAAGTTGCCATTCCTGCGATAACTAAAATCTGTGATAAAGTTTTCATGTTTGAGTGTTAGTTTTAAAACATGGCAAAGATAGATAAAACCGAAATTAAAAAGCAAGTGTTTTGAAAAAAAATTTAATCTTTTTTAATGCACCTATACAATTGATTTACAATAATATATAATTATCTATTAGAAAATATCTTCCTTCAACCTTAAAATAAGCTTAAAAAAAACGTCAGATTTTCAGGTTTTCTTCAAAAACTCATAAAAAAACCGAAGTATCAGGTTCTCCGATCAAATAACACGCGTTCATGCAAGAAGAGGGAGAATTAAGCCCTATCTTTGCCGTAAGAACGAATGATCCACTGTTGATGAATATGTTGATTCCTCTTGCAGAGCAGTTAAGACCAGTCTCCTTCTCTGAATATACTGGTCAGCAGCACCTGGTCGGCCCCAATGGTGTTCTCTTACTGGCTGTTGAATCGGGACAGATTCCTTCAATGATTTTCTGGGGGCCACCCGGAGTAGGCAAAACCACCCTGGCTTATATCATCTCCAGGATGCTTAACCGACCTTTTTTTTCATTAAGCGCGATAAACTCCGGCGTTAAAGACATCAGACAGGTAATTGATGATGCCCGGCAATCCGGATCAAATGCCATATTGTTTATTGACGAAATTCACCGGTTCAGCAAATCGCAACAGGATTCTCTGCTAGGGGCTGTCGAAAAAGGCATCGTCACCCTCATCGGAGCAACCACTGAAAATCCCTCTTTTGAAGTCATCGGCCCTCTGCTTTCCCGTTGTCAGGTATATATTCTGAAAAGCCTCGAAGAAGATGACCTTCAACTGATTATCCGCAAAGCCGTTGACAGGATAAAGGAAAATACCGGAGTGAATCTGCAGATTGAAGAAACAGAAGCTTTGCTGAGAATTTCCGGAGGTGATGCACGAAAACTGCTGAATGCCATTGAGATTGTATTCAGTACATCTAAAGCTGTCAATGGAACCATCGTTATAAACAATGAAATTACCCTTAAGATTATTCAACAAAACCTGGCTATGTATGACAAGAAGGGAGAAATGCACTACGATGTCATTTCTGCCTTCATCAAGTCATTGCGGGGAAGTGATCCGAATGCTGCAGTTTACTGGCTTGCGCGGATGATCGAATCGGGTGAAGATCCGCTTTTCATTGCCCGACGTATGTTGATACTGGCTTCTGAAGATATTGGGAATGCCAACCCCAATGCGTTGTTGCTGGCAAATACCTGCTTCGATGCCGTTCATAAAACAGGGTATCCGGAATGCAGGATCATATTATCACAGTGTGCTACTTACCTTGCCTGCTCACCAAAAAGCAATGCCTCTTATGCTGCCATAGAGGAAGCAATTTCTTTGGTAAGAAGTAAGGGGGACCTGCCGGTACCTCTGGCCATAAGAAATGCACCTACCAGGTTAATGAAAGATCTCGGGTATGGTGCCGAATATAAATACGCGCACAGCTATGAGAATAATTTTGCCGAAATGGAGTTTCTTCCAGACCGTATAAAAGGTACCGCCCTGTACAACCCTGGTAACAATGCAAGGGAAAATGAATTCCGCCAAAGACTGAAAACACTCTGGAAAAGCAAATACAATTATTAACCTTTGGAAAAACCTCCTGTATGATCCCGGAAATGAATGGTTTAAAAAATAGCCACAGCAATAATTTCTTCCTTATCGCCGGACCCTGTGTTGTTGAAAACAAAATCATGCCGCTTGAAATTGCTGTCAGGATTAAAGAGATTGCCGACGACCTCGACATACCCTTTATTTTTAAAGCATCATACCGTAAAGCGAATCGGTCGAAATCAACATCATTCAGTGGAATAGGTGATCAGATCGCGTTGGAATGTCTGGCAGAGGTCAGCAATAAGCTTGGTATTCCGGTTATAACGGATATTCACAGTCCTGATGAGGCTGAACTTGCTGCAGCTTATACCGATGCCCTTCAGATTCCTGCATTTCTCTGCCGGCAAACCGATTTGCTTGAAGCTGCTGCAAAAACCGGGAAATGGGTCAACATCAAAAAGGGACAGTTTCTTTCCCCGGGATCAATGAAACATGCGATTGCCAAAGTAATGGAATCCGGCAATCAAAACGTTATGGTAACTGACCGGGGGACCATGTTTGGATATCAGGATCTTATTGTCGATATGCGGTCAATTCCTGAAATGAAAAGTCTGAATGTGCCGGTAGTTCTTGATATAACCCATTCTTTGCAGCAACCAAATCAACCTGAAGGTGTCAGCGGAGGACGTCCGGAAATGATTTCCACCATTGGTCGGGCCGGCATTGCCGCCGGGTGTGATGGTATCTTTCTGGAAACCCATCCGGAACCTGCAAAAGCCTTATCTGACGGTGCCAATATGCTTCCTCTTCATTTGCTTGAGAAACTCCTCTCCGATCTGGTTCACATTAGACAAGCATATCTGAAGACATTATAATAGGTTGGCTTCTTTCAGAGGGATCCCGGAAATATCAGAGAGCTCAGAAATGCGAGCAATCGTGATGAAATAAACAAGATTCCGAAAACCGAAATAAACAGGATAAACACATAAGCCGGTACTTTTCTTGCCGGGGTATGAAGCATAATGGGCAAACCTGTCCAGAACAGCACAATTGAGTATAAGGCAGGGATCATGATAAAGCCGAGTGAAACATGCAGATTTGCCAGAATGTAAAGCAAATAAACCGGTGTAAAGGAATAAACAACCAATTTACCGGATCTGGAGTAGTCTTTTTCTGACTGGAATTTTTCTGATAGACCGAAAACAAACACAGTTGTCAGCATCAGGGTAACAACCTGTACGAAAATAAAATAGCCCGCATGGATCAGAGGAAGAGAAAACCGGTAAGCATCAATATCCATCTCATTCTTTACAAACAGAAAACTCCCGATGAACTGCGAAGCTGCACCAATCAGTATCAATGGAAAAGCAAATGACATAAAAACGTCTTTCAAAGGACGCTTTTCAAGATTGATCGTTTTCCATTCCCACTTCGGGAAGAGTATTATACTTCGGATCCGTTGCAGTATCGATTTTCTGTCCATGTCAAAAAGCCAGCTCCTATTCAGTGATTAATTTGATTAAAGAACCGGAACTCTGGTGAAACTGTACATCACCGATACCACTGGCAGGTAAAAAAGTTACGTAACCCAT
This sequence comes from Bacteroidales bacterium, assembly GCA_016788045.1. Taxonomy (GTDB): domain Bacteria; phylum Bacteroidota; class Bacteroidia; order Bacteroidales; family Lentimicrobiaceae; genus Lentimicrobium. The sequence continues at coordinate 42,532 of JAEUTG010000056.1, forward strand.
CTGGCTGATATTCCGCTGTTCTTCATAAAGAACACCTCCTCCCAACCTCAGTGACACAACTGATTTACAAGGAATTCTGTAATACAGTCCTTTCAATTTCTTTTCAACCCGGTTACGCTGGTTAATGAATGTTTCCATGGATTTACTCATAGTGACCGGTGTTACAACAAGATTAACAGCTTCTCCCGAAGCAGATGATTTTTCAGAAATCCCTGTAGCCTTAGAAAACCTGCAGATGGATTCCAGGTATCCTTCAGGAGAAGATTGAGGAGTTACATAGAAAACATGGGTTTCAACCTTAACAATGCTGGTTCCTTTAAACATTTCTATATACTCCTTTTCGAGCTCCGATAGTTTCGAGATCATATATTCAATACTTTCCCTGGAATAATTCACTTCCTGATCACCGCTGATCAGGTTAAACTTACTTTCCTGAATTTTATAGATCTGATCTGCAATTTCTTTTGCCTGCTGTTCAGGCATCTTTTCCAGAATACTTTTCTTCAGGATTTTCTCGACCTTTGAAATTGTATCAACATTAATCCTTCTGAATATTGTGTCAACCTTTTCAATCATTACAGGTTTAAGCAGATCGCGAAAAGGCCTGATGTTATCCGTTTCTCCTGAAACAACAGGCTGACGGGCCTTTGCTTTCCCCTGATCTGCATTCTGCACTTCAGAGAACCCTGTGATGTATCCTTCATCAGATAGAGACAGGAGCATTGAAGCAGCCTTCTTTGATTTGTTTCCCAAATCAATAAAATAAGTAAGCCGGGGATCAGGCTCAGCGTAGGAAGATATCCTTACATCACCAAGGCTGAAACTGATTGTGTTCTCCTGAATAACATCTGTTAATCCAAGCAGCCTGGTTGAGTATTGAGAATAAGGCCCTTTGAACTCTTCTTTCTTAACGACATCAATCTCGATTCGTAAAACATTCCTTGGAAGTGAGTAAATAATGCCATCCTTTGCCGGATCAGCAGTTGTAGGATCGAATGGTTCGACACTAAATTGAGCCTGACTGGCTTTCAATATCAGCAGCAAAAACAAGATGCCTGTTATCCTTAATACCGATGGTTTCATCATGGTGAATTTGGATTCAAAGTTAATTCATTTTTGAAACACCTGACCTTGAAAGTAGCTCTGCATTTTGTTGCACTTTAACAAACCTCCATGCTATTAGCCACTTATTGCTACAACAAGCTGCACGGTTATGTTTAAAAGCACAGACAGTGGGTATTTCTGAATTCAAATTCAGGCCTGCCTTCCTGTGCAAACAGGCTGGCGAAACAGACTTTGACTTCATTTTCACAGTCATTAAATTGTACTTGTAACAGACCAACACGTTACTATCAAATTGTTTTCATAACTGAATTTATAAGCACAATAGTGATGCTTGAAAATAACTTCAGGGTAGAATAAAATTCGTATTTTTGGCCTGGGAAATATGACCACCTGATGCAAAAGATGACTTCAAGCAGTAAGAATGAAATCTCGAGAGAAGATAACTTCCGTGACAGTCCTCAGCGAAGTTTTATTAAAGCCATAACCTACAGAGTATTGGCATCGGGAGTCATGTTCATTGTTTTTTTTATCATTTTCAGAAGCACTACCAAAAGAACCCTGAATGAAAGCCTGGGAGATGCCACTTTGATCAGTGTAATTGATTTCTCTGTCAAGCTTGCCATTTATTATTTTCATGAACGTTTCTGGTCAGGAATCAAGTGGGGTAAATACTGGAAAAAAAATTACTGGGCAAGGAGGGCATGGAAACAGGCCTATAGAAAAGCTCACAAAAAAATAGGTAAAACAGCATAAGACTAAAAAAAAACAAAACCCCGGAGGAATTTCCGGGGTTTTGTTTTTAATAGTTACTGTCCTTATCGCACGAAAAGCAGCTCACGGTATTTAGGCAAAGGCCACAATTCATTGTCAACAAGCAATTCGAGCTTATCCACGTGATATCTGATTTTTTCGAAGAAAGGAACAACCTTCTCGCGATAGGTTATTGCCTGTTTCTCAACACCATCAATTGCATTTGCCGATTTTCTGGAATCCGTCATATCAAGAACCAGACTTCTGATCGAAGAAATATGTTCAGAAATTTCACGAATGGTATCGAGCTGATTTTTAGAGAGTGCAGTATACGTTTTGGAATCAAGAACTTCCTTGAGCCCCTTCACATTTTCAATCAGCTGGTTCTGATATCTGATTGCTATAGGAACAATGTGATTGATTGCCAGATCTCCGATAACCCTTGATTCTATCTGAATTTTACGGGTATAGTTCTCCAGCTTGATTTCATGACGTGCTCTTACCTCCCGTTCAGTGAGTACGTTATGGTCTTCAAAAAGTTTAATCGCGTCCTTTTTCAGCAGGCTTTTGAGTGCATGAGGAGTATCGGGGATATTGGATAAACCTCTTTTAGCGGCTTCTTTCACCCATTCTTCACTATAACTGTTGCCTTCGAAACGAACCCTTTTCGATTCTTTTACGTATTTTTTAACTACCTGGAAAATTGCATCTTCCTTCTTAACCTTTCCGGCCATCAGTTTGTCTACTTCTCCTCTGAACTTCTTAAGCTGATCAGCTACGATAAGATTGAGCGCAATCATCGGTTTTGCACAACTCGACGATGAACCTACAGCCCTGAATTCAAACTTGTTTCCCGTAAATGCAAATGGAGAAGTTCTGTTACGATCCGTATTGTCAAGAAGAATCTCCGGGATTTTCGGGATATTGATATGATTTCCTTTACCACTGTCCTTTTTATGAAGATCCTTCATATCAAGCTTTTCAACCTGATTCAGGGCCTCTGTGAGCTGTGTTCCGATAAAAGCTGAAATAATAGCCGGAGGTGCTTCATGGGCCCCAAGCCTGAGATCGTTACCTGCTGAGGCAATGTAAGCCCTGAGAATATCAGAATGGGTATCCAGTGCTTTCAGAATACTGGCAAGAAAAACGAGGAACTGCAGATTGGCTTCCGGTGTTTTACCGGGGGAAAGCAGGTTAACTCCGGTGTTTGTACTCATCGACCAGTTGTTGTGTTTTCCTGATCCATTGACACCTGCATAGGGTTTTTCATGAAGCAGCACCGTGTAACCATGTCTTTTGCCGACTTTCTCGAGTAGATGCATGAGTAACTGATTGTGGTCAACAGCTACATTCACTTCTTCATAAACAGGAGCACATTCAAACTGATTCGGGGCAACTTCGTTGTGGCGTGTTCTTACCGGAATGCCGAGTCTGTGTGCTTCATATTCAAACTCACGCATAAAATCGATCACGCGTTCCGGGATAATTCCGAAATAATGATCAGATAGCTGCTGATCTTTTGCACTGGAGTGTCCGAACAAAGTTCTTCCGGAAAGCACCAGATCGGGACGGGCATTAAAGAGCGCTGTATCAACAAGAAAATATTCCTGTTCCCATCCCAATGTAGCAAAAACCCTGCTCACATTCTTGTCAAAGAACTGGCAGATAGCCGTTGCTTCACGATCAAGGGCACTGGAAGCCTTAAGCAAAGGGGTCTTGTAATCAAGGGCTTCGCCGGTATATGAAACGAAGATAGTCGGTATACAAAGTGTGCGGTCCATGATAAACGCCGGAGACGTCGGGTCCCAGGCGGTATATCCACGGGCTTCGAAGGTATTTCTGATTCCGCCGCTGGGGAAACTGGAAGCATCGGGTTCCTGCTGAATGAGTTCATTGGCGTTGAAGGCTTCAATAGCCTTTCCTGTTTCAGTGGGAGAAATAAAAGCATCGTGCTTTTCTGCTGTTGAACCCGTTAATGGATGAAACCAATGGGTAAAATGAGTAGCACCTTTATTTAATGCCCAGGCTTTCATGGCCAAAGCAACCTGATCTGCAACTTTACGATCTATCTTTTCGCCAAGTTCTGCTGCCCTGATTACTGAATTATAGGCCTCACGGGATAGATACTCACGCATAACCTCCTGATTAAAGGTTAATTCACCATAATAGTCTGAAATTCTATCAGGAAAAACAGGCATTTGCCTACGCGGACGTGACATAGCCATTTCAAGCGTTCTGAATCTGATGTTGCTCATTTTGCGTCGTTTTTTGATGAAACAAGTGATTGAAACAATTGAATTTTTGTTTTGTTAATCCAAAACATAAAAATTAACAAATTCTTCAACTTAGTGACATTAAGGTTGCCTCCGGTCTATTAACAGAAGCAGTCCGGTGAAGGTCAGAATTCCATTTAAAACAAGTAATTCAAAACCAAGCCTGTAACCATTAAATAACATCTCTGAATTTACGCTGATGAGATAACAAATAGCGGGTGCAAGGATAGCAACCAGCGGAACCCATCGATCATAAATTTTATATTTTGTAAAAAGCCCGAAAGTGAATAAACCCAGCAAAGGCCCATAAGTATATCCGGCAATAGTAAAAAGTTTTGTGATTACTGACTGATCGTTGATCTGCCTGAATATTATCACGAGCAATGACAGAAAGAGTGCAAAACCAAGATGAACAATCTTTCTGGTTCTTGATTTACTTTCTTCGCTTTTGATTGTATCTTTCTTCAATCCGAGTATATCTACGCTGAAAGATGTTGTTAAAGCTGCCAGTGAGCCATCGGCACTGGAATAGGCTGCGGCCATCAGGCCGATCAGAAAGACTATACCTGCAAATGAACCATGGTGCTTTAAAGCAATTTCAGGAAATAAATTATCGGTTACAGCCGGTATTGGGATACTCATGTGGGAAGCATACATGTAAAGAGCTGCGCCCAAAATCAAAAAAAGCATATTTACCGGGACCAGCATCCAACTCAGCAGATAAATGTTATTTTTTGCATCTTTCAGCTTACGGATTGTAAGGTTTTTCTGCATCATATCCTGATCAAGCCCTGTCATGACAATGGCGATAAAAGCACCACTTATAAATTGTTTCAGGTAGAATCTTTTATCGTTGATGTCAGTAAATAATATCTGGGAATAACTGCTATCTGCGATTTCCTTTAATAAAGTGCCCAGCCCCATTCCCAAATCTGTAGAAATGAAGTAAACCGATACTGCCAGTGCCGCCAGCATAAAAGTTGTCTGAAGTGTATCAGTCCACACAATGGTTTTTATTCCTCCCCGGAATGTATATGCCAATATCAATGTCATGAATAGCGCTACATTGATCCAGAATGGCACACCCCAGGTATCAAAAACAAAAACCTGTAAAACATTGACTACCAGATAGACCCTGAATGAGGAACCTATACTGCGTGATAACAGGAAGAAAGAAGATCCGGTTTTGTAGCTGACTTCACCAAATCGCTGACCCAGATAGGTATAAATGGAGGTAAGGTTTCTCTCATAATACATTGGCAGCAATACCTGAGCAATTATAGCATAGCCAACCAGATACCCAAAAACAATCATCAGGTAGGAGAAGGCTGAATTTCCGACCTCCCCGGGAATGGATATAAAAGTGACCCCTGAAAGTGAAGAACCAATCATTCCATAGGCTACAACCAGCCATGGTGAAGACTTATTGCCTGTAAAATATGTTTCGTTGGTTGATCTTTTGCCGGTGATGGCGGCGATAATAAAAAGCAGGGAAGTGTAGACAAGAAAGACAGTTAGTATTACTATTGGATGCACGTTCAGTCTTTAAGTGAGTCTAAATCTGCAAATGTGAGTGCAAAGGTACGCAAATCAGGATAGAAAAAATCAGCCAAATATGGATATTTTCGGGCCAATTCTTTGTCACCTACAAGTACAGTTTTCATTTTCAACCGTTTACCAAAAACCAAATCTGACAGAGAATCACCAACCATGACACATTTATTGAACTTTATTTCACTAAAATCCATTTTCGCCTTCAGCCCCATACCTACGCCTGGTTTCCTGGTTATGGGATTACCCGATGCTAAAAATGGTGAATGATATATTTTGTCGATCTTTCCGCCTGCATCACTTACTGCTGAAACCAATCTGTCATGTATGCTCTTCAGATCATCCTCTGACATTAGTCCCTTTCCGATTCCCTGCTGATTGGTGACAATAAAAATATGTCCGAAAATTTCAGAAAAGGTCTTTATTGCTTCAGGCACCCCTGGAAGGAAAGTAAACTGATCCCATGTTTTTACATAATCATCAGACAGACGTTCATTGATAACGCCATCGCGATCAAGAAACAAGGACCAGGATCTGTCAATCTTTAAATTCATTGAACTCTGATTGTGCACGATGATAATCTTCAGGAATGCCAATATCAAGAAAATAGTCGTTGAATGCGACTCCAAAATATTTCGTATGAACCTTAAAATCTGCAAACATCTCATTCTCAACTGAAAATTTCACAGGTAGATTGAGTCCTTTAAAGAATCTGGTTCTGATCAGATAGACGCCTCCATTGATGAATCCGGATGTTTTAATGCCGGATTTCTCCCTGAATGCGACAATTTCTGATTCTTCATTGATCTCTACCGCACCAAAACGTGAAATATCGTCAACATGTCGAAGGGCAATACTGACATTGGCAAGATTCTCGATATGGGACTGAAAAAACTTGTCCAGGTTTATCCTGAACATGGTATCAGCATTCATGATCAAAGCATGAGGAGAGCTCACGGAAGAAAATGCAAGTTTTATTGCTCCTCCGGTGCCAAGAGGTTCATTCTCAAACGAGTAAATCAAATCCAGATTCTTGTATCTGGGTCCGAAATAGTTTTCTATTGATTTGCTCAAATAGCCTGTTGACAAAATTACTTTCCGTGGACCAAATTTATTGATGAAGTCCAGCTGATATTCAAGAAAAGGTTTGTTATTCACCGGAGCCATGGCTTTAGGCAAATCAGGAACAGCATCTCTGAGGCGTGTGCCCAATCCTCCGGCCAGCAGGATGATTTCCGGGAAGTCCATAAACATATCAGCGCGGGAATAATTCTGACTCAACAAGTTCACAGATGATATGGCCAATAGTTATGTGAACTTCCTGAATACGAGGGGTATCTGATGAAGGAACATTTAACAGCAGGTCAGCGTGAGATCTCATTATTCCACCACTCTGGCCCGTTAAAGCGATGGTAATCATTTCCTTCTCCCTGGCAGCGACCATTGCTTTCACTATATTCTCAGAGTTTCCAGATGTTGACAGTGCTATAAGAATATCACCTTTGTTTCCCTTTGCTATCACCAGTCTTGAATAGATCTCACTGTAAGAATAATCATTCGCAACGGCTGTCAGATAGCTGGTATTCACATGGAGTGCTTCTGCGTCCAATGGGTTTCGGTCGTAATAAAACCTTCCGGAAAGTTCTGCAGCAAGGTGCTGGGCATCAGCAGCACTACCGCCATTTCCGCAGAACAAGACTTTCCGGTTATTCCTGAATGCTGTAACGATCTGGTGGACTGCTTTTCCAATCTGTTCCAGCAAAATCTGATCTGCGAGCACAGTTGTTTTAAGGGCAACCGATTCTTCCAGAACCGATTTTATCTTTTTGAGCATTAAGTTTTTTTTGCAAAATTAATCAAAACTCCAGAAAAACGTTTAAATGGTCCAGGTAGTGAGGCCTAAGGGGGTAAAATCATATCTTTTTTCCTGACCGCCAAATTTCATAAGCGCCTCAACTACCTGTGATCTTGAATTGCGGGGACAATAAAAAATCATGAATCCGCCACCACCAGCTCCGCTGATTTTACCTCCTGTTGCGCCATGCTTGAGGGCGGTGGTATATATATCATCGAGAAAAGAATTGCTGATCTGCTCAGCCATCTGCTTTTTGTATCTCCAGCCGAAATCGAGGATCTCACCAATGCTGTCAAGTTCACCTTTCAGCAAAGCCTCCTTCATCATAACAGCCTGAAGTTTAAGTTGATGCATAGCATCGATTGACTTCTGGTTATTGTTGATTACATTGGCAGATTGCATTTCAATTATTTTTGACGACAACCTGCTGGTTTGGGTGTAAAAGAGCACGAGATTGTGGGCCAGTTCATTCAGGTAAACATCCTTAATTCTTAATGGATTTACAATGACTTTGTCATTTGAAAAGAACTCCATAAAGTTAACTCCTCCAAAGGTAGCTGCATACTGATCCTGTTTGCCACCGGCCATTTCAAGGTCGACTCTTTCAATGTCGTAGGCGAGTTTTGCCATATCGTATTCACCCATAGGCAATCTGAGCCATTCAGTAAAAGCACCGAGAATAGCAACAACCAGAGTGGAAGAGGTTCCTAAACCAGAACCGGCAGGGGCATCAACACGGGTGGAGAGGGTGAAAGAGAGTGGTTTGTGAGAATAATCCTTTACGATTCTGTTGTATACGCCTCTGTGCAGATTGAGTATTCCATTTATCGGGAGGACATGTTCAGCTTCGAATTCAATGTATTCCTGCTTATCAATGGAGTGGAAGGCAATCTTTCCATCAGACCGGGGTTCAATGGTTGCATAAGCATACAGGCTGATGGTGGCATTGAGGATTGCACCCCCGTGGAGGTCGGAGAAGGGTGAGACATCTGACCCCCCTCCAGCCAGTCCTATTCTTAATGGCGCCCTGCTTCGAATTACCACGATAAGAGTTTGTTAATTTATATTAGAATCACTTTTTTGACTCTCCTTCCTTTATTGGTATCAAAGATCAGGGCATAAATCCCAGAATCTAAGCCAGATAAATCAATTGAAAATGAGTCGTCATTAAAAAATACAGACTCATTGATTTCCCTTACAAATTTACCATCCATTGAATGAATTTGAAAGGATGTGATAGTTAATAACCGTTTATCACAACTGATGTATACCAAATCACTTGCCGGGTTGGGGAATACTCCGATTTCAGCAATGGCCAGATTGTCCGAATTACTACCCAAAAATGAAAAGTTGACTGTATCGCAATATCTGAATAAGCCATACTTATTAATCATTTGCAGACAAACATAGAATGATCCTGATTGACTAAAAGTATGCTGAGGCATCATTTCATCACTAGAAAAACCATCACCAAAATCCCAAAAATATATTGCTTCCGGATCCAGCACAGGAGGAGTGAAAGCAGCACTCAATCCTGTAGAAATAGAAGTAAATTGCTGTTCCGGATGTTTAAAAACATAAACTGAATCACAGAAAGTATCGGAACTACAATTGTTTGAAACCGTCAAACAAACTTCGTATACATCAGGATGGTCAAAAGTAAATATGGGGTTTGACAAATCTGAATAATATCCATTCTGGAATACCCACCAGTAACTGGCATCATCAATATTCTGCGTAATAAACTGCACCCGGTTGGTATCATTTGTAACGGAATAATCAAAATGTGCTTTAACCTCCGTACAAATTTTATAGTTTATTTTCAACATGGGCCTTTTTTCAGGATTCAGATGGTTACTTGATCCAAATACCAAACAGGCATATAAGTTTTCCTCAGCAAGTTGCATCATGAAGCCATAATTCTGTTCAGGGTTCTTATAGAAATAATCAATTTGGTTAGTCACATCAATGTCAAGGTAATCCTGAACCGTAAATTCAGACTCCGGCAAAAGAATTAAATCCATCATAGTTGTAGAAGGCTGATTGTCCCAGGTTACTTTATATTGATCCCATGGTGAAGTTATCCGGAGAAGGTAAGACGCATTATTACCTGAATGAAGCTGATGGTGCCCTGTTGATGTGTTGCAAAAAAGTGAGAGCCTGGCATCAAGAATTTCTGCTCCTTCCGGGATTACAGAAAGATCAAATCTGATCAAACTACGTTGAATAAATGCAGTACCATTAGCAGTCCAATCATTTGCAATAAAATCATCTTCATACCAGATAGGATCAGTACGATCAGAGCGGACTTCAGCGTCGTAACCGTTTTCGGGACCTGGTCGGATTATCACAGTTTCTGTATTTTGTGCTTTAGCGTTAATGAAACAAAAAATCATTAGTAGAACTAAAAAAACATGTTTTTTCATAACTAGCGAATTAAATTGTTAATAGATTATTAATTGCATTTATTAATCCTGTCCAGGTGAACCGCTTTTTTTCTTCCTGTATATTTTTCACAAACTGTGTTTCGCGATCTTCACTAAAGAAACTAACTATGCTACGACTAATCTGATCCGGATCAGGATCAACAACATAACCAACTTTACCATTTGGAATCATTTCAGATAAACCTCCAACATTGGTAGTAATCATTGGTTTATTAAAATGATAAGCTACTTGGGTAACACCACTTTGAGTGGCATGCTTGTATGGCTGAACTACGAGATCAGATGAACAAAAGTACAAACAAACTTCAGAATTTGGTATGAAATTCGTTCTCATAACCAGATTATCACCAATTTTCAATTCTTTTATCAGGGCCAGATATTTTTCTTCATTGCCATAGAACTCCCCGGCAATAAGCAATTTTATTCCAAGTCTACGCACTTCAATTGAATTCATTGCATAAAGTAATAAATCAAGTCCCTTGTAGTCTCGGATAAATCCGAAAAATAGAATATATCTATCGTTTTCATTCAGTCCTAACCTTCTGCAAGCCTCAGATTTCGAAATACAAGCGCCAAAATTATCATAAAGTGGATGTGGATGGAATATCTTTGGTTTTACAGAATCAAATCTTTTCAAGTCAGAGAGAACTGATTCTGACATGGTTAAAAAACCATCAACAGAATTCACAAAATATTTAACCAATAGCTTATCACCAAATCTTGGTTCATGCGGGATAATATTGTCTGTTATAGCAATTACTTTTACTTTGGATTTAAGTCTAATCATTCTGGCGATTGTACCAAGTGATGGAGCCATAAAAGGAATCCAGAACCTTACTATAATCAGATCAGCATTTTCAAGAAGAATTCTATATGCAGTCTGGATCCAATTAAACGGGTTTACTGAGTTAATAACAGTTTTAATCTTCAGCTTTTCGGGAGGAGGTTCATTGGTATATTGGGAAGTTCCAGGGAAAAAGAAAGAAGGGTATTGCACTTTGAAGCTATAAATAATCACTTCACATCCCAACTCCTGATACGCCAGAGCCAAGCGTTCGTTAAAGGTTGAAATCCCCCCCCCTCTTAACGGCCAGGCTGATCCAATGAGAATTACCTTTCGAGGATAACTTATCTCCATGAAATATTATAATTCTTTTTACTACAATTCATCCTCCACCAGATAATGATTCCTGTCACTTGAACTCCTGCCTATGAGTTCTCCGAGAAAGCCAGCCAGAAACAACTGGGTACCCATTACCATGGCAAGCAAACCCAGGTAAAACAAAGGCCTTTCCGTCATCTTGTAACTCGAATAGAAGATTTTTGCATAGGTAAGATAGCCGGCAATAAAAAAACCAAACAAAAACAACAGGGTCCCGATGGAACCAAACAGATGCATCGGTTTCCTTCCGAATCTCGACACAAACATAATGGATACCAGGTCTAAAAATCCGTTAATAAACCGCTCCCATCCAAACTTGGTAACTCCATACTGACGCTTCCTATGCACAACAACTTTCTCACCTATTCTCCTGAACCCGGCCCACTTGGCAATTACCGGTATATACCGGTGCATCTCTCCATAAACTTCAATGGCCTTAACCACTTCTTTGCGGTATGACTTCAAGCCGCAATTCATATCATGTAATTTCACCCCCGACAACCAGCGGGTGGTAGCATTATATATCTTCGAAGGAATATTTTTCGTAAGTCTGGAATCATAGCGCTTTTTCTTCCATCCTGAAACCATATCATAACCATCCTGCACAATCATATTGTACAATTCCGGGATCTCGTCAGGACTATCCTGCAAATCAGCATCCATTGTAATAACCACATTCCCGTTTGCCTTTTCAAAGCCTTTGTTCAGTGCTGCCGATTTGCCATAATTTCTCCTGAACTTAACCCCACGGATATTGGAATCTGTTAAGATCAGGTCTTTAACAACACCCCACGAATTATCACTACTGCCGTCATCAACCAGAATGACTTCATAGGAGTAACCATTGGAAATCATTACCCGCTTGATCCATGCACACAATTCAGGCAAAGACTCTTCTTCGTTAAACAGGGGAACTACTACTGAAATATCCATGAACAATTGAAATAACTAATCAGGATTGAGAAAAGGTGGCATCAAAGCCATCATTTTCCTTCTTTAAGAAAATGGACAGTATCAGGGAAAATATTGTCCCCCAGAAAACCATCCCGAAAATAAGACTCACCGACATGGTGAGCGGAGTCATAAACTTTGTGCTGATGGCCATCGCCTGATCTATCTGTTCATCTGTCATACCCTTGTCAACCATATTTTGTTCAGTAGCTTCTATTAACCTTGCAAGCTCCCCGGTATCGAAGTATGCATAAAACAAATAGGTAAAAACTGCCATTATTAAACCAACAACCAGACTTATCAGTACTCCGGAACCCAGACACCGGCCATAAGACAGAAAACCTCCGGAAAACTTATCCCTGAATGTTTTCGTACCGAAGAAAATGCCAGCTATCAGTACAACAAATGTTACATAATTGACCCATCCTGTACGATCAACATCAAGCACATAATACAACATTGAAACAAGTATATAAACTATACCTGTTATAGCTCCGAAATACAATGCATTCTGAAAAAGACTCTTAGCCTTTAAAGGTTCTGACGAAACACTTTCGTTTGTATTTTCCATGTCCGTTGGTTTTGTTTCTGCAAATGTAATAAATTACTTGTGGTATTATTTATTGCTGATCACATTTGCTTGCATCAGTTTATTGTGTATTTTTGCAGCGGGTAAGTCTTATACGACCAGCTCCCATTGAACTCCCCCAGGTCAGGAATGAAGCAAGGGTAGATGGTTGTAGCGGTGCGATATAAGTAGCTTACCCTTTTTTTTATATATTTGTCTGAATAATATAAAAAAACATGTTACTGAAAATCTATCCTGAGAACCCTAATCCCAGATACATCAGAATGGTTTCTGAGTGTCTCAGCGATGGCGGAATTGTGATCTACCCGACCGATACTGTATATGGATTGGGATGCGATATTTTCAAAGCCAAAGCCATTGAGCGTATTGCCCAGATCAAAGGAATTAATGTAAACAAAGCCAACTTCTCTTTCATATGCAACGACCTCAGCCAGTTGTCTGACTATTGCAAACCGATCAGCAATGATGTTTTTAAGCTGATGAGAAAAAATCTTCCCGGGCCATTCACTTTTATTCTGAATGCAAATAACAATGTGCCGAAATTAATCCAAAGCAAGAAAAAAACTGTCGGTATCAGAATACCAGATAACAGCATCCCGCTCGAAATTGTGCGCGAACTGGGAAACCCCATTATGTCAACCTCTATCCATGACGAAGATGAAATCATTGAGTATACCACCGATCCTGAATTGATTTATGAGAAATACCAGAATCTGGTGGATATTGTAATTGATGGCGGATTTGGAGATAATGAAGCATCGACAGTAATTGACTGTACTCAGGATGAGATTAAAATTATCCGTGAAGGCAAAGGAATTCTAATCTGATAATTCAATGATGATTCATAATGTTTTCGATCTGCAGAATACCGGCAGTCTTGACGATGAGTTGTTTCAGACACTGGCTCAAGGGTCTGCAACAATAGAACGCATTGTTTCAACAGGGCACTCAACACCTGAAGGAGAATGGTATGATCAGGAAAAAGATGAATGGGTAATACTTCTTCAGGGCACTGCCCGGATACTTTTTGAGAATGATAATATAATTAATTTAAAATCAGGTGATTACATCTTAATAAAGGCACATAACAGACATAGGGTCGAATATACCAGTACTACACCGCAATGTGTATGGTTGGCTATTCATGGAATTTTTTCGTAAATTATCGAATTGAAAATCATTATCATAAACCATTTTCGGTTTCTCCGTACGCAGTTTTTTATGTAAAAAATTTGCAGGAAAGGAATAATGGTTTACTTTTGCAGTCCCAAAACGATTCCGTAGCTCAGCAGGTAGAGCACATCCCTTTTAAGGATGGGGTCCTGGGTTCGAGCCCCAGCGGGATCACAGAAGCCGGTCAACAGACCGGCTTTTTTTATTTCGGCTTTCCAGGTATTTCAACTGTATCCTCTGAATTGAAATCGCGGACGCGCCAATCACTTCCTTTCTGCAGGGAAAACAATTCTCAGCAAAAACCATCAGAAAAAGTTACTATTGATTACTTTTGCTATTAAGTGATTGATAACTTAATACGAAAACCCCTATGAAAATAACTATTGTCGGAACTGGTTACGTTGGTCTGGTAACCGGAACCTGTTTTGCGGAAGTTGGCATCGATGTCGTATGTGTGGATATTGATGTAAAAAAAATTGAAAACCTTCACAAAGGGATTTCCCCAATCTATGAACCAGGGCTCGATGGAATGATCAGCCGCAACGTTGACAAAGGCAGGCTGCAGTTTTCAACTGATCTGCCATCCGTTGTGAACGATTCTGACGTTATTTTTATCGCAGTGGGCACTCCTCCGGATGAAGACGGAAGCGCAGACCTGAAATATGTGCTTGATGTTGCCAGGACAGTTGGCAAGCACATGAACCGGCACATTCTGATTGTTACCAAAAGTACTGTTCCGGTTGGAACCGCAAAAAAAGTCCGCAATGCTATCCAGGAAGAGCTCAACCAGCGCAACCTGAGCCTTGAATTTGATGTTGCATCAAACCCGGAATTCCTGAAAGAAGGTGACGCTATCAGTGACTTTATGAAACCCGACAGAATTGTTGTAGGGGTGGAATCAGAAAAAGCCGAGGAGATTATGTCAAGGCTCTACAAACCTTTCACCCTGAATGGGCACCCTGTTATCTTTATGGATGTTCCTTCAGCTGAAATGACCAAATATGCTGCCAACTCAATGCTTGCTACCAAAATCAGTTTTATCAACGATATAGCCAATCTCTGCGAAATCGTCGGTGCCGATGTCAACATGGTACGTAAAGGAATCGGAAGTGATTCAAGAATCGGTACTAAGTTCATATACCCCGGTATCGGTTACGGAGGATCCTGTTTCCCGAAAGATGTTAAGGCCCTGATCAAGACAGCCGACAATGTCGGTTACCCTATGCGTATTCTGAAAGCAGTTGAATTCGTGAACGATGATCAGAAATCCATCCTTTTCAATAAGTTCATGAACTATTACGATGGCAATGTTAAAGGCCTTACTGTAGCGCTATGGGGATTGTCGTTCAAACCCCAGACCGACGATATGCGAGAAGCACCTGCCCTTATCATCATTGAAAAACTGCTGGCCCAGGGGTGCAAGGTCAAAGCTTATGACCCGGTTGCCATGGAAGAAACCCATCGACGTATCGGTGACAAAATTGAGTATTGCAAAGATCAATACGAAGCTGCAATGGATGCTGATGCCGTGATGTTGCTCACCGAATGGACAGAATTCCGCTTCCCGAACTGGAATGTGATCAAAAAACTGATCAAGAAACCTGTTGTTTTTGACGGACGTAACATTTACGACCGGAAAGAGCTGGTAAGTAACGGCTATGATTACTTCTGCATCGGAGTAAACACAAAGTCTTAAACAATTTATTATCCCAACCGGAATCAGCCTGTCGTTAACGCATATGCTGATTCCGGTTTGTAGTAAAAATATCACCGATATAAAACACTGACAATGAAAAAGATACTGGTTACAGGCGGTGCCGGATTCCTCGGCTCACATTTATGCGAACGTTTGCTGAATGAAGGCAATGAGGTGGTATGCCTCGATAACTACTTTACCGGACAAAAATCCAACGTTGTGCACTTGCTGGATAATCCCTACTTTGAATTAATCCGACACGATGTTACCATGCCCTTCTTCATTGAGGTTGATGAAATCTATAACCTGGCATGCCCTGCTTCACCGGTGCATTACCAGTACAATCCCATAAAGACCGTTAAAACTTCGGTTCTTGGTGCAGTAAATATGCTGGGTCTGGCAAAACGGATAAAAGCCAAAATTCTGCAGGCATCCACCAGTGAGGTTTATGGAGATCCTCAGATTCATCCACAAACCGAAAGCTATTGGGGACATGTGAACCCGATTGGCGAAAGGGCTTGTTATGACGAAGGAAAGCGAGCTGCAGAAACGTTGTTTGTAAATTACCACAAGCAAAACAATGTCAGAATTAAGATTATCAGGATATTCAACACGTATGGTCCCCGCATGCACCCTAACGACGGACGGGTTGTATCCAATTTCATCGTTCAGGCACTTCAGGGCAAGGATATCACCGTTTACGGAGATGGAAGCCAGACCAGAAGTTTCTGCTATTATTCTGATCTGCTGGATGGAATGATCAGACTAATGAACACAGGCGATGATTTCACCGGACCGGTAAATGTTGGAAACCCACATGAATTTACCATACTTGAACTGGCTGAAAAAGTAATCAGACTTACCGGTTCAAAGTCACAGATTATCCGCAAGCCCCTTCCCTCTGACGACCCCACCCAACGCCAGCCCGACATATCCCTGGCAAAAAGCAAATTGGGATGGGAACCAAAAATCGAACTCGAAGAAGGTCTGATCAAAACCATTGATTTCTTCAGAACCATAGTAAAATAGCCTATGAGAATTCTGGTAACCGGAAGCAACGGACAGTTAGGAAATGAATTGAAGCAGCTTGCCCTCCGTACGGATCACGATTTCCTGTTTACAGATATCGCAGAGCTGGATATTACATCCGCCCGGGCAGTCAGTCATTTGATCGGAACCTATAAACCCGACTGGCTGGTAAACTGTGCTGCCTATACAGCCGTAGATAAAGCAGAACAGGAGCCTGAAAAAGCAATGCTGATCAACGCCACTGCACCCGGAATACTGGCTGAAGCTACCCACAATTCAGGTGCACGGATGCTTCATGTTTCAACCGACTACGTTTTTGATGGCAAAGGCTATAAACCATACCGGGAAGAAGATAAAACCAATCCCCTCGGAATATACGCCAGAAGCAAAGCTGCCGGAGAAACTGAAGTTATTGAGAAGAATCCGGGGGCCATCATTGTCAGAACATCATGGCTCTATTCATCTTTTGGAGCAAACTTCGTCAAAACCATCCGAAGAGTCGGCAAAGAAAGAGGCGAACTCAGGGTGGTTGCTGATCAGATTGGCTCTCCCACCTGGGCCAGCGATCTTGCTGAGGCGATAATCCATCTGATCGGGCAGAATGCCGGTTCCGGATATTATCATTATTCAAACGATGGTGTATGCAGTTGGTTTGATTTTGCCAAAGCCATTGTTGAACTCTCAGGGTTTGAATGCCGTGTTCTGTCAACCGACACTGCCGGATATCCTTTACCCTCTCCCCGGCCCTATTACAGTGTTCTTGACAAATCGAAATTCTGCACCCAAACAGCACAAACTATACCTTACTGGCGCGACAGCCTGAAAAAATGTATAGCTTTGCTGGATGAACAGGAGCGAACTTAACAGACTGCATACCAAGGTTTTTGAAGCTGCATCAGAAGTACTTTCGGTGCTCGGGCCTGGCCTTGATACAGATATTTACAGAACCTGCTTCCAGCATGAACTCAGACTCAAAGGTTTGATGTACAAACGTGAAGTCAGGTTTCCGGTTTTTTATAAAGATCTGAAAACCAGCCACGATATCAAAATTGAATTGCTGGTTGAAAATCATCTGCTGGTCGATATCATCCCGGATAATGAGATCAGCGCCTTAAGAGTCAGTGCCTTACAAACCAAACTTAAACTTACCGGCCTGAAAATTGGTATAATCATCTCGTTCAACTGCAGCAACATCATTGAGGGGTATAAAAAAATTGTTTTAACCTCCTGACAAATTAAGCGATTCCATTGTTGTAATCCCACTTTTCATTATCTTCGGTTGTCAAAACTTAACATCATTATGAACTTACAGGAAGTAGATCCAGGAATTATTGAGAAAGCTAATATCTGGCTTCAGGGAAACTATGATGCTGATACAAAAGCACATGTAAAAGAAATGCTCGAGAATGACCCGGCTGAGTTGGTTGAGTGTTTTTACCGCGACCTTGAATTCGGCACCGGTGGTCTCAGGGGTATCATGGGTACCGGTACAAACCGGATGAACAAATACACAGTTGGGGCAGCAACCCAGGGGCTTGCCAACTATCTGAAAGCTTGTTTCTCAGGAGCCGATGAGATTAAGGTTGCCATTGCTTATGATTCACGCAACAACAGCGCCTTTTTTGCCAGAATAACTGCTGAAGTACTGGCAGCCAACAACATAAAGGTTTTTCTGTTCAATGACCTCAGGCCGGTGCCTGAGCTTTCGTTTGCAGTACGGCAGCTAGGATGCCAGAGTGGCGTGGTTATCACAGCCTCACACAACCCGAAAGAGTACAACGGTTACAAGGTTTACTGGAATGATGGCGGCCAGCTGGTACCCCCACATGATAAAAATGTAATTACAGAAGTTAACCGCATTTCCTCGGTTGACGACATCCGGTTTGAAGGATCAGCGGAGAACATCCAGATGATCGGTAAAGAAATTGATGAGCTTTATCTTGATATGCTGAAGTCTTTGTCGCTTTCTCAGGATGTAATAGCCCGGCATCATGATATGAAGATCGTTTATTCTCCGATTCATGGAACCGGAGCCCGGATGGTACCACCCGCACTTGCAAAGTTCGGATTTACCTCGGTTATGCTTGTGGAAGAACAAATGAACCCCGATGGCAACTTTCCGACAGTGCACTCACCGAATCCAGAGGAGAAAGCAGCAATGAACATGGCGCTGGAGCTGGCAAAGAAAACAGATGCTGAACTGATCCTGGCAACCGATCCCGATTCTGACAGGGTTGGCGTGGGTGTTAAGGATATGCATGGTGACTATATTCTGCTCAACGGGAATCAATCAGCCACCTTACTGATTTATTACCTGGTAAATCAGTGGAAATACAGAGGTCTGTTAACGGGTAAGGAATTCATTGTCAAAACCATTGTAACATCAGAACTGCTGAAGGAGATTGCCCGGAGTTTTGGCATTGAGTCGTATGATGTGCTAACCGGTTTTAAATACATCGCAGAGAAAATAAGGCTATTCGAAGGCAAAAAACGCTTTATCGGTGGCGGTGAGGAAAGCTATGGATACCTGGTTGGCGACAGTGTCAGGGATAAAGATGCCGTGATTTCGTGCTGCATGCTGGCTGAAACTGCTGCCTGGGCTAAGGATCAGGGAATGTCAATGTATGAGCTGCTGATAAAAATCTACAATGACTATGGCTTCTATCTGGAGGATCTTATCTCCATTACCAAAAAAGGTAAAGCCGGAGCTGAAGAAATTCAGCAGATGATGAAAGATTATCGTTCCAGCCCACCTTCACATATCAACGGAGAGAAAGTTGTTCTGATCAAAGACTATAAGAATCAAATAGAAAAGGATATCCTCAATGGAATAGATTCTGTCATTGACCTACCAAAATCAGATGTGCTTCAGTTCTTCCTGGAAAGCGGCAGTAAAATCACTGTAAGACCTTCAGGAACAGAGCCCAAGATTAAATTCTATTTTGGAGTGAAAGGCAAGCTGGAGGACGTCAGCCACTTTGATGAAGTCAATAAAAAGATGGGAGAACAACTTGAGGCCATTATCAGCTCGATGGGATTGAAATAATATCACAAAAAAAAAGCGGCATAAGCCGCTTTTTTTTTACATATGATTACCTGATCAGCAGCCGAGTGTTGCAACCATCACTGCCTTGATCGTATGAAGCCTGTTTTCAGCCTCATCAAAGACAACGCTCATCGGTGATTCGAACACATCATCGGTTACCTCCATGGCTTCAAGACCATATTTACGGAATATATCTTCGCCAATGGTTGTTTCACGGTTGTGGAAAGCCGGGAGGCAATGCAGGAACTTAACCTTGGGATTTCCGGTCATTGCAACCACCTCCTTGTTAACCTGATAAGGCTTAAGGAGTTGTATACGCTCAGCCCAGACTTCAGCTGGTTCTCCCATCGATACCCATACATCGGTATAGAGGAAATCAGCATTTTTTACGCCTTCTTCAACTGATTCAGTAAGGGTGATCTTTGCACCTGTTTCTTCGGCAATTTTCCGGCATTGTGCAACCAGTTCTTCATTGGGCCAGCAGGCTTTGGGTGCTGCTGCACGAAAGTCCATTCCCATTTTGGCAGCTCCGACCATCAGAGAATTGCCCATATTGTTACGGGCATCTCCCAGATAGCAGAATGCAACCTGATGCAGGGGTTTGTCGGAATGCTCCATCATGGTAAGAAAGTCAGCCAGAATCTGGGTAGGATGAAACTCAGTTGTGAGGCCATTCCATACAGGAACACCGGCATACCTGCCAAGCTCTTCAACAATCTGCTGACCATAGCCACGGTATTCTATTCCGTCGTACATGCGACCAAGCACCCTGGCTGTATCTTTCATCGACTCTTTTTTCCCGATCTGAGATCCGGAAGGTCCCAGGTAAGTAACATGCGCTCCCTGATCAAGGGCTGCGACTTCAAAAGCACAGCGTGTGCGGGTGGAATCTTTTTCAAAAATGAGCGCAATGTTCTTGCCTTTGAGCATTTGCTGTTCAGTACCAGAATACTTGGCCTTTTTGAGATCAGCCGATAGCTGAAGTAAATATTTGATTTCCTGTGGAGTAAAATCAAGCAATTTTAAAAAATTGCGGTTTCTGAGGTTGAATGCCATAAAATCTCAATTATTAAGTTAATGACTGGTGAAATCTAAACTATAACGATCCGGGTACCCCCATTGTCAATTCCGAGCTTATCAGAACTGGTGATGATGGCATCTTTTCCGGTGCCCTGAACAAAACTGATTGCAGCCCTGATTTTCGGAGCCATGCTGCCTTCGGCAAACTGCCCATCAGCCAGATGCATTTTTGCTTCTGAAATGGTCATTCTGTCTATCGCTTTCTCCTGAGGCGTATTGTAATTGATGCAGACTTTGGCGACATCGGTAAGTATAAAGAACTTATCGGCCCTCACCTGAACAGCAAGCAACGATGAAGCAAGATCTTTATCAATGACAGCATCAATACCCTGAAGTTTATTCTCCTGCACATAGAACTGGGGAATACCACCTCCACCAACAGCGATCACTATCTGACCTGCACGGGCAAGTGCTTCAATGGATTTCTGATTGCTAATAACCAATGGTTTGGGGCTGGCTACTACCTTTCTGTACCCGCGGTTTCTGGGGTCGGCGGCAAAAACAGCACCTGTTTCAGCAGTGATACGCTCCGATTCCTCTTTGGTATAATAAGGTCCAACCGGCTTGGTCGGATTACTGAATGCCGGATCATTTTTATCGACAAGTACCTGGGTGATAATGGAAATAATATCCCGGTCAAGATCGTTGGCCATCATAACATTCCGCAATTGCTGCTCAATGATATAGCCAATAAATCCCTGAGAATAGGCTACCGCAACATCAAGCGGCATATCCGGCAAACCATACAGTTTATTGCCTGCAGTATTTGAAAGAAGGATATTGCCTACCTGTGGTCCGTTACCATGGGTAACTACAAGATTATAATCAGCCCTGATGAGTGTTAATAAACGTTCCGCAGTTTCATAAGCATTCGATTCCTGATCATCTATGGTGCCTTTTTGGTCGCTTCTTAAAAGTGCGTTTCCTCCCAGGGCAACAACAGCTAGTTTCTTCATAAAAGTCTGGTGGTTTAATTTGCAGCAAAAGTAACGACTTTATTATAAAAAGCAAGACCAGCTATCATGTTTAAAAAAATCATAACATTCAGTTATTTAGATAAATAGTTCGGTGTTATTCCATCAGCACATTCTCTTCAGTGGTTAGCATTGCGGTTGATCAAGCTGTTGTATCTTTGCCTGATGAAGAATAATAAACTGGCCTACCTGCTGGCACTGCTGGCGGTTGTTCTGTGGTCAACTGTCGGGTCTGCCTTCAAAATTACCCTTGGCTACATCAATTATGTACAGTTATTGCTTTACTCATCGTTTACTGCCCTCATATTTCTGTCGGGCCTGATTGTATACCAGAAGAATACTGCTTTGTTGCTGAAGGCATCCGGTAAACAACTCCTGTCCTCTGCCATCATGGGATTCCTGAATCCTTTTGCCTATTACCTCATTCTGTTCAAAGCTTATTCATTACTACAGGCTCAGGAAGCTGTTGCGCTCAATTATACATGGCCGGTGATTCTGGTGCTGTTTTCTGCATTCTTTTTCAAGCAAAAACTAACCTGGCTGAATATTTCAGCAATGCTGGTCAGTTTTACCGGCACACTCATTATTGCCACACGGGGAAAACTCCTGAGTCTTCATTTCTCCGACCCGCTTGGGGTTGGACTGGCTGTGATCAGTGCTTTCTTCTGGGCAATGTACTGGATTATGAACATGAAAGATACAAGGAAAACTACGGAAAAACTCCTGCTTAATTTTTTATTCGGATTTATCTATATACTTATTTTCAGTTCTATCACAGGGAACCTGACATTCCCATCCTTCGAAGCCGCCATAGGGTCAGTGTATATCGGGTTGTTTGAAATGGGTGTTACGTTTGTTATCTGGCTTAATGCATTAAAATACGCCGAAAACACAGCGGCAGTAAGCAACCTGGTATACCTTTCCCCTTTTCTGTCGTTGATGGTGGTGTCTGTCGCGGTAGGTGAGAAGATTATGACCTATACCATCACAGGTTTGTTGCTGATCATCGGTGGAATCATGCTTCAGCAACTCGTGCGAAAAAAAACTGCCAGACTATAAGTATTTGGAAATTGTCTGCAACAAAACAGCAGGTCTGATCGGTTTTGCCAGATAATCATCACATCCGGCAACCTGGCTTTTTTCACGTTCACCGGTCATTGCATAGGCAGTTTGTGCTACTACCGGCAAGTGAGGACGAAGTTCCTTAATTGTCCGGGTTACTTCATAGCCATCCATACCTGCCAGTTGTACATCCATGAGCACCAGATCAAAATGATCGCCCCTTTTGATCATCTCAATGGCCTGCTCCCCTTCTTTTGCCCACACAATCTGAGCTCCGGAACGACGAATGGTGGCAACCAGAAACTGATAGTTGGAATCAACATCTTCAACAATCAGAATGATTTTGTCAGTCCACTTTCCGGTTATGGATGCCAGGTTGTCAATCGTAAATAATTCCATTTTTTCCGGATTAAATGTATGATCTTGTCCTTAACGACTTACAATCAGAAAGGCAAAGGTACTACCTTTTTTTCTTCAGGAAGAATATCTGGTATAATAATACATCATGAATGCAGTGATCCTTTGCCGGGATTCAGACAAACTGATCAGTTTTGATTGAGATTGGTAATATCACGAACAAAGAAGCCAATATTGATATTAACCTTATAGTTCATTAAAAACACTGAAATCTGAAAGATCCGCTCTTCTCCGCTTTCAGCAAACAACCTTTCTTCATCAATATACGGTTTATCATTGCTGAGTCTGTTCAGTATATTAAAAAAGCTTTGACGAAATATTTCAGCATTCTCTTCAATATCCGGATTCAGGCCTTTTAACACACAATAAACGTCCCAGAATTTACGGCCTATGGCCTTATTTGCGGGAAGTTTTAAGATTTCAGCAAGGGATTTATTAAATTCTAATATCGTGCCATAACTATCTGTAATGGCAATGCCGTCTGCTGATTGTTCCACCAAACTTCTGAATCGTGTTTCACTTTCAGCAAGTGAAACTGCACTCCGCTTATAATCGATAACCAAAGCTATCTGGTTCGAAATGAACCTGAGAATATCAACATCCTCTGCAGATATCTCCCTGAAAGGGGCAAACGTATAGAATTCCATCACTCCATAAATTCCGGCGTGGTTACTGAGGGGCATGCCCAGCCAGGAGTTCAGATTAACGGGGAGTTTTACCACCTTGTCAGAGAAGGATAGTTTTCCGATGTTGTCTTCAACAAGGTACAATGAATTCCCGGTACTGATCGTCTTCAAAATCAGTTCCCCTGAATTCCATATATCAGCGGAAGTCTCATGATGTTGCTGATCATAATAAATGCAGAAACTATTTGTGGCTTCATTGAAAATATGGAACCGCATTTCAGGTATATCAACAATCGATCTGAGCTCATAAATTATTGAATCAACAAGTTGCACCAGGGTATCGGCAACAAATCCAGCTGTTGAAATATTGTTCAGGGCCTGTTGCACCTTTTCGTTTCTCAGTTTTAAGGTTACATCTTCAGCAATTTCAACAAAACCTGAAAGCTCTCCCTGATTGTTATAGGAAGGAAAAATTCTGACATGCGCATCAAAAACCGATTTGTCAGATCGAATCCCCCTGGCAAAGCTTTCAAACTGAAAATCCTTTATCCGGGCAAATTCCGATGCAAGACTGTTTTCTGCAGATTCCGGAAAACGGTAAAGGTCCGGGAGTTTCAAACCTGCCATTGAGGCTGTATCTGTTCCGAACATCCGTGCATGGGCCTCATTCGATAACAGAACCTCGAAATTCTTATTGTATCTGGAGATACCTATCCCAAGCTTTTCAACGAGGGCCCTGTAGTCTTCCTCCGATTTATGCAGTGCACTTTCAGCATGTTTTCTCAGATATTCATCCTGCATCCGCTTGATGATAGATTTAACCGAAAGCGCAAGACGTATATAGTGCTGAGGAGTTTTCAAAATATAGTCGTCGAGCCCGATTTTCATCGCCATCACTGCGATTTCTTCACTTCCGGTTCCGGTAAACATGATTACCGGTTTTAACGGGAACCCGGTCTTAATCCTGATCAGTATCTCAATTCCGGTTGTCCACCTCAATTGATAATCGGTAATCACCAGATCGAAATCGGCTTGTTTAAAGGCCCGGTCGAAGCCTTTACTATCGAACACTTCATCAACATCAACCAGAAACAACTTTCTGAGTTCACGAATGATCAGCAAGCGGTCATCCGGATTATCATCAACGAGTAAAATTTTCAGAAGATCGGGCATCAGAAAAATATCATAATAATTAATTCTATCTTATTCAGCAGCCTGTAATTTTAAAACAAAGGTACTTCCTTTTCCGACTTCAGACAATACACTTACTTCGCCTCCCATTCGTTCAAGTGATTTTTTAACGATGGCCAGTCCAATGCCGTAGCCGGGATAACTTTCAATGCCATGCAGTTTCTCAAACACTTCAAAGATAAGCTTGTGTTTTTCGGAGGGTATTCCGATCCCATTGTCCCTGAACCTGATGATCGCTTTGCCTCCTTTCAGTGAACCACTGATTGAAATAAGCGGGATAGTCCGTTCATCTACAAATTTCAATGCATTGGATATCAGATTGGTGAATACAATCACCATGGCCGGGGCAAAGGCGATAACCTGAGGTAACCCCGGCTTAATTCTGATTACAGCTTTTTTATTATTGATATCTTCATTCAGCATGAAAACCGCTTTACCTATTATTTTGTTGAGGTCAACCGGCAATAGTACAACTTCCTGTATGCTGACTTTTGAATACTGAAGTAAGTCGGTGATCAGATTGTCCATCAGTTCAGCTGCATGGAGTATCCGGCTAAGGTATACATCAGCCTCGGGGCTAAAATTACCGGAATGATCTTCCTTCAGCGCACCTGCAAACCCCTGCATTGCCCTCAGGGGTGCTTTAAGATCGTGACACACAGAGTTGGTGAACCTTGAGAGCTCATCATTTATTTCCTTCACCCTTATGGTGCGCTGCTCAACAATCCGTTCCAGATGCAATTTATAATCTTCCAGTTCCCTCTGCAACTTGCGCAGGTCGGTAATATCCTGAAAAGAAGTTACCATGCATTTCTCGCCATTCAACTCAATAATTTCAGATGAAATAAGCCCCTCCAATACCTCCCCGTTTTTTGCGTTCAGCGTCAATTCATAATTCTCCAGTCTGCCATCCTGTTCGATTATTTTTTTTATAGCTTCTCTGTCTGAAATACTATAAATGCCAAGTTCAACCGTTTTCCTGCCATACATATCTTTCTCAGGAATCCCTATAAATTGAAGAAATTTCCTGTTAACATCGAGTATCTCCCCATCTGAGAATCTGGTGATTGACATGAGGTTGGGACTGTTGAAAAAAGCTTTCTGAAACTTGTTCTCGCTCTCGAACAGCTCCTGTTCTGTTTTTTTATGGTCTGTAATATCCCGGCCAACTCCAATGATCGACTCAATTGAACCATCTTTACCGGGAATGGCTTTGTCAGACCAGGCCAGCCAACGCCAGCCTTGAGCAGTCTGGGCCCGTTGTTCAATATAGCAGGTGTGTGGACTTACATTGAGTTGCTTCATCGCATGAAGTGTGGTTTCCCGATCGTCAGGATGAATTAAGGGAATAAAGGTTTTACCGATAAGGTCTTTCTCTTTAAGGCCAAATAGCTTGCAATAGGTCGGACTTACAAATAAAAACCTTCCGGCAGCATCAACCTTAACCACCAGTTCATTCTGATTTTCCAATAAAAACCTGTACATGGAATCCTCGTTTCCGAATCGGTTCTTCATCATCTGAAGAATGGTCGGGAACATACCCCCTATTATTTTCGACAGCAAACCGGAGATCCCACTTTCGAGCAAAACCGTCAGCGTAATTTCCCCATTGTAGTTAAAACCAGTGAAATCAAGAAATTTAAGACTGTCAGCTGGGTGAACGACTGATAAGTCAGCAGCTAACTTTCTGTTGTTAAAACTCCGCTCTGAAACAGTCCACGGATCTTTGAAATTCCTGCAGCCTTTTGAGGCAATCCGGATAATCCCGGGAATGGTATCGATTGCATGATGACCAAAGGATACCTGTTGATCAGGTTTACTGCCTCCAGAGCAAGATTTAAAAACCCAAGCCCCGTAAACACCGGTGAAAGTGCACAAAGCCCGGCAGAATGACTTTAGAAAGGCACCTTCATCTTCCTCAGTGTAACACAGAGAATAACAGTCGTTTATCCAATCTGCAAATTTCTCTGATAAGCCATAGGATAACCCCTCTTGTTCCATATCTTCACCAGTATTAAAATACAATTGAATACAAACCTAAGTTAAAAACCAGCAACAAAAAAAAAATATTGAAATTGAAATCCGGCCTGCTATATCAATTCCTTTCTCTTTGCCAGCATCCGTCCTTCACATAACAGCCAACCAAACTAACAAATGAGGTATCTTTGCACCAATGGAAAAAAGAAAAATAGCCTTCAGCACATTTGGCTGCAAACTCAACTTTGCCGAAACATCCGCGATAGCACGGAAGTTTCCGGCAGATCAGTTTGAGACCGTTGAATTCAAGGAACCTGCTGATATTTATGTGATCCACTCCTGTACAGTTACCGCTCAGGCCGAAAAGAAATGCAAGGCCGCAATCAGGCAGGCCGTCAAAAGAAATCCCGAAGCTTCAGTTGCTGTAATCGGCTGCTACTCAGAGCTTAAACCCGGCGAGCTGAAAAAAATGAAAGGAGTTGACATTGTTCTGGGAAACAAGGACAAATACAGCCTTTACAATGTTATTGCCGGTGACACAGATTTAAATAATAAAGAAGACTCTGATTTTAAAACCTCCAGGCAGTTTGAGCCAGGTTATTCGGTGAATGACCGAACCCGTTCATTCTTTAAAGTTCAGGATGGATGTGATTACTTCTGCACCTTCTGCGCTATTCCGTTTGCGCGGGGCAGAAGCCGCAGTGCCGACGTCGCTTCAACACTTGCGGTCGCTTCCCGGATTGTAGGCCAGGGAATCAGGGAAATTGTGCTTACCGGGGTAAACATTGGCGATTTTGGCCGGCAGCATGGAGAAAGCTTTTATGACTTGTTACTCGGACTAAGCCATGTAGAAGTTGAGCGGATCAGAATCTCCTCGGTTGAACCGGAGCTTCTGAGCAATGAAATTATTGAACTTGTTGCGGATTCGAAAAGATTCATGCCTCATTTTCATATTCCGTTACAGTCGGGCAACAACAGGATTCTCGGGCTGATGAAGCGGAAGTATAAACGAGAGGTCTTCGAACAAAGGGTAAAATACATTAAAAAGCTCATGCCTGACGCATGCATTGCCGCTGATGTAATTACCGGATTTCCGGGGGAAACAGAAGAAGAATTTGAAGATACCTGCAACTTCATTCTGAGCCTTCCTGTGTCAACCCTTCATGTTTTTACCTATTCAGTGCGCCCGGGAACCAGGGCAGCAATCATGCCCGACCAACTCAGTGATGCAGTAAAACAGGAAAGAAGCAGGAAACTTCACCGGATTTCTGATCTGAAGAAAAATGAATTCTACGTTCAAAACCGGGGATCTGTCAGACCTGTCCTTTGGGAATCAGACACTGCGAACGGTTTTATCTATGGATTTACTGACAATTACATCCGATGCAAACGGGAATATCAGAAAGAGGCTGTTAACAGCATCGAAACCGTTAAACTAGAACAACCCGGTTCTGACGAAGTATTTTCAGTCAGTTTCCCTGATAACTAAGCTCTATGATCGCGGACTTCAGAATTATTTGTGAGAATGTATGTGATATTGCCCGTTCTGCCGGCAAATTTATTAAAAGCCAGTCCACTGTCTTTAAACAGGAAGATATTCTGGTAAAAGGCCTGCACGATTATGTAAGCTATGTTGACAAAACATCTGAAGAACAAATTGTTGAACGATTAAAGATGCTGCTGCCGTCAGCGGGCTTCCTGGCTGAAGAAGGAACCACAGTTACAGAAAAAAAGGAATTTACCTGGATCATCGATCCACTCGACGGAACCACAAACTTTATGCACGGAATTCCGTTTTTCAGTGTCAGTATTGCTCTGATGCAACATCAGGAGATTGTCGCCGGCGTAGTTTATGAAGTGAATCAGGATGAGTGTTTTTATGCATGTAAGGATGGTCCTGCCTATCTCAACGGGGATGAAATCAGGGTCTCTTCACAGTCTGACCTTGGCAGATCGCTTTTGTCGACAGGATTCCCGTATTATGATTTTTCGAGGATGGGCGCCTATCTGGAAGTTCTGAAGTATTTCATTGAAAACACTTCAGGACTGCGCCGGCCAGGTTCCGCCGCTACCGATCTTGCCTATGTCGCCTGCGGACGATTTGATGGCTTTTTCGAGTATGGACTGCATCCATGGGATGTGGCTGCCGGGTCGTTTCTCGTTCAGCGGGCTGGTGGAAGAGTGAGTACTTTCGCAGGTAACAATGATTTTATTTACGGTTCTGATATTCTCGCCTGCAATGATGCCTTGTACAGCAAAATACAACAGATTGTTTCCGGTTGTTTTAATTCCTGATACCCCTTTACTTTACGAATAAAGTGTTACTTTTAGATTCTGAATAATTGTTGTCCGGATAAAGTAAAAGAAACCTTGACACCAAAACTCCAAGCCACCAATCTGTCTGTTTGACGCAGTCAGGCAGGAATTGCTCTAAATCAGATAAATAAGTTGGTGATTTTTGGTGATTTCGTGTGTTGGTGTCAAAAAAAGAAAGCAAGGTACCTGTTTTGAATAATGGCTGCAATCCAATATTATCAATCAGTTCAAAGGAAACCAACTATTTTCCCCGGACAACAGTGATTCTGAATAATTTTACTGGCTAATTGTTTTTAAAATGAAAATATCCGTATTGCTCAGCCTGCTGTCTGTACTATTATTATCCTCCGGAGTTTCCTACGGACAGTCCAACCCAGGTAGCCGCGAAATACTTATCTATAAATTTGATATCAAAGAGGAGATTGCGCCACCGGTCTGGCATCACACGCGCAAAGCCCTTCAGGAAGCTGGTGATTTAAAAGCCGATGTGATCCTCATCCATATGAACACCTATGGTGGCATGCTTGAATCGGCCGACTCTATCCGCACGGCCATTCTGCAATCTGATATACCTGTGTGGGTATTTATCGACAACAACGCTGCCTCTGCCGGCGCCCTGATTTCAATCGCCTGCGACAGCATCTATATGAGGCCCGGGGCCAATATCGGTGCTGCAACCGTCGTTGATCAGTCGGGCAAGCCACTTCCCGATAAATACCAGTCCTATATGCGCTCGATGATGCGCTCCACAGCGGAAGCTACCGGCCGCGACCCGGATATTGCCCAGGCTATGGTAGATCCGCGGATAGCTATTGAGGGAATTACCGATAGCGGGCAGGTGGTCACTTTTACGACCTCTGAAGCCATCAGACACAAATTCGCCAATGCAGAAGCCAACACCATCGCCGACATTCTGAAAGTCACAAAAACCGGTAAATACAAAATCGTTGAGCAGGAACTGACCGCCACAGACAAAATCATCGGGTTTCTGACAAAGCCCTTTATCAGCGGCATCCTGATCATGATCATTATCGGTGGAATCTATTTCGAACTCCAGACACCCGGCATCGGATTCCCCCTGGGTGCAGCCGTGGTGGCAGCCATTCTTTATTTTATGCCGCTGTATATTGAAGGGCTCGCGGCCAACTGGGAAATCCTTCTTTTTATCGTTGGTATTGTGCTGGTAATCATAGAATTGTTTGCCATTCCCGGCTTCGGGGTGGCGGGCATTTCCGGAATAGTTCTGATTGTAACGGGACTTACCCTCAGCATGATCGACAACATCGGTTTCGATTTTTCAAGGGTAGCTTTTAAAGGTGTCATTATCTCATTCTTTATTGTCATCATTGCTTCCTTTGCATCCCTGGTTTCTTCGTTTTTTATTACCCGGAAACTGTTTGGCAGCCATACCATGTTCGGTGATCTTGCCCTGATGTCCACTCAGCAATCATCGCAGGGTTTCATATCAGCTGACCACCACTATGCCGACATGGTCGGGGTACAGGGAACTGCCAGAACCATCCTCAGACCAGCCGGAAAGATTGAAATCAATGGTGAAGTTTTTGATGCAGTTGCTGCTTCCGGTTATATCGAGAAAGATGAAGCGATTACAGTGATCAACTATGAAAATGCCCAACTTATAGTCAGGAAATCCTGATCGGCCCCGGCTGTAATCCACTCAGATTCAACAGAAAGTACTACCTGTCTGCTTTTCGGCCTGCAAATGGTTTCAATTAAACTGAAAGCCTGAAAATTTGACATCAGGCACCTGTATCAAGGCATGTTATTGACTGATCGGTGACCCAGTAGGCTATTCAGGTATCCGGAAATGCATTATTTCTGGTTACTCAGCCGGTTTGGGCCTGATCAACTCCCTGTATGCCTGATATTCAGCCAGGTTCCAGCCCTGCCATGACATTTGCGGGTAACCAAGCTTAAAATCATTGATCCGCTCTCCTACCCTTTCCCTGTAATCATCGAGGGGCATATAGTTCCTGTAGAACTCAAATTTTGCCGTCTGCTCAACCTGGATTTTGTCGAGGTCTTTCAGTGATGCTTCCAACTCAGGTAAGGATGTGCTGTTAAGTCTGATCATGAATTCAGGATGGAAAAATGCTTTTGTGGCATGGTTTACATTGTATGTCGCAATCAGCTTATCCCAGTTGAAGAGCCCGAGGCAGATGAGGATGGTGTAGGCCGCCAGTCCGTTGTAATGAAACAGGTACTGGTGTGTTTTCCGTTGTCTGATTTTAAAAAATACGGTCACAATTCCGAAAAGGGTCAGCATCAGAAATGCATAAACGCCTATCCTTTTATAAGCCAGGTTAAAATGATGAATATACCACATATTCCTGATTCCCACCGAAATTACGAGCAGTGCATTCTGAGCCAGCCATAGCACAGCAAGATTTAGCAGCAGCTTTCGCTTCGGGTAAAAATTGAGGTTCGCCCTGAAATAATAGAGCACAATGGCTATTGAGATAAGAATTGAGAAAATCAGCATCCAGGTGCCTTCATGTACGAATTGTTTCAGGTAATCACCATTCCATTCAAAAAACAACCATACGTTCCAGATATCCAGCACATTCATTACGGCCAGCACAAGGTTGAGCATGATCAGCAATACAACCCCTGATCTGTACTCATAACGCAGTGTGGTAAACCGTCCGCTGAAGCTCTTCTTTTTCCGTATCAGATTCATTCCTTCACCTTCGTTAAAAAACACCAGCATCTTCCAAGCTCCGCCAAAGAGGAATGCAACGATGATCAACAACCCGGCAACAAACAACCAGAAAGCCGAGGGATCAATGAATTCTGACAAGTATGTCATAAAATCAGCAAGGTGTTCGAGCAAACCACCGGCAAGTTTATTGAAATACGGACTTGCTGAGGCATAAATTGAGATAAAAACCATCAGAATAATCACCGGAATCAGGAAAATCAGGACGAACCTCATCAGTTTTCTCCCCCCTGCCCGCTCCCCTGTATAGGCATTCAGACTTAACAAATAGTTAAAAGGTGCAGAAACTGCAGCAAATGCGGATGCGGCAAATCCATTCACCAACAATCTGGTCTCAGTTGAAGCCAAAAGTCCAGTCAGAAGAATCAGTGAGAATACATTCCCTGCCATGGCCATCACCGAACCATACAGGAGAACCGCCATTGAGCTGACCATCGCTCCTGCTGCCAGCAAAAGCTGCAATCGGTTCGTTCGCTGTAACCTGCCGGACCAAACCAAAATTACAATTAATATAACATTAAATATCAATACATTAACCCCAGCCTGCTGGCCTTTGAAGAGATAAACGAATAAAAGGGGAAAAAGAAGCGGGAGGAGGAGGAAGAACTTCTTCATTTTTCAGATTTTTCAGATTAACGGTAAACCTTGTTGTTTCGTATCTGAAATAGAGGGAAATCATTGTTCTGATTACTGTCAGGCATTGAAACAAAAAACTAGTCTTTCCCATCAGCAATAAATAACCTCAGGTGATCTGACTGAAATTCTTCTACCGGTTGTATATTATTCCGTTGATTATCTAAAATATAACTCATCATCACCGATTGGTCGCGGACAACAAACACCCTGCGGCACCTGCAATCTGCAAATTCAGTGAATCGGGCAGAAGAAGCCGTTGCTTCATTTTCATTGCCCAGCATCAGAATATCTTCAGGATCAAAGCCTGAGTGTAAGCCGATGTACCAGGTATCCTCCCATCCGATAAAATCGATAATCAGCTTTGAATCTTTCTGAGCTGTTTCCTGCAGAAAAGGGGTCAGTTG
This sequence comes from Bacteroidales bacterium, assembly GCA_016788045.1. Taxonomy (GTDB): domain Bacteria; phylum Bacteroidota; class Bacteroidia; order Bacteroidales; family Lentimicrobiaceae; genus Lentimicrobium. Next base: position 75,542 of record JAEUTG010000056.1, read on the forward strand.
CTTCACCGGTTGATTTTTTAACCTCGGCAAAGGAGAAGTACCCCCGATTGTATAGACGATTGAAAGTAAGATGGTTAATCCCAATGAAAACAGGACTTTCATAAATGTTTTACGCTCAAAACTATCAAAATCCAGGGCTATCCAGGGAAGGGCAAGAACTACCAGGGTAGCTGTAAACCGGTGATGGAGCAGCAGTTTACCTGCCACTGCATTGTAAATCATCACCATCAGGAAAATAATTAAAGGGATAATCCATAAATCAGGAAATTTCAGATTCCTTAGGTTTTTGATGGTCGTAACCAGGCGCTTCAGGATAAACCAGACAACAACCGGTCCGACGGCAATAAGAAATGAGAAAGGGAAAAACCAGACTCTCCGGAGGGTTGCTTCAAAATCCACCTTAGCATTAATGCCCAGTACATTCCGGATAAAATCGGAATTGGCATGAAAACTAAACAGGGGATCGCCGGTATACAATTGGCTCTGAATCATCCATGTGACTGGAAAAATTAGAGAAGTTGCCAGTAACAGTATCCCGCCTGAAAACCTTCTTCTCAGAAAAACCATGAACGAAAACAGCAAAATCAGCAGCCATGACTCATACCTGAAACCTGCGGCAACTGTCATTGAAACCCCGGCAAGCAGATACCAGTGAAGCTTTTCTGTTTGATTGGCCTTTGAAAGCAGGTTCATGGCCAGTATAACAAAAAACAAAGCCGGAATTTCTGCCAGGCTTAAAAACCCGAGCCGCAGAATGAGTGGGCTGAATGCCAGCAAAACCGTAGCAAAAACAGCTCCTGGCCTGCTGAATTCGCGCCTTGTAAAGTAATAAAACGGAAAAAGTAAAAGAACAGAAAAGGCCAGGTGAATGATTTTCGGAACCAGAATCAGCTCTTTCCAGATAAGAAACCCAGTACCAATGAGATAATAGTGAAACGGAGCCCAGATGCTGGTTTTGAACCAAAACGGATCTTTAGCCCAGTTCCATGAAGTAAAAACGCGGCTTACGCCATCGGCATCGGTTTCGTCGCTCCAGTTTAACAAGATCAGCCTGACCAGGAGTAAAACAGCAGCCATCAGAAAAACATCGGATCGGATAAAGAAATCAACCGGACGACTAACTTTTTTCATTATTAAGGTTATATTTTTCAACCCGGAACCAGCCTTGCCGGTTTGACAACACAAATGTAAAATTTACCGGGAGAATTCACGGAATCAATCTTTTTTCAGAAAGAAAAATCATGCAGTTTGGTTTTTTCTCTCTAATTTTCGTAAAAATCCCCGGCCATGATTTTTAATGCCTTTATCAATATGAGATGCTTATTACTTATTCATTTTCTGCTTGTTACCTGGTCCGTTTCCGCAGCAGAAGGGAATGCTAACCTATTTACGGAAAATAAGGATGACGGAATCAGCCATAAGCAGATCTCTGTTTCAATGGTATTTGGCACCAATGCCCGAAGCATCGGTCCTTCATCGGTACTTGTTCCTCTGCGGCAGGTAGGACGGTTGTTTATGGTTGAGGTCCGCATCGATGATATTGAAGGAAACCTGATTTTCGACACCGGTGCTTCAGAACTTGTTTTAAACAAAACCTACTTCAGGAACTACGCCGGATATGAAAAGGGAACCACCGCCGGAGGTGTTACCGGTAAATTCGGTAAAATCACTTCTGCAGCAGTCGGCCAAATGGATGTATCAGGTATTTATTACGAAAAAATCTCCGCTGACCTGGCAGATCTGGGACATATTGAAGACAGCCGGGGAGTTAAAATTCTCGGACTTTTCGGTATTAAAATGATCGATGATCTTGAAGTGATTTTTGATGCAGCGAAATGCGAAATGCGCCTTAGCAAAACTGACCGGCAGGGAAACAGACTTGATCCGGAAGCCGGTGAATTGAAGTTTGAGTTTAACCAGGAACTTGAATCCAATTATCATATAATGATGATCAGGGGAAGAATTGGTGACAAAACACTGAACTTCTGTCTCGACACAGGGGCTGAAATCAATACCCTCAACAGCAATATCCCTAAAAAAGTAATGAGTACAATCAAGATAGTCCGAAGGTCAACCCTCGGGGGCGCCCGGGCCGGCAATATTGAAGCGCTTTATGGAACGATGAACGAACTCGAATTCGGGAACCATCAGTTTGGAATCATGAATGCTGTGTTGATTGACCTTTCTTCCATGAGTGAATCATACGGATTCCACATCGATGGAATGCTGGGGTATGATTTCTGGCGCAAAGGGGTCTTCTGTTTCAACTTAAAAAAAGGTACTATCAGCTTTAATGTGAGGAAAGGAGAAGAAAATGAAAACTAAAATGCTGATAATAGGCTACTTCATTACGTTTTGCTGTTCAATTCCTGTATTTTCACAATCCGAAGCAGACAATGTATGTTACATCCACAACCAACGGATTTTCTTCAGGCTGGATAACAGGTGGAGCGAAAGCCGGAGAATTGAAACAGGCCAGTTGTTCGGACTCGACAGCCTCCTGATGGTAAAAGCCTTCGAACCTGGCAATGCTTTTACTTACGACAGCATCCTCTGGGAAGTTGAGAGAATCAACCAGCACATAGCGGTTTTGTCAAAGCCAATAATATCAAAAGCATCTTACAACAACTATGATGTCCTGCTGATCGATGATGAATCTTTTGAGCAACCCCTGGTGAACAGACCAAGGATTTTCAACCAGGAAGGAATCGGCTACAACCTTTTCAGAAGTGAATCCTTGTACAGTTATAGCCGCGACACCGCAATCTTCTTTCTGAGAGGATATCCTGAAGCAGGTGCTGTTTATCTTTCAGGAAGTTTCAACAACTGGAGTACAAGACGTACGCCCATGATCAGGAAAAGCAACGGTTGGGAGGCCCGGCTAAACCTGTTTGCCGGAAAATACACCTATAAGTTTATTGTTGATGGAAAATGGATTGCTGATCCTGATAACCTTCAGAAAGAGAATGACTACAATGGCGGCCGGAACAGTGTGGTGTATGTCCTGAATCATGAGTTCAGACTTAAAGGCTACGAAATGGCCAGAAAAGTATTTGTAGCCGGAAGTTTCAACAACTGGAGAACCAACGAAATCAGACTGAATAAAACCAATGATGGCTGGTCGTTGCCCGTTTTCCTTACTGAAGGGACCCACGCGTACAAGTTTATTGCGGATAAAGAATGGCTTACAGATCCTGATAATCCTGATGTTCGCGCAGATGCGTCTGGTAACAGGAATTCGTTTATCGGAATCGGAGACACCTTGCTATTCAGGCTAAGAGGGTACAATCAAGCAGCCAGAGTTATCCTTACCGGAAGTTTCAACAATTGGAACCACGAAGAACTGGTTATGAGAAAAACCGATTCATGCTGGGAACTGCCTTACGTGATGGCACCCGGGATTTATGAATACAAGTTTATTGCTGATGGCAAATGGATCACCGACCCGGATAACACAAACACCACCGGATCAGGAGACTACACCAACTCTGTGGTTGTATTCAGGCCCAACCACACCTTTGAGCTCGCTCATTTCGCAGATGCCCGAGAGGTCATCGTTACCGGAAGCTTTAACAGATGGCGGACGGATTCTTATAAGATGACCAGAATCAATGACCGTTGGGTTTGCCCTGTTTTCCTGTTTCCCGGAAAGCACACCTATAAATTTCTCGTTGATGGTCTGTGGATGATCGATCCGGCAAACACAAACTGGGAAGAGAACCGCGAAGGCACAGGGAATTCAGTGTTGTGGATTGATCCGTGATTCCTGTGCAACAGCTTACTTCCTTACAGATTATCAACACTGCTTCACTCTTTAAACTTCAGGAGAAAAAATAGCTACGATAACTTTACGGATGGCCCGGGAACCGGTATACAGGATGGATCAAAGAGTATTAAATTCTCAGTTTCCTGCTGCGCATCTGAATTGTCAAATTAATTACAACGGAATACTTTGAGCCTTCAAGCCAGATTTTCGTTGAGAATTACTGACAATCAACATAATACATTCAGCCACATTGCGCATTACCCATATTTGTTGCTTTATGATAAAACCTGGCTCCCTTGAAAAGGCCTCATGATTTCATCTTTTCTTCCAGGTAAGCCATGATTGCTTCCCTGTTGTTTCCTGCAAATCCGTTGCCCGGAATATGTCCGCATTTCGGGCATTTCAGGTCGTAGGATGTGTTGCTGGCATTGCATTCCGGACAGGAAAAATAGGCTTTCATTTCATCAGTCCATTGCGCAGCACCGATTTCAGCAATGCGTGACTGCGCTTTCCACAATTCAGCCCGGTGAGGCATCTGGCGCTGAAAGTTCTTTAGTTCTTCACAGGGATATTCATTGCACCCGCCACAGAAATTCAGGTTCTTTTCACGGCTGCATTTTATCATAAAACAGTTGTTGCAGTATGCTGTCTTCCGATCTGAACGGCATCCTTCACAACGGGTTTCGCTCAGCGGCTGCTTGAGCATTGCTGCATACCGGGTAAGTTTTTCAATGTCGTTTTGCTGAGTGGCAAGGTAAATACCGCAAGCTCCGCATTAAAGCCCGCAAACTGAGGCAATTTCAGGAATCAAGGTGTTTTCCATTGGCGTATGTATTTTTATAGTTTATAAAAGGGTAATTATGGATTTCACCTCAACATTTCCTTTGATCATAGCCCAGACAGGACATATGGATTGCTCTGACAATGCCAGGGCCTTCAGCACATCCTCTTCAGTAACATCCCTTGAAGTAATGATGTATTCGACGGCTATCTCAGAGAAAGAGGTTGGGTGTTCGGTGCGTCGTATTCCACTGACCTTCATATCGAATGCATCAATATTTCTTTGCATTCTCCGTAGCAGCGTAAGCACAGCTCCGGCGGCACAAGCCCCGAAACTGATTAAAAAAAGCTGAAGCGGCATGTAGCCCACCCCATCACCGTAAGGCGGAATGTAGTCGGTGTCAATGGGTTCGAAATTGCCGGCCCGACCGGTGATGTGCAGTTTGCTGTTAACCAGGCTGAGTGATGCTTCGAGGGCATTTACCGCAGAATGCGTGTTCGGGATTGTTGTGTTCATACTATAACAGTTTGAGTAAAACTTAACATTTCCATTTAAAATGTGGCGAAGGTAATGTGGCATCCGGGCTGTTGGAATTAAAACACATTGAACCGCTATTTCAGGTGGGTGAATTCCGGTTTCCTGAGGGTGAAATACCTCAACGAATCATAAAAAGGCAATCGCTGATCATCAGAAATAAAATCGAAAAGGTTCCATTATCCTTATGAAGGATAGTTAACAGCAGCTGCTTACCTCTCAGAGATCAGGGCAATAGTTAGGCCGGACAATTGTTCAAAGGATGTATTTCCTTTCAAACTGAGGTGACTATGAAACAATCAACACATCGTTGATCATCAGATTTATAACGGTGCTCAGAGCTGATTTCGGTCACCCTGATAAAAGGATTATAGTCGATCAGTGCTTATCCGAAGGCTTGCAGAAGAAGTCACTCCTGCGGATTCCATAGACCAGCTCATCCAGTATTTCACCGTTCTTCAGCAAAGAATCCGGGAATCTGGCTTCAAGCATGAATCCGGCTTTTTCCAGAACCCGTTGTGAAGCAATATTGCTACCAAAGGGCCGGGCGAAAATCCTGTCAACAGAAAATGTACGAAACCCATATTCCACCATCAGTCTGATGGCAGCAGACATGATACCTCTGCCCTGGCAGGATTCCGAAAGCCAGTATCCCATTTCAGCATTCAGGCAATGAATATCCTGCTGTGGAAATACACCGATTGAACCTACGGCATTGCCATCAACGGCAATAGCCAGTATTTTTGCGGGTTCCTGCGACAGCACATTATCAAGAAACCGCTCCCCATTCTGAAGTGTGTATGGATATGGGAACTGATCGGTAAGAAACCGGGCAATGCGATCGTTGTTGGCATGCTTCACCAGACTTTCAAGGTCGGACGATTGCCATTTTCTTAATTCAAACTGAACCATTTTTAATATATTCAATTCATTATTGTCCGGTTAAAGTAAAAAAAAAACCTTGACACCAAAACCCCAAACCACCAACCTGTCTGCCTGTGCATACAGGCAGGCTTGTCTGCCTGTGCATACAGGCAGGCTTGTCTGCCTGAGTATACAGGCAGGCTTGACGCAGTCAGGCAGGAATCGTTCTAAATCAGATAAATAAGTTGGTGATTTTTGGTGATTTCGTGTGTTGGTGTCAAAAAAAAGAAAGTAAGTTACTGTTTTTAATATTGGCTGTAATCCAGTATTATCAATGAGTTCAAAGGAAACTAATTATTTTCCCCGGACAACAAAAAATTCAATAAAAGGTTTATCAGGCACTATTGGTTTTTGAACAATCTGTTAAATCCGGTATAGGGTGTTAACTGAGTGAGAGCGAATCGGATAAGGCCACCCTGCACAAGTGGCAGGGATGAAAGAATTTCTTCCGCTTCAGTTTTACTTGAACATTCAAGTTTCAGGACTGCACAATGGTCGTCGTTAAAATAGAATTCCCTGATGATTCCGTCAAGGTAGAGTTGGTGCACCCTCAGCGCTTCTTCTCTCAGCAAGCTGTCGTCGAATGCAGATCGACCATTTTCAATTTCTTCTTCAACTGCCAGATAAACCATAACCTAAGGGATAAATATTTCACCTGAAAGATATAGCTGAGCCTTCCCACCGATCAGACAACGGTCTCCGTTTTCTGAACAGTAGATGGTTCCTCCCCTCTTCGACAGTTGCCGGGCCATCATCTCCTTTTTACCGAGCTTTTCCGACCACAAAGGAATCAGCGAAGTATGTGCCGAACCCGTAACAGGGTCCTCATCAATCCCGCATTGCGGGGCAAAAAACCGTGAAACAAAGTCAACTTTATCCCCTGCAGCAGTCACAATCAGTCCCCTGGCTTCGAGTTTTGAAATTTCGTAATAATCCGGAACAAGATTCTGAACTTCACTTTCGTTCTCAAGAACAGCGATAAAATCTGTTTTGCCTTTGAAAACTTCAGAGGGCTTCGTACCAATACATTTTTCAATCTGATGAACAGAATCAGTTTTCCGGATCGTATCCGCCGGAAAATCCAGAAACAACATATCCTTTAGTTTTGACACTTTCAGCATTCCGCTTCTCACAGATATGAAGCTGATTTCCGGCTCCGGATTTCCCAGGCATTCAAACAACACATAGGCAGCAGCCAGCGTGGCATGTCCGCACAAATCAACTTCAACTGCCGGCGTAAACCACCGGATTTCAAAATGATCCTGAGCCTTTTTTACAAAGGCGGTTTCGGCCAGATTGTTTTCTGCGGCGATGCGCTGCATGGTTTCATCGTCCAGCCATTGATCCAGCAGGCAAACAGCTGCCGGATTCCCCGAAAACAGCCTGTCGGCAAAAGCATCGACCTGGTACATGCTGATTTTTTTCATCGTTTCCTTCTTTACTGGTTACTTAACTGCGTGTAAAATTCCTCATTTAAAACACATAACGAGGCTGAAAATAAACCTGTCCCTGAAATAAAAAAACCGGAGATATCCCTCATGATCTCAAAGCTTTCAGAGGTCCCTCAAAAAACGATACCCCAGGTGGAATTCAAGAAATTCAGCCAACATAAAGTTGATGGAACGCACGTTTACACCCATTGAAATATGGTCAGTAAAATGATATTTCACCCCGACACGTTGGTAAAACTGTTCGCAATTGCCATAGTTGCGGTGACGCAGGTAATTTCCGACCCCGCCATGCAGGGAGAGCCGGTTGAGGGCAAATTCTATCTGGTAGAAGGCCCCGATTGTCAGGTTGTCCCAGCCTACAGGGCCAGGCGAACCATTTTCCCGGGCGGTAAGGCTCCACCAGTAATTGAAATCCAGTCCCGGGCCCGATTTAAATGCATTGGTATGCTGCATCAGGTAAAAGGCACTCAATCCGCCCACGGCGTAGTAATTGGTATCAAGCTCGTGCTCCACCATCTGATGATCTCCATAACCCATCATCAGGTAAAATTCATGGCGCTTGGGCAACTTTCCTGCCCGTGGTGCATTCCTGACGTCAGGTTTGCCAACGGGGTGATATTTCAGTTCAATTGAGGGTGAAAACAGGTTAAGCCCCCGGTTCGGCCGCTCAAAACCACCATTTGAAAAGTGCGAAAAGGCAACGCCTGCCCCAAGGTCGAGGTGCCTGGATAGCGGATAAAAAGCATTGAAGCCGATGTTCAGGTGCACTGTCATGCCGCCGCCGATGGCAATGTTTTTGGGGTTGGTTATTGAATCATACTTATTCCAGTTCCAGGCCACCCCAAACTGAAACTCTGAATAGAGTTCCAGCTTGTTGAGGCGCAAAACCGGTACGCCCAATACCCCGAAAACCGAATTCGGACTGCCCAGTTCCCGGGTGTTGAAATCGGCTTTGCTGTAGCCAATTCCATAATAAGGAATATGATAGATTCGCTGCCATTCAGTATATCCCGGATTTTGCCAGAGTAACTTTGCTGAAACCGACTGATGATAAAGCAAGGGTTTCCCACTCAGGTTTTCTCCTTCAACAAAAGGATTGGTCGGCAGGATTTTTCCATTGGTGTAGGTCAGCGCGATGGAGAGATAGTCTCTGGTTTTTACTTTAACAGTATCTGCCTGAGAAAAAGCAGAAGCAGGCAGATACAAATTCAAAACAAAGAAGGAAAGTATTCTTAACATCGGTTGTTTCATTACCTGTAGGCTTTTTGATTTTTGGGGATTTCAATTAAAAACCGACCCGGACAGAAATTATTGTTTCATACCATTGGATTAAAAACCAATCTGCTGTTGTTATCCAATATGCTGGCCTCCGGTTTCGTCTGAATTCACTGTTAACAATTATAACTTCCTGATCATCTCAAACTGTTTTCCCTTAATGGGCAGACCATTGGAAATAAAAAAGGCTTCCATAGCCCTGCATGAGGTTTCGGCATTGATTGCTTTGATTCCCGTATGCCGGTTCAAAAATGCAATTTCACGCAGGATGGCTGTTCCCAGCCCCCTGCGCCGGTGATCAGGGTGAACAGCAAGCTGGGTTATGTCGCCGGAAGCGGGTTCAACAATTCCGTATCCGACCATGCGATTCCTGTATTGCACACCTATGAACCTGAAATCTTCCGGTTCCCTCTTAATTGCTTCAAAGCTGTTTTGCCAGGATGGCGAAAAATCACACATTGCCTGAGGATCGCTTACATCTTCCAATGAAACGGGCTTCAGGGAGTATCCTTCAGGTAATTGTTTTTCCTTCAGAAGCAAAGTTTCTGAAGTTGCCACGAAATAGCTGAATTCACGACTCACTGTAAATCCCATTTTCCGGTAAACCGATACGGCAGGATCGTTGTGCTGCAATACCTCCAGAAGGTATTGCCTGATGCCGGCTTCTCTGAGAAAGGGTATGGATTCCTTGAAAACCTGAGATGCCAGGCCCTGACCGCGGTATTCCTTCAAGGTTCCGGTCCCGGTATCATAAGCGGTGGCGAGTCCGTTGAAGTTACCAATGCCATTGCAGGTAAAGCTCACCAGGCGCCCGTTGTCGAATGCGCCAAACGATAAAGCTGCATCAAATCCCCGGCGAATCAGCATCTTCTGAAATTCCTGCTGAGCCAGCGTAATTTCATAGTCAGCAAAAGCGTCCGAAAAGGCGGCAAATAGTGCGTCAGAACTGATCCCGGCAAGGTTTTTTATTTCCATCATCGGATGAGAGTTTGAAATTCCCGGTTATTGGGTGACAAATCTAGTCTGAAAGTTAATTCAGGTAAATAAATTCAGGTTGAACAGTAAGATCTGGCTGGTAAAACAGGTTTTTTGCGGGTTGAGCGATTTTTTACGGCCGGGTTATCATACACCGGAGCTTTTGACTCAGGATTCAGCAGCAACAATCATCCTAAGGTTTTATAAACTATCTAAAGTACTGTATGTGAATAAAAAAGGCACCTGAGTCATTCATTACAGGTGCCTGATTATCGTAGTGTGGGACGTACTGGATTTGAACCAGTGACCTCTCGCGTGTGAGGCGAGCGCTCTGAACCAACTGAGCTAACGTCCCTAATGCGGCAAAGGTAAACAGAAACAGTCAGATAACAATGAGCCGGATTAAAACTTGTACATTTAAGGTCAGACGATGCATTGGCAGAGCACAAGCGATTGCAGCGTTATGTCTGTAAATGTGCCTGTTTCAGAACCCAACCGGTCAAAAACAAAGCGAAACCATAAGGCTTCGCTTCGAGCGGAAAACGGGATTTTTCGCTGTGCGAAAGAATTCGCTTCGCTCAGTTCGAACCCGCGTCCTGTTTCAATACAAAACTGGTTTTTGGAATAAAAAAAGCGAAGCCGTTGGCTTCGCTTCGAGCGGAAAACGGGATTTTTCGCTGTGCGAAAGAGTTCGCTTCGCTAAGTTCGAACCCGCGACCTGTTTCAATACAAAACTGGTTTTTGGAATAAAAAAAGCGAAGCCGTTGGCTTCGCTTCGAGCGGAAAACGGGATTCGAACCCGCGACCCTCAGCTTGGGAAGCTGATGCTCTACCGACTGAGCTACTTCCGCGTTATTAAAGAACGTCCCTCAGATTGGGACCCCGCAACAGCGGGACTACCGACTGAGCAACTTCCAAGTTATTAAAAAACGTCCCTCAGCCTGGGACTCTGCAACTGCGGGGCTACCGACTGAGCAACTACATTGAATGGCAAAAATAATAAAAGATCGCGCTGAATCAATGGTCCGGATGAATTTATTGTAATTTTTCAGGCAATGCTTATTAATTGCAGAAGAAGGAGTTTTTGATTATTTTTAACGCCACCTAATAAATCATGATTTATGACAAAAAAGCCCCGCTTAAGCTTCTGGCAGATCTGGAACATGAGTTTCGGATTTATGGGAATTCAGTTTGGGTTTGCACTTCAGAATGGGAATGCATCCAGAATTCTTTTAACCTTTGGCGCTGACGTACACCACCTTAGCTGGTTCTGGCTGGTAGCTCCGATAACCGGAATGATCATTCAGCCGATTATCGGGTACATGAGTGACCGCACCTGGAACCGATTCGGCCGCAGACGGCCATATTTTCTGGTTGGAGCCTTTCTGACAAGCATTGCGTTGATTCTGATGCCGAATGCACCGCATCTGGCCACCTTTATAGCACCTATGTTTATCGGCGGTGGTTTGCTCATGATCATGGATGCCTCAATCAACATCTCCATGGAACCTTTCAGGGCACTGGTGGCCGATAAGCTGCCGGAAGAACAGCATACCCTCGGGTTCTCCGTACAGACCCTCCTCATCGGTATCGGGGCTGTAGTCGGGTCATGGCTACCTTATATCCTGGGCAACTGGTTTGGAATTTCAAAAGATGCAGGATCCGATGGCATTGTTCCTGACAATGTGGTATTTTCATTTTACTTCGGTGCAGCAGTGCTCATCTTTACGATTCTCTGGACTGTTTTCACCACCTCAGAATATCCACCCGATCAACTGGATGCTGAAGAAGCTGAAGCTGAAAAACCGAAGAAGTTTTTCATACCGCCCATCATGCTTAAGCTTTTACTGGTGCAGTTTTTTTCGTGGTTCGCCCTTTTCTCCATGTGGGTGTATACTACTCCGGCGGTAGCCCTCAGATTTTACGGAACAGCTGATGCCAATTCAGCTGCCTTTCAGGAGGCAGGCAACTGGGTGGGTATCCTGTTTGGCATTTACAACGGCATTTCCGCCGTAATCGCGCTCTTACTGCCTGTAGTAGCAAAGAAACTCTCAAAAAAAATCACCCATTCCCTTGCACTGCTGATCGGAGGGTTGTCGCTGCTCTCCTTCCTTATATTCAAAGATGACAAAGCACTGATTCTTCCGATGATCGGAATCGGGATTGCCTGGGGAAGCATCCTGGCAATGCCTTATGCCATGCTCGCCAGTTCCATTCCACCAAAAAAGATGGGCATTTATATGGGCCTCTTCAATATGTCGATCACCATCCCGCAGATTATCAGCGGTATTTTCAGCGGCCTGATTCTGAAGTACTTTTTCGCCGACAATCCCATACTTTGTATTGTAATGGCCGGTGTTTCCATGATCCTGGGTGCCATCAGCGCCCTCTTCATCAAAGAAAAAAGCGCCTGAAAAAAATCAGCTTTTTATGTAAATGATTGAATAATAACAATATACGTATTGAAAACTTCCAGACAGAGCGGAATTCTGCTACACCCCACCTCCCTTCCGGGTGACTATGGTATCGGTAACTTTGGCCCTGAAGCATTCAGGTTTATTGAATTTCTTGAGGAAGCCGGACAAACCCTCTGGCAGATTCTCCCGCTTGGCCCTACCGGTCCGGGGGATTCACCCTACCAGAGCTTTTCGGCCTTTGCCCTTAACCCCCTGCTGATTGATCTCCATCATTTTGTCAACAAAGGGCTGATCAGCAGTCCGGATCTGGATGAAACCCGCACCCCGAATACCGGAAAGGTTGATTACGCATTTGTTACGGCCAGCAGAACCAAAGTTTTCAAAAAAGCATACCAGGCTTTTCTTGATTCGGCTCCCGTTCAGGATAAAGCCGCTTTTGAGTCGTTTTGCGAACGGCAGAAATCATGGCTTGAAGATTATGCTTTGTTTATGGCCATCAAAGATTACTACGATGGCATTGCATGGTATGAATGGCCGCTGCCGGTCCGGAAACGTGAAAAAAACGCCCTCCGGAATTTCCGGCGTTTGCTGAAGTGGGAAACCGGCTATCACAGGTTTCTGCAGTTTGTGGTTAACTGCCAGTGGTTTTTTGTCAAATCATACGCCAACAACAAGAATATCAAGATAATAGGAGACATCCCCCTATACATTTCCTTCGATAGTTCGGATGCGTGGGCCATACCAGAGATGTTCATGCTTGATTCGAAACTGAAACCCATTCTTGTTGCCGGCGTACCACCCGATTTCTTCAGCGAAACAGGTCAACTATGGGGAAACCCGGTTTACAACTGGGAGTATCACAAAAAAACAAACTTCAGTTGGTGGAAAGAAAGGGTTGATTACAACCTCGAACTTGCTGACATCCTGCGCATCGACCATTTCCGCGGACTGGCTGCATACTGGGCAGTGAAGTTCGGATCAGAGACAGCCATTGACGGTGAGTGGCTGCCGGCTCCCGGGGATGCATTGTTCAGGTCACTGACAATGAAAAAGGAAACGCTGCCTATCATCGCCGAAGACCTGGGCCTTATTACACCCGATGTTGTTGAATTGCGGGAGAAATACAGTCTTCCCGGCATGAAAATTCTGATGTTCGGATTCGACAAGGCTGAGGAAAATCCTTTTCTGCCGCATTTGTATGAGAAAGCGTCGGTTGTCTATACCGGAACCCATGATAATGATACCGTTATGGGCTGGTATAGTTCCATTGATGACGAAGACAAGCAGAAATTCCATACCTATTCGGGATGCGACAAGGATGATATCCACTGGCAGATGATCCGTATGGCAATGGCTTCTGTGGCCGACATAGCAGTGACACCCCTGCAGGATGTGCTCGGTCTGGGCAACGAAGCGAGGATGAATGTCCCGGGCACAGCTACCGGAAACTGGCAATGGCGGTTTAAAGACGGAGATCTCCTGACGGAATACGCCGGGAAGCTGAAGTTGTATTGCAGGCTTTACAACCGGTGAACAGGGCTTTGGGCTGAAGCCAGAAGTCTGAAATCAGAAGTCAGAGGTCTGAAGTCAGAGGTCAGATCCAGACAGAAAGCAGAAGAATGAGGTACGAAGTCGCTGCCTCAATCCGAAATGCCTGCCTAATAGTCTTCAGGACAAGCTGGCGAAATCTAAAAGGGACGAGGGTCGCTGAAAAGGGACGAGGGACGCTGAAAAGGGACGAGGGACGCTGAAAAGGGACGAGGGACGCATCTTCCTGATCAGGGATTTAATCCAAAATCAGCAATCCGGAATCAGAAATCTGCAATTTTACACCGAGCTTGTCTGCTTGAGCATACAAGCAGGCCTGTTTGCCTGGGTGCCTCCTGGCAATCAGGCAGGTGAAGTAGAGGTACCGAAATCCAAAATTTCTTTCTGACTCTCTTCAGGACAATCAGGCACAATATTACAACTTGCACTGCCACGGTGCCGGAACTAAACCGGCACGACCTGGTACTCCTTGTTGATAAAGATATTGGCTTTGCTTCTTAATGATTGGACCACCTGATGTTCGCGCTCGAGGACCTGCATACGATACTCATTCTGCGGTTCTTTACCCCTGACTACCTGCGCTTTTTTGGTTTCATGATAGGTAAGTTCAATGAATATACGCAGATCGATCCCCTCAGTGTTGATGGCGTAAAGCCCGTCAACGATGATCATCTCAACGCCTTTAAAATCAGTGGTCAGCTGATCAACCTGTTCGGTTACCAGATCAATGCATGGCATGGTTGAGGTGCGGTCATTTTTAAAATCATCGATGTTGCGGTAGATCGTATCCCAATCATATTCGCCCAACCCAACCGCAGTTTCAATGCCATGGGATTTTCTCCATTCGGTGCGCTCCAGCGGATGGATACGGTAATAGTTATCGATGTGAATGGGTTTGCATACAATGCCTTCTTTGCGGAGCATTTTCGCCAGCACATGCGACAACTCAGTTTTCCCAGATCCCGATTCCCCGGAAACAGCAATCATGAATTTATTCTTCCTGTTCTTCAGAATGTGAGGAAGAATCTCCTTTGCAGCATTTTCATGCTTTTCGCCAATCAATAGAACATCACCAAGCATACTATCTGTTTTTAGGTTACACTATAAAAAGATTCAAAGATTCAAAGATTCTGAAGTAAGAAGTAAGATCAGCATCATCATTCTTCATTCTTCATTCTTCATTCTTCATTCTTCATTCGTAATTCGAAATTCGTAATTCGTAATTCGTAATTCGTAATTCGTAATTCGTAATTCGTAATTTAAAATGATTCAGCACCAGTTGTGCGGGACACTGATTCGTCTAAAGCAACTTAGCCATCCTTCCATCACCTTATCATTCCATCATTCAATCACCCCATCAAACCATTCACAGAGTGGATTAGTAATGAAAAATCTCACTGGCAGTATCAAAATCCAGGTAGAAATCGGCCAGGGGTTTCAGCGACTGCACTACCTGATGTTCGCGTTCAAGCACCAGCATCCTGAATTCATCGAGTTCTTCTTTTCCTGAAATTTTCTGTTCTTCCATGGTTTCATGATACGTATTTTCAATAAAAACCTTGAGGTTTGCCCCCTCGATTTTCACAGAGTAGAGTCCTTCAACCACCAGAATATCAATGCCTTTGAAATTGGTTTGTATGGCATCCATTTCACCGGTAAACAAATCAAAACAAGGATAAGTTGACTTATCTCCGATCCTGAAATCGTTAAGGTTCTTGTTGATCATATCCCAATCATACTCTTCATACCCAACCGACTCAATCCCGTGCTTTTTGCGCCATTCTGTCCTTTCAGCCGGCGGAATTTTATAGTAATTGTCCATGTTGAGTAGTTTGGTCTTCAGCCCCTGCTTTTTCAGCAACCGGCCAAGCATATGGGCAACCTCACATTTCCCGGTTTCCACTTCACCGGAGATGGTGATTATGTATTTCCCTTTGCGCTCTTCCATCACTTTTTCAAGTATGGTCTGCGCCGCATTTTCATGCTTTTTATTGAGTAATAATATGTCGTTCAACATATGTAAAGTCTTGTTTTAGTTGATGATAAGAGAAATCAAAAAATTTCCGGATGCGTTAAGCGTTATCCAATGGAATATTTCATTCCATTGATTTCCACATCAATTTTTTCCGGACCTGCGTGCAGCGGGGTGAGCAGTACCTCGCCATGCTTAACACTCAGCTGGAAACGGGTTCCCCTGAATCCGAACTTAAACCTGAGTTCTTTCCAGGCTTCAGGCATATTCGGATAAATCCGGATTTTATCGCCCCTGAGGTTTAATCCGGCATAAGCATAGAATGCGATCAATACAGTGCCGGCCATGACACCCATGTGAATACCTTCGGCCGTTGTTCCGCCCTGTATATCGTTGTAATCGCTGCTCAGCGCATCCTGATAGAGTTCCCAGCTCAGGTCGCGGTCACCGATCATATTGGCCAGCAGTGCATGCACCACCCGGCTCAGGGTTGATCCGTGCGAAGTCCGGGCCAGGTAATACGCCAGATTCTCTTTCAGGTATTCATTGCTCATTTTATAACCAAGTTCTTCAAGGATACCACGCACTTCATCGTCGTCAAGGTTATAAAAGGTCATGAGGGTATCGGCCTGTTTGGCCACTTTATACTCGTCAGCCGATTTGCCTTCTGCCTTCAGAATCCGGTCCAGGCGATAAATGTTACCGTATTTGTTGCGGTAATAATCCCAGTCAAGCTCCTTCAGATCGAAATAGCCATCGTATTGAGAGATAATGCCTTCGGGTGAAATCACGATGTTGAGTTTTCCGGCTATCTGCTTCCACCGATTGAGTTCTTCTGTATTAAGGGCGAGTTTCTCCTTAACAACCGGGGCTTCGTCACCGATCAGATCCAGAATATGGAAGGCTTTCTTCAGTGCCCAGGCAACCATGATGTTGGTATACGCGTTGTCGCGAAGGCCTCCCTCAGTTGATCCGTGGTACTGCTCGTGAAACTCATCCGGGCCCATCACTCTGGCAATCGAAAACCGTCCGGTTTCCGGATTCAGCTCTGCTTTTCCAGCCCAGAAACGGCAGATATCGAGGAACATTTCTGCACCATACTTCCTGAGAAAACCGAGATCTCCGGTGGTATGCACGTATTCCCACACATTGTAGGCGATGGCCAGCGACACATGGCGCTGAAGCGAACTGTAGTCGTCGCCCCATTCACCATTGAGCGGGTTCAGATGTACCACCTGGGTTTCTTCCCTGCCATCGCTGCCACTCTGCCAGGGGAACATGGCTCCGGTATAGCCGTATTCTTTTGCATACTCCCGGGCCTTTGGCAGACGGTTGTAACGGTACATCAGCGTTGCTTTTGCAGCTTCGGGCAACTGAAGGTTATACAGTGGCAGTATAAAGAGCTCATCCCAGAAAATGTGTCCGCGGTAAGCCTCCCCATGCAATCCCCGGGCAGTGAAACTGGCATCGATAGATGCATTGTGGTATGAGGCCGACACCATGAGATGATACAGATGAAGCCTGATCAGCTTCTGATCCATGCGGTTTCCTTCGATCTGAACATCAATTTTATCCCAGAGTTCAGCCCAGGCTTTACTGCTCTCCGAAAGCAGATCATCGTAACGTGTGTTTGCAGCGGCAGCTTTGAGCGCCATTTCCAGCGGATCGGCCACATCATCGGGCTTGGATGTATAAATGGCTACCATTTTTTCAAGCCTGACCGGTTTGCCGGCTTCAGCATGAACATTGAAATGCAGGTAGGCCTTTGCCGGATCCACTACAGCCTGAGCATTAACGGTCGTTTCCTGTTCATTGATAAAAATACGGTGATTCGCAGCCTCGGCAATGCTGATGCCCGACTGGGTGGTTTCAACCAACACCCAGACCATGGAATTGCTATAACCCTGCTGCCGGTGGCGGAGGTGTTGCTGGTTCAATTGCTTGTAACGTTCAACCCCGTCGTTGATGATGTCACCGTTGATTCCACTCCTGATGGTGATC
Source organism: Bacteroidales bacterium (assembly GCA_016788045.1). Classification (GTDB taxonomy): domain Bacteria; phylum Bacteroidota; class Bacteroidia; order Bacteroidales; family Lentimicrobiaceae; genus Lentimicrobium. The sequence goes on from JAEUTG010000056.1 coordinate 93,186, forward strand.
TTTTCGCTGTAGTTAAGCGGAGTTATCTGGTATTGTATGGCAGCAACATGCGGATCATGCATACCTGCCATGCGTCTCGATTCAATTTCTGTTTCCCTTCCTTCCTTATCCCTCACAATCAGGTAACGGTAAAACTCCCCGTTCCTGAAATTCAGGTGCTTCCTGAAGGCCACAAAAGTTGTATCATTGAAGTTAAACCACTCACCATCACCGATTTTAAAGTTTACAGGCAACCAGTTGGGGGCATTCACAAAGTCTTCGTTCTCAACCATGCGGTCGCCCACCTTTGAAGCCAGCCTGTTGTACAATCCGGCAATGTATGTACCCGGATTGTTCACCGGGTTAGAATCAGTCTCTTCCATGGCTCCGCGGGTACCGAAGTAACCGTTTCCGACAGCCAGCAATGCTTCGCGCGTACGTTCCTTTTTCGGCTCATAAGCATGGTAGGTTACTGACCATTTATCCTCTACGAGTCCGGTACTAAACCATTGGTTGATTCCTTCTATATCAATTTCTTCAAGATCTTCTACCACGATATCAGCACCGTTCAGCAGCAACTCGTGTGTATTTTCTTCACGGGCAATACCCAACACCAGTCCGAAAGCCCCTTTTTGTCCGGCCTGAACACCGGAAACAGCATCTTCAACAATCACGGTACGATCGTAGCTGACACCCAGGTTATCGGCCGCGGTAGTGAAAATATCAGGTTCAGGTTTCCCCTTCAGTTTGAGCTCTGCCGAAACGACTCCATCAACCCTGGTTTCAAACAAATGAAGCAGACCGGCAGCTTCCAGTACCGGAGCACAGTTTTTACTGGATGATGCAACGCCAACCCTGATGTTGAGGGATTTAAGCTGGTGGATGAGTTTTACCGTGCTTTCATAAACCCCTACACCATCTCTTTTGAGTATTTCATTGAATGCATAATCTTTCCGGTTGCCCAATCCGCAGACCGTTTCCTGATCATGGGCATCAGAAGGATCGCCGAAAGGCAGTGAGATCCCCCTTGATTTCAGGAAGTCTTCCACCCCTTTATACCTTGGCTTGCCATCTACATAAGGAAGATAATCATTGGCATGGGTAAACTCACTGAAAGGCTCTTTAAACCTTAACTCCCGGTCACGAAGGAAACCATCAAACATCGTTTTCCAGGCCGAACTGTGAACAAGGGCTGTTTTCGTGATGACACCATCCAGATCAAAAATTATTGCATCAAAATTATATTCTGACATAAGTTGCTGATTTATTGATATTTGAATATTTGCTCAATGGCAATGCAAAGATAAGAATTTACACATTTACTCCCCGGAATCTGAAAAAATAAAGACTGACCGTAAAACAACCTGGTTTCGTTGGTAACAGCCAAAAAAAAAGCCTGCCGGTTCACCGGCAGGCCTGAAGAGTATAACAAGAAAACTCAGGGTAAAAGAACAGAATCAATCACGTGAATAACTCCATTGGCAGCCTGAACATCGGTGGCCACCACATTGGAACTGCCATTTAACTGCACACCTGAGGAACCTGCAACAACAGAGATATTGCTGCTGGTGTTAAGGGTAGGTACAGTTCCTGTTGAAACCTGCGATGCAAGCACATTACCTGAAACAACATGGTAGAGAAGAATCGGGGTCAGCTGCTCAGCAGTCAGATCACTGATTCCTGTTACGCCAAGAGCTGCAAACAGGGCGTTAAACGCATCATTGGTCGGTGCAAATACCGTGAAAGGACCGGCCGCGCTCAGGGCATCAACAAGACCGGCTTTAACCACTGCTTCAACCAGGATGCTGAAATTGGGATTGTTAATTGCATGACTTACAACACTCGGAGGAAGAATAACTTTATCAATGGCATGGATAACGCCATTTGATGCCATTACATCAGCTGTAATCACAGTACTTTCGTCAACCTTCACATCGCTGCCCTTGCTGATAAACAGTTTCACTTTATTTCCGCCAGGAGCAGTATTGTTGAAGGTTTCTGCATAGCCCGTTGCAATGTCTGCGGCTTTGACATTACCGGAAATCACATGATTCAGCAGAATCGGTTTAAGGGCTTCGGCGCTCAGATCATTGATACCACTCACCCCAAGCTGGGTAAAAAGTGCAGTAAATGCCTCATTGGTGGGTGCAAAAACAGTAAACGGGCCCGATCCTTCAAGGGTTGATACCAGTCCTGCTTTGTCGAGGGCCTGAACAAGAATTGAAAAGTCTGCATTTGATGAAGCAACCTGTACAATGTTCTGAGGATCTTTCTGATCGTCATTATCGTCTTTTGAGCATGAAGCAAAAACGGTTACGGTTGCTATGGCAAGAATTGCCAGTTGAAATTTTCTGAAGTTGGTTTTCATGGTTTAGTTTGTTTAATGATTTCTTTATTTTGTTAAACAATAATATAAACCTGATAACCGACTTTTTGTTTAATGAATTTAAATTATTATTAAACAATATTGTTAAAAAAACACAAATTCGCTCCTTCGATAACAGGAAATGAAGCTCCCTGAAATGGTCAGAATAATTGTATTTTACTGATTATATGGATTTTACAACATAGAAAAGAGGAATTACCTTTGAGTTATCTGGTTAATGCGGTAGCACTGAACTTACCAGATAATTTTCCTTTTCTGATCTTTATTATGAAAGAAAGGAGAATTCTGTAAAAAAACGACAAAAATCCGGGGGCTATTACAGAGGAAGAATTGGTCAATGGCTGAAAGGGAATTCCGGGCTCCCGGTTTAGATCAGGAGTTTCCTTTTCCTGGTTTCATAATCAACCTGAGAGACTGATCATATGTCATGTAGTTCCATAGCCAGTTTATGAAGATCAGCACACGGTTTTTAACGCCGACGATCGACATCAGGTGAACAAACATCCAGACGAGCCAGGCAAAAAACCCTTGAAATTTCAAGAAAGGCAGTTCAACAACTGCCTTATTGCGACCAATGGTTGCCATTGAGCCTTTATCGGAATACCTGAAAGGTTTCATTGGTTCAGACTTTGCAATTCTTCTGAGATTGGCTGCCAGGTTTGCCGCCTGTTGAATGGCGACCTGAGCTACCTGAGGATGTCCGCCCGGAAACTTGCCTGACTCGCACAAAGCAATGTCACCAATGGCATAAACAGCATCCTGACCTGTAACCCGGTTGAATTCATCAACCAGCAGGCGGTTTCCCCGGCCTGCGGGCAATTCATCAGCACCTCCCATCAGGTTGCCTTTAATCCCGGCTGCCCATATCAGTGTTCTGGCATGCAGAAATTCGCCCGTATGCAGCATAACCTTATCATCTTCGTATCCGGTAACCTGAACACCTGTAATCAGGTTAACACCGAGCTTCTGCAGAAAATCAGCGGCTTTCTCAGAAGAAGAGAGCGACATTGCAGACAGAATCCTTGACGAAGCCTCAACAAGGTATATCTTCATCTCTCTGAAATTCAGCTCAGGGTAATCCTTGGGAAGCACGAAAGTCCGCATTTCAGCTATGGCCCCAGCCAGTTCCACGCCGGTAGGGCCTCCCCCGACGATCACCGTATTCAGCAGGGTTTCAATTTCCTGCGGATCATCGCTGGTAAGCGCTGCTTCGTAGTTTTTGAGAATCGAGTTTCGAAGGTTCAGCGCTTCGCCAACAGTTTTCATGGGTAGAGCAGCCCCGGCAATCTTATTCATTCCGAAGAAATTGGTATCAGCACCCGTGGCAATTACCAAAACATCATAAATAACTTCGCCCAGGGTAGTATAAACTTTTTTCTCTGCGATATTTACATTCAGAACTTCGGTAAGACGGATGTGAAGATTGGTTTGTTGCTGAAATATCTTCCTCAATGGGAAAGAAATGGCACTGGGCTCCAGTCCGGCGGTTGCAACCTGGTAAAAAAGCGGCTGAAACTGATGAAAGTTATTCCGGTCGATGAGAACCAGCTGATAATTGGTTCCTTTCAGCGCCCTTACCAGTTTAAGTCCGGCAAAACCCGCACCGATCACAACGATGCGCTGAAAAGATGATTCGGGAATATTCAATGGCATGGTGAGCAATTTACAGGCACTATAAACAACCGAAACCGGATTTCTCCTGATTTTTTTAAAAAATTTCCGGAACATTAATTTAGTACAACCTGCAACCCGGCTTTAAAAGGGCACTCAGACACTGTCTGAATGGCCTTTATAAAAAATCATCCCTGAGACTATTGTTTATTACTTTTGTTGCAGATACCTGCAACTGACTTTCTATCTGTCATGAAAAAAACAATTCTGCAACTTCTTTCTCTCTGCTCACTGGTTTTTACCTCTGCAACACAGGCACAACCCACCTTGATTCCTGATGGTGAATTGTATATTAAAAGCGTTGTTCCGAGGGTGGATATACTGGTTAACCCCGATACACTGAACTGGATTTACGAAAATGTGGAAAGTGATCAGGAATTTCACGCGGTTTTCGTTTTTGACAACGGTAATCTTCACGATACCATCAGGGACATTGGATTCAGGCTTAGGGGAAACACATCGAGGTATTCTGCCAAAAAGTCGTTTAAAGTATCCTTCAACACCTGGGTGGAGGGCCGCAAGTACCACGGCGTTGAAAAAATGAACCTCAACGGCGAACACAATGATCCTTCCGTTTCGAGGGCCCGCTTATACTGGGACATACTGAGACAATCGCAGATTGCCGGTGCCAGGTTTAACCATGTGCAGGTCTTTATCAATGGCAACTATTATGGTTTATACCTGAATTGTGAACACATCGACGAAGAATTTGTGGAAAAATACTTCGGAAACAACGATGGCAACCTTTACAAATGCCTTTATCCTGCCGATCTGACCTATAAGGGACAGAACCCTGATTTATACAAGTTTATGTCGGGCGACCACCGCACCTACGAGCTCAAGACCAATGAGGAACAGGATGACTACAGCGACCTGGCCCATTTCATCGATGTGCTGAACAACACACCTGCCGGCTCCCTCGCCTGTGAACTTGAAAAGATATTCAATGTGCAGGATTACCTGAAGATTGCAGCCATTGATGTACTTACAGCCAACTGGGATGGATACATCTTCAACAAAAATAACTTTTACCTTTATAAAAATACTGCCACCGGATTGTTTGAGTATATCCCCTACGATACCGACAACACCTTTGGCATCGACTGGTTCGGGATAGACTGGGCCGCAAGGGATATCTACAACTGGGCCAATGCATCTGAAAGCCGGCCCCTGTTCACGAAACTCATGCAGGTCCCCGGATACAGGGCGGCCTACACCTATTATCTGAAACAGATCATCAGCAACATCACCGGCACCCAGAATTTTACTGACGCTATTTTCCAACTGAAGCAACAACTGGCTCCCTATGTCAGCGACGACCCCTTCTACCCTCTTGATTACGGATACAGCATCAGTTCATTTAATTCCTCGTTCAACGAAGGAACCGGTGCCCATGTACCTATCGGAATCCTGCCGTTCATCCAGACAAGAAACAGCATCGCCCTGGCACAGGCTGATAATACGGGCACCTCACCGGTGATCCGTTACATTTACAACAACAGACCCGGCGTAGGTCAGGATTTTATTGTCAGGGCTTTTGCCGAAGATGAAAACCTCAATTCTGTGCAGCTGGTCTACAAAACCGGCAACGGGGAGTGGCAGCAAACAGCCATGGCCGACAACGGACAATCGGGCGATTTTGCAGCAGGAGATGGCTTTTACGGGGTTGTTTTACCTGGAATGAATGCAAATACAGTGATCGCCTACAAGGTAAAGGCCGGTGATACCGGAAATCATTTTACGGAAAAGCCCTGCACTCCTGTGGAGTACACCATCCCTTACGGGAATGCCTTTAATCTGTTTATCAACGAGTTTATGGCCAGCAACAACACTACCATAACCGATGATTTCAATGAATATGAAGACTGGATTGAACTATTCAATGGAGGAAGTCAGGCTGTGTGGCTTGGCGATAAATACCTCACCGACAACCAGGCCAATCCACAGAAATGGGCGCTGCCCGATCTGAGTATGGAACCAGGCACTTTTCTGCTCCTTTGGGCAGATGATCAGCCCGGGCAGGGCTCCTTGCACACCAACTATAAACTCGACAAGGATTCAGAGGAGATAGCCCTTTTCGACAACGAAGCCTCGGGATATGCTTTGCTTGATTTTATTGCATACACCAACCAGGCTACGGATATTTCCACTGGCAGGATCAACGATGCCAGTCCTGAATGGAAGACCTTCTCACTGCCGACACCCGGAAGTACCAACAGTCTGGTAGGAATTGAGGAAACTAAGGCTCCAGAATTCAGATTCTGGCCCAACCCGTCATCCGGAGGTAAGCTCTGGTTTGAAAAAAAGACCAGTGTCAATATTACTGACCTTACAGGAAGGATCCGGCTGATGCTTACAGAATGCACTGAGGCTGATGTTTCATCGCTTCCGTCAGGGATTTATTTACTGAGAACTGGTGAAGGTTCAACTTCAAAACTGGTTATTCAAAAATAAAAGGGAGATCACAATAAGTAAAGAACCCGCGGTCAATGACAGCGGGTTCTTTTTCATGACAAAAGCTGATTGAAAAAATCAATCACCAAAGCACATTCCGACACCGCGTGCAGTTTTCATAAGTGCGGTATCCGGATCAACGAGATTGGGTTTCTGAATGGCCTCCTTGAGTGTAACAGAAGTGATGTAAGGATGGCGGTATGAAACCATGCGTCCGAATTCTCCGGCCAGGGCCAGTTCAAAGGCTTTAACACCATACTGTGTAGCCAGAACGCGGTCGTAAGCGATGGGAATTCCACCACGCTGAAGGTGACCGAGCACAGTGGTGCGGATGCTGTGTTCGCAGCCGGCTTGTTTCAGTTCTTCTTCAAAGCGGAAACCTACACCACCCAGTTTGATGTTCTCGTAGCCGATTTCACCGCTTTTCTCGGCAGTGATATCACCTTTGATGTTGCGGGCACCTTCGGCAATCACCACATTCACAAATCCGCGGCCTTTTTCAAAGCGCTGATCAATACGTTCCATAACTTTTTCAATGTCGTAGGGGAATTCAGGCAACAAACAGATTTCTGCACCTCCGGCAACGGCTGCATTCAGGGCTATCCAACCGGCATTGCGGCCCATAACTTCGAGAATCTGAACGCGGTTGTGGCTGGCTGCAGTGGTAACGAGCTTATCAACAGCTTCGGTAGCAATCTGTATGGCTGTCTGGAATCCGAAAGTGGCATCGGTAGCAGAAAGGTCGTTGTCGATGGTTTTGGGGACACCTATGATGTTGAGACCTTTTTCAAACAAAGCCTGGGAGATTCTTTGAGAACCATCACCGCCGATATTGATAACGGCATCAATTCCAAGATATTGAATTTTACGGATCATTTCATCGGAACGGTCAACTGCAATAAAACTGCCGTCTTTCTGCTTCACCGGCCAGGCAAAAGGGCCTCCCTTGTTGGTGGTTTGCAGGATTGTTCCGCCCTGGTAGTGAATGCCGGATACGGCTTTTTCATCCAGAACAACAATTTCTGTAGGTTCACGTAAAATACCATTAAAAGCTTCTATACTTCCAACCACTTCCCAGTCTTTTTCGCGGGAGGCACGCTTAACGATGGCCCGAATCACCGCATTGAGTCCCGGACAGTCACCTCCTCCGGTAAGAACCATTACTCTCTTCATGAGTTTTTTGTTTAATAATGAATAACTTAAGTCTTTTTTCGTCTTTTTCTGAAAAACGCTGCAAAAGTACAAAAAAAACTGTGTAATAAATACACCTATCGAGTCCGGCTTTTTGATATCCCGCACCGGGTAAGCAATGTTTTAATCAATCTTAATCAAAACTTAACAAGAAATAACTACTTTCGCACCATCTTTGAATGTTATGGAAAAGAGGAAAAGAATTGCCCTGGTTGCTCACGACAACCGCAAGCAGGACCTGATTGAATGGGTTGAGTTTAATGCATTCAGCTTGCGAGAACACCAGATCATCTGCACCGGAACAACAGGAAAAATGATTGAACAGCAGCTTCGGTCAAGCCTTTCCGAAGAGCATTACGGAGACTTTGAAGTGATCAAGCTGAAATCAGGTCCTCTGGGTGGCGACCAGCAGCTCGGAGCAATGATCGTAGATGGTAAAGTCGACATGATGATCTTCTTCTGGGACCCGATGCAGCCGCAACCACACGATGTTGATGTTAAAGCTTTGCTCAGAATTACTGTCCTCTACAATATTCCGACTGCCTGTAACCGCTCCACTGCCGATTTTATGATATCCTCCCACCTTTTCACCGAGGCTTATGACCGTAAAATAAAGGATTACAGCAGTTATATCAACCGTGAAGTAAAAATGTAATGAAAGCAGCATTTACTGCTATTTTTGATATGGATGGTGTGCTTGTTGACAATTTCAACTGGCACCTTAAAGCCTGGGAAGCATTTTGCAAACGCCATAAAAAGCACATCTCTGACGAAGAGTTCAGAACCCATGTTTTTGGCGGGAATAACCCCGATCACCTGAAATATATTTTCGGACAGGACATCAGTCCGGAGCTCATTGAGCAATACAGCCTCGAGAAAGAACAACTCTACAGAGACCTTTACGCGGGTAATATTCAGGCAGTTAACGGACTGCTACCTCTGCTCGATGAACTCCGCGCCAATCACATCACAATGGCTGTCGCTACATCAGCCGAACGCCGTAACGTTGATTTTATCCTTGAAGCCATTGGTTGCAGCGGTTATTTCAGCGTTATCGCCGATGCTTCGATGATCAGCAAAGGCAAGCCCGATCCTGAAGTTTTCCTGAAAGCGGCTGAACTTTCCAAAGCCGAACTCAACGCATGTATTGTGTTTGAGGATTCACTGAAAGGAATCGAAGCTGCACTCAGGGCTCAGATGAAAGTGGTGGGTGTTGCCACAACACACCATTATGCAGAACTGACAGAGGCCCACCATGTGATCACTGACTTTACCGAAATCGACTACTCCGGCCTTTGCCGACTGATAAAACACCCTTAATTAATTCCAACCAGTTAACAAAACAACTATGTCATCATTCAGAACACTAATTGCAGTGGTATTGCTGTTTACAGCCGGTGCCCCCGCAATGGCCCAGACAAAGATCGACTTTACAGAGTTTGATCTCCCCAACGGGCTGCATGTTATCCTCCATCAGGATAACTCCACCCCCATCGTGGCTGTGACCATTTCGTACCATGTAGGTTCAAAAAATGAAAGTCCAGACAGAACCGGATTTGCCCATTTCTTTGAACACCTGATGTTCGAAGGATCGGTCAACATCCCGCGTGGTCAGTTCGACAAAATTGCCATGAATGCCGGAGGGCAGATCAACGCAAACACCAGCTGGGACAGAACGTTCTACTACATCCTGCTGCCATCCAACCAACTTGAACTTGGCTTGTGGATGGAATCTGAAAGACTGCTCCACCTTCGCATCGACAGCACCGGGGTTGAAACACAGCGCCGTGTTGTAAAGGAAGAGCGTAAACAGTCATACGACAACAGGCCTTATGGTTCGCTCATCGAGAAAACGTTCAGCACAGCTTACAAGGTTCATCCTTACCGCTGGACTCCGATTGGATCAGCACAGTATATCGATGAAGCCCGGTTAGAAGAGTTTATTGAGTTTCATTCAAGGTTTTATGTACCCAACAATGCCATTCTCTCCATTGCCGGAGACATTGACCCGGTTGCTACCCGCGAACTCGTTGCAAAATATTTCGGAGATATTCCAAGGGGAACCAAAGAAATCTACAGGCCAGACATTGTTGAGCCCAAACAGACAGCTGAAGTCCGCGACACCGTTTACGACAACATACAGTTGCCGGCTGTGGTGCAGGCTTACCATATGCCCGCCATGGGAACTCCCGACTACTATGCCCTCAGCATGCTGACTACCCTTTTATCTGATGGCGAAAGCTCAAGATTCAATAAAACCATTGTTGACCAGCAGCAGAAAGCTTTGTATGTGGGTTCTTTCCCCATTCCGCTGGAAGATCCGGGACTTTTCCTGGTTTTCGGAATTGTCAGTATGGGGGTCGACCCGGCTGATCTTGAGTCATCAATCAACGAAGAGATCAAAAAGGCACAGACCATCGAACTCACCGACCGGGAGTTTGAAAAGTTGCGTAACAAAATCGAAAACGACTTTGTCAGCCGGAATTCCACCGTGGCTGGTATCGCCGAAAGCCTATCAGATTATAAAATGTATTTCGGCGACGCCAACCTGATCAATACTGAAATTGACAAATACATGAAGGTTACCAAGGCGGATATCATGCGGGTAGCCAACCAGTACCTGATCAGGGATAACCGGGCCGTATTGTATTATTTACCCAAACAGAGCCAGTAAACAGGAGGAGATATCATGAAAAAAATAATTGCTTTCACACTTACTTTTACCCTGCTGCTTGCTGTGCTCAGTGTTAATGCCCAGGTAAAAAGCCAGAAAAAAACCACACCCCCGAAGCCGGCACTTGACCGGAGTATAAAACCGCTTCCGGGACCAGCCCCGGTGATCAACATCGGTAAGTATGAAACCTTTGAGCTCGACAACGGTTTGAAGGTATTTGTTGTGGAGAACAAGAAAATACCCAGGGTTTCTTACTCCCTCATCATTGACTATACCCCGCTGCCTGAGGGCGAAGTTGCAGGGCTTGCCGAACTCAGCGGCCAGATGCTCCGCAGAGGAACCAAAAATCTCCCGAAAGAGCAACTCGACGAAGAAGTGGATTTCATCGGTGCGAATCTCAGTACCAGTGCAACCGGAATCTATGGCTCAGCGCTCAAAAAACACAACCAGCGTCTGCTGGAACTGATGTCGGATGTTTTGCTCAATCCTGCATTCAACGAAGAGGAGCTCAACAAAATCAAAACCCAGACTATTTCAGGTCTGGAAGCACAGAAAAACGAGCCATCAGCGATCAGTGAACGGGTAGGCAAACTCCTGACATACGGCACTTATCACCCTTACGGCGAGTCTATGTCAGAGAAATCGGTGAACAAGATCAGCATCGAACAATGCAAAGCGTTTTACGAAGGATTTTTCAGGCCGCAGATTGCTTATATGGCGGTTATCGGAGATATCACCACCGCGGAAGCCAAAGAATTGCTTACCAGGCATTTTGGCAGCTGGCAGAAAAAAGTAGTTCCGGAGGCTCCGGTTCCCCTGCCCCAGATGCCGGCAGAAAATGTGGTAGCCATTGTTGACAGGCCCGATGCTGTGCAAACCACCCTCAGCCTCAGTTATCCGGTAGATTTTCGTCCGGGTAACCCCGATGCCATCAAAGCAAGGGTAGCAAACACCATTCTCGGTGGCGGCACCTTCAGGCTCTACAACAACCTCCGCGAATCGAAAGCCTATACCTACGGCGCCTATTCAAGTCTCAGAGCCGATAAACTTGCCGGACAGTTTGAAGTCAGTACCGAAATCCGCAACCCGGTGACCGACAGTGCCATCAACGAAATTCTCTTCGAGATGAAACGCCTTCGTGATGAGATGGTGCCACTCAGTGAACTTGACCTGGTCAAGAACTATCTTACCGGATCTTTTGCCCTGTCGCTGGAACAACCACAGACCGTTGCCAATTTTGCCATCAACACAGCCAGGTACAACCTGAGTCCTGATTACTATGTGAATTATCTTAAGAATCTGGCAGCTGTAACCCCTGAAGATGTTCAGCAAATGGCGGTGAAGTATATCAAGCCCGACAATGCCTATATTCTTGCAGTGGGAAAAGCCTCTGAAATCGCCGGCAAACTGAAGAAATTTTCAAACGGCAAACCGCTGCGCTACTTTGATTTTGAAGGCAATGAATATGATCCTGACAAAAAGGTAAAACCGGCACCTGAAGGGCTTACCGCCAAAGCAGTAAACGAGGCTTACATCAAAGCGATCGGCGGTGAAAAAGCCCTGCTCAAAATCAAGGATATCACGCTCAATGCCAGCACTTCAATGCAGGGTATGACCATCGGTTTCGATATTATCAGAAAAGCTCCTGACAAGTACCTGATGAAAATCGGTGCAGGAAATATGGTTTTCCAGCAGGTAGCTTACGATGGCGTAACAGCTAAGATGGTTTCACCGATGGGTGGCGAAAACAAGACCCTTGAAGGTAAAGAGCTCGAGGATATGAAATACGAATCACTCATGAATATTGAGCTTCAGTATGAAAAACTCGGCATTCAGCTCAAGCTCGAAGGCATCGAAGAAGTAAACGGCACCGAAACCTACAGGGTGCTGATAACCTATCCAAATGGTAAATTAACCACACGTTTCTTTGACATCAACACCGGTTTGCTGCTGAAAGAAACCGGTGATCAGGGAGATACAGAATATGCCGATTACCGCGATGTTGACGGGGTTAAGTTCCCATTCACAATCTCTCAGCAAATGGGCCCGCAAACCATCAAGCTGAATGTACTTACCATGAAAATCAACACCAAAGTAAAAGACGAAGTATTCGTCCTGAAATAAAAACAATCGTTTCACGTAATGAAAAGCTGTCCTTCCGGGGCAGCTTTTTTATTACTGTCCTGGTTGAAAAGGCCCCGGGAAGTATTACTTTGAGAATCCAGAGCCTTTGCAGCAGTCAGCTTTGCGGGTGCAACGAATAAACATAAACCAAAAGGTGATTGCATTTTGAACTTGATGGGGGTTTTCTTATTTTTGTTTGCAGAACAGCTGCATCTATTCATCAGTAAATAAATCCTATCCTTATGAAAATCAGTTCAAGAACCCTTCTGGCAGTAGCCATTCTTCTGGCTGCAACCCATTTCACCATGCAATCGTGCAGGCAAAAAGCCGAAACAACCGGCCAATCCGACAGCACCCTGCAACAGGTAAAACACCCCGCATGGAGCAAAAACCTCAGCATTTACGAAGTGAACGTGCGGCAATTTACCCCGGAAGGTACTTTCAAAGCCTTGGAAGCTCATCTTCCACGGCTCAGAGAACTGGGAACCGATATTCTGTGGCTGATGCCCATTCATCCCATCGGAGAACTGAACCGCAAGGGCTCACTTGGAAGTTACTATGCTGTAAAAGATTACAAGGGTGTGAATCCTGAATTCGGTACTGCCGAAGATTTCAGGCATTTCGTGGAAGAAGCCCATAAGCTCGGACTTTATGTGATCATCGACTGGGTGGCCAACCACTCAGCCTGGGACAATGCTCTGGTTACCTCTAACCCTGAATGGTATGTCAAAGACTCAACCGGCAAGCTGGTTTCCCCATTTGACTGGACCGATGTCGTAAAATTTGACTACAACGACACCGCCATGCGGTCGTATATGCTCGGTGCCATGCTTTATTGGGTAAAGGATTTCAATATCGATGGATACCGCTGTGATGTAGCCGGTGAAGTCCCCATTGATTTCTGGAACAACACCCGTGCAGAACTCGACAAAATCAAACCCGTATTCATGCTGGCTGAAGCTGAAGGCCCCAATATGCATTCTGCCTTCGACATGACTTACGGCTGGGAATTTCATCATGTGATGAACAAAATATACAAAGGTGAGAATACAGCCAACGACATTGAAAAATACCTGCTTAAAAACGACTCCCTTTATCCGGCAGATGCCTATCGGATGTATTTCACCACCAATCACGATGAAAACTCATGGAATGGCACTGAATTCGAGCGTCTGGGCGAAGGGGTTGAAGCATTTTATGTACTTACTGCAACCGTGCCCGGAATGCCACTGGTGTACACCGGACAGGAAGCTGCCATGAACAAAAGACTGCTCTTTTTTGAAAAAGATCCGGTTGACTGGGGCACATACAGTATGAGTTCATTCTACAAAACCATCCTTGGCCTGAAGAAATCCAATCCGGCTTTATTCAACGGAACCGAAGGCGGTTCATGGAAGCGGATCAACAGCGATGCAAACGATAAAGTATTTGCCATCCTCCGCGAAAAAGGCGACAATAGAGTCTTTTCAGTGGTCAACCTCAGTGCTGAACCTGTTAAAGCTACCTTTAGCGGCGGTGCTTTTGCCGGCAATTATAAAGACCTGTACGGCGGGCAGGATGCATTGCTTGAGCCGAATGCAACCATGGATCTTCCGGCATGGGGATACAAGGTATTTTATAAATAACCATCCGGATAGTATTGAATTGTCTTCACTACCAAACGGGTAACACCATACCAATGAGAAAAACCGCCATCGTTTTACTAATCCTGATTACCGGAATGAACCCTATCTTTTCGCAAAGCAGTCAGAACCGGAGTCTGGGAAAACTCAACAAATTCAGGTACAACAACCAGGTGCTCTACCTGGAAACAGATTTCGGACAAGCTGAGATTACTGTCTGTAATCAAGGGGTGTTCAGGATGAGAATCACCAGAAGCAAACCTGTTGAGACTTTTTCGTATGCTGTAACGGCAAGTCCGGAGAAATGTATGGTGCAGCTGGACGAAAAACCCGAAAGGCTGACACTTTCAACTTCCCTGATCAGGCTTGAGATTGACCGAAACCCTGTTCGTTTTTCGTTTTACACCAGCGATGGCAGGTTGCTGAATGCCGATGACAAATCCTTCGGCACTTCCTGGATCGGAACCGAGGTTACCACCTACAAACAGCTGCAGCCTGAGGAGAAGTTTATCGGCCTGGGCGAAAAAACCGGAAATCTCAACCGTGCCGGTACGGCTTATGACAACTGGAATACCGACAACCCGCGGTATGGTCCGAATGATGATCCCCTGTATGTGACCATTCCTTTTTATATCGGATTGCACAGCAACCTGGCTTATGGTATTTTTCTTGACAACACCCACCGCAGCCGTTTCAACTTCGGAGCCAGCAACAACCGCTTCAGCTCTTTCAGTGCCGATGACGGGGAGATGGATTACTATTTCTTTCACAACACCGATGTTGCAGGCATACTCCATGACTATACCGGGCTTACCGGTCGTATGACCATGCCTCCGCTCTGGGCCCTGGGTTATCAGCAGTGCCGGTGGAGCTATTTCCCGGATACCGAAGTGCTCAATGTAGTTCAGAATTTCCGCGACCGCAAGATTCCGCTGGATGTGATCTATCTCGACATTCACTACATGGATGCCTATAAGATCTTCACCTGGCATCCCGACAGATTCAGCAACCCTTCAAAACTGATCGGCGACCTGAAAGCAAAGGGTGTGCATACCACTGTGATTGTGGATCCGGGAATTAAGGTGGAAAAAGGTTACGAAGCCTATGAAGACGGACTTAAAAAGGATATGTTTATCAAATATCCCGATGGGGATGTTTATACGGCCCAGGTATGGCCAGGCTGGTGTCACTTTCCCGATTTCACGAATCCTGCCGCTCGCGAATGGTGGGGAAACAAGTTCACAGGGCTGGTTGAAACCGGCGTTGAAGGATTCTGGAACGACATGAACGAAATAGCCTCCTGGGGCAATGGCACAACGCCACACCTTGTACAGCTCGACTGGGAAGGCAGGCAGGCAACTTACCGGCAGGCCAAAAATGCCTACGGAATGCAGATGGCCCGCAGCACCTACGAAGGCACCCGCAAACTGATGAATAACCAGCGCCCGCTGATTCTGACCAGGGCAGGATATGCCGGACTGCAGCGTTACACAGCCCTCTGGACAGGCGACAATCAGGCATCTGAAGAGCACATGATGCTCGGGGCAAGATTGCTCAACAGCCTTGGACTCAGCGGAGTTTCGTTTACCGGCGTGGATGTCGGCGGATTCAGTAAAGATGCAACCCCTTCACTCTATGCCCGTTGGATCGGGGTAGGTGCCTTCAGTCCCTTTTTCAGAAGTCACACCCATTACGATACCAAATCAGCCGAACCCTGGGCTTACGGAGAAACGGTAGAAAACATCTCTCGTAACTACATTCAACTGAGATACAAGCTTTTACCCTACATCTATTCTGCATTTCACGAATCGGTTGAAACAGGAATGCCGGTTAACCGCAGCCTTGCCATCGATTACTCCTTTGATGAGAAAATTTATCATTTCATCTATCAGAATCAGTACCTTTTCGGGCAGAATATCCTGGTGGCTCCGACAGAAAGTACCCGTGAACTGGTGAAGGTATATCTTCCGCAAGGAGAATGGTACAACCTGCATACTGACCAGAAACATGCCGGAGGTTCCGAAATTGTGACCGAATGTCCGGCCCACCTGTTGCCGCTGTTCGTGAAGGCAGGTTCGGTAATTCCTATGCAGAAAGCAACCCAGAGCACATCAGAGGATCCCGGTGAAACCCTGTTCCTGCATGTTTTCTACGGACAAAACGCTTCGGATTTTGTCTATTATGAGGATGATGGAAAAACCTATGATTATGAGAAAGGAGCCTTTTGCAAACGGCTGATGAGGTTTGACCCTGCTGCAAAGCAGCTGAGTATCCGGAAGAAGGAAGGATCATACACCAGCAGGTTCAGAAAAGTTCAGCTGATGTTGCACGGATTCCCCGATGGAGCCAAATTCAAAACCTCCGGTGGCGATCTTAAAGTTGCTGCTGCTGAGATCAATCTTTTCGATGCACTGGAAAAAACCGACCCGCAGTTTGTTGAGAAAATGCACAAACCGGTGAAAGTACTGACCGCGATTGTTAACCTGACGGATGATGAAGTTAGAGTGAGCTGGTAAAATAGCGTAATATAAAAAAGGCATGAATACAAACCGGTGTATTCATGCCTTTTCTTATGCTTTAATTTGTCAGGATTTCCTGGCCTGAAGGTAAGAGCCCCATTTGATCAGCATTTCCTGCAACTGGTTGATGTTGATCGGCTTGGCCATGTAATCTACCATACCTGACTCAAGGCAACGTTCTCTGTCGCCGGCCATAGCATTGGCTGTGAGTGCAATAATCAACGGCTGCTTCGGGCCCGGCAGCATCTCATTGATTTTGATGGTGGCTTCAATTCCACTCATCTCGGGCATCTGTATGTCCATGAGTATAAGGTCATACTCCTTCTCTTTTACAACATTTACAGCATCCAGTCCATTGAATACTGAGTCGGCACTGTAACCCATAAGATTCAGCAGAGAATTGGTGAGTTTCTGGTTAACCATGTTGTCTTCAGCGATCAGAATACGCATAGGGAATTTGGTGTTGAGTGAGAAATCCACTTCGTTCTGATTCTCGGGTTGTTTTTCCTTTTTTGTGATTTCAGTCATAATATGCATTACTTCCTGGAACAATTCATTTAATCTGACCGGCTTCGACAATTGTCCCGAAAACAAGCCTCCGGTAATAAACCCGAGATCGCCCGAAGAGGAGAGCAGAAGCAAAGGTACGTCACTTTTAGAATTCAGATTTCTGATATTGCCGGCCAATTCAATTCCGTCCATGCCCGGCATTTGAAGATCAAGAACTATGAGATCAAATTTTTTATGCGCTTCAATAATTTCGAGGGCTTCTACCCCTGACTCTGCCAGGGATGGCTTCATGCCCCACGATTCAAACTGTAATTTCAGTATCTGCCTGTTGGTCTGATTATCGTCTACAATTAATACGTTTCGGCCTTTTAATTCAGGTAAATAACCCTTAACGTACAATTTTGTTTTACCAACATCAGAATTTTTCATTTTTATGGTAAAATTGAAGGATGATCCTTTCCCTTTTTCACTTTCTGCCCATATCTCACCCCCCATCAGCCTGACGATCCTTTTCGAAATGGCGAGCCCCAGACCGGTGCCACCGTATTTACGTGTGGTGGAACTGTCGGCCTGCATAAATGGTTCAAACAATTTGCCGATGATGGCTGTATCAATACCGATACCACTGTCTTTAACCGAAAATTTAAGTTCTGAAACACCATCGGATTCATGCAAAAACTGAACCCAGATATAGACTTCTCCCTTATCGGTAAACTTTATCGCGTTGTTGATCAGGTTTACCAGAATCTGCCGTAGTTTGTTGGCATCACCATAGAGGTTGGAGGGCACATCCGGTTCAATCAGGTAAAGGAGGTCGAGTCCCTTTTCAATGGCCCTGATTGCAAACAAATCAAGCACATCCTCGATACAACTGCGCAATTCGAAATGCGCGCTCTCCAGTTCCATCTTCCCCGACTCAATTTTCGAGAAATCAAGAATATCATTGATAATCGTGATCAGGCTTTCTCCGGAAAGCTGAATGGTTTCCACGAAGTCTCTCTGGGTGGAGGTCAGCTCGGTATTGAGCAGCAGACTGGTCATGCCGATTACGCCATTCATCGGGGTACGTATTTCATGGCTCATCATGGCCAGAAAATCCGACTTGATCCGGTTTGCCGACTCAGCCTCCGATTTCGCCTTGATCAGGTCGTTCAGGGCGTTACGGTAACCGGTAACATCCCTGATAACACTCAGAACCGCCAGGCTCCCCCGGTAGTTGATCTTGCACAGGTTAAATTCACAATGGTGAGAAATACCTTCACGCGACCTGAGAACGGCTTCAAACCAGTTGCCCGCATAGGTTGATTCCCTAAAGTTGAAACTGATCTCTTCCACCCTTTCACGGTCTGAAGGGTCAAACAAATCCATATAATCAAGCTCAAAAAGCTCGCCGGCTTCGTAACCCAGCACTTTTTCAAGAACATTGTTCACATACAGAATTTTTCCCTTCCTGAAAATGCAAACCATATCGCGGATATTCTCACTGATAGCCCTGTATTTCTCCTCACTCTCAAGAAGGTTGTGGATAGCCGACATACGGGCTGTTGCATCGAAAATACGCAGGCAGGAACCTTCAGCTACCCCTTCGTCGGTGAACTGATCAAATACAAAAGCATCGGCATAAAACTGACTGCCGTCCTTACGGATCATGCCAAACTCGCAGCGCTCCGTATGATTGCCGATGATCTCTTCTACCAGCATCCTTTCAGTTTCGGGAACCAGATCCCTGATATTTTTTCCAGGTAACTCTTCTTCTGCATATCCCAGCAGGTTAAGCACCGGTCCTTCAACCAGAACGATAAAACCATCGGAAGCTATGCTTACTGTCAGACTGTTTTTATTGGCAACACGTGGCCTCATTTTCATAGAATGACCTTAATTGTTTCTAATTGCATACGTTCTGCTCACTTTCTGCCCCACTGATTAAAAACAACAGAAGCCCATCGAAAAGATGAACACCAGATTGCTGAACCCCGTGTAAAATTATTTTCTATCGAGTCGTTTATAGTCATGCAAAAACTCAGCCAAAAGTACAAGCATCAAAATATCAGCTGATTGTAATGAGGAGAAGGGCCAGTTAGTCCGGTTGCGGGACAAAAATTCACTGCAGTGGGACAAAATTAAGTAAATTTAAACTGATTTTACAAGCATAATCAGCGATCAGTCAGGAATTCTACCCTATAAATGACCAAATGAACCGATCAATCGCTCATATTCCATAAAAGATGTAATTTAGTCGCAAAAAATAACTGACGATGAAAAGAATATCGGCTTTTTCAGGCATTCTTCTGTTATCCGGAATGCTTGCAACAGGAGTTTCGGCACAGGAGCGTTTTACTGCTGAAACCATGTGGAAACTGGGACGGGTGAGCGATGTACAAATGGCTCCGGCCGGCGGAACCTTTATTTATGGAATCACTACCTACGACCTGGCCACCAACAAGGGCAACCGCGACATCTACCGCCTTGACCCGAATGCAGAGTCGCCGAGGAAATTAACTGATTTCAAAGGCAGCGAGATCAATGCCATCTGGAGACCCGATGGACTGAAAATCGGATTTCTTTCAGCCGAGTCGGGCAGTATGCAAATCTGGGAAATGGGACCCAACGGGGAAAACAAAACCCGTATCTCCAATATTGAGGGTGGCATCAATGGCTTTGCCTGGTCACCGGATATGAAACACATCGTTTACATCAAAGATGTTAAAACAGAACAGGATGCACATGATATGCATCCTGATCTTCCACTGGCCAACGCCCTGATTTATGATCAGCTCATGTACAGGCACTGGGACAACTGGCATGATTATGCCTACAGTCATATCTTCATCGCACCCTACACCGACGGAAGTATCGGTGAAGGTAAAGACATTATGCCAGGCGAGCCCTGGGATAGTCCACTGATGCCCAATGGCGGCATGGAACAGATCACCTTCTCTCCGGATGGGCAGAAGCTCGCCTACACCTGTAAGAAACTGAAAGGCAAGGAATATGCTGTCAGTACAAACAGCGACATTTACCTTTATGACCTGGTTACCGGAAAAACCGAAAACCTGAGTGAAAACAACCCTGGTTACGATCAGGACCCTTTGTTTTCACCCGATGGCAGTAAAATTGTCTGGAGAAGTATGGCAACTCCTGGTTTTGAAGCCGACAAGGATCGTATCATGCTGTGCGAATTCAATCCCAAAGCACTCGATGGCATGAAAAAGACCCTGGAGAAAAAGAACCCGAAAACCGGGAAAACGGCCATCATGACCAGTCAGGTATATACTGACCTTTCTGAAGGATTTGACCAGAGTTCATCCAATTTTGCCTTCAGTGCCGACGGGAAATCTTTGTATTTTATCAGTGGCATCCACGCCACCTTTCAGGTTTACCGGCTGGATCTGATGACAAAAAAAATCACTCAGCTCACGCAGGGCGATCATGACATACAGTCATTTGCAACAGATGGCAAGGATCTGATCATCACCAAGATGCGTCATGACCTGCCAACCGAGGTCTTCAGGGTGAAACCCGATGGAAAAGAAGAACAATTAACGTTTACAAACCGTCAGATTTTAAAAAATGTCAGGCTGGCAACCGAGCAAAAACGGTGGATCACCACGACCGATGGCAAAAAAATGCTGGTTTGGGTTATTCTCCCCCCTGATTTCGATCCCAACAAAAAATATCCGGCGCTGCTTTACTGCCAGGGAGGCCCCCAGAGTGCAGTGAGTCAGTTTTTCTCCTATCGCTGGAATTTCCAGATGATGGCAGCCAATGGTTACGTGGTGGTTGCTCCCAACCGCCGGGGCCTGCCAACCTTCGGCCAGGAATGGAACGACCAGATCTCAGGGGACTATGGCGGACAAAATATGCTGGATTACCTTACGGCAATTGATTCGGTAGCCGCAGAACCCTGGGTCGACGAAAACAGACTGGGGGCTGTTGGTGCCAGCTACGGAGGATACTCGGTCTACTGGCTGGCCGGCAACCACAACAAGCGCTTCAAAGCCTTTATCGCCCACTGCGGCATCTTCAACTTTGAAAGCATGTACCTTGAAACCGAAGAAATGTTCTTCGTGAACTACGATTACAAAGGCGCCTATTACGACGATCCGCGTCCGAAGAGCTATGACTTCTCCCCACACAACTTTGTCAGAAACTGGGACACTCCCATGCTGGTAGTGCATGGCGGGTATGACTTCCGTATCCCTTACACACAGGGCATGCAGGCATTCAATGCCAATCAGATGCTGGGAATCCCCAGCCGTTTCCTCTTCTTCCCTGAAGAAACCCATTTTGTGCTGAAACCCCAGAATGCGGTGCTCTGGCAGAGGGAATTTTTCGGGTGGCTGGATAGGTATCTCAAGTAAAAAGTAAAAAGTAAAAAGTAAAAAGTAAAAAGTAAAAAGCTCAAAGCTCAAAGTTTACCCGACGTAACGAAGTGTAGGCGGGCCTGTCTGACTGCTGTCAGAGCAGGCAGGCTCAAGGATTTCAGGCGCTGACGTCAGAAATTTCATAAATAAGCATTTAATCCAAGCAATTTGCAAGTAGTGCATGTAATGGTAAATGCCCGGGGCTTTGGTAAGATCCGGGCATTTATTTTGTGCCTGACGGTCAATTATCTGACCATCAAACGGAATGTTTGCGATTTCTTCCCACTGATCAACCGGCAAACATAAATTCCCGGCTTGACGCGGTTTCCGGAGTTATCATCTCCATTCCATACAACAGCCGATGTTCCGGCTTTATAAAAAGAATTGGTCAGATTCATCACAATTCTACCATTGATGTCAAAGATGTCAATGGCAATATAACCATCAGCGGGTAAGGTAAAACTGACAGATGTTTTATCGGTAAATGGATTGGGATAGTTCTTCAAATGCAGGTTTGACTCAGCCAACTCTATATCCGATGTGCCAACCGGCTCTGTTAGATTTGTCAGAACAGCAACACCCCTGCTTAAACAGCTCATCCAGAGTTCATAACCTCCGGGGATAATTTTAACCTCTGCATCCTTGATTTGCGAATGCGTTAATCCTCCTTCTTCAATCGGGAAAAATCCGAATTCCTGACCATCAAACCAGCCGAGTCCTGTGCCTTCGAGTGATTGTCCGTCGAAAGTTGAGAACCAGATTCGTCCGTCAGGTGTATATGCCAATGGGGTAATACTGCTCCCCGGAATATTGCTGTTTAATGGGGAAAAGTACTCGTAACTGCCTGTTTCAGCATCTATTCTGAACAGACCATAGTTTGACCCCAGCCAGGCTATACCTTCCTCACCCGGAATAACAGCTGAGAATACATCGCTCATCGGATTCAGTTCCGGAAAATCCTCTACCAAACGCGAAAAAATATAGTTTCCGTCTGTACGCATTACCTGATGCAACGAAGCTGCCCAGATTGTTGAAGGTCGTTCAGGATCGGAGCGGATGTTCTGCCCCCAGCTGATAAATTCCATATCTGTCCATTCCCCGCTTTCATCATTGTAATAAGCCAGACTGTAATACTCTCCGATACTCCACAGGCGTCCTCCTGAATCTTCGATCAGACCGTTGGAACGGTCACGGTTGTAATTGAGCGAAGTGTAGCCTGCGCCATCCCAGTTGTGGAGGTAGTTGAACATTGGATTCACCACTATACCTCCGTTGGAAGGTCTGTAACAGATAGCTTCTGTATTGTCGGTCGGAAACGGAAAAGGATATCCTAAACCGTAGTTGTATTCATTGAAACCCGTCCATCTGACTCCGTCGAACATCTGAAATCCTCCGATGCCCGACCCTGCATTACCTGTCATCCATACATTGCCATCGCTATCTATCGACATATCATCAACCCAATAGTCGATCTGAGATGAGTTGGTGACCCTGTATCTTTGCCAGGAACCGGTATTTGCATCGCGTCGGGCTGCTCCACCTGTGCCGCTCACCCAGATATTTCCACCTGAATCCATGGCAAGTGCAGAGGTATAGGCTCCCTCCCGCCAGATACCTTTACTTTGCCAGTTATTGCCGTTGAACTGGAATATTTCACTCTGCAGGCCGGTTATCAGGGCTTCATGGTTACCAAAAGCTTTAAATGCCCAGATATCTGCAATTACCGACTCCGGTTGTTCTGGTGTCACCCAGGTACCATCGGGCTGCCTGTAATCAAGTGAGAATGGCTCGCCCGGTAAAGTTACACGCAGCGCCCATAAGTTTCCTTCGTCATCTATACAATCATTCCCGGGCAATGAAACCACTTCACCATTCGCATATTCCTGAGGAAGTAGTGTAAATTGCTGCGTCTCACTGTCAAAAGTGATCATGGTATTCCATCCTTCGCCGTCAACCCACACAACATAGCCTCCTCCAGGTTTAACCTGAATGGAAACATGTTCACAAAACCCGATGAGTTCAGGCCAATTATTGGCTGTTGAGCCATATCCCCAGGTTTGCCATTCACCGGTAGATGGATCATAACGGACCAATCCTCCCCCACCCCATTCTACTGACAGGACAACAGCCCATACCGAACCGTCGGGAGCGATATCCAGATCTTTCGTTCTGCCACCCGGATGTGGCGAGTTACCTGCTCCCCAGAATTCGAGTGAACTACCCCCGATGGCAGGATCAAACTTCAAAATTCCCCTCCAGGTAGCCATCCAGAGAATGCCACCCGCATCTTCCACTATATCACTGATCCTCGAAGATCCGACATCATAGATACTTCCAATTACAGGATACGTTACATTAGAATAGTTAATCCACTGATTTTCTGATTGAAGAAATTTAGAAAATCCACCCTCCTCCCATCCTGGGGTATATGCTGCAATGTAAGGATCATCATCGTGATCAATCCAGAGTGCTTCAGAATAATCACCCATGATTCCGGTATTGCCGGGGGTATAATATCTCCAGGAAAACTGATCACCGCTTTGCGCCGATATGCAAAGTGAAAGTGCCAGAAAAACAAACATTGAAGAAATTCTTTTCATAAACTTATGGTCTTAAGTGAATTATTCTGCAAAGAAATTCAGAAAGCAATCTATCATAAAACAAAAGTAACCCAACGGGAATAAATTGATGCCAACAGGGATATTTCAGGTGCGAACAATGCCTTATTCCAATTAAATATGTAAACCGAACGAAAATAATGAGTCAGAATTCCAACATCATTTCCCTGATAAGCGGCACAAATTTTGTATCTTTATATACTTGAATCAATTGCATTAGAACTACATAAACTGAATACAATTTCTCCATGAAACAGCTGGGTATTTTCTTTGTTGTTTTGCTTTCTTTCTGGGCCTGCACCCAGCAATCGAAATTATCGAAATCACCGGGTAACGGTAAAGTAGTTGTAACCGACAGCACTGAATACGAAATCACCATCATAGACCCAGGATTTGATCAATGGTACCAGATGAACTTCTCCGCGGCGGTCGACAGAAGCAATGAGTTTTATCGTTCAGCCAACTGGACCGGGGTCAGCAACTGGAACCAGTACTTTCACCGCGGGCGCTACAGCCGCGTTATCAGCACCTTCATTTATTTTGAGCCCGGCACTGATTACGGAATTGAAGTCAACCGGAAACTCTACTGGTATTTCAGGTATGTGGAAGAAACCAGCGGCATACGTTTGTTGCGTTGAGTAAAATACAACCTGCCAGACAATTATAAACCAGAATTCAGAGCCACCAGCTAAGAATGTCTGTTGAGGCCTTATACCACAGCCAGTTCAGCAACCCTTACCAAGAATGCGAAGGTCCTCCGGATGCTGAACCATAGAAGATTTCCTGATTGTCCTGGTTTCATTTTCCCTTCGAATACTGAATAATACAAGCAGAGACTTGACTATCTTTGTTCACCATTATCAGTTAGTATTTAAGGGACTTCGATGGTGAAAAAGACCATTGTCCGGAGCCTGGAATACTGGATACTCCATCTGTCATAGAATACGGTTTACTAAAAACGGAAGTATGGGCGTTGTTTTCACCAGAATGGAAGCGTTTTCGGAATTCTCGGCTAACGGATCACTACCAGAGCGTTCACGGCAGGTGCTGAATCTTGCCACCATGGTGCTTAATCCGCTGATTTCATCCGGTCTGCCTGACAACCTCAGTCACCTGATTGTAGCAACAACCTGTCCTGATTCCTTAGCGCCCTCGCTTGGTCAGACCATTGTTGAACAATTCAGCCGTCAGTTTTCACATTGTCATACCATCGACATTGTACAGGGATGTGCGGGAGGTGTTTCTGCCCTTATTCTCGGTAGCCAGCTGGCTGAGCTCAACCGCTCTTCCGTGGTAGTAGTATCGGCCGATGCTGCCCGTAAAAGTACCTCTCCGGCGAGTTCCATCAACCGGATTTTCGGCAACGGGTCGTTCACATGCCTGATTTCTTACACAGATGCCGGTTCAGGACTTGTCTTTTCCCGTTCACGGCAGTTCAGGGGGTTATCGGAAGTGGTAAACGTGAGGCTGGGGCACGATGCCGATCTGGTTATCAGGAAGGAACACAAAACCATTGCCGATGACCCACGCAAACATCTTGGCCTAAAAATGGATAACATGCTGGCCATCAGACTACTGAGGAAGGCTGAACAGTTTTACCGCGATTTTGTTTCTGTCAGCGGAAAACCTGACATCATGATTCTTCATCAGGTAAACCCTGTAATCCTGAAACTGCTGACCGCCATCTTCAGAAAATACGATCTTGAGTTTATTAACATTTCAGAACAAACGGGTAATTGCGGCGTGGCCTCGGTGGGGCTTGCTCTCAATTCAATCAAAAACAGCCTTGCCGGGAAGAAAGTCTTTCTGTGCAGTTTCGGAACCGGAGGTGTGATCACCGGCGGAATGTGGAATACCTGATCTTTTCCGGAAATGAAGTATTTATCTACTACCCTCGGAATAACGTTTCTCACAACCTTTTTTTCGGTTTCTTTTTCGCTTGCTCAGCCCTGGCAGTTTTTCAGGGAGAAGGATGGCATACGCCTGTACCTGAGGCAGGAAACTAATAAAAGCTTCAGATCGTTTCGTGGGGAAACCCGCTTCAGGGGAAATTATGAAAAAGCTTGTTCACTCGTTGGCAACCCGGCCAACCTCGATTGGTGGGGCAACGACATCCGGAATATCAGGGTACTACATTATGAAAAAGATAAACTAATCCGGTATTATTTTGTCTATGACGTGCCCTGGCCCTTTACCGACCGCGACCTGGTTGCTGAGGTAAAGCTCTCTGAGAACTCCCGCATCAATAAGAAAACAGTATCTTCAAGACAACTGCCTGGTGCAGTTCCCCTGAATAAGAACTTTGTGAGGGTGGATGATTTCTGGCAACAATGGACAATCCAGCTCCTCGAAAACGGAGAAATCTCAGTAATCCTTGAAGGCTATATTGATCCAGCCGGTGAGGTGCCCGCCTGGCTTTATAACATGGTTATTGTTGACATTCCGATGCGGTTGTTGCGTGAAATCAGACACCGTACAGCTGGCTGAACAGCACGATGAGTCAGGCACAACCTTGAGGAACAAAAAACAGGTTTCCGGGGCTCCGGGGCTTTTAATAAACATTTCGTTGTAATCGAACTTTTGGTACAGCGTTTGCATAGAATTTCCTGCACCAGAGAAACCTAAGCATTCTCAGTATCTCAGCAGTGCAGCGAATCGCAAAGCCTTAATTTTATTGTATCGCCTGAAATAAGCCTGAGCATCTCCGGATTACTAACCCTTTTAAATCCATACTGTTATGAAAAACAAGCTTTTGTTGAAAGCCATTGCCATTACCATCCTTTTCTTGGCTGCCCGGAACAATTTTGCACAAACCGGCGACAAAAATTTCATCGACCAGCCTTACATTGAAGTCACCGGCACGGCAGAGATGGAGATTACACCCGATCTGATTTATCTTGATATTCAGATCAGCGAGAATGACTCCAGAACCAGAGAGAATCTGCCTGCTACAGAGGGAAAGATGAAAACAAGGCTGATGGAGTTGGGGGTGGATGTTGCCAAGGATTTGATGGTTAAGGATTTATCCAGTAATTACAAAGACTACTGGCTTGGAAAAACAGATGTTGTGATATCAAAAGATTACCAGCTGATTGTTCACGATGCTGCCCTGTTACAGAAAATATTGCCTGCGCTTAAAGACCTTGGCATTTCCAACATCGGCATCAGCAGGTTCGACCATTCTAAAATTGAACAATTCAGGAAAGAGATAAAAATCAATGCTATAAAAGCGGCAAAGTCAAAGGCAGAATTCCTCACTGCAGCAATTGATCAGTCCATCGGGAAAGCTCTGTTTGTTCAGGAAATCAATTATGGCTCTTATCTCAGTCACCTCTCTTCTGCCAATGCAAACATTCAGTTTTCGATGAAGGAATCAAATGAATACGATTCTAATACACCTGAATTGAGCCTGAATAAAATCAGATTGGAGTATTCGGTAATGGTGAGGTTCGAACTGAAATAAACAGAACCGGAATTCAACCGCCCCCCCCCAGCATCTTTTGGTTTAGCCACTGCATCACAGTATCGGATTCAGGTGGAAGCCAGGTAAAGTCTTTATCTTTTCTGAACCAGGTTAACTGCCTCCGGGCATAGCGGCGGGTATTGGTTTTTATTTTTTCAACTGCTTCGGGCAGACTGCTGTGGCCCTCAAAATAGCCGAACAGCTCGCGGTAGCCAACGGTATTGAGCGCATTGAGGTGCCGGAGTGGATAAAGCCGGCGGGCTTCATCTTCCAGTCCTTCGGCCATCATCTGATCCACCCGGGCATTGATTTGCTGGTGCAACAAGGCCCTTGGGAGGTCAAGGCCGACCTTGACAATCCGGAAGCTTCGCTGTACCGGCAAGTGATTCCTGAAAGACGTATAGGTTCTCCCCGTTGTAAGGCATACTTCAAGGGCGCGGATGATACGGTTCGGGTTGGCTGGATCTACCCCGGCGGCATAATCAGGGTCGAGTTTCTGCAGCATGGCCCTGAGCGGAGCCAGTCCTTCCTGGCTGAGTCTGGTATGCAAGGAATCCCTGAGTTCAGGATCAGCATCGGGTAAATCACCGATTCCATGGCAAGCGGCCTGAATGTAAAGCCCTGAGCCTCCGACCATAACCACAACCGGGTTTTGGCTGAAAAGATCAGGAAGCAGGGTCAGTACATCCTGCTCAAACCGTGAAACATTGTAGACATCGTGTACAGAAAGGTTGCCGATCAGGTAATGTGTGGCCTGTGACAGCTGCTCTTTAGAGGGAACGGCAGTACCAATTTCCATTTCGCGGTAAAACTGCCTTGAATCAGCTGAGATGATGCTGGTATTCAGTGCGCGGGCAACATGGATAGCCACTGCAGTCTTGCCAACTGCCGTGGGGCCTGCAATCACCACAAGAGTATGAGAATCAGCACTCCCGCCCGGCTTTACCATTCGGTATTCTGCCCGAGACTGGGGTCGATGATGATGTCGTCGTCCTCGTCTTCGTTGTTCATAATATCATCGAACTCATTAATGAGGGCGATGTCATCCTCATCACCTTCTGCAAGGTCAGGCAATGGAACAGCGGGGGCCTGCAGGGTCAGTTTTCCGACGCTTTTCACACACATCGGATACTGGTCCTTGCTTCCAGCCTCAAGGATGCGCGTTAATTCTATGAAGAAGACCTTGGTTTTAAGAAAATCGTATTCATATAACAAGCGTTGATGGGGATCATCGATCACATCTTTAATCCTTACCTTGTCCATTTCAATGGTCGGAATTTTCGCAGGCTTACGGCTACGACGATCGTCGTCATCATCCTCGTCACTTCCGGTTTCATTCTGCATATTAATGAGGGTTATCTCTTTCTTTTTCCGCCAGTTACGGTCGCAGACAAAGAAAGAGGCCAACTCATTGCCGGGTAGTTCAACGGATTGCTTTATGGTGTTATGGAAGTCGGCAAATGTCTGGGACGACAGGATATCGAAGTCACGGAGAAATTCCTCCTGATCGTCATACAAGAGCCTGAAACGATATACGTGCATGTCGGTTTTGTGTGTTTTGTTTGTGCGCTATAAAATTACGGCATACTGTAAAAAAAAACAAATTTTAAACCTGTTCATTTACAGCATTTAAGCCCATCCTTGCCCCTTCATCCAGCATAAACCGGTAGGCCTGGTCAAAGTTGTTCTCCAGTTTGCCGTCGAGTATTGCTTCCCTGATCGCGGTCTTGAGTATCCCTACTTCCCTGCCGGGTGGAAGTCCGAACACTTTCATAATCATTTCGCCTGAAACCGGGGGTTGCCAGTTTCTCAGACGGTCTTTTTCCTCGGTTTCCCTGAGTTTGATGCGCACCAGTTTAAAATTGCGGAGGAAGAGCCGGACTTTCTCAGGATTTTTAGAGGTGATGTCTGCCTCGCAGAGGGTCATGAGGTCATCGATGTCGTCGCCAGCTTCAAACAACAGCCTGCGGATTGCCGAATCAGTGACTTCTTCTTCTGAAAGCACAATCGGCCTGAGGTGCAGAAATACCAGTTTCTGCACATACTTCATTTTTTCGTTCAGCGGAAGCCTCAGCTGCCTGAATATCTGAGGCACCATCCGTGATCCTTTCACCTCATGCCCATGGAAAGTCCAGCCTGTTTCGGCACTGAACCGCCGTGTTGCGGGCTTGCCGATGTCATGTAAGAGGGCAGCCCACCTCAGCCATAAGTCGTTGGTATTTGGTGCAATACGGTCAAGTACTTCAAGTGTATGGTAAAAATTATCCTTATGCCCTTTGCCATCTTTGGTCTCTGCTCCCTTAAGGGCCATGAACTGTGGAAATATGATCCCGAGGAGGCCTGCCTCATCAAGCAGGCGGAAACCAACGGAAGGTTTATCAGCCAGGATAATCTTATTCAGTTCTTCACTGATTCTTTCACCGGAAACGATGCGGATACGTTCACAGTTGCTACTGATGGAATTCATGGTTTCGGGCAGGATGGTAAAGCCAAGCTGTGTGGCAAACCGTATAGCCCGCATCATACGAAGCGGATCGTCGGAAAAAGTGATATCCGGCTCAAGGGGAGTTCGTATCAACTTATTTTCCAGATCACTGAGCCCCCCAAAAGGATCAATGAGCGTTCCGTAATCATCCTTATTAAGGCTGATGGCCAGGGCATTGATGGTAAAATCCCTCCGGTTCTGATCGTCTTCAAGTGTACCATGTTCAATCTCAGGTTTCCTCGATTCAGGCCTGTACGATTCACGCCGGGCTCCCACGAACTCAAGCTGAAAATCATCGCAATTAACCATGGCAGTGCCGAAGTTCCTGAAAATATTAACCTTATGATGCCCCCTGAGGGCTGACGCGAAGCGTGAAGCAACCTCTACCCCATCGCCAACCACCACAAAATCGATGTCTTTGGAAGGCCGGTCGAGGAAAATATCCCTGACATAGCCTCCCACCACATACACCGGCACATTAAGTCCGGCAGCAGCAGCAGCTACTTTCCCGAAAAGCGGATTTTTCAGATGCTCGTTCAGCAGCATAAAATCGATTTGTTGTTGATGGCAAAAGTACGAAACTATTCTGCTTTGTGCAGGCCCACAGGAAATGAAAGAGGGCAACAGACCCTGTTTACAGCCCTTACAGCGGTGAAAATGAAGCATAAAAATATTTTTTGAAAACGTTTGCGAATGATCTTTTGTTCCATATTTTTGATACACTTTCAGGGAATAGTTTAACAACCAAAACAGATAGAAATGGCAAAGAGAACCATTGTAACATTGCCCGGCGACGGCATAGGAAAAGTTGTACTTGAAGAAACCATCAGGGTGCTGGATGCCGCTGGTTTTGAAGCAGATTATGTACATGGCGATATCGGATGGGAATTCTGGTGTTCGGAAGGCAATCCGCTGCCTGACCGCACCATCGAACTGCTGCAGAAGCATAAAATTGCCCTTTTCGGAGCCATCACGTCAAAGCCGAAAGACAAAGCTGCCGCAGAGCTGTCACCAGAACTTCAGGGTAAAGGATACAATTACTACAGTCCTATTGTCAGCATGCGTCAGAAATTCGACCTTGACATCTGCATGCGCCCCTGCCAGACATTGCCCGGAAACCCGCTCAATTTTGTCAGAAGAGGCAAAGGTGGCGAGATCGAGGAACCGGTGGTTGATGTAATGATCTTCAGGCAGAATACCGAAGGATTGTATGGAGGTGTTGAATGGACCAACCCGGGCGATCAGGTCTATGATGCCCTGATGACCCATCCTAAATTCAAAGACAACTTCGCCTGGTGCCCCCGCCCCGAGCTTGCAGTGTCAACCCGTATTTTCACCAGAAAGTACACCACCCGCATTGTAAAAGCAGCCTTTGAATATGCCAAAAAGCGCGGATTCAGCAAGATTACCGTCTGCGAGAAACCCAATGTAATCCGTGAAACCTCTGGCATGATGCTGAAAATTGCCCAGGAGATGAGTAAAAACGAATATCCGGATATCTGGGTAGAAGATGTAAACATCGATGCCATGATGATGTGGCTTACCAAAAACCCTGAAAACTACAACGTTATCGTAGCCGGAAACATGTTTGGCGACATCGTTTCGGATGCCTTTGCCGGTCTCATCGGCGGACTTGGCTTTGCTACCAGTGCACAGTTCAACCCCGAGAACGGAATCGGTGTTTTTGAACCAACCCATGGATCTGCCCCGAAATATGCCGGTTACGAGACCAGCATCGTGAACCCGGTTGCCATGATCCTCTCGGCAGTTATGATGCTTGAACACCTCGACGAATGGGAATTGGCCAACCGTATCCGCAAAGCTGTGGGCGATGTGGTAGCTGAAGGAAAAGTCAGGGCCTACGACATGCTCAAGATGAAAGGAACCCCCGAGGTGGTCAATCAGGGCGCTGCCTCCACCAAACAAATGGCCGATGCCATTATTGCCAGATTGTAACAGCAAAACACTTCATTGAACGCTCTATCCCCTTTGTTTCATCGGAGCAAAGGGGATTTTTCTTTAAATATCATCAACATATTTGCCTTTGTCAGCAGGCAGCGAAAGCAACCGGGATGGGGATTCTCAAATGCCATGAGAAAATAACCACAAACAGCTGTTCAGCCCATGCCTTACCTTGCTGTTTCTCAAACTTATAAATATCTCAACCATCTATTTATTTTCCCCTTTTAGCGAAGGGATGAATTACTCATTCTATCCCACAATCAATCAATATGGCTTCGTGCCTTCACGAAAGGGTATCAGATAGTCAGGCTGATCCTGTGGAAAATTCCCAAAGATTACCGGTCAACAGTGATTTTTTTTCATGATTTCTCTGAGTAAGATGATTTTTCCGTATTTTTAACTACTATTATCCGGAAAACATTGGAATTGTATAGGAGATTACCTTTGGTGAGCTTGTCTGCTTGTTGCTCAAGCAAACTTGCAGGCTTGTCTGCTTGTTACTCAAGCAAACAAGCAGGCTTGTCTGCTTGTTGCTCAAGCAAACAAGCAGGCTTGTCTGTCAGTCGCAGTCAGGCAGGCTCCCTTCGGTCGGTTCTTCGCTTCACTATCCCGCACATGAGGGAGAAGAATCTCATCATTTTACCGGACAACAATAATTTTTGATAGTATGTTGACACACTGCTTGATCGCTCAAGGCTGGTTTTGAGCATAATCTGCAGATTTTAGATTTCCAGGAAGTAATTTTAGTTGCTGTCATATTAATTTCAAGTGCCAGGCAAACCCGATACGTATAAATTTTCTTTCTATGAAGACAAAAGTGTTAGACCTTATCGACTTTAAAAAAGTTGATTCCTTACTTGAAGGTTACAGCAAAACAACAGGATTTGTCACTGCCATACTTGACCTGGAAGGAAACGTACTTTCAAAATCGGGCTGGCGCAGCATCTGCAGCAACTTTCACAGGGTAAATCATGAAACTGAAAAAAACTGCCGGATAAGCGACACTCTGCTGGCGAATAAGATGGCTGTCGGGGAAAGATACCATTTTTATAAATGCCTGAATGGCCTGGTTGATGTTGCCGTGCCTTTGATGATCAACAACAAGCATGTTGCCAATATCTTTTCCGGCCAGTTTTTCTTTGAAAAGCCCGATATAGCTATTTTCAGGAAACAAGCAGAAACCTTTGGGTTTGACAGCGCAGAATACCTTGAAGCACTGGCACAGGTTCCGGTCGTCTCAAAAGAAAGGGTTGAGCTGGCAATGGATTTCCTGCAGAATATGGCTCAGCTCATCAGTGAACTGACATTACAGAAGCTGGAGCAATCGGAACTGAACCGTGAACTTGAGCAAAAAGAAGACAGGCTATCAAAGATTATGCTGGCAGCCAACGATGGCATGTGGGATTGGGATCTGACCACAAACAGCGTTTATTTTGATCCGCGTTATTATCAGATGGCGGGTTACGAGGCTGACGAATTTCCGCATTTACTTGATGAATTTCAGAAACGGGTTCATCCAGATGATGTCCTCTATGTGTTGGGTGAAGCTGAAAGGCATCTGAAGGGCGAGGTTGATCGCTTCGAGGTAAACTTCAGGTTTCTGATGAAATCGGGAAATTGGCTATGGATTCAGGGGAAAGGTGTTATCGTTGAAAGAGATGAACTTGGCGCGCCCAGGCGGTTTGTAGGTACGCACCGTGATATCAGTGAACTGAAAGCATCTGAAAATGCACTGGCAGAAAGTGAAGAGCGCTTCCGTACCACCTTATACAGCATTGGCGACGGGGTGATAACAACCGATACCGATGGGAGGATTAAGATGATGAATCCGGTTGCTGAACAGCTGACGGGTTGGACGCAGCAGGAAGCAACCGGCAAAGCCCTTGAAGAGGTTTTTGTGATCTTTAATGAAGATTCCCGGAAGAAGGTTGAAGTCCCGGTCAGGCGGGTCTTAAGGGAAGGAGTAGTTGTTGGGCTGGCGAATCATACAGTAATGGTTGCCAAAGACGGGAGGGAAAGACCAATTGCCGACAGTGGCGCACCTATCCGGAACAAAAACGGTGAAATCATCGGGGTTGTGCTGGTATTCCGCGACCAAACGGAAGAACGTGAAGCTGACAGGAGCTTACGTGAGACTGAAGAGAAATTGAGTTCTTACATCAGGAATGCTCCCGATGGAATTTTCATTTCGGATGAAAATGGCAACTATGTTGAAGTAAATCCGGCCGCTTGTAAGTTGATAGGTTATCATGAAGATGAACTTGTTAAACTGAGTATTGCTGATATCATTCATCCTGAAGATACTGAAATCGGGTTGCAGCACTTTCACAGGGTAAAAGAGAAAGGTTTTGCCAAAGGCGAAGTAAGATTTAAAACAAAACACGGGCAGATCCGTTACTGGAACATTTCCGCTGTAAAGCTATCCGAAACACGCTATCTGGCATTTGTTCAGGACATTACTGAACGTAAGCTGGCAGAAGCAGAAATATGGCAAAGCCATGCCCTCAATAAAACCATCATTGAAAGTATCCCCGGTACATTCTATATGATTGATAAGAATGGCTTGTTTATCGGGTGGAATGCCCACCAGCGCGATGAAATTGTCGGACAACCCGAAAGTCTGATAGGCGGAATGTACGCTATCAATACCATTCACCCTGATGACCGTTCAATCGTAAGTACGAAAATTGAAGATGTAATTCAGCATGGTGCAGAAGTGTTTGTTGAAGCACGGGTGCTGATTAAGGGTGGACCTGATTTCCGGTGGATGCTGCTGACCGGCCGGCAGATATGGATAAATGATAGCCCTGTGCTTATAGGTACCGGCATCGATATTACCGGACGTAAGGAATCGGAAGTTGAACTGTATGAATTAAAAAACCGTTACCAGGGCTTGTTTGAAAATTCGTTGATCGGGATTGGTTTGGCAACCCCCGATGGCGAAATTATCGAGAGCAACGAAGCATTTGCGCAAATGCTTGGGTATAGTGTAGCTGAACTAAAAAAACTCAGAATCGCCGGATTCTATGTGAACACCAACGACCGTAGCAACATTCTGAAGATTCTTGAAGAAAAAAAGCAAATCCTGAATTTTGAAACGAAACTTAAACGCAAAGACGGCAGAATTATCGATGTATTGTTGAATATATCCATAATCAGGATTAAAGGTAAGACACTGCTTCAGACTTCCTGTCAGGACATTACTGAAAGAAAACAGGCTGAAGAAAAGATCATGGAGCAGGGTTCTCTCATCCGGATAGCTGCGGAAAAGGCAAAACTGGGCGGATGGAATGTTTTGCTGAGCGAGAACCGCTCTTTTTGGTCAGATCAGGTAGCTGCCATACATGAAATGCCCTCCGGTTATGCTCCATTGGTGGAAGATGGTATTAATTTTTATGCGCCTGAATGGCGTGACAGGATCACTCAGGTCTTTTCTGACTGCGCCAAAAAGGGCATCCCTTACGATGAAGAACTTGAAATAATCACAGCAACCGGTAAAAGAGTCTGGGTAAGAACCATTGGAGAAGCTGTAAGAGATGAAAACGGGAAAATCTTTAAAGTGCAGGGAGGATTCCAGGACATCTCGGAGAATAAGCTGATTGAAGCGAGAAGCAGGGAGAAAGATCTTCAATTCAGGAAACTATCTGCCAATGTTCCGGACCTGATCTTTCAGTTTACAAGAAAACCCGATGGCACCTATTGTGTCCCGGTTGCATCTGAAGGAATCAGAAATATTTTTGGATGCAATCCGGAAGATGTTATTGATGATTTTAGTCCGATTGCTAAGGCACTTTACCCGGATGACGCAGCGAGGGTTATCGATGATATTGAATATTCAGCACAACACCTTACTTATTTTACGTGTGAATTCAGGGTTAAAATTCCCGGTAAGGAAATTCAATGGATTTATTCCAGATCCACTCCTGAGCAATTGTCAGATGGCAGTATTACCTGGTATGGTTTTAATGTAAATATCACCGACCGCAAAAAGTCGGAAGAAGCGTTGCATCAGCGTGAAGCGCTGCTCAATAAAATATTTGATGTGCTGCCTGTGGGGCTTTGGCTTGCCGACAAAGAAGGGAAGCTGATACGCAGCAATGCCAGAGGGCGTGAAATATGGGGAGCTGAGCCTCTGGTTGACAGAAGTCAATACGGGGTTTTTAAAGCCAGAAGAATGCCGGAGGGTAATGAGATTGCCCCGCACGAATGGGCACTGACGCAAACAATAGAAAACGGGGCAACCATAACCGACGAAATGCTTGAAATCACCACTTTCGATGGAAAGAAAAAAGTCATCCTTAACTATACAGCCCCAATACTTGACAAAACCGGTAACGTTGATGGAGCAATCATTGTAAATCTGGATATTACCGAACGAAATGATGCTGAAGAAGCCCTGCGAAGACAGAATGCTGCATTATCAGCCCTGAACCGGTTCTCCATCGAATTATCGATGTTGCAATCAGAACAAAATATTGAAGCCTGGATCACAAAAAAAATCAAAGAAATTTCCGGGGCTGAAGTCGCAACATTCAGTGAATACAATGCTGCAGAAAGAACAACATCGCTTCTGCACATTGAAATGGAACAGGGAAAAATCGGAAAACTGGTCAGTTTGATCGGAACGCGGCTTAAGAACATCAAATCTCCGATCACGGAAGAAAGTTATCATGAATTGATCGGTGAACGCATCGGCTTGCGTACTTCGCTCCACGAGGCCAGCTTTGGTGCCATTCCGAGTCCCATAGGCACAGCAGTCGAGAAAATGCTGGGTGTTGACAGGTTCATCGGGTTGGCTTATTTACTTGATGGAAGACTTTATGGCACTACACTGCTGGCTATGGGGAAAGACACTCCCGACCCGCCCAGAGAAATCCTTGAAAACTTTGTCAACATGGCTGCCTTGTCGATAAAGCGTAAAAAGGCTGAAGAGGCATTGCTTGAAAGCGAGGACAGATTCAAAAAACTGTCAAGTTTTACGTTTGAAGGCATCATCATTCACAACAATGCCATTGCGATTGACGTGAACCAAACCACTGTGGAATTGCTTGGCTTCAAACGCGATGAAATCATCGGAATGAACTTATTCAGCATCATTCATCCGGATTCACACGCATTGGTAAAAAGCAACATTCCCAAACCCGTTGCAACCCCATACCAGATTGTAATGATGCGAAAAGATGGCTCTTTCTTTGATGCTGAAATCGAAGGAAGAAATATCCATTATAATGGAGAAAGTTTCAGGGTAGCCTGCATCCGCGATATAACAGTTAGAAAAAAAGCTGAAGAAGCTTTATCAGAAAGTGAAGCTAAATTCAGGGAAATGGCTGAGCTACTGCCTCAGATAGTATTTGAAACCGACCTATATGGGAATCTCACCTATGTAAACAAGCAGGCATACAAAATATCCGGCTATCCGGAAGAGGAATCGCTGATCGGCAAAAGCACCCTGGACTTCTACATTCCTGAAGACAGGGAAAGGGCTGTTGAGAATATAAAGCTGAGCCTCGGCAATCAGAAAAAATCACCAAGCAACGAATACACCATGATGCGCAAGGACGGGTCAACGTTTAATGTGCTGGTTTATTCAAACCCCATTCTGAAAAATAAAAAACCAGTGGGATTGCGTGGAATAATCGTAGATATAACAGAGATCAAGAAAACTGAGCAGGAATTGATGAGGGCCAAAGCCAAAGCAGAAGAAGCCGACCAGCTCAAATCGGCCTTCCTCGCCAATATGAGCCATGAGATCAGAACGCCGATGAATGGAATTCTTGGTTTTGCCGACTTACTGGAGAATCCGAATCTTACCGGAGAAGAACAGCAAAGCTATATTGAAATTATTAAAAAGAGCGGCGCCAGAATGCTCAACATCATCAATGACATTATCAACATATCAAAGATTGAAGCCGGATTGATGAAAGTAAACTGGCAACATTCGAACGTGAATGAGCAGATCGAATACATTTTCACCTTTTTTAAGCCAGAAGTCGAGGGAAAAGGCCTGACATTGTCTTTCAGCACCGCCCTTCCTTTAAAAGAGGCCATCGTTTACACCGATCGTGAAAAGTTGTATGCCATTCTTACCAATCTGGTAAAAAATGCCATCAAATACACTGAAAACGGCTCCATTGATTTTGGATACATTAAGAAAGGTGATTTTCTTGAGTTCTATGTAACAGATACAGGTATCGGCATCCCCAAAGACCGTCAGCAAGCCATATTTGAACGGTTTATCCAGGCCGATATCAGCGATAGAAATGCGTACCAGGGGGCTGGCCTGGGCTTGTCAATTTCAAAAGCTTATGTTGAAATGTTGGGCGGTCATATCCGGGTCGAATCTGAACCCGGGAAAGGAAGTTGCTTCTGCTTTACAATACCGGTTACCAATCATGGAAACCCTGGCACCACAAAATCAGAACCTGGGAACAAACAACCAAAGCAATTTTCTGAGAAACTGAAACTGCTTATAGCCGAAGATGATGATACCAGTTTTCTGTTTCTTAAGGCGGTTACAAAAACCTATAATTTCGAAATTGTAAGAACTGTTACAGGACGGCAAACAGTTGAATACTGTGAATCAAATACTGACATTGACGTTATCCTGATGGACATAAAAATGCCCGATATTGACGGTTATAAAGCGACCCGCCGCATCAGGGAGTTTAACAAAGAGGTAATCATCATAGCACAAACCGCCAATGCAATTTCAGGTGACCGTGAAAAAGCAATAGAGGCCGGTTGCAATGACTATATTGCCAAACCAATCAACAAAGATGAGCTGATGGCACTCTTTCAGAAATACCTTGAATAATCATCAGACATGAACAATCAGAGGTCGGTTGCCTGCTGATCAGGCCAACGTTATTATTGGCTCCATGGGAGCGACATTACAGACAATGACTGCCGTTAATAAAGATACAATGGCTCTGTTGAAAACCCTGTGATGGGTAATCGGCTTAATATTTCAGTGCCCTGTTCAGCCTGCTTTCTCCCGGAAGAAAGGACAAGTTCAGGTTTGTGCTGCATGTAAGGGAGTGCATGCCGGATCACAGATACCTGTTTATTGGCAAAAGGATCCTGGTTCTCATGTTAACATCCTTAGCATTCATCTTGTATTTTATTAATATTCAATTTATTATATTATTTTCAGTGGTCTTACAGACTTTTTCTTTCAGGAATAAATGCCGGTACAGAATCGAGGAGAAAATTTGTATTTTTGAACCGTTTCAGAAATTGAATCCGGGGTACGAAGCTTATCCGGAATGGTGAATCTGAATAAAGCACCTGAGCATTTTTTAAGATGAAATTGTTCTGTCTGCACTAAAAAACAGCGCTACCTAAAAGGATGATTTTTGTTGCTTTCGGAGTCTCAGGAGGTGACCGATTGATTGAATGTTTTTGATCTCCATAATTTTTACCGGCAGAAAATTGACCATTAAACAAGAAAAAAAAGAACCCATGACACCAGAAATCAAACCCGAATTTGTAAAGCAGGCCAGAGAACTCTGGCCGGAAATTGAGTGGATCAGCGACCCTGAGCTGCGCGAAACAACCACCAATACATGGGCACTTGCGCTCCAGAAAAGTGTACTTACCCCGGAGGATCTCAACACCATTCCCTTTACCCTGCTGGCCGGGCCGGACCTGAAGGTCACCTTTATGGGTCATAAAAGGGCGGTGGTACACATTGCCCGTGACTGCGGCAACCAGATGAACCTCTTCTTCAAAACCGACCTGCCGGTGAACATGGACGTACTCAT
Organism: Bacteroidales bacterium; assembly: GCA_016788045.1. Lineage (GTDB taxonomy): Bacteria > Bacteroidota > Bacteroidia > Bacteroidales > Lentimicrobiaceae > Lentimicrobium. Next base: position 132,971 of record JAEUTG010000056.1, read on the forward strand.
TGCCGGTGCCATCCTCGCCGATGTCGGAAAATTGCTGGAATATGAAATGAAAGACGGCAAATCAATACAGGGAAGCTACGGGAAATACCTGCGCCACCCATTCTCCGGCGTGAGCCTGGCTGAAATGTGCAATGTACCTGCTGAGGTCTGCCACATCATTGCCACACATGCCGGTGAGGGTAATATGGTGAAGCGCACAACCGAAGCTTATGTTGTTCATCATGCCGATTTTATGACCTTTGAGCCATTCCGTGAAAGACTGAAAATCTGATTATTGCTAACCAACCCAAGCGATATTATGACAATAATAGAGAAAATTCTTGCCAGCCACTCAAACCAGGCGACTGTGAAGCCCGGTGATATCATTGATGTTTTCATTGACGCCCGGGCTGCCCGGGACTTCGGGGGTGCGAATGTTGTTAAAAACCTCGTCGACAATGGCTTATCCATCGAAGATTCGGGTCGCACGGTGTTTACCTTCGATTGTAATCCCGGTGGTTCAGATCAGAAATATGCTGCCAATCAGCACTATTGCAGGCTTTATGCCCGTCAGAACAACATCAGGGTTTATGATGTGGATGCCGGGATCGGCACCCATATTGCCATCGATAAAGGACTGGCCTATCCGGGTTCTACTTTTGTTTCCACTGATTCGCATGCCAACATCATGGGTGCCATCGGGGCATTCGGTCAGGGTATGGGCGATCAGGACATCGCTGCTGCATGGGCCAAAGGCGCCGTCTGGTTTAAGGTACCCGAATCGGTAAAACTCAACCTGAAAGGCAAACGTCCGGCCAACGTCACCGCAAAAGACATCGTTCTTAACCTGCTGTCGATTTTCGGTGCCAACAAACTGCTGGGTTACAGCGTTGAAATGGCTGGCGACTGCATCGAAAACCTGAGCCTGGATGAACGCATTACCATTTCATCGATGGCCACCGAAATGGGAGCCATCATCGTACTTTTCACCCCCGACAAGCGGGTTCTGGATGAGCTGGAGCAACTGACCGGAAACCGTTATACCCCGGTCATTGCCGATCAGGACGCCGTATATGCTGACTCCTTTGACATTGACATCAGCAAGTTTGTCCCCATGGTAGCCAATCCGGGGCATCCGCACGACAATACTCCTGTTGAGTCGGTAATGAAAACAAAGATTGACTCAGCATTTATCGGCAGCTGCACCAACGGCCGTATCGAAGACCTGCGGGTAGCCGCTACCATTCTGAAAGACCGCAAAGTTGCTCCCGGTGTGGTGCTGAAAGTGGTTCCCTCTACGGATCAGGTATGGCAGCAGGCGCTCGATGAAGGGCTGATAAAAATATTCAAGAATGCCGGAGCCCTGGTTTCGAATGCTGGTTGCGCCGGATGTGCCGCCGGTCAGGTGGGACAGAACGGGCCGGATGAAGTAACCATCAGCACCGGAAACAGAAATTTCTCCGGCAAACAGGGGAAAGGTTACGTTTACCTGGCCAGTCCGGCAACCGTTGCTGCTTCGGCCGTGGCCGGCTACATCACCACGCCTGATGAAATCCCGTCTGAGCCAGCCGTCTTCGGCAGGAAAGCCGTAACTACCACTGCTGAAATCAAAACCAAAGCCCCGGCAGCTGAAGTAAAAACCACCGTGGAAGGCCGGGTTTGGGTGATCCGTCAGGATGACATCGACACCGATATGATTTTCCACAACCGCTACCTGGCCATTACCGATATCAAAGAAATGGGACAATACACCTTCGATAACCTCAAAGGTTACGAAGACTTTGCCAGGAAAGCCCAGGCCGGAGATATTGTGGTAACAACCAAGAACTTCGGTGCCGGCAGTTCCCGTCAGCAGGCAGTTGATTGCTTCAAAGCGCTGGGCGTCAGCTGCATCATTGCTGAATCCTATGGGGCTATTTATGAACGCAATGCGATCAATGCCGCTTTGCCGATCATGACCTACAAAGCCGGTATGATTGAAGAAATGGAACTGGAAACAGGAGACATCATCCGGGTTGATTTTACCACCGGTGCTTTCAGTAACCTTACCAAAGGTAAATCGACTACCATCAACAAATTTTACGACGCTCAGCTTCAGGTCTATAAAAATGGCGGACTGTTATAGCAATTCAATAACAAAAGAAGCCGGTTCGATTGAACCGGCTTCTTTTTTTCCATAAACAGGCAGTTCCCTTGAAAACGAAATACACCCACCTCTTCTTTGACCTCGACGGTACGCTGATCGATTCAAAACCAGGAATTTTCAGTTCGCTGCACTATACGATGGACAAACTCGGAATTCCTGAATCAGGTCGACCGGCTGACCTGAATGCCTTTATCGGACCACCGCTCAGGGTTTCATTCAAAACCTTGTTCGGATTTGATAATGAAATGGCCGAACTGGCAACCATCACCTACAGAGAATATTACACAACGCAGGGATGGAGCCAGTTCAGGGTCTTTTCTGAGATTCCGGAAACACTGCAATGGCTCCGCGATCATGGTTTTAAATTGTCAGTAGTTACCTCAAAAGCAGAACTTTACACAGCCCCCGTTCTTGAAAAAGCTGGTATTTCCTCACTGTTTCAAACAGTATCAGGATGCGAGATCAACGGTGACAGAAGTGAAAAAGCAGAGCTGATCGCTTACACCCTGGAAAAACTGGGGCTGAATCCTTCGCCGGGGATCCTGATGATCGGAGACCGCAATTTTGATATAATCGGGGCCAGGCTTGCCGGAATCTCAGCTGCCGGGGTAACCTATGGCTATGGCAGCCGTGAAGAGCTCCTGTCGGAAAAACCCGTGTTTCTTATCGATTCACCCAGGCAGCTAATCTCAGAAATCTGCTGAAAGGGATGTTACAATTCCGATCTTTACCGATCAATAGGATCAATAGGTTTTGACCTTATCTTTGTAATCACAACAGCAGGTCAGAAAATATTCATTCATTATTTCAGGGTACAAAACCCGGCATCACCAATCACACAAAAACAAAACCAGCGTTACGATGAAAAATGTTTTAACATTGTTGCTTGCTATCGTGGCATTTGCAGGCTTTTCAAACCCGGTAAGCAAAAAGACTGCAGAACAGATCGCGGTCAATTATTATGCGCACTATGCACCGGCAGGTATCTCAAACATTTCGATAAGCAGTTCATCTGAAACTACTTACGAAGGAATGACCACATTTTACACCTTTTCATTCAGTTCAGGAGGCTTTGTCATTGTTGCCGCTGACGATGCTTCACTCCCGGTACTGGCCTATTCTTTTGAAGGCAGTGGTCAGGCAGAATACCTGAATCCGGCTGCAAAAGCATGGCTTGACAATTACAGCAGGCAGATTTCAGAAATCTCAGCTACCAGACTCAGCAACGCTGAAACCCGGCCAGTATGGGATAAGATTCTCGGAAACAGCATGGAGCGTGAAATCATGGATGTCAGCCCCTTGCTCACAACTACCTGGGATCAGGGTTGTTATTACAATGCGCTGTGCCCGGCAGAATCCGGTGCAGGTTTCGGGTCGTGCAACCATGCCTGGACAGGCTGTGTGGCAACCACCATGTCGCAGATCATGAAATATCATGCCTTCCCCACGAACGGGATTGGTTATCATTCGTACACTCATGAAACCTATGGGCTGCAGAGTGCCAATTTCGGCATTACCACCTACAACTTTGCCGCCATGCCCAACAATGTTACCTCTTCGAATACCGCGGTGGCCACCCTGATGTATCATGCCGGAGTATCGGTCAATATGCAGTATGGCGCCAGTGGTTCAGGGGCTTACAGTGAAGATGTACCCTTTGCCCTGGTCAATTTTTTCAACTATGCCCCATCGGCTGAATTAAAAAGCATTGCCGATTATCCTGTGATGGCTGATTGGTGGGCATTGATCCGTGCTGACCTGGATGCCGGATTGCCGGTTTATTATGCTGGTTCAAGTACGGCCAGTGGAGGACATGCCTGGGTTTGCGACGGATACCGGCTGAGCGACAACAAGTTTCACTTCAACTGGGGATGGTCAGGATCTTACAACGGGTATTTTGCCATCGGGGCACTGAACCCCGGCGGAAACAACTTTAACGAGGATAACCGCATCGTTACCGGCATTACACCAGGTAACAATCCGGCTACCTGGCTGATTCAGAACAGCGGATTCACCGCTGCTTCGCGCGGAATCGGTTATGTGCATGCAGCTTCTGCAGCCGTAGCCTGGGCTACAGCCTACGATGGCAGTGGCAGTGGTGCCACCATCAACGAATTTACCCGCACCACCAACGGCGGTGAAACCTGGACCACCGGTCAGGTTCTAGGCGGAAGTACTTACGGGTTGGGCAATATCTGTGCCCTGAACGAAAACCTTGCCTATGTTGCCGTGTACAACGGAACCGGAAACCAGAACAACACCTGCGGAGTTTATAAAACCAGCAACGGCGGGGTTACATGGACGCAACTGCCGGGCGCCCTTCAGGGTTCAGCTTCCTTCGCCAACAATGTATATTTCTGGAACGAACAGGAAGGCATGTGCCACGGAGATGTAAAAGACGGTTACTTTGAGATCTACACAACAGTTAACGGAGGAGCGACATGGCAAAGGGTACCCCAGGCCAACATCACCGGCGGAACACCGGTCAGCGGAGAAGGCGGCTGGACCTCGGTGATTGAAGCCGTCGGTGAAAACACCATCATGTTCGGAACCAACAAAAGCAAGGTTTACATTTCTGATGACCGTGGCTTCCACTGGAGGGTAACCAGTACCGGCATAACTCCGGCGACCAATGGTGGCATTAACCTTATCGCGTTTACCGACCCTTTGAATGGTATTGCAGCACAAACCCAGGGAACCTTTGCTGCCAGAAAAACATCCAACGGTGGTACCACCTGGGAAACCCTCACCCCCACCGGACCATTCCTGAAAAGTGATCTCTGTGCGGTTCCGGGTTCACCGGATACGTATGTATCAACCGGCGCGGCTGCCGGAGAAACCGGTGTATCTTACAGCTTCGATGGCGGACTCACCTGGACCTATTTCGGAGGAACCTCAGCCAAACAGTTCCTGGCCGGTGATTTCTTCGATAACACAAGCGGATATGTCGGCGGTTTCAACGAAAACCAATACAATGGCGGAATGTACCGCATGATCGGGGAACTTGGCAGTGCTGCCAATGGCCCTGAAATTGAGGTTACACCGCTCGAATTCAACTTTACCCTGCTTCAGGGTGAATCTGCTTCCAGCGATCTGACCATTTACAATTCAGGTGATGCTGCCCTGAGCTGGGAAATCCTGATCGATCCGGGCAACACAGGATGGCTTCAGACCAACCCCATATCCGGAACCACCCAGGCAGGCGGAACCTCGGTCGTCGCTGTATCCGCAGATGCCACAGGACTTGCCGCAGGAAACTACGATGCATTTCTGGTTGTAACCAGCAACAGCATCAACAATCCATCCATCGACATTCCCGTTAACCTTGAAGTTACCGAAGAAGTATTTGAGGCTCCCCAGAACCTGGTTGTCGAAACCATCGGTTCCACGGTGAACCTGAGCTGGTCAGCACCGGGCACTTCCGGAACCGGAGAACTGATCTACGACAACAACGGAACCTACACAGGTTCATACACTTATGATGGTTTTTCGATGTCAACCCACATGTCTCCGGCAGGCCCCTGCAAGGTGCTGAAGCTTAAATACTTCACCTCTTTCGACAGCGGGGATGCACTTTTCAATGCAGAGGTCTATGGATGGAGCGATTCAGAAATGATGCCCGGCACTGATTTACTGCTGGGAACACAGGCCACTGCCATCAATGACGAATGGGTTGAAGTGGACATCTCGGCTGAGAACCTGATTGTTCAGGGCGATTTCGTTGTCGGTTTCGGTTCTATCGATGAAACCACATTCCTGGCTTATGACGAAAACCTGAACAACGGCCGCTCCTGGGATTACGATCACAACGGCACCTGGTCTGCCTGGACTGAAGCCTACCTCATCAGGGCCGTGGTGGAATACATGGATGGTACCGTTGCTGAGATTTCCCCCTCCGTTCCTTCCGGAATCAAATCCGGCAATCAGACGAAGTCAGAAAGAATACGTCGCAATGTATCGGGTGTAGCCCATTCAGGCAACGATTTCAGGGAACCTTCCGGCTACAACGTTTACCGGAACGGCAACATGATCGCTGAATTGCTGTCAGAGACCACTTATTCCGATGATATCATTGAAAATGGCACCTACACCTATTTTGTTACGGCTGTTTATCCGAACGGAGAGTCAGAGCCTTCCAATTCAGTGGTAGTAGAGATCACCGGTGTAGGTACAGAAGAGGTTGATCGTGAAAATGATCTGAAGATTTATCCGAATCCTGCCAATCATAACCTCACCATCAGTTCAGATGCTGAAATACAGGGCGTGAGCCTGACTGATGCCGGAGGTCAACAGGTTTACAGTATCGTTGATTCAGGTAAATACTTTAAAATCAACGTATCAGATTTTAAACCAGGCCTGTATGTCCTCAGCATCAATACCGCCAAAGGCGTGTTGACAAGAAAAATAAGCATACGGTAAAACGGCTGATGAATTGAATTGATAAAATCCTCTGCGGTTGCAGAGGATTTTTTTTGTTCTGAATAGGGGTAAAACCGTTTTCGATTGTCTATTTATAAACTTAAACAGCATTTAACCGGCCTGCGGAGAAAAACAAAGGCTGTTAAACGGATAACCCCTCCTCAATCCCTGATTATAAAAGGCTGACCTCCGCCCGGAAGCAGCCTTTTTCTTTTTAACTCTTTTTCAGAAACTGGCTGCATCACATCTTCTCCGGGACTTCAATGCCCAGCAGATCCATTCCGTTTTTAATTACCTGCGAGGTCAGGGCAGAAAGCAAAAGACGGAAGTTTCGTTTACCGGCATCTTCTTCTTTCAGAATGGACAATTCATGATAAAACTGGTTGAACTCACGGGCAACTTCAAACAGGTAATTTGCCATCACCGAGGGGCTGAATTCCCGCGCTGCCTGTTTCACGGTCTGAGGAAACTGATAAAGCAGGATCAGCAGGTCCAGTTCATTCTGGTGCAAGGCACCGGGGTCGGCATCGTTAACGGCATCACCGGCTTTCCGCAATACCGACCTGATCCTGGCATAGGTGTATTGAATAAACGGACCGGTATTTCCGTTAAAATCGATGCTTTCGCGGGGATTGAAGGTGATGTTTTTCCGTGGATCCACCTTCAGGATAAAATATTTAAGTGCCCCCAGTCCAACCATACGGTAGAGCTGCAACGCCTCCTCTGAATCAAAATCGTCGATTTTTCCCAGCTCTTCGGTCATGGCGCGGGCGGTGGCGATCATTTCGTCCATCAGGTCATCGGCATCCACCACGGTCCCTTCACGCGACTTCATCTTGCCTTCAGGCAATTCAACCATCCCATAGGAAAGGTGGTAAATGTTTTCCGCCCATACACGTCCGAGCTTCCGCAGAACGAGTCTGAGCACATCGAAATGATAATTCTGCTCATTGCCGACCACATATACCAGACTTTGCGGATGGTAGTCATCGGCACGCAGCTGGGCTGTTCCGAGATCCTGGGTCATGTACACAGAGGTTCCGTCAGCACGTAGCAACAGTTTTTCATCCAGTCCATCGGCAGTCAGGTCAATCCATACCGATCCATCTGCCTTCCGGTAAAGAATCCCTTTTTCCAGGCCTTCCTCAACAATGGCCTTTCCGAGCAGGTAGGTCTGTGACTCGTAATAAATTTTATCGAAGTTTACCCCGAGCCTCCGGTAGGTAACATCGAATCCGTTGTACACCCAGCCGTTCATGGTTTCCCACAAGGCCACGGTCTCTGCGTCCCTGGCTTCCCATCTGACCAGCATTTCCCGGGCTTGCTGCATCAGTGCTGATGCGGCGGCAGCTTCTTCGGCAGTTTTGCCCTCTGCCATCAATAAGGCTGTTTCTTCCTTAAACTTCCGGTCGAAAAGCACATAATAGTCACCTACGAGTTTATCACCTTTTTTCCCGGATGATTGGGGTGTTTCGTTGTTACCAAACAGCTTCCAGGCCAGCATCGACTTGCAGATGTGGATGCCGCGGTCGTTCACGAGGTTTACCATCACCACATTTTTTCCGCTGGCTTTCATCAGTTTTGAGACCGAAAAACCCAGGAGGTTGTTGCGGATGTGTCCGAGGTGAAGGGGTTTGTTGGTGTTGGGAGAAGAGTATTCAACCACGAAAGGGGCTTCATTGCCGGGTTTTGAGATGCCATATTCCGGATCTTTACCGGAATCATTCAGAAAGGCCAGCCAGTAAGCCGGATCGATCCGGATGTTGAGATATCCCTTCACCACCCCGAAACCAATGGCTTCAGGCATCGCAGCGACCAATGCATTGCCGAGGAGTGTGGCAGTATCTTCCGGCGATTTACGTGAAATCTTCAGCAAAGGAAAAACAACCAGCGAAAAATCACCCTGATTTCTGTATGCTGGTATCGTGCGCTGAACCGACAGCAGCGACGGATCAATCTGAACATCAAAGAGCTGTCTGACAGCCTCTACGGCCTTTTCTGCGAGGAAATTCTCAATCATAGCTTAAACTAATTACCGGTTGGCAAAAGTAATCCATTTTCACGAACAGCGCCGAAGCAAACCATCAAAGCATGAAATCCGGATGGATGACCTCACCTTATCTGTACAATTTCTGAATAAGCGCGGTTAATAAAATATTTTCTGCAAACCATTGCAGTGAACCTTAAACCTTTATATTTGCAACGGTTTTTTTGCGGCAGGTTGCCGGTAAAGGTTCTTAAAGCAGACGCCAGTCTGCCCGGGCCCGTAAAAGAGCTGAAAGATGCTAAGTGCTGAATTTCACTCAATTATCAATACAAAAACCAAATACCATGAAGAAAAATGTCATTATTATCGGAGCCGCCGGAAGGGACTTCCACAATTTCAACACCTATTACCGGGGCAATGCAAATTATAATGTAGTTGCTTTCACTGCTGCACAGATTCCCGACATAGATGGCCGTGCTTACCCCAAAGAACTCGCTGGTGAAGAGCTGTATCCCGCAGGAATTCCCATTTATGCTGAGTCGGATCTGCCGAAGCTTATCGCTGATTTAAAAGTGGATGAATGTGTATTCTCATACAGCGATGTTCCTTATGCCAGGGTTATGGGTATGAGCGCTATTGTGAATGCTGCAGGAGCAAACTTTGTACTGCTTGGTCATGCCGACACCATGGTGAAGAGCACCAAGCCAGTGATTGCTGTGGGTGCTACCCGCACCGGTTGCGGAAAAAGCCAGACCAGCCGCCGCATCATTGAAATCCTGATGGAAAAAGGGCTGAAAGTTGTTGCTGTACGCCATCCAATGCCTTATGGCGACCTGAATGCCCAGAAAGTTCAGCGTTTTGCTACCGTTGAAGACCTCAAAAAACATAAATGTACCATCGAAGAGATGGAAGAATACGAACCTCATGTAGTTCGCGGCAATGTAATTTACGCCGGCGTTGACTATGAGGCCATTCTCCGTGCTGCAGAAGTTGACCCTTCAGGTTGCGACGTCGTTCTGTGGGACGGTGGTAACAACGACTTCCCGTTCTACAAGCCTGACCTGATGATCGGTGTGGCTGATCCCCTCCGCCCGGGTGCTGAAGTCAGCTACTATCCCGGTGAAGTGGTAGCCCGTATTTCCGACGTGATCGTGATCAACAAAATTGACTCTGCAAGCCTCGATAACATCAATGCTGTACGCGCTAACCTGGCAAAAATCAACCCGAAAGCCATCGTTGTTGACGGAGCTTCACCATTAACCGTTGACAAACCCGAGCTGATCCGCGGAAAGCGCGTATTGGTGGTTGAAGATGGTCCAACCCTCACCCACGGAGAAATGAAAATCGGTGCCGGTGTGGTTGCTGCCCTCAAATTCGGAGCCGGCGAACTGGTTGACCCGAGGCCTTATACCGTTGGCAAACTCAGCGAAACCTTCCGTATTTATCCCAACATCGGAACACTGCTTCCGGCTATGGGATATGGTGAAGAACAGGTGAAAGACCTTGAGAAAACCATCGAAAACACCCCCTGCGATGCTGTTGTGATTGCCACACCCATCGACCTGAGCAGGATCGTTAAGATTAACAAACCCACAGTAAAGGTCGGCTATGACCTTCAGGAAATCGGAAGCCCGAACCTGACCGGAATACTGGATGAGTTCGTTAAAAAACACAATCTGGTGAAGTAATTTAAAGCCCCGTTAACCGGGGCTTTTTTTTTGACAACTTATCAACAATCGAAAACCCATATACTCAGTGATGAGTAATTTTGCAAACAATAACCAAAAACCCATAACAAAAAATCATGAAAAAACGGAGCTTAGTTTCCATTACCGATTACACGAAAGATGAGTATCTGAGGATACTTGACCTGGCCGAAGAATTCGAGAAGCAGCCTACGCAGAAGATTCTTCAGGACTATGTTGTGGCGACCCTCTTTTTCGAACCCTCCACCCGTACCCGTCTGAGTTTTGAGAGTGCGGCCTCGCGCCTTGGCGCCAAAGTGATCGGATTCTCCGATGCCTCCAACTCGAGTGTCTCGAAAGGTGAATCACTCAAGGATACCATTCTCACGGTAAGCAACTACAGCGACATCATCGTAATGCGGCATCCGCGTGAGGGAAGTGCCCGCTTTGCGAGTGAAGTGGCCGGTGTTCCGGTAATCAATGCCGGCGACGGCGGAAACCAGCATCCTACCCAATGCCTGCTCGACCTGTACTCCATCAGAAAAACCCAGGGCAAACTCGATGGTCTGAACATCGCCTTCGTGGGTGACCTGAAATACGGACGCACGGTTCATTCAGATGTAATGGCCCTCTGTAACTTCGATACCACTTTCCACCTTGTTTCTCCGGTAGAACTGAAACTCCCGAGCTATGTGAAGATGCACATCAAAAACAACAATCTGAAATACCATCAGTATACCGACCTGAACGATGTAATTGCCACCGCCGATATCATCTACATGACCCGCATCCAGAAGGAACGCTTCTCCGATCCCATTGAATATGAAAAGGTGAAAAATGCCTATATCCTCACGGCTTCAATGCTGGAGGGATGCAAGGAGAACATGCGCGTGCTGCATCCTCTGCCCAGGGTAAACGAAATCACCGAAGATGTGGACGCTACCCCGCAGGCTTACTACTTCCAGCAGGCCAGAAACGGCGTTTATGTCAGACAGGCCCTGCTGGCCACCATTCTGGGCGTTAAATAAGGTTGGAAATACTGAAAACAGAAAAATCATGGAAAACGAAAATATCAGAAAAGAGCTGGTAGTCTCAGCCATAGAAAACGGCACCGTCATCGACCACATCCCTTCAAAAAGCGTATTCAGGGTTGTGAAGATGCTGAATCTGGATGAAACTTCTTCACAGGTAACCATTGGATTCAATCTCAACAGCAGCAAGCTGGGCAAAAAAGGCATCATCAAAGTGAGCGATGTGTTTTTCAAAAACCAGGAAATCAACAAGATTGCGCTGATCGCCCCAACAGCAACCCTCATCGTGATCAAAAACTACAAGGTTGTGGAGAAAGGGCATGTTGAAATCCCCGAGGTCATCGAGAAATTTGTGAAATGTGTAAACCCGAACTGCATTACCAATTACGAAAATGTCAGTACCCGCTTCAGTGTGATCGACAAAGATGACCTGAAACTGCAATGCCATTATTGTGAAAAGATTACAGCAAAGAACAATATTGTAATTTTGTAGTTACCGGAACCAACATTCAAAGCAGCCTTCCGGATAAATGCCGGGGGCTGTTTCTTTTATAAAACAATCCGAAATGAAAAACAGCTATATTACCGCCTGCTTTGTGCTGGCAGCTGCCACTTTATCAGCACAGAACAACACCTCAAAAGGTGTTTTCAGGGTTTATGAACCCGGATATTATCAGAACTCCATTCTGAAAGGAATTGAGCGGTATGAAAACAACCTTGAAACACCGAAGGTAATACCCACCTTTAAACTTGACCCGGCCGGGTTGAACATACCTGCCGATAAAAGTTCCTTCAAAACAATCTGGCATCTGCCTCCCGTGTCGCAGGGAAACACCAATACCTGCTGGAGCTACTCTGCTACATCCATGCTTGAATCTGAAATTTACCGCCTGAGCCGACAGGAGGTGAAACTTTCTGAGATGTACACGGCCTATTGTGAGTACCTTGAAAGGGCTGAGCAATTCGTACAGAGCAGAGGCAAAATATACATCGGTGAAGGTTCTGAAATGAATGCCGTGATTAAAATCATGAAGAAATACGGGGCCCTCCCCTACAGTGCCTATTCCGGATTGCTGCCCGGGCAGGAATTTCAGTCGCACGAAAAGATGTTCAACGAAATCAAAGCCTACCTTGAAAACGTGAAGGCGCAGAATGCCTGGGATAAAGCAGTGGTGGTAAGCACAGTGAAAAGCATTCTTGACCATTATATGGGAACCCCGCCTGCAACCGTCAATGTGAAAGGGAAAGACTACACCCCGGCACAATACCTCATGGATATCCTGAGAATCAACCCTGACGATTATGTTGATGTTCTCAGCTACATGCAACAGCCTTACTGGAAACAGGTTGAGTTTGAAGTGCCTGACAACTGGTGGCACGACCGGAGTTATTACAACCTGCCGCTGGACGATTACATGAAAATACTGAAAAAAGCCCTGAAATCGGGAATCACCGTTTCACTCGCGGGGGATGTCTCAGAAGCTGGCTTTCTGGCACGTGAAGCAAATGCGGCCCTGGTTCCTTCGTTTGATATTCCATCAGCCTTTATTGATGAAAATGCCCGTCAGTTCAGGTTCAGCAACGGAACCACCACCGACGACCATGGCATGCATGTGATCGGTTATCAGGAAAAAGACGGGACAACCTGGTTTCTGCTGAAGGATTCAGGGGCAGGATCGCGTACCGGCGGGCCGGAGAAAAATCAGAATTTCGGCTATTATTTCTTCCATGAGGATTATGTGAAACTGAAGATGATGACCTTTCTCGTACACAAAGATGTTCTGAAAGACCTGATGCCGAAGTTTTAGTGATTGCCTGTAATTCATACTGTTTCAATGCCTTCTCACATTCAGAAACTCATTGCTGAAGGCGAACATCAGCAGCTCGATTTCAAATTCGGGATCACCGATTCGAAAAAGATTGCCCGTTCGCTGGCTGCTTTCGCCAATACCGATGGCGGAAGGCTGCTGCTTGGCGTCAAGGACAATGGCTCCATTGCAGGGGTGCGCTCAGATGAGGAGTACTACATGGTTGAAGCCGGGGCCAGCCTTTACTGCCGGCCAGAGGTCTATTTTGAAATGAAGGAGTGGGAAGAAAACGGCCGTACTGTGGTGGAAATCATCATCCCGAAGAGCTTTTCCGGACCGCATTCGGCCCCCGACAAGGAGGGAAATTACCGGGTTTATGTTCGGGTTGGCGATGAAAATTATCCCGCCAACGGGGTGTTGCGTAAAGTCTGGAAAAAGCAGCACGACCCGAAAGGCGTTTACATTGAATATTCGGTTGCCGAAAGAACATTACTTGCTTACCTCGAGATCCATGGTGAAATCACCCTCTCAGGGTTCAGAAAACTTTCAGGTTACTCCAATCAGCGGTGTGAACACATCCTGGCCGACTTCATGGTCTTAAACATCATCAGGATGAACTATTCCGCAACCGGTGTCTTCTTCACCCTGAACCCCGATTACAGGTCCGACGACCTTTCCCCGTCAAACGATGCGAAATCCGATCACTAAATTGCCGGAAAGATGATGAAAAGAATAGGACTGCTTTCTGATACCCACGGATATGTGCACCCGAAAGTCGCTGATTTCTTCAGCGATTGCCATGAGATCTGGCATGCCGGCGACATCGGGAACCTCGATACGGCCAAAACGCTGGCATCCATCAAACCGCTGAAGGCGGTCACCGGCAACATCGACGGCAACGAGCTGAAGATGTTTTATCCGCATTACCAGGATTTTATGTGCGGGGAGGTAAGGGTACTCATCATTCACATCGGCGGGTACCCGGGCCGGTATTCTGCAGAAGCCAGGCAACTGCTTGATGAACTGAAACCAAAACTCTTCATCAGCGGACATTCACACATCCTTAAGGTGATGAACGATCAGCGCCGGCAACTGCTGCACATCAACCCGGGTGCAGCCGGAAAACAAGGCATGCACCAGGTGGGTACCCTCGTGAGGTTTACCATCGAAGGGGCTGAAATCAGGGACCTTGAAATTATGGAGCTTCCCCGAAGGCAGTAAGCGTTACCTGAGTCTGTCGGCGGCTTTTACCAGCTGCTCGTCTTTCTGAATGCTTCTGTTCGCCAGGATAAACATCACCAGAGCCACCAGGAAAAGATAAACCCCGGTCTGGTTGAAATCGGGCGTGGTTAAGGTAGCCTTACCCAGCACATTGCCATAGTAGAAGAAAATCAGCGCAATGATTACCAGCAGCATCACGATCGACAACCTCACCAGCCGCATCTGCAACCGCCTGTTTTTAAAAAGAAAGATGGCTGCACCAGCCATAATCACCACCAGTATATCGAGAATCTGAACCGGCAGCAGAATCATGCTGTTCAGCCCGAGAGCAGGTGATGAGTTGTCGGCAAAACGGTTGATGTAAACTTCCAGCCATATCTGGCCTTCGTTGATAAACGACATCACGGGACTGAAAAAGGCCACCACAAGTGAGATAACAGCAACCGCAAGGTATACAGATTGGATTCTCTGAAGCATAGGATTGATTTTAATGCAGCAAAGATACAAACCAGACCATTATCACCACACTGCGTTGTTAAATACATTTTTCATCAATGCAGACAAATCAGGCGCCAGACAGCTGACAGCCGGTCAACCTGCAAAAGGAGCCATTGTTCACGAACTGAAACTACCTTTCCTGTGTTTCAGCGCTGCTTTGCGCAACCCCGGCAGGTTGTTTGGTGCCTGTATGGCAGGCGTTTGCTGTCTGTTCCCTGTCCGAAGCAGAAAAGCCTTAACTTTGCAGCCTGCCTGACTCCTTTACCAAACATGAAACACCTGACCCTGGTCAAACTGTTGATCGCCGCGAACCTGCTGCTGTATGCCTACAGCCTCTGGCAGCGGCAGCCCGATGTTGACGACGCCTGGATCGGCGAACATGCCTTCTGGCTGGCCAAAAACGGCTTCGTCAGATCCGACCTGATGTATGGCATTACCTCCCAGGAAACCAGGCAGATCGTTCACCACAAACTGTTTACCCTCAATGGGGCGCTGTTCGTAAAAACCCTCGGATTTTCACTGCTCACCCTCAAGAGTGTCAGCCTGGTGTGGTTTATGGGCTTTCTGGTACTTTTTCTGAGCTATGTAAAGCGGAAGCTCGGTGAGGAGGCCGGCTGGCTGGCCTTGCTGCTGATCACCACCAATGCCTTTATTTTCCAGTACTCCTTTGTTTACCGGCCTGAGATCATGGTGATGACACTTGGCTTTGCTTCCTATATTTTTATGGAAAAGTACCTCCGGGGCCCTGGAAGCTTGCATCAGGCTGCAATGAGTGGTGCATTCGCCGCGCTGGCAGCCACCGCACACCTGAATGGCCTGATATTTATTGCGGCCGGCCTTGCCATCCTGCTGCTGAGGTGGAAGCTGAAGGCAATCCTGGTCTTTGGTACATTCTCGGGCCTGTTTCTGACCCTCTACTTCTACGATTTTACGGCAGATTACAATTTCCGCTTCTGGCTTTACCAGATCAACGATTCACCAGCCCTGCACAAATCACAGATTCTTCCCTCCTCCCTGCTGTTTATTGCCAAGCCCTTCAACGAACACCTGCGATTTTTTCACAGTCCGAAAGAAATCTCCCAGTCGCTGCTGCTCATCTTTCTGCTGCTCATCAATTTCAGGACCCTGAAGCAGGAGTCGCTGCTGCTGCAGTATGCTGCCGCCCTCGTGGTTTTCCTATCCCTGCTGGCGGTACACACCACCTCCAAATACCTGCTGCTGTACCTGCCGTTTATTGTGTTGATTATCACAACTTCCTTTATGGATATTTACAGGCAGCGGGCCTCGGGCAGCCCCCTGAGGTGGGGGTTCACCTACGGTAAAACCTACCGCTGGTCGCTCGGACTGCTGGCCCTGCTGCTGGCAACCCACCTGGTCTGGAATTTCAGCATTGCTGCTGAGAAGTTCGATCCCGGCAGGAACCGCCTGCTTTCACAGAAATACTTCGGGTCTCAGACAGAAAAGCTGAAGGTGCTGGCACCCATGACCTTTATTTTCGATGAAATGGGCAGGTTCGGCCGGATACAGAGCGACCTCGGCATTGCCGAAATGCAGAAAGCCGGCCGACAGCTCAGCGGCAAGCGCCTCTTGCACTATGCCGACAGCCTGAAAATAGATTATGTGCTGATTACCGACGAGTACCGGAGCAAATTCGGCATGGATACCCTGGATGCAAACAACTACAGCAAGCTGGGATACCGGATTGCCGGTGCCGAGGCGGGACTGTTGGTACTCGGCAGAAACCGTTGAAAATGGTCTGTGGTTGTTTTCTCCGCTCCTTCTGCAGCCAGTTTATCAATCAATTACGATTATAAAATTTTTTAATCCAACAGAACTACCATGCCCACCACCCTCACCCACTGCCGTAACATTATCTGGGACTGGAACGGAACCCTGCTCAACGACCTTGATGTCTGCATTGAGGCCATCAACAGGCTGCTGCAAAGGCGCAGGCTGGCGCCGATGACCCGGGAGCGTTACCTTGAAATTTTCACCTTTCCGGTGCAGCACTATTATACGGAAGCAGGTTTTGATTTCACCCGCGAACCCTACGAAGAGGTGGCCGTTGAATTTATGGACCATTACCTTACGATGGTTGGGGAAGCCGGGCTGCACCAGGGGGCAGGTGCCTCGCTGGAGTATTTCCGGAATTCGGGAAAGCAGCAGATCATTCTGTCGGCCATGGAGCAGACCGAACTCCGCAAACTGGCCGGGGAGCACAACATCGCCGCCTATTTCAGTCATATTTTCGGCATCAGCGACCACCTGGCACACGGGAAGATCAGCATTGCCGGGCAAGCCCTCAGGGAAACAGGGTTCCGCAAAGAAGAAACCTGCCTGATCGGCGACACCCTGCACGATGCAGAGGTAGCCTCTGCCCTGGGCATTCACTGCCTGCTGGTTGCCGACGGACACCAGTCGGAAAGCAGGCTGTCAGCTTCCGGATATCCGGTTATCAGGAGCCTGATAGAAATCGGGAAGGTTTTCGGGTAATTTCCGGTTTCCTGACAGTGGGGAGGTCAGAGGTCAGTGGTCAGTGGTCAGAGGTCTGAGGTCTGAGGTCTGAATCAAATAAGAAAATCATTGCGCCTGTCCCGAGAATTCGGGGTCATCGCAGCTTGCCCCGCCATTTTGGCGGGGTCTTTGCGCGGGATTTTAAATCCGCAATCTGGAATAAAAAGGGACGAGGGTCGCCAAAAAGGGACGAGGGACGAACCCTTCGATCGGAGTTTAATCCGAAATCGGAGGTCAGAGGTTAGGATGTTAATTAATAGTTATTGGAAATTGGAAATTGGAAATTAGGAATTGGCTATTGGCTATTAGGAAATTAGAAATTAGAAATTAGAAATTAGAAATTAGAAATTGGAAATTAGAAATTACAAACTTCACTTCTCCTCCTTCACCATCTTCTCAATCTTCTTGTCGTAATACTCTTCGAGCGAAAGAAAGCCGGCTGACCACACTTCCCGTTTTTCGGCAACGCCTTTGTCGTCGATGTGCATCCACACCCCGTCTTTCAGGTTGTTCACGTAAGGGCCCGACACCATCACCCTGCCGTTGGGGTAAAAGAAGGTAGCCAGACCTTCCAGTTTGCCGTTTTTGTAAGTGGCACTCAGTTTTAACGGACCGTCGTAGTAGTACTGTTTCCAGGGACCTTCCTTTACACCGTTTTTGTACGTTATTTCTTCAAGCACCGACTTGTTGGCATAATAGGTTTTCCAGGTGCCTTCAGGCCTGCCCTGAACATAGTTTTCTTCAGAAATAAGGATGCCTTCCTCATTAAAAAACTGCCAGGTTCCATCACGCTTTTCGCTGATGTAGCTGCCCTCCGACATCTTAACGCCTGTTCTGTAATATGTTATGGTAAAGGCCTTCATCCCGTTTTCGGTAAATTCAGTCTCTGCCTTCACCACCCCGGTGGTATCGTAGTAGATAAATTTGCCGTTTGGTTTGTTGTCGGTAAAACTTCCCTGATAAATCAGTCTTCCTGCTTCATCGGTCTTCTTCCACAGTCCCTGTTTCAGGCCCTTTGCATCCGTTTTGTTCAGTTCCTGCTCAGCGGGAACGGTCTGTGCATTGGCAGCAAAGGGAATGAGGATGGACAAAAACAATGTAAGCAGGGTGTATATTTTCATTTTATTGGTTTTGTTACCTTTCAGCCAGGGGCATTCTTCAGTAAGGATGCATTGAACTGTTTTGTAAATTTGTGCAAAAATAAGTAAAAGTAGCTTTTTGCTGAAAAAGGAATGATGTATGCCTGATTATTCATCCAGACTGCTTGAAGAAGCTGTCAATGAGTTCACACGTTTACCGGGAATCGGACGCCGTTCGGCCATCCGGCTGGCCCTGCACCTGCTGAGGCAGGACCCCTTGCGGGCGGAGGCCCTGGGCAATTCGATCATACGGTTGCGCGCAGAAATCAGGTATTGCAGCATCTGCCACAACATTTCCGATTCAGAAATCTGCGCCATCTGTGCCGACCGCAAAAGGGATCCATCCATGGTGTGTGTGGTTGAAGACATCCGGGATGTGATGGCCATTGAGAACACCGGTCAGTTCAGGGGCGTGTACCATGTATTGGGTGGGATCATTTCCCCTATGGATGGCATCGGTCCGAATGACCTGAGCATTCAGTCGCTGATCGAACGCACAGAAACAAACGCCGTTTCGGAGATCATCATGGCCCTGCCGGCCACCACAGAGGGCGACACCACCAACTTCTACCTGTATAAGAAACTCAAAGACAAGGTTCCCACCATTTCGGCCATCTCACGCGGGGTTGCTGTGGGCGACAATCTTGAATTCGCCGATGAAATCACCCTGGGCAGATCCATTGTCAACCGGGTGCTTTATGAAAAGCTGAACGATTAGGATAAACAATTCCCTGAAACAATAGAACCCATTGGTTTGTTAATATCCGGCGTAACCGTTAATCGTTTACGGTTGCTGACTATTTCTAAAGAAATCCGTTGTGAAAATTAACATTCATAAAGCCAATCGCCGGGGAACGGCTGATTATCAATGGCTGAAAGCAAACTACAGTTTCAGTTTTGCCAATTATTTTGATCCCTTGCGTGAACGATTCGGGGTGCTGAGGGTACTGAACGACGACACTATTGAAGGCGGTGGAGGCTTCGGCATGCACCCGCACAACAACATGGAAATTGTGACGATCCCGCTGAGCGGCAGCCTAGAACACCGGGACAGCATGGGACACACTTCGGTAATCACCGCCGGTGAAATACAGTACATGTCGGCCGGAAGCGGCGTTATGCATTCGGAGTACAATGCTTCAGATACTGTGCAACTGAACCTGCTTCAGATATGGATTTTCCCGAAAGTCCGCAATACAGCGCCTGCCTACAATCAGATCAGCCTCGCGGGCAAACAGGCTGAGAATACAATACTGACGGTTGTATCACCCGATGGCGGAGATAACATCATTGCCATCAGACAGGATGCGTGGTTCAGCCTGCTGAAATCGGAGGCGGGAAAGAGTTACCAATATGAGGTAAACAAAGCGGGAAACCTGATTTTTGTATTTGTAATCGAAGGTTCGGTTTCACTGGGTGATGTTACCGGGGAAAGACGCGACTCCATTGAGGTGAGTGATGCCGGCGGGATCACCTTCAGTACCCTTGAAAAATCAGAGATTCTGATTATTGAGGTTCCGGAAGATTAATCACGGGATTTTCGTTATAATGTCGGCGTTAGAATTAACCTTCCGCTTTGAGGGGATCGCCGACGATGTCGAAGATACTCATCTGATTTTCGCTGATGGCCGGCTGATGAATCCTGTGCTGTCCATAGCCATTGTGGTCCAGGTATAACAGGATGGCCTTTTTGTACATATTGATCGGGGTGGTTTTGTGATGGTTGCAGAAAGCATCCACACGTTTTTTCTGCTGGGAAGTCAGCTTGAATTCCACCTTTCTGAATTTGGTAGCCTTGCGTTTTCTGCGTCTCAAAGCCATATCCTGTTGTTTTTCAGTATGCTGCAGCGCGGTTTATTGCATAACAGATACCTGGAGTTAGGGAGCCATCACCACCCTGGCGTGCGATCAACCGGGTCAATGAACCGGGGATTGGCCGGCAATGAACCATTCATTTCAATACCTGTGTGATAGCGCCACGAATATAATCAGAAAACAGCAGGTCTGCAAATATCAGATTTACAGAATAAAAAAAACGCAGTTCCCTGGTCAGCCCCTGATGACATCCCTGATATCGTCGATGATTTTCCGGGCAAGCACATCGGCCTTAGACTCCGAATCACTTTCAGAATAAATCCTGATAATGGGTTCGGTGTTTGACCGTCTCAGGTGCACCCATTCATTGCCGAATTCGATTTTAACACCATCTTCGGTATTGATGGGCTGGTTTTTGTATTTCAGCGAGATGCTTTTCAGGATGGCATCTACATCCATTTCGGGCGAAAGCTGAATTTTGTTCTTCGAAATATAATAGTTGGGATAGGTATTGCGGAGTGCCGAAACACGTTTTCCTGACTGGGCGAGGTGAGAAAGGAAGAGGGCGATACCGGCCAGGGCATCCCGGCCATAGTGCAATTCAGGAAGAATCACCCCTCCGTTGCCTTCGCCACCGATTACGGCATTCACCTCTTTCATTTTCTCAACCACATTCACTTCACCAACGGCCGATGCGAAGTGCCGTCCTCCGGCTTTTTCGGTAACATCGCGCAAAGCCCGGGTCGATGACATGTTGGAAACCGTGTTGCCAGGAGTGGTTGACAACACATAATCTGCAACGGCAACCAGGGTGTACTCTTCGCCGAACATACCGCCATCTTCACAAACAATGGCCAGCCTGTCAACGTCAGGATCGACCACGAAACCCACGTGAGCCTTGTTTTTGACCACGAGTTTCGAGATCTCTTCCAGGTTTTCGGGAAGGGGTTCGGGGTTATGCGGAAAACGGCCATCGGGGGTGCAGTAGAGTTCATCGATCTGTTCAACCCCCAGCGCCCTGAGGAGCAAAGGAATGGCGATACCACCGGTAGAATTCACAGCATCAATGGCTACCCTGAAACGGGCCATTTTGATAGCAAAAGAGTTGACCTGCGGCAGGGCCAGTATCTTTTCAATATGTTTTCTGATCTGACTGTCGTCGTAGGTGATGGTTCCGATCTTGTCGACTTCGGTGTAGGTAAAATCACCGCTGTTGGCCATACTGAGCAACTGACTGCCCAGTTCGGCGCTGATGAATTCGCCCTGGCTATTGAGCAGTTTGAGGGCATTCCACTGCCACGGGTTGTGGCTGGCCGTAAGAATAATACCGCCGTTGGCCCCGAGATCGGTCACCGCCATCTCCACTGTGGGTGTGGTCGACAAACCGACATCCACCACATCCACACCCATGCCTGAAAGCGTCCCGGTAACGAGGTTGTTGACCATTTCACCGGAAACCCGGGCATCACGGCCAACCACTACTTTTACACGTCCTTCTGTTTCACGTTTCAGAATGCCCGCAAACGCTGAAGTAAACTTAACAATATCCACCGGACTGAGACAATCGCCGGGTTTACCGCCGATGGTACCTCTGATTCCTGATATACTTTTTATCAATGTCATAAATCCATTCGATTTTTGGAAGGGCAAAATTAATTGAAAATGTTGATTCCTCAGAATTATCATTTCATCCACCGGCGAAATACATCATATTCTGGACCAGAGGCAGCTCATTTTGATCGCTAAACCAGCCCCATGGCTGAAAATTAAACATTTTATTAACAAATAATTGTCTATAACTTAAAGCAGAAGCTGGTCACAAAACCCCCTTTTTTGTGTAATATTACATTGCCGGGCAGGATGAAACCGTTCATTTCAGGTAGCTCGCAGGTTCAATTCAGAAAACGGTTTATAAAATTGATTAATTTTGCATCGGGATTCCTGATGGAATGATTCAAAAACCAAACGATGAACGATTTTTTCGAACACGAAGACGACGATTCACTGAGTGACCTTCTTGAGCGCTTTGACAGCATGATCAATGAGGATACCCGTTATTTCTTCGATGTTGAGGAATACGAAGACCTTATCGATCATTATCTGGTGAGCAACGAGCTGGAAAAATGCGGAATGGCCGTTAAACTTGCCCTTGAGCAATATCCTGGGCAATCGGGCATACTCATCAGGCAGGCCCAACTGCTGGTTTCATCAGACAAGGCTGAAAAAGCCCTCAGGATACTGGCCAGGGTAGAAAAGCTCGACCCCACCAACAGTGATATCTTCATTACAAAAGGGGCGATTTACAGTCAGATGAAGCGCTACACCGACGCCATCGGTGAATACAACAAAGCCATTCACCGCAGCGAAGACCTCGGCAACATCTATTCGAGCATCGCTTTTGAATACGAGAACCTGGGTGACTACGACAACGCCATCGCTTACCTGAAGAAGGTACTTGAAATAGAGCCCGGCAATGAAACCATCCTCTTCGAACTTGCTTTTTGCTTCGAAATTACCAACCAGCCCGAAGCTGGCATAGAATACTTTACCGCATTTACCGACCGCCTGCCTTATTCTCATTTTGCCTGGTTCAATCTTGGGGTAGCCTACAACAGCATTGAGCTGTATGAAAAAGCGGTTGAAGCCTTTGACTTCGCCATTGCCATAGAACCGGGCTTTTCGTCGGCCTATTTTAACAAGGCCAACGCCCTGGCCGGAATGGAGCTTTATCACCACGCCATCCAGGCTTTTCGTGAAACCCTTGAACATGAAGAGCCGGAGGCAATGACCTATTATTACATAGGCGAATGCTTCGAAAAACTTGGCGAACTCAGGGATGCCATCAGCCATTTCAGAACCGCCGTGGAGATGGATGAGAACCTGGCCGATGCCTGGGTTGGCATGGGTGTTTGCTATCAGTTGCAGGGTGACTATACGGTTGGCCTCCGTTACATACAGAAAGGGGTTGAGATCGATCCGGAAAATCCCGAATACCTGGCTTCACTGGCCATCTGCCAGAAACAGGCCGGCTTCCCCGAAAAAGCAGAAGGCACTTTTGCCAAAGCAACCATTCTGGAACCCTACGATCAGGAAATCTGGCTTGATTTTGCCGAACTCTTTGCAGAAAGAGCTGATTTCGCGGGCGCAATGAGCAAAATTAAGGAAGGCCTGCAAAATATCCCGGAGAGTAATCTGCTGAAATGGAGGAGAATAGCCCTTTTATTTCTCGAAGGAAAAAGAAAAGAGGCCCTTAGCCAGTTAAATAAAATGCTGGAAACAGATCAGGAAGGATTTAACCAGTTGCTCGAATACCTTCCGGGAATCTACAATGATCCCGATGTGCTCAACATGCGTGATTCATTCAGCCTTTAACCAAACCTTTAAACCCTTCAGCATATGGCCTGATTCTCAACTTTTCAGGATAATATGCGGGGTTCTGCATTGTTCCGGGGTTCCCAAAAGCTCCTGTTAAAACAAAAATCAATGATTCAGTACGGACTGATCGGAAATCCGCTCACCCACTCCTTCTCAGCAGAATATTTCAATAAAAAGTTCAGGAATGAAGGGATAGATGCTGCTTACCGGCTTTATCCGCTCAACAGTCTTCAGGAACTTCATGAACTGATCACGCAGGTCCCCGGATTACGGGGCCTCAATGTTACCATACCCTTCAAACAATCAATACTGGACTTTCTTGGCACAGTTTCGCCGGAAGCAGAGGCCATCGGTGCTGTGAACACCCTGCTGATAAACCGCAGTAATCAGGGTTTTACCCTCTCCGGATTTAATACCGATGCCCCGGCTTTCGCTGTAGAGATTGAAGATTTCGCGGTCAATTGCCGCCCACAGGCATTGATTCTGGGTACCGGTGGTGCCGCTGCAGCTGCTGCCTATGTGCTCAGAAAAATGAATTTCAGGCTGTTGAGGGTTACCCGCAATGCTCCGGATCATGGCAATGGCCTCATTTCCTATGCTGAGCTTACAGGAGCCATCATGAACGAAACAGGTTTGATTGTAAACGCAACGCCGGCGGGCATGTTTCCGACAGTAAATCAAAAACCGGAGATACCGGCTCATCTGGTCAATGAAAGCCATTTTATTTACGATATGATCTACAACCCTGAAGAAACGCTGCTTATGCAGGAAGGAAGAAAAAGGGGAGCCAGGGTCTGCAATGGTCTGGGAATGTTATACCGGCAGGCTGAACTGGCCTGGGATATCTGGCAACATCAGGCGAAGAAATAGCCAACCCCTTTCACTGTGCGGATACATTCTGATCCGATCTTCTCGCGGATCTTCCGGATATGCACATCGATGGTGCGCTCACCAACCACCACGTTGCTGCCCCACACCCCGGCATAGATTTCATCACGCGTATATACCTTCCCGGGTCTGGAAGTCAGCATCAGCAGCAATTCAAATTCCTTCTTCGACATCTCAACCGACTTGCCCTTCAATATCACAGAATAACGCTCCTTGTCAATAACCAGATCGTTCAGCACGAGCTTGTTGCCATCTGTTGCTGATTTCTCATTCCTTCTGAGCAAGGCTTTTACCCGAGAAACAAATACCCTCGGCCTGACCGGCTTGCTGATGAAATCATCGGCACCGGCATCAAATCCTTCAATCTGAGAAAAGTCCTCCCCACGGGCAGTAAGAAACGCGATAACGGTATCTTTCAGGCTCTGGTCGCTGCGGATTTCACGGCAGGTTTCGAAACCATCCTTACCGGGCATCATGATATCCAGAACAATCAGACCGGGCTGCATCTCCCTGGCTGTTTCTATGGCATCATTGCCATTGTTGCAGCACCGCACGTTGAATCCTTCCTTGCGGAGATTGTAACTCAGAAACTCCAGAATATCCGGTTCATCGTCTACAAGCAGTATCTTTGAATCAGCGCTTTGCATACCTTGTTTTTGACAGTAAAGGTATTGTCGCGGTATTAAAAGAGTGTAAAGCAAATATTAAAGTATTGTAATGTTATCCTTGAATACGTGTCATGGCTTTTTCCCGTGAAAACGGAAATTCACTACTTTTGGTTAGCCTCCTGCACCGGAGGGTACAATTGCAGGTAGTTTCCATATATAATACTGATAAGATGACAGTTACAGGGGTTTCAGCAAACAACAGCGCATCAGAACCGGGAAGGATCCGGGTCAATGAAATCAACCCGGGCACCTTTGAAATAGACATCCCCCGTGAGGGTTTTTCCTACAAGGCGCTTTTTACACTGCTGATCATTTTTTTCTGGCTGCTGATGATCCTTGTCTGGTCTGTGCTGCTGTTTCAATATGGTAAGTCATGGAGCCTGGTTTCCATTCCCTTCTGGATTCTGGGTATTGTTACCCTCAGGCTCTCGCTCAAAACCATCTTTGCCTCCCAACAGATTACGGTAAACAACAAGGAGCTAACCATCCTCCGCCTTGAAGGAAGCACCCGATCGCATGTTACATTCAAGGTTGAGGAGATCGAATCGGTAACCTTTGTTGAAAGCGCTTACAAATCACTGGCCGGCATCACCCGCAAAGGCATTTTCCCGGCGGTAATCAGCAAGAATGAAGCCTTTGGTTTCGGAGAGCGTTCTACCAAAGCTGAAAAACAATTCCTTACCGGTTTCATCAACTCGGTTATCAGACAGTGAAACAGTTTCTGCCGGCAATCAACAGGCAATCATGAATCTTAAGCTGAGATCATCACATCTAACAATCCAAAACCATCACCCCCCGCATGAAAAAACAGATCACCACCCTCGATCACGAATTTATCAGGGAAATTCTGAATCAATACGACAACCGGGTTATTTTTGAGAAGACCAATGTTGTACCCGATGAAACGGAAATGCTTGCTGAACTTCAGAAAATCATCAGAATCGATGAACTCAGTTCAAAGTCGGTTCTGGGGCTGGACATCTTCCAGTATAGTTCTTATGGTGAATTTGAGCAGATGCTGATTCCCTTTCTTTTCAAAACGATGCTGGGAACAACCATCGACCTCTGCCTGACCAACCACCCGTTTATTTTTCAGAATTACACGCGGGAGAGCATCGAAAAGCGATTTATCAGCACCGGTGACGGCGGGTTCCTGATTTTCGACACGCCCCTGCATGCACTGCTGTTTGCCAGTAATTACGCGATTGTACTGAGAATCTACAACGCCTTTCACTTTTTCCCGCGGCTCAGAAAAATTATCGGAGGAATCAGCACCCGGTATGCGATTACCTACGATAAAATCTATTCGTACAACGACAATCACTACGGAAGGGCCATCATCAACAACGCACGGATTCTGTCGCGCGACAGCCTTAACCGCTGCCTGATCGATGAACATGTGCACCGCTGGTTTACTGTGAACATCGATGGTATTGAAAACCTGCAGGTGATCACCATCGACGACATCTCCAACATCCATGAATTCAATCAAGGTTACGATAAAAAACTGCTGACCACCGGCAACGATAAAATCTTCGGCCATGAAGCAAACCGCCATGAGGGGATCATCAATTCTGACATACTGAAAATCGGTAAGATAAAGGCCAAGGAGACCGATATCAACATCTACAACCTTCATCTGCAGGTAAGTATGACCCTCGTAAACAATGACGATGAAAACCAGAAGAAAATTGTGACCATCAGCCTGGGGAACCTGAATACCACAGGCATCTGATGTCAAGTCAAAAGTAAAAAGCCTGCCTGTTTGCCACAGGCAGACAGGTAAAAAGTAAAAATAAAAAGCCATCTGTGTTAATTGGCAGACAGGTAAAAGTTAGCGAATCTGTTTAAGCGTTGAAACTTTCATTTAATCCGATGCAACACTTAACGCTTGACATAACACTAAGAAATTTCACCTTTTTTGTCAGACCTTGTCCCGGAGAAGAATGCTTCACAAAGGGTCTGAAAAACAGATAAATAAGGATTATGTGTGCACTGAAAGTATTGCCTGTTGAGATGATCAGGGAGGCTGATCTTTACACCATCAACCATGAGCCGGTAAGTTCGTTCGACCTCATGGAAAGGGCTGCCGGTGCCTGCTTCCGGTGGATTTCTGAAAAGGCTGAGAAATCTGCCCTGATCAGGGTAATCTGCGGGATGGGCAACAACGGCGGTGACGGCCTGGCCATCGCGAGGATGCTTTGCAATCATGGCTTTGAAACGGAAGTGCACATCATCAGGCATACAGAGCATCCCAGTCCTGATTTTCAGGAGAATCTGAGGCTGCTGGGTGAACAGCCGGGTATTGTGATCTCCGATGTATTTGAAAACGACCCCGATATTGAGATCAGTGATAAGGACATCGTGGTTGATGCCCTGCTCGGATCGGGCCTCAACAAACCAGCCACAGGGTTCATCGCCGGCATCATCGACACCATCAACCAGAGTGGGGCACTGGTGATTTCGGTGGATATGCCATCCGGCCTCTTTGCTGACAAGCCGGCAGATCATAAAAAAAACATCATAGTACGGGCGGATTATACCTTAACTTTTCAGATGCCCAAGCTGGCATTGCTGATGGCCGAGAATGAGCAGTATACCGGTAAATGGGAGGTGCTCGGTATCGGACTTCATGAAGATTTCCTGAATGCGGCCTCATGCAATAATTTCTTCGTTCAGAAAGAAGACTGCCGGAGTCTTTACAGGCCACGTCCGGTTTTTGCCCACAAGGGTCATTTCGGTCATGCCCTTCTACTTGCCGGAAGCACCGGAAAACTCGGGGCGGCCGTACTGGCTTCCGAAGCCTGTCTGCGCGCAGGTGTTGGTTTGCTTACCACCCACATTCCGGGCGATGGCTTTCTGGTGATGCAGAATTCTGTTCACGAAGCGATGGTAAGCATCGATCCTGAAGATGCCTGTATCTCAACGCTGCCGGTACTGGATGTCTATTCAGCCATCGGGGCGGGACCCGGGCTCGGCATGGAGGATACGACCCAGGCAGTGATCAGGCTGCTCATCCAGGAAACAAGGGTACCCCTTGTGCTGGATGCCGATGCGCTGAACATCCTGAGTGAGAACAAAACCTGGATTTCCTTTCTGCCACCGGGCAGCATACTTACCCCGCATCCAAAGGAATTTGAGAGACTGGCCGGCCCTACAGCCAATCATTTTGACCGGCTTGAATTACAAAGGGTATTCGCCATGAGGTACAAGGTATATGTCATCCTTAAAGGAGCCTACACCTCGGTTGCCTGCCCCGACGGGAATGTCTATTTTAATTCAAGCGGCAACCCCGGCATGGCCAGCGGTGGCAGCGGGGATGTGCTGACCGGAATCATCCTGGGGCTGCTGGCATCGGGATATCCCGCCCGCGATGCCTGTATCCTCGGCACCTGGCTGCATGGCAAAGCCGGTGATATCGCTGCCGGAAAATCAGGACAGGAAGCCTTGCTTGCCAGGGATATCATCAGCCACATCGGCAAAGCATTCAGAAAAATTTACTAGGCCTCTACCTCAACGATATCCTCTTCGAGACGTAGATTATCAATGATAAAACCTTGACGTTCAGGAGTATTACGCCCCATGTAGAAAGAAAGAATGTCTGCAATCTCTGCGGTCTTACGCAGAATCACCGGATCGAGACGCATGCTGCCTCCGATAAAATGCCTGAACTCATCGGGTGAAATCTCTCCGAGTCCTTTAAACCTGGTTATCTCAGGATTTGGCCCCAGTTCCTGAATGGCTGCCAGTCGTTCAGGATCCGAATAACAGTAAGTGGTCTTCTTTTTGTTTCTCACCCTGAACAATGGGGTCTGGAGAATGTACAGGTGACCCGATTTAACCACATCGGGATAGAACTGCAGGAAGAAGGTGAGCAGCAACAACCGGATATGCATTCCATCGACATCGGCATCCGTGGCGATCACCACCTGGTTGTAGCGGAGATTCTCCACCCCTTCTTCAATGTTGAGCGCCGATTGAAGGAGGTTGAACTCATCGTTTTCATACACCACCCGTTTGGTAAGACCATAACAGTTGAGGGGCTTTCCCTTCAGGCTGAAAACAGCCTGGGTATTCACATCGCGTGATTTGGTAATGGAACCGCTGGCCGAATCACCCTCGGTGATAAAAAGCGTGGTATTCAGCCTGAGCGGATCGTTACTGTTGTAGTGGATTCTGCAATCGCGCAGCTTTTTGTTGTGCAGGCTTACTTTCTTAACGCTTTCTTTGGCCAGCTTTTTGATGTTGGCCATATCCTTCCGCTCTTTTTCACTCTGCATGATCTTCCGGAGCAGCGCTTCGGCTGTATCGGAATTCATGTGAAGGTAGTTGTCGAGCTGTTTCTTCAGGATGTCACCAATGTAGTTTCTGATGGTCTGGCCATCCGGCTCAATGTGTTGTGAACCCAGCTTGGTTTTGGTCTGTGATTCAAACACCGGTTCCTGAACCTTGATGCTGATGGCAGCGATGAGAGACTGCCGGATATCACCCGGATCAAAATCTTTTTTGTAGAAATCCCTGATGGTTTTCACCAGGGCTTCGCGGAAAGCAGCCTGATGTGTTCCGCCCTGGGTGGTATGCTGACCATTGACAAACGAATAATACTCTTCACCATACTGCCGGGCACTGTGGGTAAAGGCACATTCGAAATCGTCATCTTTCAGCTGAATGATCGGATAAACCAGCGGGTTGCCGTTGTTGTTGCGCTCAAGCAGGTCAACAAGGCCGTTCTTCGCCTGCATCTTCGTTCCATTGAACCAGATGGTCAGACCGTTGTTGAGGAACACGTAGTTCCAGAGCATCTGCTCGATATACTCCGGCAAAAAATGATAATGGCCGAATACCTGTTCATCAGGGATAAAAGTGATGAGGGTTCCGCTGCGCAGTGTGCTGGATTCCAGATCGTGTTCGTTAACGATCTCTCCGCGCACAAACTCCACGATCTTCGTTTTCCCTTCACGGATGCTTTGCGCTGTAAAGCTCTGCGACAGGGCATTCACCGCTTTTGAACCTACGCCATTGAGGCCAACAGCCTTTTTAAAAACCTTGGAATCATATTTTGCCCCGGTATTGATCTTCGACACACAGTCGATCACCTTACCCAGGGGCATGCCGCGGCCATAGTCGCGGATGGTTACTTTCTGCTCTTTGATGGCCACTTCAATGGTACGGCCATTGCCCATTACAAACTCGTCGATGGCATTGTCGATGATCTCTTTGATCAGCACATAAATTCCGTCATCCTGCGATGAGCCATCCCCTAGTTTGCCGATGTACATGCCCGGTCGCAGGCGGATGTGTTCCTTCCAGTCGAGGGTGCGGACACTGTCGTCAGAGTATTGTCCCGGGTTGCTCGGGACGTAATCCAGATCTTCTATCATGGCTGCAAATATAGGGATTCAGCAGATCACGTTCTCTGCGCTGTTGATATTTAAAGGTGTGAAGTTGATAAAAATCAGTCGCCGGGCTTGAGTATCCACGCCCCATTGAACTTGTTCCTGAGGTTGTTCAGGGCGGTCTGTGCGTCAGACTCTGAATTGAACTCCATCAGTGACACCCGGAAGACATTTCCGGAAGCGACCACCCGGGCCTGAGGATAACCAGCCTTTCTCAGCCTTTCGGCCTCCTGTTCTGCGTTCTCCTGACTGTTGAGACTTCCGGTGATCAGATAAAACTTATTCAACAGGCCCTCTGCACCCTCTGTTGATGGTTTGGCCTTCTCTTCCCGGGCAGACGAAGAATTTCTGCTGTCATCCTCAGTAACAGCGCCGCACAACCCAAATCCCTTCTCCGGATCATCGGTATCCCCGAACCAAACACAGGCATATTCCCCGAAAAACCCGATGCCAATGGCTTTCCACGGCTTCAGCCACTTGCCGGTATTCAACAGGTAGTCTTTGGTAACATCAAGGCTGATCCACAGATCAAACGCTTCGGTTGCCCGCGCTTCCTCGCCCGATGAGTAAACCATCTCCCACCCTTTCCCTTTATAACCGGTAATCTCTTTGGGTTTCTCGTTCATCAGCTGAACCCTGTTGGGATCACGGGCATAACAGAAAGGCTTCCAGGCCCCCTTTGCCGACCAGCTGTGCGGATTGCAACCACCGAAATCGGGCCTGTTGGCCGAAAGATCGGTAGCATGAACCCGTGCCAGGTAAGAGAGTGAACGCGAAAAGGGAATGGCAGGGAGGTTGTGGATGCGGCGATATTCACTGATCAGGTTGTAAAGCTCTGATTCATCTTCAGTTGCACAATGTTCTTTAAACAAGGAAGGATGGGTGACTTGTCCGCTTCCATTCAATGACAGCAAAAGCAGTAAAAAAAAGGAAATACTGTTTAAATACCTCAATGTCATTTGATTAAACCTTGTTTACAGAATCAGATTTCAAAATTACAAATAAATTCAACCGCTTACCGGTCAATAGATGAATGAAATTCGGCATGTTCTGTAAAGGAATCGTAAAGACTGAAAACAAATCAGGTAAATCAGCGGGTCATTGTTGAAAATGCGTTTTCAATGCCCTGAAATCTGACATCCGGATTCCAAGATCTCTCCACCGGGCACCACTGATCCGCAGGTAAACCAGCAATTGATAGATCATTCCGGCAGTGTAGGCCACCGAGGCTACCATCCCGGCACCGGTTAACCCATAACGGGGAATCAGGGTAAATCCGAGAATCACCGTGAAAATCAGTCCTGCACCTGAGGAAATGGTGTTGTGCCAGGGCATGCCGGATCCCGAGAAATAATGACTGAGCATCAGTGAGATCGCTACTGCAAAGATGCCTGGCGACAAACTCAGAATCACCGGGTGCAGGTTGCTGAAATCGTTCCGGAACACGAAAACGAAGAATTCCGGAGGCAGCAACAGCAAGACCGTCAGCATGGCCACCGTCAGCAATCCGGTAATCCTGATGAATAAAGAGGTGATGTCCCGCGCATACAGGCTGTCGCTGCTGTTCGAAATGCGGGCATACTGGACCATGGCTATGCTCTTCGAGATAATCCATACGCTCTCCGATATCTGCACCCCGATGGAAAAGACCCCCAGTGTTGCACGGTCAAAATACTTCTCAATGATGTAGTAACTGAGCCGGTAGTTGAACAACTGCAGAAAACTGGCAGCCTGCAGGTATCCCCCGAACCGGAAAGTCTCCCTGAAAACCACCGGGTTCCACCATTTACCACGCGATACAAAACGTGCAACCAGCAGGCTGCCACCCATCAGCACCGAAGCATACGAAACATACAGGGCAATCACATAACTGTGCACACTGGCCTGATCTGCAACCAGCAACAACAGCGCAAGGGTAATCAAAACAACCGCAACCTGCAGAAAAGCCAGTACATTGAATGCGGTGATCTTTTCCCTGCCAAGCAGTACATTCTGGTTGATGTTGTACAACGATTGCAGCAATGAAATCCAGAAGAGATCAAAAACAAATTCAAGGGGGACCAATCCGGTCAATCCCAGGATAAAACTCCCCGAAGCAGAAACCACCACTGACCATATCCAGGAAGGCACCAGCAGCTGAAGGGCCGGGTAACGTGGAATCAGATACACCAGGGCACTGCCTCCGACCAGCGCACTCACCATCTG
The DNA here is from genome assembly GCA_016788045.1 of Bacteroidales bacterium. Classification (GTDB taxonomy): domain Bacteria; phylum Bacteroidota; class Bacteroidia; order Bacteroidales; family Lentimicrobiaceae; genus Lentimicrobium. The sequence continues at coordinate 165,745 of JAEUTG010000056.1, forward strand.
GTTGATGCTGATACCCAGAATGATGAGTGAGATTGTCCCCATGCCTTCCGCACCGAGCACCCTTGCTGCCAGCCAGACAATGGCCAGATTTACCAGGGCGATAAGCAGTCGGGAGGCTGCAGTAGTTATGATTTTTCTGATCATTCCCTGATAGGCTTGTGCGGTTTCACCATTCCCAGCCTTCGTCTGATCTGCCAGAGGGCAGAAGCCGGCGAAAAGACAAGCTTTTTGGCATCAAAACAAAGGTAATCACCTGAAAATGAAATGGTATGCAGACCATCATATCCTCCGGGCGGATTCAGGCTGGTAACCGGAAGCTCCAGAAACTCTGACTCTGTAAGCAATTTTACCTCATTGATGATTACCCTTCCACCATAGGTGCGGGAACAGTCCTGTGCCGGACGGAAAAGTTTACCGTCAACGCTGAAGAATGGTCCTGCCGGCCGGGCATTGGAGATATTGGCCTTCACCGGATTGAGCTCATGGGGTTCAAAGGGTCCTGAAAGGGATGCAGAATGCCATATCTGTAGTTCAGTATTGGTGGCCCTTCCAGAAGTGAAAAACAGGTAGTAGTGATGCTGGTGCAATACCAGGGTGGGGTCGGCAGCTGCCACCCCTTCAATCAGGGTGCTGTGGTACAGAAACCGGTTGGTTGCTTCATCGTAACGGTAAAGCATGATTGAGTTCTGTTGCAGTGATTCCGGTATGCACCAAAGCTGGTTGCCATCCCTGAAAAGGAACGGGTACGAAAGATGCCAATCCTCGTTGAGTAAGGTAAACGGAGCAGAGAATGAATAATCCCGTTCGTTGTACCATACCCCGGAAAGCGTCGCTTTATGCCGGCGGTAACTGTAGTCTTCGAAAACCAGCAGCTGTCTCGATTGCTCCTTCACAATGAAACCATCGGCATAGTATTGGTCAGGCCCGCTGGCAGAGAGCCAATCAACTGCCTTACCATCAAGGCTGAAAGTAACCTCAGAAAGCAAATCTGCGGCCCGGGTTCTCACAATGCCTATCCTCCAGTTTTCGGCTGTAAATACCTCCAGAAAATGAAACCTCAGTTTGTTGTAAAACATCCGGAAGAGGAAAATCAGCAGGGTTGCATTCTCAGGTTCATGGAACACAGGTGCTGCAGGCATCTGAGCCTGGGTATCGGCCGGAAAGGTATTCTGTGTAACAATTTCGTGACAGACATCGGCCGGCCAGTGTACCGAAAGGCGGATGGCCTGATCAAGGTTGGCACTCCAGGAGTGGTTGATGGTGGGAAAATAGCCTTTTCGCAGTATAATGCCTCCGTCGAGGGTCCCGGTCAGCCGCTGGAGGATGGTGCCGGTTTTGTTGTCTTGGTAAAGAATCTCATAAAATGCCGGAGGAATCCCACGGTACTTCTGCTCATCCCCGTGATGAAACGACCAGATACCATAGCTGGCCGACTCAAGTATCTCTCCCCTGATGATTCCGAATCCGAACTTCAGGATAAAATCCGGCCGGTGGCTGCGGATCGTGTCGACATCTTCAAGGGAGAAGTACTCACTGTATTTCCCCTTCAATGCTGTTTTACAACGGATCCTGGGCAATCCTCCCAGCTGTTCGTCAGCAGAAACAGCCCTGAACGATCCGGGCCGGAAGAAGTACTGATAATACTTCCTGAACAGCAGTTTCCGCCAGGGATACCGCACAATTCTGCGGAGAAGACCGGGTTTAGGGGATAAATCTTCCTGTTTCAGGATCAGCAATACCGGTTCTGCTTCGCCCCGCGACAACAACGACTCAATTGCATCGTGCTGCCACTGCTGCAATACCAGGGTGTTGCACATCACAGCAAACCTGAGCCTTCGGGGAGTTCCTTGAGCGATCATCCGGCCGGGTTTATTACACGATGATAAAGGGCAGCCAGGTGTTGCGATACTGCCGCAAAACCAAAACTTGACTCAACCTTCTCCCTCATTTTCAAGGCATTGAACAGGTGAGGATTATCAAGCACCTGACTCAGGGCATCGGCAAAAGCCCGGGGTTCCCCTACCGGGACAGTCAAGCCCATACCGGCATCCAGAAAGTTTTTCAGGTCGGCCACATCGGTGGTAACCACCGGAATGCCGCAGGCCAGCGCTTCATAGGCTACAATGCCGAAAGTTTCGTAGTTGCTTGATAGCGCAAGGCAGGAAGCCTGCTGCAACCTGGACACCAGGGCCTCATTTTCGAGCATCCCGGTAAAATTAACTGCCGATGAAGGTAGTTGCATGGTTCTGACATATTCCTCAATCTGCGGAAGGTCCGCTCCTGTCCCGATCAGCATCAGCCGGGCGTTTTTGTGCACCGTTCTGAGCATGACAAAGGCATCAACCAGCATTTTCAGATTCTTCGACTTCTCTTCAAAACAGGTAACGCTCACGATCAATGGATCTGCTGAGCGGTTTTTACCGATGGTGAACAGCTCCGTATCAATCACATTGGGCAAAAGGCCGAACCCCTGCCCCACCCCGCGCAGCTCCATTGCAGCGGCCAGCCGTTGCGAAACACAGGTGGTTTCGGCCGCCCTGCGCACCGCAAAGCGGGTCAGGTACTTTCTGACAAAGCCTTTATATTGCCTGTTTTCAGCAAAATACCTCGACCAATGTTCGGTGATGAGGTAAGGAATCTTCCATTTCCGGCCAAAATACCAGGCCAGCAGGGCGGTTCGGGTAAGCACATGGGCGTGGATCAGCACCGGCCTTCCACACTGTTGCTCTGCCGTCATCACTCCCAGGTTCCAGGCGGTGAGCTGACGGGCCAGGCCCGCCGGACCTGATTCGCGGCGGTAAGTTACAATAACCTCGGTAAGGTTGCCGTTCCGGATCACATCAGTAGAAAACACACCCTTCACGCTGCGCGCGAGGCCAGGCTGCACAAAGACCACCACCACCCTGTAACCTCCGGCCACGGCTGCAAGGGCATGTTTCCTCACAAAAAGACCCAACATCGGATCCATTGGTGTGGGGTACCAGCGCGGAAGGTAAAGGATAAGCGGAAGAGGGGATGATTCCATACACGCATTTTCAGCTTCAAAAATAGGAAATTTTCGGGCGATGCACCGTTACGTATTCAAGGAATTGCCCGATTCCTCTGCATAGCGGGCCTGTTCCTCATTCTGCCTGTCGCCGCACCATCAGCAGCAACACGCCGGCAATGGTGACCATACCACCGAAAATCTGAACCGGTTGCGGTAAATTGCCAAACACAACGAAGGCACCCATCAAAACAAACAGGCCGGTGGTGCTTTGCACAATCGCTGCCTTCGACGCATCAATGAACCGCAGGGCCGAATACTGAAAGATGGAGGTCAGAAACGGCCCCACAAAGGAACCACAGGCGATCAGCACAAAAGCCTTCACCGGAATCAGCAGGGAATCACCGGTAATCACCACAAAGAAGGCTGCAAAAACAAACAGGAACAACGCGCGGTTGAGTGCCAGGGTTACCGGCCTGATTTCACGGATGTGTTTCTTGGCGATGATGGTGCGGGCCGCATAAAAGGAAGTGGAAACCAGCATCAGACCAGAGGCCCCGGTAAGAAATGCGTGAACCGAAGTGCTGACCGAAGAAAGAATAAAAGCCCCGGCAATGGTAAGCACTGCGCCCGGCCGGGCATACCGGCCAAACCGCTCCGAAAGCAGCCAGATGCCCAGAATTGTCACAAAAAGGTATTCAAGGTTGCGGAGAAATGACGGCACCGAAGGATTGGGCGAAACTGCGATGGCCTGGTAAAAGGTTGTAGTGGCGACGATCTCAATCAAGCCCAAGTACAGCAAAGTGCGGTAATCGGCTTTTACGAAGCTGCGGAGGCTGAACCCTCCGCGCGGGTGAGCTGCCATCAGGCTGTTGAACACGATGGCCGTCAGAAACCAGTAAAACCCGAACTGCGGCAGGCTTACCTCTTCCAGGGCAGCCTTGCTGAACAGATACACCAGCGACCCGCACAACGTGGCAATGAATGCATACAGGAAACCACGGGTTGAAGCTTTCATGTCCGGTCGTTTTGGCACAGATTCATTCAATGGGTTTATGGTTCCCGCTGACGCGGATCACGCTGAATACCCCGTCGCAGATCTGCTCCGCTTCAGGGCACCATGCGCCTCCCTTTGCCGCGAACGTGCCCCCATAACGTTTACAGTTCATCAATCAGTCCAGCGGGTGACAAGGCATTCAGTGCACTCATCAGGCGGGCATCCCCGGTTCCTGACACTACCGAAAAAGGCAGGCCACGCTCTTCCAGCTCCCGAAGGTACATGCCGAAAAGCTGCTCCCGCAGGTGCGGATGCTCGCGCAGGGGATCTTCTTCCCAGGGCAGATCGGGTTTGCACAACAGGTAGTGGTGGTAAGGGTGCTCTGCCACCATGGTGTCGATCCAGGGATGCGACCTTCCGTATTTTACCAGGCTCCAGATGCGCAACACCAGAAAGTCGGTGTCACAGAACAGCCATTCCTCAGCACCGGCCGCCAGCCGCTCTTCTTCTCTCAGTTGCTGTTGTCCGATGGTGAGGATGTCATCAAAATCATAAATTCCTTGCTGCCTGTTCAGGTAATCCCGGGCCTGTTCGGGAACCCAGGGTTCATTGAGACGGGCAGCCAGGGCAGCCGAAAGCCACGACTTTCCGGTTGATTCGGGTCCGGTGATTGCGATGCGCTTCAGCATATTACCGGTCCTGCATATTCAGGCGACGCCTCCATTCCAGGTAGCCCATAACGGCAATCAGCAGAAATACCACATACTGAAAACTGGTAAACACCAGTCCTTTCATGAAATACATCGGGATGGAAACCACGTCGCCGATGATCCAGTACACCCAGTTCTCCACTTTCTTTCTGGCCATCAGCAGCATACCTGTCAGAAAAATGGCCGTGGTGAAGGAATCCACCCAGGGCACCCACGACTGCATATACACGACATCATCGTGGTTAAACGCCCAGATCAGGCCAAGAATTAGCCAGTAGGAAGCAACCGTAAGCACAATGCCGGCCAGCTGCTGCCGGGGAGTGTTCGCAGAGATGTGAAGCATCTGGGCTTTTTCGTCCTTCCGCGTCCAGTTGTACCAGCCGTAAACACTCATCACAAAGTAAAAGAAGTTGATGCCGGCATCGGCGTAAAGCCGCGCACTGAAGCAGATAAACACATAAATTACTACGCTGACGATCCCTGTCGGATATACCAGGATGTGCTCGCGCCGGGCATACCACACACTGGCGATGCCCAGCACCACCGCCGCAAACTCCCACAAAGAGGTGTTGACGAGGTTCTCAACAAATGTATTCCAGAATTCCATCCTACTGATTTACAGAATATTCTATTGTTTCAGTTGCTTTTCAATGCTCCAGGTCGGCATTGATCACCTTCATCACAAATACCGAATGGGGCAGTTCAAACGACTTGCGCATACTTTCCTTCACTGTATTCATTACCTCGTCAAACTCACCAAATACCTGGGTTGCCATGGTATTCGTCCGCACAACCAGACGGGGGTTTTCGTTCAGCAAGGCGATGAAGCCCTTGATGGGAGCTATATACTGCTCATTCAGCGGATAATAGCTGATTTCAACGGAGATTTTCATGGGTAGAAATGTTAGATACTGAGCCTTTATTCGCCGGCAAAGGTACAGGTATTCGTTATTGCATTATCTTTGATGCACAACAATCACACGCCCCGTTATGAAAATCAGCAGGAAATCCGTTTTCGCCCTTCTGGCCGTTCTCTCATTGGCCGTTACTTCATGCTTAACCGTTGAAAAAAAGGAGTATACCTTTGAAATGACGGGAGAAAACTCCGGCACCCTGACCATCCGGTACATCAACATCCTTTCGGTGATGGACGACACCACCGATGTGTCGGCGGCTGATTTTCAGGAGCTGCTCGACAAATACATCAACGGCGACCAGCTCAGTCAGGACTATCCGGGTGCCACCAACCTGAGAAAACGCCTGTACGAAGACAACGGCCGCTTGTGTGCCGAGGTAATCCTCGACTTCTCCGACCTGGCAGCAGCCCGGCTTTACCAGTACGACAAAAAGAGTCCGGTAATGCTGTGCATATCTGCCGCTTACGACTCGGAAACCTATGTTTCGTCGAACGGCTCCTACGGCAACGATTTTATGCCGGTGGTGTTCTGGCCATCGGGAAGCAAAAAGCTTGAACTCAGCACCTCTGTTACCGCGGTGGACGAAACCACCATTCCGCTGGTGGAAGCCTACCGCAACTGGAAAAAGCAGCAGTAAACAAACCACCTCTCCCTGCTCATTGTTTTAAGTCAGCCGGTGATAACCACATCCCCGGCTGTTGGTAATTCTTTCTCTGTTTAAGCCAGCGGACCAGGCTGTGGTGCACCCTGGTTTGTAAAAATATCCTGAGAAGTGGTGACTGAGGTGGCACTTTCATGACCTGAAAATACGCCCTGCCAGCCTTTCCCGAAACGATGCTTTTCTATTGTCCAAACGATCCTTGTCTTTCTACCAAACGACCTTATGTTTTCACCAAACGATGCTTATCATTTCTTTGATTGAATCTTTTCATTGATACTGCTTACCGGCTTCAGACAGAGAGGCAGTCCGCCGGCGACAAGGGTGAAGAATCATTGATTAAAGTTGGCAGATCAGACCTTCCACCAGATCAATGGTTTTATGTTGTTATTAGGTTCCATGCATTTTTTTATGCTGGTTTTTTAAATGTAATGGCAGGTTTTCGTAATTTGGCTGTTTCCTAATGTGCTTTGTTTTCAGCCAGCGTTGGATTGCGTATATCTCCGAAATGATGATCCGGGGATAAACGTTTCAAAGTGGTTGAATTTTTCAAGCAACAGATTAAGGAACAGGGGATTGCTTTGTGGTGACAGATGATTTATAGTAGAGGTTGGAGTGCTGATATTCAATTGCTAACCAGCATAATAAAGAAAAAAAAATACATCAACTAAAATGTCTTAAAATGATTTTGGAATTCTAACCAATTAATTCAATGTATTATGAAACAAAAAAAATTACTTATAGCATTTATGATTGCAATGATAACGGGCGCTATGGCCCAGAAGCCGGCAATGACCCTAACTTTCACTGCCGTCAATAACGGCCAGTACGTACCATTGAACAGCATTTTAATTGAGAACCTAACCCAAGGCGGTGACACCACGCTTTATGCACCCGATACCGTGTTGCGGCTGAACTATGTCCTAGGTCTGAATGAAAACAGCTACCCGGGGAACAATGGGCTTTCGCTTTCCCAGAACTATCCAAATCCAATGGAAGGCAGAACAACAGTGAGCCTCTGGCTGCCTGAAAGAAATGACATCCTGATCACTATCAGCGATGTCGTCGGAAAGGAGTTGCTCAACCAGGAATTTAAGTTGGAACAAGGTGCCCATACCTTCAGCTTCCGTCCAGGCAGGGAAAGCATATATTTACTTACTGCCAGTGCTGATGAGCAAAGCCGAACGATAAAAATGTTCAATTCAACAATTTCTGCCATCGATATGGAATTTTGCATACTGGAATACAATGGCCGGAATGGCGATACCAAAGACTATAAATCGTTTGCAAACCTAAACAATTTTGTGTTCGACCCGGGCGACCAGCTCCAATACACGGCATCTTCAGCGCTGGGCGACCGGATAATCACCGATACACAAACTGGAAACAAGACCTACACTTTTCAATATGCCGATTGTGACGCGCCCTGCCCCGGCATGCCCACAGTTACCGACATTGACGGTAACCAATACAATACGGTGCTTATAGGCTCCCAATGCTGGATGAAAGAGAACCTGAAAACCACCACATATCGCAACGGTACTGCCATTCCCAATGTAACTGACGGCAATCTATGGTGCGACCTTACTACCGGTGCTTATGCTTGGTATTATAACGAAATAAGCTGGAAAAACAGGTACGGCGCCTTGTACAACTGGTATACAACAGTTGACCCCAACGGTCTTTGCCCAACAGGTTGGCATGTGCCAACCGATGACGAATGGACTGCTTTGACAGATTATATTGGCGGAACGGGTGAACCTCATGGCAGTGAATTAAAATCCTGCAAACAGGTGAATTCACCGATTGGTGGCGATTGTAATACAAACGAGCATCCTCGTTGGACGGATTATATAATATATAACGATAATTATGGAACAGATGATTATGGCTTTTCAGGTCTTCCGGGCGGCACCCGGGAAATCGTCTATGGTTACTTCCAGGGCATGGGCGATGTTGGTAACTGGTGGTCTTCTTCGGAGAACTCGTCAAGCTACCCCTGGTACCGCTGCCTGCCTATAAACAAAGGCGTTGTTTGCGTGGCCACCTTCAATAAGGAAGATGGCTTCAGTGTCCGTTGCCTTCGGGATTAGGAAGCTTTGACTATTTGACTAATTGGGGTAATGGGCGCAGCCCCATACAAATTAGATATGTCGCAAATAAAATTGAAATTAATAATTACTTTGGGTATTAGCCCATCTTAGCCCATAACCGGCTTACGGGTCATCAAGAAAAAGAATTGTGAATTTGAGCACACGGTACATCAATGAACATCACAGCAAAAAAACGGCTACGGGCCATATGGACAATCCGTTATTTGGCATAATATAAAAACGCAACAACCTTGAAAATTTTGACCCTTTTTTCGACAACTTTATTACTTAATTCCTGCATCGGGCATGGGAATACAACGAATTTTAAGGAATCAGCAGACAACCAAGGAAAAACAGATACCATCAAATATTATACTGTTCCAGACTTTTCATCATATTCATTTGACACTGTTGTTGACCAGACAGCTTATTCCATGAAAACATTTTGTTTGAATGACAGTGCAGTCTATAACGAGACTTTTTCAGAATCGAGGACTAAAAACAAGAACTTGATTGAATATCACTGTTGTCCGGTAAAAATAATGAGTTAGGAAGTGCCTGAGGCACAACCCAACTCATTTTTGTAGTTTTACGTCACCACAACCTAAGACTACATGGATAAAAGTACACATTTTTTCGGTACCTCGGTTTTCGGACAGCTGATTTCTTTAATTGATGGTTCGATAGTAACGAAAGCCGTTAATCATTACAGTTCTGACCGTTATATAAAGAAGTTCAGAACAAAGGATCACTTGATCAGTATGCTGTTTTGTGCATTAGCCAAGTGTACTTCGTTACGGGAGGTAACCGGTGCAATGCTTGGATTATCAGGAAAGACCAAGCACTTTCAGTTAGATCACATCCCTCGGCGAAGTACCTTAAGTGATGCAAACAAACAGCGTTCATCGGAAGTATTTGGGCACATCTACAATCAATTATTGCTTAAGTATGGACATCTTATCTCGGACAGCCTGGTTAAAGATGTCATTAAGAAGCAGATAGAGATATTTGACAGCTCCACAATCAGCCTGTTTCAGGATATATTGAAATGTGTTGGCCGAAAACCACAAAGTGGCAGGAGCAAAGGAGGGATCAAAGTTCATACAGTGATGAACGTTGACGAAGCAGTTCCAAAGATGGTTTGGTTCACTCCTGCTACCACTCACGATCACGTTCTGCTTGACAAACTAAAGCCGGATTCCAATACAATCTATGTGTTTGACAAGGGCTACAACGATTATAAGGCATTCCGGAAGTTTTGCAACCACCAGACAGGGTTCGTAACCCGTTTGAAAGATAATGCTGTTTTTGAATCTATTGAACAACAACCTATTGACGATGACATCCATTCAGGGGTGATGGAAGATGAAATCATTACCATCAACATTAAGGATGAAAACGGCCAGGAAAAACTCAAGCTAAGGAAGATCAGGTTCTATGACAGGTTACTCAAACGCGAGTTTGAATTTCTAACCAACTTGTTTGAAATGCGACCCGATATGATTGCTGCCATTTACAAACTTCGCTGGCAAATAGAATTGCTTTTCAAGCAATTGAAGCAAAACTTCCCATTGAAATATTTCGTTGGGGACAATGAAAATGCGATTAAGATTCAGATATATTGCGCTTTAATTGCCAATCTTTTGATGACAGTAATACAGAAAAGCCTCAAAAGAAACTGGGCATTCTCAAATCTGGTTGGTTTTTGCAAGATTCACCTGTTTAACTACATTCATTTGATCAGTTTCCTGGAAAATCCCGACAAAGACTGGCAGATTGCTTTCGTAAATCGGGAACAACTGGCTTTGTTTTAAAAAGGGGCTTACTTTTGAAAATTCGGAGATTACGTAAATAAATGTATTGTATATCAATACATTACATAATCAAAGCTTGTTTTTCGTACTTTTACCGGACAACAGTGATTGAATATAGTGTTTCGCACAATTTCGAGACTGATTTTGCAATAAAGCAGGCGAAGAATAAGACAATCAATCTGCGAATCCTAAAAGAGAACTTCAAAGAAAGTTTACCAGCTGATTTGTATAAAATTTGCCACATGCGGAAAAATGAGTTTTCTCATTGCGGAAATGGTCAATTAATATTTCGTGCGACTTTTGCACAACCCGACACTGATTATCAAATGGCCGTACTTTATACAATTTCAGACAAAGGAGAATTTAAGATACTGAAAGTTGAAGATGAATCAAATAGCGTGGATGAAGAATAAATTACGCCACATAATCGAGTAGGCTGACCCAACGGTGATTGGCCAATGAGGAGCATCCTTCAGCAAAAGATCAGGAACCACCTCTCACATTTACCCTGCCAGCGGGCCATTGCACCCTTCCTTCGTCAGGGTAAACTCCCGGGGCTCGTACATGCCAGCCGGCAGGCTGGTACAGCGGTTCATTAAATTGTGGAGATACTTTCAAGTAGTGATCAAGCATTGAATTATAGCCCCGTTTAGCTAAGCGTACCAATGTAACTGTAGTCACCATAATCGGGCTTTACGGACCCCTCGTTTATTTTAATGGCGTCCGTGAGGGCTTCGCCGTTGAGCGACAGCCCATCCCCCCATACGGGTTCTGCTCCATGAATATGCATGGTTTTGGTCTACACCCAAACGGATGAGATTCTTTCTCTTCCTCTCCGGTTTCTTCCAATCCGTCCATATACAGTATCTCAATCTGTTGCGCACCCAGCTGTCGAGGTGTAATCAGCAACTTTGCATCATCGAATTTTCGCAAAAGTAAATCGCCAGTTTAGGTAATAAAAAGTCTACATTTTGAAGGTTGAAAAACCAGAAGAAATGAAGCATGGGTCGCCCCAAACCACACTTCAACAAGCTCAGCGCATTGCCTGACGACTTGCTAATACTTCGGGTCGTTACTCCCGCGTATAAGGGACTTGCACTCTCTGGAAATTATTTACACTTGTTGTAAAATGCCGGAAAGAAAAGTTTGTATTTTTAATCTTTTTCCAGAGCGTACAACAAGTGTGCGCTGCAGCTCATGCAGGGCACACACATACAGATATACCCCACTGTCTGACGGGACATTTCTGTTTGAATATTTTTACGGCAGGCCATGGCTGAACGAAAAAACAAAGAAGTGCGTATTGAAAATTATTGCCGGTTGATTCCGGTCA
>JAEUTG010000017.1 GCA_016788045.1 Bacteroidales bacterium
CCCCAGGTAAGCCAAATCTACAATGCTCTAAAATACAAATATTACCCGTTTATACGAAAATCTGTGTTACCCGAAAATGAAATCACAAATGGTGAAATGCCTGATGATTAGTATATTATCGAATATCAGGCGCAAGTTGGGATAAGGTTATAGGTGAACCTTGCCAGGGCGTTGGTTGTGTCGGTAGAATTTGCGGGCTGAATGACCACGTCGAAATCAACACCAGCGGGCGCATCAATAAAAGGGGAGGCAGTGCGGAAAGCGAAATTGTCGAGTAACAGCTGATCGTTCAGCCACACGTCTACCTGAGCGGCAGCGGCATCGGCTGAGTTGTGAATGACCTGCAGGCGAGCCTTCGGGGTGTAAACCGGAAGTTCTACAAGAGCACCACCGGCTGGTAAGGCAACATAGAGACCAAATGCTGGACCGTTGTTGTTGGCAGCCGGATTAAGGAAGCCGGAAGCAACCACTGCCATGGCAGCGCCATCAAGTCCGAGGGTAGACAGGGGTGCCTGGTACATGGCAACGGTAACTGTACCGGTTTCATCGCGGATGGCCAGTACATAGTCATCGGTCGGGAGTTCAAGGTATCCGGCGAAATTGCCGTAAGCGAGGTTGTCAACAATGGTACCTGCGCCAACGCCGGTTTCTACGACATCAACCACAGGCGCATCGGTTGCACCGTGGAATACAAGTACATCAGAGTTTGCAGGATTGGAAGCGGCTTCGCGTCCCATGGCATATACATAGATGTCAAAAGGTGTAGCAGGGTTGTAGCCTGAAGGAACAACAATACCGTTGGCAACCAGCACATAGGTTTCCATGTCCATAAGGTTATAGGTGAACCTTGCCAGGGCATTGGTGGTATCGGTCGAATTTGCGGGCTGAATCACCACGTCGAAATCAACACCAGCGGGCGCATCAATAAATGGGGAGGCAGTACGGAACGCGAAATTGTCGAGTAACAGCTGATCGTTCAGCCACACATCTACCTGAGTGGCAGCAGCATCAGCAGAGTTGTGAATGACCTGCAGGCGAGCCTTCGGGGTGTAAACAGGAAGTTCTACAAGAGCACCACCGGCTGGTAAGGCAACATAGAGACCAAATGCAGGCCCGTTGTTGTTGGCAGCCGGATTAAGGAAGCCGGAAGCAACCACAGCCATGGCAGCGCCGTCAAGTCCGAGTGTAGCCAGGGGTGCCTGGTACATGGCAACGGTAACTGTACCGGTTTCATCGCGGATGGCCAGAACATAGTCATCGGTCGGGAGCTCAAGATATCCGGCGAAATTGCCGTAAGCGAGGTTGTCAACAATGGTACCTGCGCCAACGCCGGTTTCAACGACATCAACCACAGGTGCATCGGTTGCACCGTGAAATACAAGTACATCAGAGTTTGCTGGATTGGTTGCTTCTTCGCGACCCATGGCATATACATAGATGTCGAAAGGTGTAGCAGGGTTATAACCTGTGGGAACAACAATACCATTGGCCACCAGAACATAGGTTTCGCCATCGGTTAAATTGTAAGTGAATCGCGCCAGCGCGTTGGTCGTATCAGTAGAACTGGATGGCTGGATAACGACATCGAAATCTACTCCTGCAGGTGCATCAATAAAGGGAGATGCGGTGCGGAAAGCAAAATTGTCGAGCAACAGCTGATCATTGAGCCAGACATCAACAACGGATGCGGCAAGATCGGCTGAATTGTGTATGACCTGTACCCTCGCCTGCCCAAAGGAGGCAAACGGCAACAGCATCGCAACAATCAGCGAAAACATGGTATTTTTTGAAGTTTTCATCGTTTTTGGTTTTTTATTGGTTTAATTTGATGGTGATGATACAACGCAGTTAATCGATGTATTGTTTAATGAATATTGTAAAAAATTAAACAGATAGTCTATCTACTTTTCAATTCAATTTCATAAAAAACTAATAATCAATATATTAATGTGTTACGAGTGTTTTGTTAACGATTTGTTAAAATGATTAAATTTAATAAATGTCATGAAAAGTTAAACAAAAATGAATGAATGGGGTTTACCTTGCGATCTGCTTCAGTCATGATAAAGCATGTTGCCCGGATGCAAAGTAAAATCTGAAACCGACAGAGGTACCTTCAATGAAGACAAGCAGAAAACTTAATAATTCTCCGAAATCACTTTGCTATGCCTGTATTTCAAGCTACCCAGATAGTAAAAGCAGACCTGGATGTTTGCTGGAAGTTTTTTTCCGACCCTGCTAACCTATCTTTAATTACCCCTCCTGATATGAATTTCAGGATTATATTCCCCCAGCCACTGCCAGCCATGTATCCCGGAATGATCATCCGGTACCATGTCAGCCCTTTGTTGGGTGTAAAGCTGGAATGGATTACTGAAATTACCCAGGTCAGGGAAAGAGAATTTTTCATTGACAATCAGCTGAAGGGGCCGTTTTCAATCTGGCATCACCAGCATTTCTTCAGGCAAACCCCCGAAGGTACAGAGATGAAGGATATTGTTACTTATGAAGTGCCTTTTGGGCGGATTGGCACCCTGTTTGCCGGCACGATAGTGCGCAAACGCATCGAAGGGATCTTCACCTTCCGGCACACTGTCATTGAAAAGTATTTTAATGCTGCCGGTTGATGCTTTGGTATATTGCCAGATGCATTTGTTTTTTTGCCTGTGGATAAAGGCAGATAAGCCATCGCAATTTTCCGTGTTCAACCTCAGGCAACCTCCTTTTCTTCGTTGCAGCCCCGATTCCGGTGATGTTGATTTCTGATTTCCCGGGGAATATTTTTCATAGCTTTGCACCGCATTTATTTGTGCGTAAGAATGAGTAAAATCAAGTATTCTGTCCTTACCGGAGCTCTTGCAATCAGTTTTTCAGCAATACTCTGGGGTTTTGATGGCATCGTGTTAACACCGCAGCTGTACAACCTCGACATCACCCTGGTGGTCTTTGTGTTGCATGCCCTTCCGTTTGCCATTATGAACATTTTCCTCTTCAGAGAATACAAACGGCTTCATACACTGAGCTCCCGCGAATTTGTTTACATCTTCCTGGTTGCCCTGATGGGAGGAGCCATCGGAACTATGTCAATTGTAAAGGCATTGTTTCTGGTTGAGTTTCGTGATTTAACGGTAGTCGTTCTCCTCCAGAAGCTTCAACCTGTGTTTGCTATTGTTCTGGCGGCCATTCTTTTAAAGGAAAGGTTGGGGAAGAATTTTGTACTATGGGCTACGCTGGCGATAGTTGCCGGCTATTTCCTCACCTTCGGGCTTCACCTGCCTGATCTGAATACCGGCTCTAAAACCCCACTGGCCGCTGCGTATTCTTTGCTTGCAGCATTTTCGTTCGGATCAGCTACCGTGCTCAGTAAGGGGGTGCTGAAAAATGTGCCTTTTCAGGCAGCCACTTTTTACCGGTATGGCTTTACGGCGTTCATCATGCTGATAGTTGTTTCAGTTACAGGGACAATCAGCGGATTTAACCAGATCAATGCGGATAACTGGCTGATTTTTTTTGTGATAACCTTCACTACAGGCTCCGGAGCTATTTTTCTTTATTACTATGGTTTGCGTAAGGTTAAAGCCATGCTGGCAACCATTTGTGAATTGTTCTTTCCTTTGTCTGCCATACTGTTCGACTACTTTATTCATGGAAAAATCCTAAGTACAGTACAATGGGTCAGCGCAACAATCATGTTTGTGGCGATTGTGCGTCTGAGTCTTGGGAGAAAAAGTGAAACCGGCGGGCAGTTACAGGAACCCTGAAGACTGTTAAGAGAAAACCGTTCAAAATATTGAAAAAGCGGGACAACATTTCTGTTTGTCCCGCTTTTTGTTGATTTCCGGTGTAACCCTTTCGGTTATTTCTTGTTGTTCCACAGCCATTTGTAGGCAAATCCTGCGAGCAAAGCGCCGATCACCGGCATTACCCAGAAGAACCACAATTGCTGCAGTGCGATTCCTCCTTCGAACAACGCAGGGCCGGTACTTCTTGCCGGATTTACCGAAGTGTTGGTAACCGGGATACTGATGAGGTGAATGAGTGTAAGTCCGAGTCCGATGGCAACAGGGGCAAATCCTTTGGGCGCCCGCTCATCGGTTGAGCCAAGGATGATGATCAGAAACATAAACGTAAGTACAACCTCGATCATCAAGCCTGAAAGGTAAGGGTATCCGCCCGGGGAATGCTCTCCGTAACCGTTTGAAGCCAGTCCGCCGGCGTAATCTTCTTTGCCGGAAGCAATCAGATAAAGGATAAATGCTGCAAAAACAGCACCGGCCACCTGCGATGCGATGTAAGGAAGTAATTCTTTTCCCTTGAATCTTCCACCAGCCCATAATCCCAGGGATACAGCGGGGTTCAGATGACAACCGGAAATATGACCAATTGCGAAGGCCATGGTCATGACTGTTAATCCGAAAGCCAGTGAAACACCGGCAAAGCCGATTCCAAGTCCAGGATAGGCCGCCGATAATACAGCACTTCCGCAACCTCCCAGTACCAGCCAGAAGGTGCCGATAAATTCCGCTGCTAACTTTTTAGATAATGACATACCAGATTTTTTTTGGTTAATAATTCTTAAATGTACAGATTAATAACCAATCAAAGGATGCCCCCGGGCGAATATCTGACATGTTGATTTCATAAAAAACAGAAAAGCCGGATGTCCTCCGGCTTTTCCATGGTTTCAGCAGCGGTTAAACTGCCGGATATTTTTTGAAAATCTGGTCTGAATGGAGCAACAGATCAATATACTGCGCACGTTTGTATACATAAGGATCTTTTACTTTTGATTTAGACAGCAATCCTCTGAATGAATCGAGATTTTCGAAGTTGTTCTTGTCCATAAAGCTTTCCAGATCTGAGATGATGTTCCCGATAAGGTCAGGTTTGTGTTTGTAGATTGCGC
Organism: Bacteroidales bacterium; assembly: GCA_016788045.1. Classification (GTDB taxonomy): domain Bacteria; phylum Bacteroidota; class Bacteroidia; order Bacteroidales; family Lentimicrobiaceae; genus Lentimicrobium. Next base: position 4,907 of record JAEUTG010000017.1, read on the forward strand.
TCACCACCTGAACGGCAGAAGCCCCGGCCAGAATCATCTTCGCAGCGTCATTTCCGCTATAGATACCCGATGAGGCACAAACAGACGATGGGATGTTGTTGTACAAAACTCCGGCGTACCTGAGGGCAAGACGGTAATCACCTTCATTGCTCAGATTAAAAGGGGTACTGTGTTGCAGGGAATCAAGATTGATGTCCGGTTCAAACATACGGTTGAACAACACAAATGCTTTGGCGCCGGCTTTTGACATGCGTGCAATCAGTTGAAGCGGATTGGTATAAAAAGGGCTCAGTTTAACACTTACCGGTATGGATATGCTTTTACAGACTTCTTCAACAACGGCCACCTGTTCATCTTCGATCGACTTTGCTTCGGTATCAAAATCACGGGGCACCGAGAAGAAGTTGAGTTCCAGGCCATCAACACCTGTTTTTTCAATCAGTTTCGCGTATTCAACCCAGGTCTCATTAAAGACACAATTGAGGCTGGCAATAAGGGGAATGTCGAGCAATGCTTTGGCTTCACGCAGTTTTGACAGATGTTCTTCCGGTCCGGCATGTTCCATTCCGGGGAACAGGCTGATCATCTCTGCATTCCGTTCATTGTACAATTCCATTTCATCCTGAAACTGAATGCTTTCAAGCTGAATCTGCTCCTCAAACAGCGATTTGTAAACAATGGCTGCAGCTCCGGCATCCTGAAGTTTGCGAAGCATGTCGGAATTGTTTACCAGATTGCTGGAACCTACAATGACAGGGTTTTTCAGCGAAATACCCATATAGTTGACTGATAATTTTGACATAACTGATGACCTCCTTTGATTGGTTTAGTTTTCCTGTTTTGAATGTATTTAACAAAAATTTAACGCTTTTTGTTTCAGCCGCAATCGACTGAATTTGCCAAAGCCGGTGTAAAATTAGTGATTTGATTCAATTCAGGAAATGCAGTGGCCAATTCTTGCTGATTATCATTTTCGGAATTATTGCATGAAAACCAGCGGAGAACAGGTTCTTGTATTTACCTTCTATGCTCAGGCCTGCGCAGATGATCCGGGGATTTGCCTGTCTGCAATGCTTAATTAAATTCATTATAAATAGCAAATGCAGGGTCGTATTCGGTGCTAAATTGTGCTTATCATTACTTTTTAATAAGTAATTTTGCAGTGCTCTGCCATGAAATATGGTAGTTATTGTTAATGAGCGATTTAAACACTAACAGATATGTCAAAAAAGAAAAATTTTGTTACCTGTGATGGAAATTACGCCGCTGCGCATATAGCTTATATGTTCAGTGAAGTAGCCGCAATCTATCCGATCACTCCCTCTTCAACAATGGCCGAATACGTAGATGAATGGGCAGCTTTCGGCCGCAAGAATATTTTTGGTGAAACCGTAAAGGTAACCGAGATGCAGTCGGAAGCCGGAGCAGCTGGAGCTGTTCACGGTTCATTACAGTCAGGTGCTTTAACAACCACATACACGGCTTCACAGGGTTTGTTGCTGATGATCCCGAATATGTATAAAATCAGCGGTGAACTCCTGCCGGGAGTTTTTCATGTATCTGCCAGAAGTCTTGCTGCTCAGGCGCTGTCGATTTTCGGCGATCATTCCGATGTTTATTCAACCCGTCAGACCGGATTCGCCATGCTGGCAACCGGCAGTGTACAGGAAATTCTTGATATCGCTGGCGTAGCTCACCTTGCTGCCATCAAATCAAGGGTTCCTTTCCTTCACTTTTTCGATGGTTTCCGCACCTCACACGAAATTCAGAAGGCTGAAGCACCGACCAACGAAGATATGGCCGCTCTTGTCGACTGGGATGCCCTCCAGGCTTTCCGCGACCGCGCCCTGAATCCTGAACACCCTGTTACCCGCGGTACTGCGCAGAATCCCGATATTTATTTCCAGTCACGTGAAGCTGCTAACCCCTATTACAATGCGCTTCCTGACCTGGTTGAAGATTACATGCAGCAGATCAGCAAACTTACCGGTCGTGAATATCATCCGTTTACTTATTACGGTGCCCCGGATGCAGAGAATGTACTGGTTGCGATGGGTTCTATTACCGACACCATCAAGGAAGTGATTGATTACCTGAATGCAAAAGGTGAGAAAACAGGTCTGGTATCTGTGCATCTGTACAGGCCGTTCTCAACAAAATACTTCTTCAGGGCTATGCCAGCCGGTGTTAAGAGAATCTGCGTGCTTGACCGTACCAAGGAACCCGGTGCCAATGGTGAGCCACTTTACCTTGATGTGAAGGAAGCATTCTATGATCACGCCGAAAGACCACTGATCGTTGGCGGACGTTACGGGCTCAGCTCCAAGGATACAACCCCTGCGATGATCATTTCGGTGATCAACAACCTGAAAAGTGCTGAACCCAAGAACAGGTTTACCGTCGGTATTGTGGATGATGTTACCTTTACGTCACTTCCCAAGATGCCTGAAATCGACCTGGCCGACAGCGGAACTTTCCAGGCTAAATTCTACGGAATCGGGGCAGATGGTACGGTAGGAGCCAATAAAAATTCAATCAAGATCATCGGCGATACCACCGATAAGTACTGTCAGGCCTATTTCGCTTACGACTCAAAGAAATCGGGCGGTGTTACCACTTCCCACCTTCGTTTCGGCGATAAACCCATCCGTTCACCCTACCTGGTAAATACTCCGGATTTCGTGGCCTGTCACGTACCGGCTTACCTCGAGAAATATGATATGCTGAAAGGCCTCAAAAAAGGAGGAACTTTCCTGCTCAACAGCATCTGGGACGTGGAAGAAACCAAAAACCGCATTCCGGACCACATGAAGAAATATATCGCAGAAAATGAGATAAAATTCTACATCATCAACGCGACAGAAATTGCTGAAGAGATCGGTCTCGGTGGTCGTACCAACACCATCATGCAGTCAACATTTTTCAAAATCAGCGGTGTAATTCCTTACGAAACGGCCGTTGATTATATGAAAAAAGCGGTCATCAAGAGCTTTGGCCGCAAAGGTGAAGAGATCGTAAAAATGAACAATGCCGCGATCGACCGTGGTGGCGACGTTGTTAAGGTTGATGTTCCTGCTTCCTGGAAAACCATTGAAGTAAAGCAAACAGAGGATACCCGCGATCTGCCTGAATTTATCAGGAACGTGGTTGAGCCCATCAATGCCATGAAAGGTGATGACCTGCCCGTAAGTGCTTTTCTGGGTCGCGAAGACGGAACATTTCCTGCCGGAACCACGGAGTATGAGAAACGCGGAATTGCTGTCAACGTACCCAAATGGATTCCGGAGAATTGTATCCAGTGTAACCAGTGTGCGTATGTCTGCCCCCACGCCTGTATCCGTCCTTTCCTGATCAGCGAAGAGGAAATGAAAGCCCTGCCTGAAGGAACTCCGGCCCTGAAAGCAATTCCGAAGACCTTTGAGGGACTTCAGTTCCGTATTCAGCTGAGCCCGCTCGATTGTACTGGTTGCGGAAACTGTGTGGATGTCTGTCCTTCGAAAACCAAAGCCCTGGTGTTGGAGTCACTCGACAGCCAGATGGAACAGGATCAGCTCTGGAATGTCATCAGCAAAACGGTTACTTATAAAGATACCATCGTTCCCAAAGAACAGAGTGTAAAAAACAGCCAGTTTGCTCAGCCTTTGTTTGAATTTTCGGGTGCCTGCACCGGTTGTGGTGAAACCCCTTATATCAAACTGATCACCCAGCTGTATGGCGACCGGATGATGGTTGCCAATGCAACCGGATGCTCTTCCATCTACGGCGGATCAGCCCCTTCAACCCCATACACCATCAATGCAAAGGGTGAAGGCCCTGCATGGGGAAATTCACTTTTCGAGGACAATGCAGAGTACGGGCTGGGGATGGCCACCGGTGTAGCAAAACTGCGCGACAGAATTACCGACCGCATGCAGCAGATCATTCAGGGTGAATATTCTGAAAACCTGAAAGAAGCCTGTCAGGAATGGATCGCACAGAAAAACAATGCAGCCGGTTCCAGAACAGCCTCTGAAAAAGTACTTCCTTTGCTTGAGAAGGAAACTACGCCTTTGGCCAAAGAACTGGTGGCATTGAAGCAATACTTCGTGAAGAAATCCATCTGGATGTTTGGCGGCGACGGCTGGGCCTATGATATCGGCTATGGCGGACTCGACCATGTGATTGCTTCAGGCGAAGATGTGAATCTGCTGGTTCTTGATACAGAGGTCTACTCGAACACCGGAGGCCAGGCTTCCAAATCCACTCCGGTTGGTGCGGTGGCCAAATTCGCTGCCAGCGGTAAGAAGGTTCGCAAGAAAGACCTTGGTATGATGGCCATGAGCTATGGATACGTTTATGTTGCCCAGGTAGCCATGGGGGCCAATCAGTCTCAGTACCTCAAGGCACTCCGTGAAGCCGAAGCATATCCCGGACCATCGCTCATCATTGCTTACGCACCTTGTATCAATCACGGTATCCGTGCTGGTATGGGCAAAGCCAATGAGCAGCAGGAACACGCTGTGGAAGCCGGCTACTGGTCACTTTACCGGTACAATCCAATGCTCGAAGCAGAAGGTAAAAATCCCTTCCAGCTCGATTCCAAAGAGCCTGATTTCTCCAAGTTCCAGGCATTCCTCGAGAGCGAAGTGCGGTATACTTCACTCAAAAAATCATTCCCTGAAGAAGCTAAGGAGTTGTTCAGCGCCGCTGAAGAAAATGCCAAATGGCGCTATTTCAGCTACCGCAGGCTGACCGAAGCAAATTATTCACCCAGATAGTTTCTGCCTCTGTCAGGATTATGTAATTTTAAAGCCGGGTACTGCCCGGCTTTTTTCTTATTTTTTTTCATTGTTGTCCGGGGAAAATAATTGTTTCCCTTTGAACTCATTGATAATACTGGATTACAGCCATTATTTAAAACAGGTACCTTTCTTTCTTTTTTTTGACACCAACACACGAAATCACCAAAAATCACCAACTTATTTATCTGATTTAAAGCGATTTTGGTGGCTTGGGGTTTTGGTGTCAAGGTTTTTTTTACTTTAACCGGACAATAATGATTTCTTTTATTGTTTGCGTTCTAAATCTTTTGCTTTATGAGAAAAAACACTTCGTTTTTACTGCTGGTTCTGGTATTGGTCTTCTCCTGCAAACCCAAACAGAACGTGCCGGACAGGAAAGCGCTGAATGGCGGGAGCACCCTGTCGGAAATATCCCCGGATTCTTCGGCCGGGATTTCTCTCAGAAATGAATACATGGTTCTGGCTACCCTTTACCAGCAGACTGCCGGTGAATACAGGGCCCTTTGTTATCAGGCGTACAACATCGGCAGGTTGATGCTCGATAAGGATCTGGCTGATAAAACCATTGATAAACACCGCGTAATTGTACTGGATGTTGATGAAACGGTACTCGACAACAGTCCCTTTCAGGCGAAATGTATCCTTGAAGGCACTTCCTATCCGGTAAACTGGGATGAATGGTGCAATCTTGCCATGGCCGGAGCTGTACCCGGGGCACTCGACTTTCTTGCTTATGCAAAGGCAAACGGACTGAGTATCTATTATGTTACCAACCGGAAGAACCACCTCAAAGAGGTCACCATTGCCAACCTGAAGCAACTCGGTTTCCCGGATGCCGATACCGATCATGTGATCATGCGCACCGATGAAAACAGCAAGGAACCCCGACGCCTGGGAATTTCAGAACGGAATCACATCTCTTTGCTCTTCGGTGATAACCTGAACGACTTTTCCGATATCTTCGAAAAGAATGATAACAGTTTGAGAAACAAGGCGGTGGACAGTGTGAAAAAAGCTTTTGGACAGCGATTTATTGTTTTACCGAACGCCATGTATGGCGACTGGGAATCTGCAATCTATCAGGACCGTTCAAAGGAAAGCGATTCGGTAAAATTTCAGCTCCGGCGTGGCGCGCTCCGTTCTTTCTGATCAGAAGCTTAATAAGACAGTAGTTCTGATGTGTTGTGCGGTTGAGAACTTAACTAATTGAATGTCAGGCTGAGCGGAGTCGAAGCCATATTTCGACTCCGCTCAATATGACTCAGTGTGAGTATTATAGCAATTCAACCGCACAACAGGTTAGTTCTGATCTTTTATGAAGCTACCAGGTGGCTGGTGATGACGATGTCCATCTTCACATCAGTTTCATCTGCGGGTATCTGATCGAACAACTGAAAGCTGAAACAAACGCCTGCTTTATAAGCATTCAGGTTCTGCAGGAACCGGTCATAGTAGGCTTTTCCTCTACCCATGCGGTTGTTGTTCCGGTCGAAGGCTACACCAGGAACAATAATCATTTCAATTTTTTCAACCTCTTCAAACAATCGCCCGTCAGGTTCCGGAATGTTATAAAGATCGCCTGCTTTCAGGTTTGATTCACCGGTGTATTCTTTCAGGTTCATTCTGTCGCCGTCGATGGAAGGCAGGATGAATCTTTTGTTATCCGACCATTTCCTGATAAAGTTATGCGTGTACACTTCTCCGGCAATTGACCAGTAAATCATGACAGTTTCAGCATTTCTGAAAGCCGGAAGCTGTTCAAGTCGCTCCATGATAACCGCTGAATCTTTCATGTATTCAGATTCCGGCTGAGCTTTCCTGAGTTCCCTGACAAGTTGCCGAAGCTCTTTCTTTAACTGATCTGTTTGTAATGACATGGATTTATATGCTTATTACAGGATGGGTCCCTGGTATGAAAAACAACGGAGGCCATTGTAGAATGGCCTCCGGATTCTGTGGTTGATGGATATCAGTTGATCGAAATCACAAAAGGAAGACGTGCCTGAACCCCTTTCATCTGCGATATTGATCTGAGTTCTTTCAGGTAGGGGTAGAGCGAACCCAGCTCTTTTTCTATTCTGCTTTCTGAAGGTTTACCCGAAAGGTCGTCCATAATCTGGGTGAACGGGTCTTTCTGCTCGGGCAGTGAAGTTAAGCGGTAATCATCGAGTTTTGCCATCCGGGCTGCGGTTGCAATGGCATCTTTCAATCCGCCGGTTTCGTCAACCAGTTTCAGCCTTTTACCGTCAACTCCACTCCAAACCCTTCCCTGGCCCATGCTGTCAACACTTGCGGTGGTGATTTTCCTGCCTTCTGAAACATGGTTGATGAAAGTAGTGTAAATGTGCTCTATGCTGTTGGTAATCACCTTTTCTTCATATGAGGTCATCGGTCTGGTTATGGACGGATAATCAGAATTGGGGTTGGTTTTTACCATGTCGAAGGTGATCCCGAGTTTGTTGGCAAAGAACTTGCTGAAATCAGGAATCACACCGAAAACGCCGATGGAGCCGGTAAGGGTGGTGGGGCTTGCAAAGATAGAATCTGCCGCACAGGCGATGTAATAACCGCCGGAAGCCGCGTAATCACCCATTGAAACAATGAATGGTTTCTTTTCACGGGCAAGCTTAGCCTCACGCAGTATTACTTCTGATGCGAGCGCTGAACCTCCGGGTGAGTTTACCCTGAAGACGATGGCTTTAATGTCGTCGTCCAACCTGGCGTCGCGGATGGCTTTCGAAATCTTATCTGATCCGATCGATTCTTCTGAACCCTCGCCACCATTAATCTCGCCGGTTGCGTATATGACAGCAATTTTGTCTTTTGCTCTTTTCTTGGATTCTGAAAGCGGAACATTTACATAGCTTTCAAGGCTAACAAACTCCACTTTTTCAGTTTCTTTTTTACCTGTTTTCTCTCTGAGCAGGTCGAGCAACTGATCACGGTAAACAATCTTATCGGCAAATTTGTATTTAAGGGCATCTTCGGCCGTCTGCGACATCAGCGAATCTGCGTATACCTGAAGGCGGGCCTGATCAATGTTCCTTGCTTTGCTGATCTCCCCTGAAATATGATTCCAGATTGAAGAAACAAAAGCAAGGGTCTGTTCTTTGTTGGCTTCACTCATCTTGTCGCCGATCAGGGGCTCAATGGCGCTTTTGTATTTGCCATGCCTGATGATCTGCGCGTTCACATCCATCTTTTCAAGCAAGCCTCTGATAAACATAACACCACCGGTTAAGCCTTTAAAATCAATGCTTCCTTCAGGATTCACACAGATGATATCGGCTGCAGTAGCAAGATAATAGGCTTTTTGTGAATAGGTCTCACCGTAAGCGATGATAAATTTTTTCGATTTTTTGAATTCGATCAGCTCATCCCTGATTTCTTCCATGGTTGCCATTCCTGAGGGCACTTCGCTCAGGTCGAGGAGAATTCCGCTGATGTTTTCGTCGCCCGATGCTTTTTTTATCAGATCGAGGGTTTCCAGAAGTCCGGGGGTGGTTGTTTTTGAAAAAAACGAAGACTGACTGAATGCGATCGGTCCTGCCGGACTCCGCTCGGGAACTGCTTCATCAAACTTAAGCTGAAGGACCGTTCCTTTGTTGATAGAAACCTCTTCTTTCTGTGTAAGCGATACCGCAGAGGCTATGATGGCCATCGCGATGAGAAAGAAGATGATAACCACAAGCAGGTAACCTGCCATGGATGCAAACATGAACTTGAAGAACTGTTTCATTTTTTTTCTTTTTTACGTTTTCGTGGATTCAAAGATAGGTTTTTGCAAATGAAATTCATTTCAGGCAGGCATTTTTATTCGGGACTCAACCATTCACCAGCTTTTGACGGGAAGGATATTGAAAAGTTACAAAAAATGATCTTGCGGTGGATAAAATGTGCGGATAAATTGACTGATTTGAATTCTGTATTTAATAAAGCTGTTTACATTTGCTTTTTTTACCTGATGGAGAAATTGTACCTGTTGTTGGGGAGTAATCTGGGCGACCGTAGCGGATATCTGGAAGAGGCGCGCCGGCAGATATCAGCAGAGATCGGCCCGCTCTCGGAGGTGTCGGCACTCTACGAAACCGAGCCATGGGGAAATGCTGATCAGGGCAGGTTTCTGAATCAGGTTGTCTGCCTCGATTCAGATACCGAACCTTTGTTATTGCTCGGATGTATCCTTGACATTGAGCAAAGGATCGGACGCACCAGATCAGGAATCCGCAATGAAGCACGACTCATTGATATCGATATTCTTTTTTTTGGTGACCGCATCATCCGTTCAGCGAAGCTCAGCATTCCTCATCCATTGTTACATAACCGGCGGTTCACCCTGGTACCGCTGCATGAAATTGCTCCGCAACTGATCCATCCGGTGTTGAAGAAAAGTGTCGCGGAATTGCTTGATATTTGTGAAGATCCACTCATGGTAAGCCTGTTCGGAAAAGAGGATTGAAAATTCTGTAGCTATGCATTACAATTACATTGCCATTGAAGGTACCATCGGCGCGGGAAAAACCTCCCTCGCAGGGATGTTGTCGAAAGAATTTGATTCGAGGCTGATCCTTGAGCAGTTTGAAGACAACGATTTCCTTCCAAAGTTTTACAAAGACCCGTCAAAATACGCCTTCCCGCTCGAATTGTCATTTCTCGCCGCCCGCTTTCAGCAACTCCGGGATGAGTTGTCAGCAACCGATTTATTCAGGCCATTGACCATTTCTGACTATTTTATCAATAAGTCGCTGATTTTTGCCCGAAAAACCCTGGCCGACGATGAATATGCCCTTTATGCAAGGCTTTTCAACATCATCAATCTTTCGCTTCCCCGCCCTGACCTGCTCGTGTACCTTTATGTATCGGTTGAACGACTCAAATCCAACATTGTAAAACGGGGCAGACCCTATGAGCAAACCATTGAACATGAATATCTCGATAAGATTCAGGGTGGTTATTTTGATTATATACGGCAGCAGACCGATATGCGTATCGTGATTGTAGATACCAATAATCTTGATTTTGTCACCGAGCCAGCCCATTATGCACTGCTGAAAGAAATTATTACTGCACAGTATCCTGTTGGTATTCATACCATTACGCCTTAGATTCCGTTTCTGTCAGGTCGAATGTAGAACAATGCCTCACTAAGGCTGATTCTCAGGGATTCCTCAGATCAAATTGTGTGTTTTCAGCAGGCAGGTGATCTTTGCAATCGTTTTTTTGCGTTAATTTGACATTGTGTTCTGGTTCCTTGCCTTTACCTGCAGGAATGGGATGCCTGTTTATGGTGGCAGCAGGGAAAGCAGTTGTTTAATTTACGAAACCCCCTTTTTATGGCCGTTTATATTTTACTCGGGATACTGTTTCTTGGTTCAGTAGGCTTTGTTGTGTATTACCTCAGAATCGTAAGTCAGAAAACCCGCATGATATCGCTGCTTTCGGAGCAGAACAAATCGTTTCTGAACGCGCAGAAAGAGCTGGCCCATGCCAAAGACAAAGCTGAGGAATCGGACCGGCTGAAATCAGCTTTTCTCGCCAATATGTCGCATGAAATCAGAACCCCCTTAAATGCAATCATGGGCTTCTCCTCCCTGTTGATCGATTCGCCTATGGAAGACGAGGAAAGAAAACAATACCTGAATATCATTCATAACAACAGTACCCGTCTGCTGAGCCTGATGGATGAAATCTTTGATATTGCGCAGATAGAATCAGGGCTGGTACAGATGAAGCAGGAGCCATGCCATGTAAATGAGCTGTTGTCGGGGCTTGTTACCTTTTTTAATCTTGAAAAAAGCCTTACAGGGAAAGATGATATCTCGATCAGGCTGAGAAAAAACAGCAAAGATGCCGGTTTTACCATTTTCACCGATGCCCGGAAACTCCGGCAGACACTATTTAACCTGATAGAAAATGCCCTTAAGTATACCAACGAAGGAAGCATCGAGATCGGCTATGAAATGAAAGGCGATTCCATGGTTGAGTTTTATGTTAAAGATACCGGCATTGGTTTTCCTCAGGAAAAACTGGATACTTTGTTTCAGCGTTTCAGGCAGGAGGACGACAGCTCAACCCGTAAGTTCGGCGGGATCGGGCTGGGCCTGACGCTTTCGCAGAAATTTGTGGAGCTTATTGGTGGAGAGATGAGGGCAGAATCGAGGCCTGGTTCAGGGTCGGTATTCTATATTTCTGTTCCTTACACCAGTAAAGAAGTTCAATAAAAAAAGGCTGTCATTTTCTGACAGCCTTTTTTTTAGCTCTGGAACTCTTTAAGCGATTCCATCAGTTTCTTCCGGGTAAAAAATATCCGGCTTTTAACCGTCCCGATGGAAAGGTTCAGGTTTTCTGCAATTTCTTTGTATTTATAGCCTGCAGTGTGCATTTCAAACGGCATGCGCTGATCATGCTCGAGCCTGGCAATTCCTGCTTTGATCTCCTTGGTGGAAATTTCCGATTCGGGTGAAACAAAATCCGACTTGCGGGGTATATTCAGATAATAGAGATCTTCGGTATTGTCAACAATGGTGTTGGCTTTCTGATTTCTCCTGTAGTTGTTGATGAAGGTATTCTTCATGATGGTATAAGTCCAGGCCTTCAGATTGGTATCGTCGGCAAACTTGTCCTGATGGGTCAGTGCCTTCAGATAGGTATCCTGAAGCAGGTCCTTGGCTTCTTCCCTGTCGTTGGTAAGGGTGTTGGCAAAATAGGAGAGGTTGTCGTGAAGACTTATTAATTTCCGGGAAAATTCTATCGCTGTCATGGTAAGGTGATTTGGGTTTACCATGTTTAACAAATATGATGCGAGATTAAACAGAAAACTAAAAAAAATGCGTGAAAAGCAGAATTATTTTAAATAATTATTGGCAATGATTCGTAAGTGATTGAAAATAAGACTCGAAAAAAGTTATTTAGAATTGTTAAATGTTGTTAATGAATGTAGTTATTATGGTTAAACAAAAATGTTTACATTGGTTTATCCCAATACGGGACAATGTGTGTCCTGAAATGGGAAAATGTGTGCTGTTCGGGTTGCTTGTAAAGCTATTCATCACAAAATCAATGTTTAATGTAAATGGGCTATTATAAAAATCAGAAATTTTATCGGCCCATTACGGGACAATCCCACTTTATTATGTGACAATATCTTCTTAAAAAGAATTAAAATGAATTTAATGTATTGGTTATTAACACAATAGCATCATAAGTGACAGGAAGTCAGTTTCTTGAAATGAAGAGAAATGGAGCTTATTCCTTCCGGATGAGTCCGGATTTAATTGTTCAGAAGCAGTTCCTGAATGCTTTTCTGGAAACTGGTGGGGTCTCCGGCATGTTTTACGTTCTGAGGAAGTTCAATTTTATACTCATGCGTCTGATAGCCGGTGATGAAGATGGTCTTTCCCTTAAACGAGTCAGACAACTGGTGAATATACTCTGCGTATTTTTTCAGGGTGAGGGGAGTGGTAATTGAGGTTAACAGATAATCGACCGAATGTTTTGCGGCTACTTCCAGAAGATCATCAAAAGGAACAGACTGACCGAGGTATATGGTTTTAAATCCAGCCTTTTTAAGAAGGTAATTGTAAAACAACAATCCCAGTTCATGCCACTCATTCGACGGCAGAAACAACATGAAGCTTTTTGATTCGGTCTTGAATCTGGCCGACTGGGCATCAATGGCAATGATGAGTTTCTGTCTGATCAGGTTGGAAACAAAATGCTCCTGAGCCGGGTAGATGGTACCGATCTGCCAAAGCAATCCGATTTTTTCAAAAAACGGATACAGGACCCTGACCACAGTTTCATCGAACCCCAGTTTAATCACTGAGGTTGAAAGCACCCTTTCGAAACGCTGTTCATCCAGGTCGATCATGGCAATAATCAACTGTTCAATCTGATTGTCTGAATCATGACTGGTTTCGGAAATTTCGAGGATCCGTTCATTGATTTCATCGCTGTTCATGTTCACAATCGATGAAATCTTCAGTCCGTTCCTGTTGAGTGTAGAAACATTCAACAGTTTTTTCAGATCATTGTCAGAATAGAACCGGATATTGGTGGAGGTTCTTTCCGGTTCAATCAGTTGGTATCTTTTTTCCCAAATCCTGATTGTGTGGGCTTTAATACCGGTAAGCTGCTCAAGGTCCTTTATTGAATACTGAATCATGGGTTGTGAGGCATAAAACATATTGTTTAATCTTTTAGATCAAGGCTTATAACAAGCTGCATCTAAAATTGTTTAAGTTTATGTCCGAAACTCTTGAAAATCATCCGATCCTGCCAGGTTTCTGATTTTCAGAGCCCACCTGTTCCCCTTTTCAGAACGACATTTCTTTTGCTTTCGCAATGGCACGGTCAACGCCTTCAAGGTTTTTACCTCCTGCGGTTGCATAATGAGGCTGGCCTCCTCCGCCACCCTGAATTTCTTTAGCCAGCTCTTTTACCACATTCCCGGCACTGATTCCACGCTCCCTGACCAGTTTGTCGGACACCGAAACAGTGATTCCGGGTTTCCCGTCATTCACATTTACCAATACCACAAGGTGGTTATCAGCGGCAGCCGCCAGTTTAAACGCAAGATCTTTCAGCATGGCCGGGTCAACCTCCAGTTTCGCTACAATCAGGCGTACGCCATTGGTTTCAAGAGTTTCCTGAGCGAGTTTGGAGGCCAGATCATCGCACATAGCGGCATTGAGCTCGTCGATACGGCTTCTCAGTTTCTGGTTCTCTTCCAGCAGGTTCTTTACCCCTTTGATGGGATCAACAGGGTTCTTCACCAGTTCTTTGATGTTGTCGATCACTTTCAGATGATCCTTGTAGAATGTTTCAGCCTTTTCTGCAGTAATTGCCTCGATACGTCTGACCCCGGCTGCAATGGCTGATTCAGAAATTATCTTAAACAAGCCGATCTGTCCGGTAGCATGAACATGGGTGCCGCCGCACAGTTCAACCGATTCTCCGAACCTGATTACCCTTACCGAATCGCCGTACTTTTCACCAAACAGAGCCATTGCACCCATTTCCCTGGCGTCTGCCATAGCCATGTTGCGTTTCTCATCCAGCAAAAGATTTTCCCTGATTTTACGGTTTACGATCTGTTCTACAGCCTGAATTTCGTCTTCGCTCAGTTTCTGAAAGTGTGAAAAATCAAACCTCAGGTAATCGGGATGCACATATGAACCCTTCTGTTCAACATGAGTCCCCAGTACCGTGCGCAGGGCATGGTGCAGCAGGTGGGTTGCCGAATGGTTGTTTGCAGTCATCTGCCGTGCTTCGGAGGAAACTCTTGCAGTAACCATTTTGCTTGGATTGGATGGAATACTTCCGGCGATGTGAATGATGAGGTTGTTTTCTTTCTTCGTATCCTGAATTGAAATCAATTCACCTCCTGATTCAAGGGTCCCTGTATCGCCCACCTGTCCGCCACTTTCGGCGAAGAACGGGGTTTCTGCCAATACGATCTGGTAGAGCTGTTTGCCCTTTGAGAGAACCTTTCTGTATCTGGTGATTCTGGTTTCTGACTCCAGGGTATCATAACCGGTAAACTTATCTTCTCCGGAGTCGGACAGAACAATCCAGTCGTCCACTTCAACAGCGGCATCTTTTCTCGATCTTTCCTTCTGTTGTTCAAGCCCCTGGCTGAATCCCTGCATGTCAACTTCCCAGTCAGATTCCCTGGCCATCAGGCTGGTCAGGTCGATCGGGAATCCGTAGGTATCGTAAAGTTCAAAAGCAAAGGACCCTTCTATGGTTTTCTTTCCTTTGTTGGCTTCAATGTAGGCATTGAACTTGCTGATTCCATGTGAGAGTGTCCTGAGGAATGAAGATTCTTCTTCAGCGATCACTTTGGAGATCAGGGATTGCTGTGCAGTCAGCTCGTTAAAGTAAGCGCCCATTTGTTTTTCGAGCACCGGAACCAGTTTATGAATAAAGGGCTCGGTCAGGTTCAGAAAGGTATAGCCGTACCTGACTGCTCTTCTCAGGATGCGGCGAATGACATAGCCGGCTTTGTTGTTTGAAGGCAATTGTCCGTCAGCGATGGCAAATGCAATGGCCCTCAGGTGATCGGCGATCACCCGCATGGCTACAGCTGATTTCGGTGATTTCCCATAAGGAATGCCAGAGATGGAGGATATTTCAGCAATCAATGGCTGAAAAACATCGGTATCGTAGTTTGATTGTTTTTTCTGAAGAACCATACACAGGCGCTCAAACCCCATTCCGGTATCCACATGTTTTGCGGGAAGTGGCTGAAGACTGCCGTTTGCCAGGCGGTTGAATTCCATGAATACCAGATTCCAGATTTCTATCACCAGGGGATCGCCCATGTTCACCAGTGTTGCACCGTCAATCTTTTGCCTTTCGGAATCATCCCGGATATCAACATGAATTTCGGAGCAGGGGCCGCAAGGTCCGGAGTCGCCCATTTCCCAGAAGTTGTCCTTTTTACTTCCTCTCAGAATGCGGTCTTCTGCAATGTGCTGCTTCCAGAAGCCATAAGCTTCCATATCGGCTTCCAGTTTGTCGCCTTCGTCACCGCCGAAAATGGTTACATACAAACGATCTTTGTCTATCTTGTAAACTCCTGTAAGCAGCTCCCAGGCCCATTCAATGGCCTCTTTTTTAAAGTAGTTACCAAACGACCAGTTGCCCAGCATTTCGAACATGGTGTGGTGGTAAGTGTCGTGACCAACTTCTTCGAGGTCGTTGTGTTTCCCTGATACCCGGAGGCATTTCTGAGAATTGGCAATGCGGGGAAACTTTACCGGTGAATTTCCCAGGAAAATGTCCTTAAACTGGTTCATTCCGGCATTGGTAAACATAAGGGTGGGATCATCCTTTACCACCATGGGAGCGGAGGGTACTGTCTGATGTTCTTTGGAACTGAAAAAACTGAGAAAGGTCTGCCGGATTTCCTGTGCGTTCATATACATTGTGTTATATTGTTCAGTGCTGTGCTGTTTTTGTTTTTTTAACGTTTTCAGGGCTGCAAATTTAGTTGAAAATGTTAATTTTGCCGTTAAGGGTTCTGCAAAGAACCGGATTATATTTTCAATAAAGCATCATCGGTAATTCAAATGGCCAAAATAAGGTACCATTTCAATACAAAATCCCTGAAGATTGAGCGGGTGCAGACTACCCTTAAACAAAAGGTAGTGCGCATTCTCTCCGTTTCTGCCACCAGCCTGGTTTTTGCCACGGCCATTCTCGTGCTGGCCTACAACTTTATTGAATCTCCGAAAGAGCGTATGCTGCAGCGTGAGATTGATCAGTATGAACTGCAGTTTAAGATTCTTAACGACCGGCTTGATCAGGTTCAGAAGGTTGTAACGGATCTTCAGGACAGGGACGACAACATCTACCGAGTGATCTTTGAATCAGAGCCTATTCCGTCATCGGTAAGAAAGGCGGGGTTTGGCGGGGCCGACAGGTATTCGAAGCTCGAGGGATTTAAAAATTCTGAGATCATTGAAAACACTACCCGTAAGCTGGATCAGTTAACCAGCCAGTTGTATGTGCAGTCTAAATCATTTGATGAGGTATTTGCCCTGGCCAGGAGAAAAGAAGAGCTGATAGCTGCCATTCCTGCCATACAACCTGTTTCGAACAAGGACCTCCGCCGCATCGGTTCTTATTTCGGTTACAGGACAGACCCATTCTATAAAGTGACCAAATTTCATGAAGGCATTGACTTTACTGCCCAGGTTGGTACCGATGTTTACGCCACCGGCGATGGCGTGATCACCCAGGTGGAAAGATCTTACGGAGGCTACGGAAACTGCATTACCATCAACCATGGATTTGGCTATTCCACGGTTTATGCCCATTTGTCAAGAATGGGTGTGCGCAGGGGCGAGAAGGTGAAGAGAGGGCAGGTGATAGGGCAGGTTGGCAATACCGGGAAATCCACCTCACCGCACCTTCATTATGAAGTGAGGAAGGGTGGCAAACCCGTGGATCCGATCAACTTTTTCTTCAATGACATTACCCCCGAAGAGTACCGGATTATGATTGAAATGTCAGAACAGCCTTCACAAACCCTCGATTAAGCACTCATGCCCTACAAGAAGAAGGAAATTGAAAAGGTTTATTTCAGGATCGGTGAGGTGGCTGAAATGTTTAAGGTAAATGCATCCCTGATCCGGTTCTGGGAAAAAGAATTCGATATTATAAAGCCCTACAGGAATAAAAAGGGAAACCGCTTCTTCACCAAAGAGGATATCAAGAACTTTTACCTTATTTATCACCTGGTTAAAGAACGGGGATTTACCTTACAGGGAGCCCGTGAAAAACTGAGGTCAAATCCCTCTGAAACTTCAAACCACGCGGAAGTCGTAAACCGTCTGCAACAGATCAGAAGCTTTTTACTAGAACTGAAAAAGGAGCTTGACTGATCAGCTCCTTTTGGTTTAAATACAGTAGTTTTATGCAAGCCTGATCAGAAGTACTTTTTATCCATCAGGTAGTTTTGTACATAGTCTTTTACTCCGTTTTCGAGGGTAGTGAATTCTGCTGTATATCCCGCCTTGCGGAGTTTGGTCATTTCAGCTTCGGTAAAGTACTGATATTTATCACGGATATCGGCCGGGGTGTCGATGAACTCGATGTCAGGCTCAACTCCGGCGGCTCTGAAGGTGGCTGTGGCAAGATCGTAGAAGGTGCGGGCTTTTCCGGTGCCAAGGTTGTATAAGCCCGGTTCCGGTTGGTTTTCCATCATAAATATAAGAACTGCGACCACATCCTTAACATAGACGAAATCGCGCAACTGCTGCCCGTCGCCGAAGTCAGGCCGGTGCGATCTGAAGAGCCGTACTTTACCACTGTTGATGATCTGATTGTATGAATGGAAAATTACCGATGCCATTCTCGATTTGTGGTATTCATTGGGGCCATAAACATTGAAAAACTTCATCCCGGCCCAGAATGGCGGAGTGGCGTTTTGCTTCAGCACCCATTTGTCGAAATCATTTTTAGAATCGCCGTAAGGGTTCAGTGGTTTCAGTTTACTTACAATGTCATGATCGTCAGTATATCCGTGTTCGCCTGATCCGTAGGTTGCAGCTGATGAGGCATAAAGCAGCGGAATGTTGAAAAGGGTGGCCAGATCCCACACTTTTTTTGAATAACCGGTATTCAGTTTCTCAAAGATATTTGTGTCGAACTCAGTGGTATCTGTTCGGGCGCCGATATGGAAGATGAATTCAACTTTATGCCCGTTTCTGTCGAGCCATTCATGAAATTCGTTGCGGTCGATTTTCTCCTCTATGGCTTTGTTTTCGAGGTTTCCTTTTTTTTCTGCTCTGGAGAAGTCATCCACAGCAATTATCCGGGAATATCCCTTTTCGATAAGGCCCGTTATGAGGCAACTCCCGATAAAGCCTGCAGCACCTGTTACTATGATCATTTCAAAAGATTTTATATCAGAGTTATTCGTTCTCACCACCCAGTCTGAGCAGATTGACCATGGTCCTGAAAATATCGGTGTTGTCGATAAAGCCGTGAAATTGATCTGAGCCCGGGCCATCTGAATAAAGTGGAACCGGTATTGCGGAGTGGTCGCCGGTTGAGAATTTTCCTTCGGGTTTGCCGGCTTTCAGATCGCCTCCCGGGATGCTCAATCCGCCGGTTTCATGGTCGGCAGTTATGATCACAAGTGTTTCACCATCGCGGGCAGCAAAGTCGAGGGCAACGGCGCAGGCTTTATCAAAATCGAGTGTTTCGCTGATGATATAGTCCAGGTTGTTATCATGGCCACCCCAGTCTATCTGTGACCCTTCTACCATCAGGAAGAATCCTTTTTTATTTTTGCTGAGCAGTTCAATGGCTTTTGAGGTAGCCAGGCTCAGCATATCACCCCGCCCTTCAGAAATTTTGGGTGCATGCTCAGGATAAAGCAGCGCAGCAAGTTTCCCGTCGTTCACTTCCATCATTTCCGGAATTGATCGGACAACGGTATAATCTCTAACCAGCAGACTGTCAACCAGATTCAGCTTATCTTTTCTGGATGTGAAGTTGTCATATCCGCCACCAATAAAAACATCGATATCGGTTTCAAGAAACTGCCGGGCGATTTCTTCCAGCATTTTGCGGCTTTCAACGTTGGCAATGAAGGAGGCCGGTGTGGCATGGGTGATGGAGGAGGTCGCTACCAGCCCGGTTGCGAGGCCTTTATCTTCAGCATATTTCAGCACACTTTTTACCGGTGTTTTGTCGGGTTTCATTCCGATCATTCCATTGGTGGTTTTGGTTCCGGTAGCAATGGCAGTACCGGCAGCCGCAGAATCCGTAATATAGTTGCTGTCGGAAAATGTAGTTACGAGGGCAATGTTCGGACACTGAACCATGCGGATGTTGTCTTTGGCTACCGTGTAAGCAGCATACATGTGTGACAACCCCATGCCGTCACCGATCAGGAGAATAACATTCTTCGGCTGGTTTTTCCCTGGTTTGTGTCTGTCTGCAGGATTGTTATCTGCTTTAACATTGGTCAGTATTGCGAAGGCAATAAATAATACAAGAATCGGTTTTTTCATGATTGTAAAGAATGGTTGGTCATCGGTTGGAGGATTTTCCAAAATGCAAAAGTAAAAAAAATGCCTGCCCCGGAGACATTATATTATTGTTAAGCCTTTGAATCCGTGGCGATGCCTGACCTTCCGGAAAATAAACCTGTTCAATTACATCGTTGGAAAAATAATGTACATTTGGGCTGCCATTTCCGGAGCTACCGGTTACAGCACCCCGAAACTTTCACCTGATTCTCAACCGTCAGAAAATCATTTAACTTTAACAAGAAATTTATGAAAGAAAAAACAGCGGCTCTTCTGAATGAGTCAAAAACCGCGAGGTGGATTGCATTGTTTCTGATTTCCTCAACAATGTTTTTTGCTTATTTCTTTGTGGATGTGGTGGCACCACTGCAAACCATGCTTGAGACTGACTACAAATGGACACCGGAAGTATTCGGTATGCTTGGTGGTTCTGAGTTTTTCCTGAATGTATTCGCGTTTTTCCTGATTTTTTCCGGTATCATCCTCGATAAAATGGGGATCAGGTTCACCTTGATTACTGCGGGTCTTACAATGGTTATCGGTGCTTTTCTGAAGTATTATGCGTTGACTCCGGGATTTCAGACTTCAGGTTTGGCAACGTCGCTGGGCTCATTCATTACCTGGGTTCCTGCTTCAGCCAAGCTGGCATTCTTTGGCTTTGCCATCTTTGGTGTTGGTGTTGAAATGGCCGGAATTACCGTGTCGAAAACGATTGTAAAATGGTTTAAGGGTAAAGAAATGGCACTGGCGATGGGCCTGGAGATGGCCGTTGCCCGTTTGGGCGTTTTTGCTGTGTTCAGGTTAACCCCGATTTTTGCTGAAAATGGCGGTCCTTCAAATTCGGTCTTCATGGGACTCAGTTTCCTGGTTATCGGTTTCCTTACATTCCTCATTTATACGTTCATGGATGCGAAACTTGACAAGCAGATGGGCGTTACCGCAACTTCTTCTGATCCTGAGGAGGAGTTCAAACTCAGCGATATTAAAAAGATTTTTACCAATCCGGGATTTCTTGCCATTGCCGGACTTTGCGTGTTGTTTTATTCAGCCATTTTCCCTTTCCAGAAATTTGCCACCGATATGCTGGCCTCCAAACTCGATGTTGATGTAAAAACAGCCGCAGCATATTTCTCCTATTTCCCCATCGGAGCCATGGTTCTTACTCCTTTCATCGGATATTTTCTTGATATTAGAGGTAAAGGTGCTACCATGATGATCTTCGGTGCCGTGCTGCTCACCGTTTCTCACCTGATTTTTGCCCTGGTTCCGGCAGAATCGTTTGGCGTTGTCACTGCCATTCTTACCATTGTAATTCTCGGAACAGCTTTCTCATTGGTTCCGGCTTCCATGTGGCCATCACTTCCCAAAATTGTTGAAGACAGGTACCTTGGATCAGCCTACGGCGCCATCTTCTGGATTCAGAATATCGGCCTTCTGGCCGTTCCTATCCTTATCGGATGGGCTTTGTCTGCATCTAATCCCGGAGTCTCTGAACAGATTGCCGCTGGAGTTGAAGGCGCTAAATACAATTACACTGTTCCCGAGCTCATCTTCGCGGGGTTTGGCGTGCTTGCTTTCTTCCTGGGATTTATCCTGAAAGCAGTTGATAAAAAGCATGGTTACGGACTGGAACTTCCGAATAAGAAAAAATAGATTGACTTATAGAACTGACAGGCGGTACGATGAGTGCCGCCTTTTTTTTTGTAAAAAAAAAGACCCGCCGGGATAAGCAGGTCTTTCTCTAACGACATCTAGAAGGAGGGATGGTTCCTATCCGAGGGGCCGGGATGCCCTCGGCTATTCGAATGCAATTATAAAATGATAACTACATGACAAATATCGGAACAAAAAAAAGGCTTTGCTTGGGAAATGAATAACTGCCCGGGAAAAGTTATCCAGCGTACCCATCTGATGAATAACTGCAGGTTTTTTCGGCTTTTATAACCATGTTTTTGTACTGAAAAAGGGTCGTTCCCGACCCTTTTTTTACATCAGAAATGCAGATTTTCGCCAAATCACAACTCTTTCAGAATTTTTGCATGCATGCCCGGAAGGGCGATTTTCCCGGAACCGGATTCTTCTTTTGTCAGCAGATCAATGTATTTGCCTGAACCGGGCAGTGTAACCTCTTCGGGGGTATTCCCTGTGTTGAACATCACATAGATGGTTCCGTCATTGTTATAACGCTTGTAGATCAGAATTTCCTTTTCGGCCCTGATGAATTCAATTTTCCCATTTGCCAGAACCGGGTTATTCCTTCTTATCCCGGTGAGTTTTTTGTAGTATTCGAAAAGCGGGCGGTTAAATCCGGTTTCTTCCGGTATTTTTGGTCCGGGCTTCAGGTTGTTGCGGTTTTCGGGCTCAATTTTCAGTTCTTCCCACCAGAGCGGTTTACGTTCATCAGGGTCATCGCCGCCCCACATGCCGAATTCATCACCATTCCAAATGTGAGGGCTGCCAATGCTCGTAAACTGATGTGCCAGGTACAGCTTTACCTGTTCATAAACTAAGGCATCGGGTTTTCCGCTGATGTAGGCAGTGTCTTCATGAGGGGAAGCATGATACTTGTATTTGCCCTTGTTGGCAAAGCACGATAAAAGACGAGGGCTGTCGTGGGTAGCACTTACATTCATCATCGAATACCTGAAAGGCTCTTCGAGGCGGTTCCATTCCTTCAGCAGTTCGTCGGCAAACTGCCGGGCATCGGCTTTGGGCTCTGCTTTTGCAAAAAATCCGCGGGCAGGCCTGTATGCCTGATAGAACATAACGGCATCGAATACCTCATTGTTGGTATATGGAACGGGGTTCATGAAATCGTCGGGCCATTTCTCCCACCAGATTTCTCCCACAAGGTAAGCTTCAGGATTGACCGACTTCACCAGTTTCCGGTAGTCACGCCAGAAGCCCATGGGAATCTGATCAGCGACATCAAGCCTGTACCCGTCAATCCCTTTGGACACATCGCCATCCGGCGCCAGCCAGCGTTTGGTCACATCAAAAATGTGTTGTTTAGCACCGTCGTTGATGTTGCCTTCGTAAGGATGGCCGGAGACCCGTTCAACGGTTACCCCGGTTTTCTTTAATTCAGGCAGGCTCATGATGTTGAGCCACCCCTTGTAGGTGAACTCATTCGCGGGAGTCGCCGGATTGTCAAAACTCAGTACTTCGTACCAGTCTTTATAGGGCGATTTTTCCTGATTTTTTATCAGGTCCTGCCAGGCCCAGAACAAAACACCGGTATGGTTCCACGAATAATCAACAATCACCTTGATGTTCCGGCTATGCAGCTCTTCCACCAGTTTCAGGAACATCAGATCCGCGGAGGTCCATTTCCATGTTGCCGGATCAGCCGGGTTTTCGCTGGCAATAATCTGCATGTCACCTTCAGGATCGGGACCGAAGTTGACATCGATGTGATGGTAGTTCCTTGCATCGTATTTATGCAGCGATGGTGCATCATTGACCGGATTCAGGTAAATTGCGGTGATTCCCAGTTCAACCAGGTAGTCGAGCTTGTTAAATATTCCCTGCAAATCTCCGCCATACCTCCGGTGCTGCATGGTTTCCCTGAGGCCGCGACCTGTGCTGGCAGCCCAGTCTTCCTGAGTGTACCAGTCAGACGTCCAGGGAGTTATCTTCCAGTCATTAGGAACGGGGAAAGAAGCAGTGGGTGTGGAAATGGTCTGGCGGTCAGGGTCGTTCGTGGTGTCTCCGTTGTTGAACCTTTCAACGAAAATCTGATACCAGATCACGTTTTTTGACCATTCGGGAGGGCCACCGGTCTTTGGCTTGCTGGTACCGGTGCACGAAACTGCCAACAGTGAGGCCCAGAGCAGGGCGATAAAGATATTTCTTTTCATATGTATGATTGTTTGTAATCTTCAGTACTAACTGATAAAGTATCTTATTGCAGGGAGGTCACGACAGTTGTAGACACCCCCTGCGTGAGCCATGATGAAGCAATCATTCCCGGACTGGCTAACCCGAGGCTCTTTGTTCAAGGGTAACCGGAATAACCCTGGTCTGGAAGTCAATAAAAGTGGAAGGATTTTCAATACGACGGATCAGGATATCAACGGCCTGACGCCCCATTTCAGAACCCTGTTGCTCAATCGTAGTAAGCGGAGGGGAGGCAATGCCCGCAATCGGATCGTTGCCGAACCCGGCAACAGCAATCTGCCCGGGTATCTTGTAGCCCTGCTGCTGCAACAACTGCATAGCAGCAATAGCCGTAAAGTCATTCACGGCAAAGATTCCGTCAATTTCAGGAGCCAGTGCCAGAATTTTATCTTTGAGTTCAAATACTTCATTCCGGGTATCGCATTCCAGGATGATTCCCTGGCCGGGATCAAGGCCGTAATTGCTTAATGCTTTCCGGTATCCTTCCAGCCTGAGCCTGCCGATCAGCAGGTGTTGGGGCGAAGCCAGATGCAGAATACGGCGGCAACCCCTTTCCAACAGATGGCTGGTTGCCATCAGTGCCCCTTCAAAATCGGCAGTAACTACCCGGTCGGTTTCCACCTCCTCACTGACCCTGTCAAAGAATACGATGGGTATACCACTGTCGATCAAATCTTTGAAATGCCCGTGGTCGGTGGTGGTTTTGCTGATGGAGATGAAAATACCGTCAACCCTGTTGTCGAGCAAAACCTGTGTGTTCATCACTTCACGCTGATAATCTTCGTTCGACTGGCAGATAATCAAACGGTAACCTTTTGCGTAGGCGATTTCTTCGATTCCGCTGATGACCGAAGAGAAGAAATGGTGTGCAATTTCAGGAATGATCAGGCCTAAGGTGTTTGACCTCTGGCGTTTCAGACTGAGGGCAAGTGCATTGGGTCGGTAATTGACCTGTTCGGCATATTCTTTTACCACTTTTTTCGTTTCGGTGCTGATGTCAGGATGATCCTTCAGCGCCCTGGAAACAGTAGAAGGTGAAATTCCCAATGCACGGGCAATGTCGTTGATTGAAATTAAATTAGACTTCATATCGTCTCTATATAAGACCTTTTCTTTTTTTGGATAAAGATAGGCAAAATAATATGCAAGGCAGAGAGTTTATGCTGAATAACGTTTTTTAGAAAAAAGCATAACCAGGATTAAAAAAAAGTTAAGAATTTCATCACGCATGATTCAGATGCAATCGTTTCCGCAATCGTTTGCGTTGACTTTTTTTACAAATTGCTGTGAAATCGTTGGAAAATCAGTGGTTTCATGTTTTATAATTTCTTAACATTGTAGCTTGTAAGGAAGCTTTGTCAAGCTATATGCTCAGGATTTTTTCGTTAATCATTTCTTTTGAAAAGAAAGCTGAACCAAAGGAATTTGTTCCGCAGGTTGTTTTATTTTTTCTACCCGTCAATATTTGCAGATTATTTAAAGAAGTTCACTGTTAATCATTATATTTAATGGCCTTTTCAAAACACATTACTGATGACCAGTTTTAATCCTTCGGGCAATCGGGACGGCCCTTTTTTTTAACTTTTTGTCATGTTTTCAGGTACATACCTGAATCAACCCTTAAAAATTCAAGTTCAATTCATCATAGTTTAATTAAACCACCAACCAAAACCAGAATTATGAAGAAGCATATTAAATTGCTGAAAGTTCTGTTGCTATTCTTCGGTGTAGCATTTGCATCACAGGTCTTTGCCCAGGGTGTGAAGATTACCGGGAAAGTTACGGATGCCACTGACGGATCAACCCTTCCCGGGGTTTCCATTGCAGTTAAAGGCACAACCACAGGTACCATCTCCGACATCGGCGGTAATTTCTCGCTGACTGTTTCAAAAGGTGCAACCCTGGTGTTTTCGTTTATCGGTTACAATACACAGGAAGTTGTTGTAGGTGATCAGACGTCCGTCAATGTTGTGATGGTTCCTTCGGTTACAACGCTTGAAGAAGCCGTAGTAATCGGGTATGGTACCGTAAAGAAAAGCGATGCGACCGGGTCTGTAGCCGTTGTTTCGTCGAAAGACTTCAACAAAGGCGCCATTACCTCACCGCAGGAACTGCTCGTAGGTAAATCTACCGGTGTGGTCATAACCTCAAACGGTGGTGCTCCGGGAGCCGGTGCTACCATCCGCATCAGGGGAGGTTCATCACTGAGGGCCAGCAACGACCCGTTGATTGTGATTGATGGTATTCCTATAGACAACACTGGTATCTCCGGAACAGCCAACCCGCTGGCCATGATCAATCCCAACGACATCGAATCCTTTACCGTACTGAAAGATGCTTCTGCAACTGCCATCTACGGGTCAAGGGCTTCCAACGGGGTTATTATGATCACCACCAAAAAAGGTACTTCAGCCGGGGGTAAGAAATTGTCGGTCAACTACAGCGGCAATTACTCAATGAGCACCATTCCTTCAACCATTGAAGTGTTTTCGGGTGACGAGTTCAGGACACTGGTAAATGATTTGTACAGCAAGGGATTCTCCGGCCTGAACCCCACTGCCATAAACAGGATGGGAACTGAGAATACCGACTGGCAGAAGGAGATTTACCGTTCAGCCTTTACCCATGACCATACCCTCAGTTTGCTGGGAACAGTAAAAAAACTCCCGTACAGGGCATCTGTTGGTTACACCAGCCAGGATGGTATCCTGAAGAAAACCGACATGAGCAGGTTATCGGGCGCCATTGCCCTGAATCCTGTTCTTTTCAAGGACCACCTGAAAGTAGACATCAATTTCAAAGGCAGCCAGGCCAAGTATGGTTTTGGTAACCAGGGTGCTGTCGGATCAGCCATGGCATACGATCCTACCCAGCCCATCAACAACGGCAATACCCGCTTCGGTGGTTACCACACCTGGGTGAACCTCGCCGATACCCTCGAGGACGGATCGATGAACCCCAACGGATATCCTAATCCTATCGGCGTGAGCAACCCCGTTGCCCTGATTGAGCAGACTGACAACAACTCAACCGTGAACCGTTACCTGGGAAATGCCCAGTTTGACTATAAATTCCATTTCCTGCCTGAACTCCGTGCTAACCTGAATGTTGGTTTCGACAAATCGAGCAGCGAAGGTTTCAACAATGCACCCAACGAAGCTGCCTGGACCTTCAGACAAGGGATCGGACAGAAAATTGACTATACTCAGGACAAGAGCATGGAATTGTTGGATTTCTACCTGAATTACGTGAAGGAGGTTCCCTCCATGCTCAGTAAGTTTGATCTGACCGCAGGATACTCCTGGCAGCACTTCCAGAGAGAAGGAACCAACTTCTCACGCAACGGCGCCGGTGATGTTGTTCAGGACAGTTCAGAGTATATCAATGAGAACTTCCTGGTTTCTTTCTTCGGAAGGTTGAACTATACCCTCAACAACAAATACCTGTTTACCTTTACCCTTCGCGATGACGGTTCTTCCCGTTTCTCGGAAGAAAACCGCTGGGGTTTGTTCCCTGCGTTTGCCTTAGCCTGGAAAATCAACGAAGAAGCCTTTGCCAAGAAAGCCGACAACCTGTCCGACCTGAAACTTCGCCTGGGTTATGGTATAACGGGTCAGCAGGATATCTCTGATAACTATTATCCATATCTTGCTATTTATCAGCTTAGTGAGCCCACTGCTTCGTATCAGTTTGGCAATACATTTTATCCTACTCTGCGTCCGAATGCTTATGATGCCAACCTGAAATGGGAAACCACCACCACCTACAACATCGGACTCGATTACGGGTTCTATGACAACAGGGTAACCGGCGCCCTTGATTTTTATATGAGGGAAACGGAAGACCTTATTGGTTATATTCCAATTGCTGTTGGAACTAACTTCTCTAATTACCTGACCACCAATGTTGGTAGTCTTGAGAATCGTGGTGTTGAGTTTATGATCAATGTAAAACCGGTGATTACCAAGGATGTGCTTTGGACCATTGGTTATAATGTTTCTTACAACAAGAACGAGATCACCAAGATTACCCTCAACGACGATCCAGATGCACCTGGAATCCCTGTAGGAGGTATTGGCGGTGGTGTGGGTAATACCATTCAGAACCACGATGTCGGATTCCCTTCATTTTCATTCTATGTACTCCAACAAGTGTATGATGTCAATGGCATGCCGATCGAAGGCTTGTATGTTGACCGCTCAGGGGAAGGTGGAAATGTAGCCGGTAACGACAAAAACAAGTACCAATACAACAAACCGGCCCCGGACTTCTCCATGGGATTGTCATCGAGCCTGCAGTACAAAAACTTCGATGCCTCCTTCTCAGCCAGGGTTAATCTGGGTAATTATGTCTACAACAACATAGCTGCTGAAAGGGCCAATTACAACAGTTTGTACAACCAGTCAGGATTTTTCAACAACCTGCCCACCATGGTGAACGACACCAAATTCAACACACCGCAGTACTGGTCAGATTATTATGTGGAGAATGCCTCCTTCTTCCGCCTGGATAACATTAGTGTCGGTTACAGCTTCAATGAGCTGATGAACGACAAGCTGGATGCCCGCTTCACCTTCACCGTTCAGAATGCCTTTGTCGTATCGAAATACAGTGGTCAGGATCCTGAAGTTGATGGTGGAATCGACAACAACTTTTATCCCCGTGCCAGAACCTTTGTTCTTGGTGTTAACTTAAACTTCTAAACCGAACCAGCTATGAAAAAGTACCTTAAAATATCGATGGCTGCTTTATTGCTGGCAGTCATTACGGCATCCTGTATCAAGGACCTGGATGTCACCCCACTGGATAAAAATGCTTCCACTTCTGCTACAGTGTATGATTCTCCGGAGGCATACATTCAGGCACTCGCCAAGCTGTATGCTTCCTTTGCAGTGAGCGGTCAGCAGGGCCCTTCAGGAATGCCCGACATCGCTGGCATTGACGAAGGATTCTCCAACTACCTGCGTCAGTACTGGAATGCCCAGGAACTCTCAACCGACGAGGCTGTGATTGCCTGGAACGATGCCACCATCAAAGATTTCCACTGGCAGACCTGGTCACCCAACGACGTGTTTATTCAGGCTGTTTATTCGCGGATTTTCTTTACCATTGCCCTCTCCAATGAATACATCAGGGTAACCAATGGTAATGCAGATGCCGATATCCAGAAATACAATGCCGAAGCACGCTTTATCAGGGCACTGGCCTACTGGCATGCCCTCGATCTGTTTGGCAATCCTCCTTTTGTAACTGAAGACGACCTTCCTGGTGCATTCTTCCCCAGGCAGACGAATCCTTCAGAGCTCTTCGCCTACATCGAAAGCGAACTGAAAGCCATTGAAGACAAGCTGGGTGCCCCGCGTTTTGAGTATGGCCGTGCCGATCAGGCTGCTGCCTGGACCCTGCTGGCAAAACTTTACCAGAATGCCCCGGTTTACATCGGACAGGATAAAAATGCTGAATGTCTTGCCTATTGTGAGAAAGTAATCAATGCCGGTTATCAGCTGGCACCTGCTTATCAGAATAACTTCATGGCCGATAACAATACCAGCCAGGAGATCATTTTCTCCATCAATTATGACGGTGAATACACCCGTTCATACGGGGGTATGGTTTACCTGATCCATGCAGCAATCGGTGGAACCATGCCGGCTGCAGATTTCGGCGTTGGTGGAGGTTGGGGCGGTATCCGCACCACCAAAGCCCTGGTTCAGAAATTCTATCCGAATGTAACCAGTGCCGGTTTGTATTCTTCACCCAAACCACGCAAACACAAAGCTGATTATCCGGTTATCTATGTTCCGGGTGATTATCAGGAGCCTACCTGGGATCCTGCAAACTCTACCCAGCTTGCTTCAGTGAACAGCGACGGTACCTACGAAGGTTACATCTGGGTTGAAGCCGGAAAACAGTTCAAATTCACCGATGGCCCGTCATGGGATGTAAATTATGGTGATGATGGCATGGATGGCACCCTGGAAGCAGGCGGAGCAAACATCGCCCCGGCCGAAACAGGATACTACAAGCTGAATGTGAACCTCAATGACTTGACCTACACCATGGTGAAAACCGAATGGGGCGTGATTGGTGACGGTACCGCAGGCGGATGGGATACGGATCAGAATATGACCTACGACCCTGAAACCAAAATGTGGTCAGCCATGCTTGACCTTACGGCAGCTACCATTAAGTTCCGCGCCAACGACGGATGGGATATCAATTATGGTGACGATGGTCCAAACGGTATTCTGGAAGCCGGCGGAGCCAACATCCCGGTTCCTGAAGCTGGTACCTATGTAATTACCATGAAGCTCGGAACACCCGACTATACTTACACCCTTGAGCGTACCAGTTTCGACAGCCGCGCCATGTTCTGGACAGACGGTCAGTCACTCGACATTGTTGACATCGGACAATTCACCGAAGGTTATGCCATCACCAAGTTCAAGAATGTGAATGCTGACGGATCTCCGGCAGTACGTCCGCATCCTGATTTTGTCTGCACCGACTACCCGATGTTCCGTCTGGCCGATGTTTACCTGATGTACGCTGAATGTGTACTCCGTGGTGGCGGTGGCAATGCCGGAACTGCACTGGATTATGTTAACCAGCTCAGAACAAGGGCTTACGGCGATAGCTTCGGTAACATCACCAGTGGTCAGCTTACCCTCGATTTCATCCTTGATGAACGTGCCCGTGAGCTTTATTGGGAAGGTCACCGTCGTACCGACCTTATCCGTTACAACAAGTTCACCACGGCCGATTATCTGTGGCCATGGAAAGGCCGTACACCTGAAGGTACAGCTACCGGATCGTTCCGCAATCTTTATCCGATCCCTTCAGCTGACCTGGGTGCCAATCCAAACCTGAAACAAAACACTGGTTATTAAGATTTAAAAAAAATAAACTATGAAAAAAACACTGTTTTTTATAATCGCCCTCGCCGGAATTGTAGCGTTCAGTTCCTGCAAAAAAGAGGGGTATGAGCCGGTGCTTGACATGTCGAAAAGTGCTGTTCCGGTGATGGCCTCTCCGGCAAATAACACAGCCTACGTTCTTGAGAACGAAGCTGCTGAGACTGTATTTGCCAATTTCACCTGGTCAGCAGTAGACTATGATGTCTATGCAGCCAGAAACTGGGAATACATGAACTCTGAAAAGCTGGGTGCCATCAGCTATACCTTGCAGATGGATACCGAAGCCGATAATTTTGCCAGTCCGGTTACCCTTGCTTCCGGAGAAGCTACTTCTTTCAGCCTGACTGTTGGTCAGATGAATGCCAAGCTGGTCGGTCTCATGGAACTGGAAACCGGTGTTGCACACAACCTGGTTTTCAGGGTTTTGGCTACCATTGTTCCTACCTCTGTGTACGAGGATGTTATCTCTGCAACAACAAAGCTTACGATTACCCCGTATGCTGACATCATTGTTGTAAAACCGATCTATATGCTGGGCGATGCCACCGATCCGGGTTGGAACAATGTAAATGCACTGGAAATGACCCACCTGGGTGGTTCACAGTTCGGTATTGTTGCAAACCTGGCAGGTGCCGGTAAATTTGTTAAGTTCATTTCGGTTCGTGGTCAGTGGGCTCCGCAGTGGGGTACCGATGCCACCGGAACCAGTGAAAGCGGACCGCTGTCATACCGCCCGACTGAATCTGAACCGGATCCTGCTGCCATCCCGGCACCGGAACTCGCCGGTGAATACCGTGTTGTAGCGGATACTGCTGCGCTTACCTATACCATCACCAAGGCTTCGGAGACCCTCTATCTGCTGGGCGATGGAACCACCCCGGGATGGGATAACACCGCAGCATTACCAATGACCAAAGTCGGACCTGGTATTTTTGAAATTACCACAACCCTCGGCGGAACCGGTAAATTCTTCAAGTTTATCGAAACCCTCGGTCAGTGGGCTCCACAATACGGAACCGATGCAGCCGGAACCGGTGAAGGCGGAAATCTTGCCTTCCGTCCGACAGAGTCTGTTCCCGATCCTCCTGCAATTCCATGTCCTGCAGGTGAAGGTACCTACACCATCAGGGTAAATCTTGCTACAATGACCTATACTGTAAAGTAACAGAGTTCATTGATATTTGTGAGCAGGCTGCCGGGACACCGGCAGCCTGCTCTGTTTTGCACGCAGTTCGCCCGTAAAGTTGTACTTTTGCCGCACAAAACTCAACTATGGGAAGGAAACACAACGAAGGTCCGCTGGTGCTTGAAAACATTGAAATCCTCGATGCGGGTGCTGAAGGCAATGCCATTGCCCGTTACAATGATATGGTAATTTTTGTACCTTTTGTGGTGCCGGGAGATGTCTGTGATATCCGGATAGTTTCCCGGAAGAGACGGTTTTTCGAAGGCAGGGCAATCAGGTTTCACCGGTATTCTCCTCTGCGTGTGGAGCCGGTTTGTGCCCATTTCGGGTTATGCGGCGGTTGCCGTTGGCAGAACCTTTCGTACACAGAGCAACTCAGGTTTAAACAAAAACAGGTTTCCGACAGCTTCAGCCGTATCGGGCACCTTGAGTATCCCGAAATAAGACCCATCATAGCCTCGGTGTCTACCGAACATTACCGGAATAAGCTTGAATACACCTTTTCGCCCCACCGCTGGCTTACACAGGCTGAGATGAACCCTGAAAACGGCAGCCCTGATATGAATGCCCTGGGATTTCACATTCCGGGCATGTTTGATAAGATTCTGGATATTGAACAATGCCACCTTCAGCCGGAACCAACCAATGCCATCCGGCTTGCCATGAAAAAGTTCGCACTTGAGAACCATCTTTCGTTTTATGATATCCGGAAGTTTGAAGGGGACCTGCGCAACCTGATTGTACGAAACTCAAACACCGGTGATCTGATGGTCATTATGGTTTTTAGTACCGATGATGCTGAGATCATAGAAAAAGTGATGCTCTTTCTGAAAAACGGGTTTCAGCAAATCAGCTCACTTTATTATGTGATCAACCAGAAGCACAACGACACCATCGGCGATCTGGAGCCAGTGCTTTATTCCGGTAAGGCCTTCATGACAGAGAAAATGGAGGACTTGTCATTCAGGATCGGCCCGTTGTCCTTCTTTCAGACCAATTCGACACAGGCCATCCGCTTGTATGATGTTGCCCGCAGCTTTGCAGGCCTGAAGGGTGATGAGCTGGTGTACGATCTTTATACAGGCACCGGAACCATCGCCAACTTTGTCGCCAGGCAAGCACGGCAGGTCATCGGCATAGAGTATGTTGAGGCGGCTGTAAGGGATGCTGAAGTCAACTCACGGATCAACGGAATCCTTAACACCAGCTTCCTCTCAGGGGATATGGTTAAAGTACTCACCCCTGAATTTATTGAAACAACCGGTAAACCGGATGTAATAATTACCGATCCTCCGCGGGCCGGTATGCATGAGAAAGTTGTGAAGCGGATGCTTGAAGCGGAGCCATCACGCATTGTTTATGTAAGCTGCAATCCTGCAACTCAGGCACGTGATCTTGCCATTCTTGCTGAGAAGTATTCAATTACAGCAGTGCAGCCGGTTGATATGTTCCCTCACACCCACCATGTTGAGAATGTGTGCCGGCTTGAGCTGAAGTAACCGGCGCGGTTGCCTGCGGGAAGTTAAAGTGCCTCTTTAACGGCGGCAAGTAATTTTTCAAAATCAAGGTTTTCGCCTTTTACCGTGATCAGGGCCTGATTGTAAAAGTCTTCCCTGCGCTTAAGGTGCGACCTGATAAATGCAGGCAGATCTTCAGGAGCTATGTTTTCGACAAGCGGGCGTTTTACCCGGGCTGAAAGCAGGCGTTTAGCCAGCGATTCAGGGCTCATTTTCAGATATACAGTTATGCCGCTTTCATTCATCAGTTTCATGTTGTCGAAGAAACAGGGGGTTCCACCTCCCGTGGAAATCACCACATTTTTTCGGTGGGTCAGCGATACCAATGCTGAATGCTCGAAGTTACGGAAGGCATCTTCCCCGTTTTCAGCAAAAATGGCTGCAATGGTTTTTCCCAGGAGTTTTTCAATTTCTTCATCCAGGTCAAAGTGAAAATAGCCGATGGAACGCGCCAGCTTTCTGCCGGTCGTTGATTTGCCACTTCCCATATATCCCGTGATAAAGACCGGTTTTCCCATGGTTATTTTTTCTGCAAACCTACAGGATATATTCCAATTCATGCCTGCTCTGCCCTTTTTTTTTGACTCAGGGAAACCACTGACAGTCGGGTTTGCAGTATGGTCTGTTTAAACCAGACCGGTTTTTAATACCAGAAAAGGCATCTTCAGGTTATTAAGTTCGCTTTAATGTGATTTACTTAAGCTGTCTGAACCCTGAATCGATAAAAGGCAGATCTGCATTGCCCATGCTTCAAACCGGGGATTCAGAGAACGGGTCAGAAAGGGGAGGAGCCGGCTCTGTCTTGAAAAGGCTCCGATATTTAGTATCTTTGAACTGTTCTACAGAGGAAACTATGGCCGGCTCAATGAATATTCATCAGATATTACTGAAATACTGGGGATATTCCTCCTTCAGGCCGGTACAGGAAGAGATTATCCGTTCGGTACTGGCAGGCAATGATACCCTGGCGCTGCTCCCAACTGGTGGCGGAAAATCAGTGTGTTTTCAGGTTCCGGGCATGGCAATCGAAGGATTAACGCTGGTTATTACTCCGCTGATAGCCCTAATGAAGGATCAGGTGGAGAATCTGCGAAAGCGCGGAATTCCCGCTGAAGCGATCTTTTCGGGAATGAGCAGGAGGGAAATAGAGATTTCCATCAGTCATATTCATTATGGTCAGACTAAGTTCTTGTATCTTTCTCCGGAGCGATTGCTCTCAGATTGGTTTCTGGAGATGATCCCGGGTATGAAGATCGGCCTGATTGCGGTGGATGAAGCACACTGTATTTCGCAGTGGGGCTATGATTTCAGGCCCCCGTATCTGCGTATAGCTGAAGTTCGCAGGCTGTTGCCGGGCATTCCGGTGATTGCCCTCACTGCCACAGCCACCAGAACGGTGGTGCAGGATATTCAGCGCAAACTTGAATTCAGGAAGAATAACCTGTTTGAGAAAAGCTTTGAACGGCGTAACCTGGCTTATGTAGTGGCGAAGGAAGAGAACAAGCACGAGCGTTTGCTTATAATCTTCAGAAAGGTTCAGGGAACAGGGATTGTATATGTCCGCAACCGCAGGAAAACGCGGGAGATTGCTGAGTTTCTGCAAAAAAACGGGATCAGTGCCGAATATTATCATGCCGGTCTGCAATCTTCAGTCCGCGAAATCAGGCAGAACCGCTGGAAGCAGGGAAGCTGCAGGGTAATGGTGTCGACCAATGCTTTTGGCATGGGGATCGACAAACCTGATGTTAGGGTGGTGGTACACCTCGATCTGCCCGACAGCATTGAAGCTTATTTTCAGGAGGCCGGCAGGGGCGGACGGGACGAAAAAAAAGCCTTCGCAGTGTTGCTGTATGAGGATGCCGATATCCTCGATGCCCGTCATAACCTGGAACTTTCTTATCCTGAACCCGCTCTGATACGTCAGGTTTATCAGTCACTCGGTAATTATTACCAACTGGCACCCGGTACAGGAAGGGACCTGGTTTTCAGCTTTGAAATTGCTGATTTCTGCAGGCAATACAACTTCAAGCCGGTTATCGCGTACAATGCACTGAAGTTTATTGAGCGTGAGGGTTTCATTTCACTCAGCGAATCGGTTGGAAATCCTTCAAAACTGGTTTTTGTGGCCCGCAAGGAGGATTTGTATAAGTTTCAGGTTGAAAATGCGCGTTTTGACCCGCTTATCAAGATGATTCTCAGGTCGTACGGGGGTATATTTACCGAACCGGCCCTGATCAATGAAGCGGAGCTTGCCACGAGGCTCTCTGTAAGCCAGGACGATATCATTAAAGCATTGAATTATCTGCAGCAAAAGCAGATCGTGGAATACTCACCCAAAAGTGACAAGCCGCAGCTGACCTTCAGCAGTGAGCTGATCCGGGCTGCAGACCTCAGAATTTCGCCGGAACATTACCTCAATCGTAAGAATGATGCTGAAAAGCGGCTGGATGCCATTATCGGGTATGTAACTTCTGATAAAAGCTGCCGGAGCAGGATGCTGGTGGGCTATTTCGGACAACAGGAAGCGGGAAGGTGCGGAATCTGTGATGTATGCCTTAACCGCAACCGGGCCGGCCTGAGCGAATTGGATTTTAACAATGTTGTTGAGATAATCAAACCGCTGCTGAAGCAAGACAGCCTCAGCCTGGGAGACCTGATCGCAGCCTGCAGAAACATTTCTGAAGCAAAAGTGATCAAAGCCGTAAACTGGCTGGTGGAAAATGATAAAATTGAGATTGTTGGTGACAATCTTTTCCGTTGGGCCGGGTAAAAGCCCAATGCCGCCTCTTTGAAACTATGTTTTTTCAAGATGAATGAACCCCCTCTTTGACATGACATCCTGATGTCGCATTTAAGCGGGTTTTACCGCATGATTTCTCTTTGCTATGAGATTTCCCCTCTTTGCCGTAAGGTGCGTTTAAAACGTTTGTGGTGGTCGCAGATGCGGGAAATTCTGTGCAGAAGGCACCGGGAGTTGTCAAAGGGTTTGGAATGGCAAAAAAAAACCGGGTCATGGCTGACCCGGTTTCAAAAAGACTTAAACTGCTACTTTACATTCTTTGACAACTCAGCACCTGGTTTAAATTTAACCACTTTCTTGGCAGCAATTTTAATTTCCTTGCCGGTCTGAGGATTGCGGCCTTTGCGGGCAGCACGTTTTGAAACAGAAAATGATCCGAAACCAACCAATGCAACGCGGTCACCTTTTTTAAGGCTTTTTGATGTTGCTGAAATGAAAGCGTCGAGTGCTTTCTTTGCGTCGGTTTTTGTGAGACCTGAGTCAGCGGCAATAGCAACAATTAATTCCTGTTTGTTCATTTTTTTTCCTGATTTAAGTGAATACTTTGTTGGATAACCTTACGCAAATATAAGTTATTCTTACCTAAAATCAAGCATTTCAGGGTAAAACAGAAGAAAAAGTTAATAAAATCAAGGGTTTGTTAATAAATAGGCTCCGAAACTACTCTGTTTCACGCTATTCCGGGATGAAGGATTTACATTACCTATGAGAATCTGATTTGGGCTGATCTCAGCCCTCTCAGAAAATCAGCGGTTTCCATGGCTTTCTTTCCGGCAGGCTGCAGCTGCAGAATTTCAATGAACCCCTGAGCACAGGCTACGGTTATCCGGTTGTCGTGAATTACAGCCTCTCCGGGCGTTAACATACCTTTAAAGGATGAGATTGCAGACCTGATGATTTTGACTTCCCCGTCAACGTTGGTCGTATGCATGGCTGAGAAAGCTCCCGGATATGGGCTCAGCCCCCTGATGAGATTGTGAACCTTCAGCGCCGGCTCATTCCAGTTGATCTGGCAGTCCTTTCTGAATATCCGGGGAGCACCTTTCAAGGGATTCGTGGTTTTGGGTTGCTCTTTCAGGGTAAAAGAGTCCATTTCAATGGCATTCACAGTTTCGAGGGTAAGCTCAGCTCCGGTAACCATCAAACGGTCGTGCAGCTCCCCGGCGGTTTCATCCGGCCCTATCTCCAGGCTCCTGCTCAGGATGATTCTCCCGGTGTCAATCTCCGAATTGAGGAAAAAGGTGGTAACTCCTGTGACGGATTCACCATTGATTACGGCATGATTGATGGGTGCAGCTCCGCGGTAATCAGGCAGGAGGGAAGCATGAAGGTTGAAAGTGCCCGATCCCGGAAGACTCCACACCTCGTCGGGCAGTTTCCTGAAAGCAACCACCACAAACAGGTTGGCATTGTATGATTTCAGTTCTTCAATAAAGTCAGGATCCTTCAGACTAACAGGCTGTAAAACAGGCAATTGCTGGCTGAGGGCGAATTGTTTTACTGCCGACTCCCTGAGCTTCAATCCCCTTCCGGCTGGTTTGTCGGGAACTGTAACTACAGCTACCACCTCTTTGTTGTTGTTTATCAGTGTGCTGAGCGAGCCGACTGCGAATTCCGGCGTGCCCATGAAAATGATTCTGGCTTTTCTCATTCGGTGTTGTTAGAAGCTGCAAAGGTAATTCCGAAAAGGCTACAAACAAAAAAACACCCGGGAAGGGTGTTTTCTGTACTGAATATTTTATGGTTATTGCCCTTTCAGTCTGGCAATGTATTTATCAACATCGCGGGCTTCAGCACTTCTGGGGAACTCAAGCCTGATACGGTCGTAAGCCTTCAGTGCTTTCTCTTTGTTGCCGAGGATTTCGTATGCCCAGGCTGCTTTCTGCAAAAAGACCGGCGTAGTAAAGTCGTTCTTTTTCAGGTCGGCGGCTTTCAGATAGCTTTCAGCAGCCTGATCAACCTTGTTGAGCTCCATGTAAGCATCACCGATGGCTCCGGCAGCCATTGGGGCAACAATCTGATCTTTGATCTTAAACTGCTCCAGATGGTCAATGGCTTCCTGAAACTTCCCGTCGTTCAGATAAATAATACCGGCATAATAATGTGCCAGCCGGGCTGATTTGGTCATTCCGTAATCATCAATGATCTGAAGAAAACCGGGATACATACCATCTCCGTTCAAAGCCAGTTTAAGGGAATCCTGCTCGAAGTATTTCTCAGCCATGAACATCTGCGACTGTGCTTCCTTCTCGCGGGGAATCAGGTAAAAACGCTGAAATCCAAAGTAAGCAAGCACCAGCAGTGCTATGCCTGAAAGTATGATGGTTATAAGCTTTTGATTTTTTTCAATAAAAACTTCTGATTTACTCAGGGCTTCTTCTACTGCCTGGATTTTTTCTTCAGTATTGTCTGACTTCTTTACCATTGGTTTTACAATTTGAGGCGCAAAAGTAATCTTTTTTTTTTATTTAGCAAACCATAGTTACTACTTTGGATGAGGATTGTCTGACACTATTTTTCACTAAAGTCATGGATTCTCCAGGTTTTTTTCTTAATTTTATCATCATCTTAATAATCAAATACTTTTAATCATGGGAAAAGGAGATAAAAAATCAAAGAGAGGAAAAATCATCATTGGTTCTCACGGAGTAAGAAGACCCAGGCGCAAAGCTACCATTAAGCCGGAAATGGCAATCCCCGAAGCCCAGGCAGTGCCGGAAAAGTCAAAAGTTTCAGCTACTGCTGAAAAACCTGCAGAACCCAAACCTAAGGTGACCAGAAAACCTAAAGCTGAGTAAGATGAGGATGTCTCAAAAGTCAGGAATTGTCTAACGTGTTGTGCGGTTACAAACATAACAATTTGATAGTGTGTATGAAGTCAATGTCTGTTTCGACTTCGCCTGCTTGAATGCTTGAGGCAACAAGCAGACAAGCTCAACATGACATTGACTTCAAAAGCAGTTATTATCAGTGATTTAAATATTTAACCGCACAACAGGTTTGTCTATATTTCGACTACCCCGCCCACTTCGGCGGGAGAGTTGAAGCCTGTATTAACTTATGAGACAGCCCCGGTTACTGTCACAAGCGATGTTTAACGATAACAACCGTATAGTCTTTTGCTGTGCTGAACGGCAAAAGACTATTTTTTTCCGGAAACCAGTTCACGGAAGTACTTTCCCCTTTCTTCAAAGTTGGTAAAACTGTCGTAGCTGGCAGCTGCCGGGGAAAGAAGGCAGTTACCTCCTTCGGGAGTCAGCTCAATGGCGGCTTTAACAGCCTCCGTGAAGTCGGAAAAGTAAAGAGCCTTTTCAGTAGCTGCCTGGTTCAGGCTCAGTTCCTTCAGCATTCTTCTACCAGCAGGACCTGTAAAAACCAGGTTTGTTCCATTCAGTGTTCCGATGAAGTCAGTCAGCACAGTGTAATCGATTCCCCGGTCAAACCCACCGAGAATGAGGGTGTGGACCTGACCAATGGTATTTACTGCGGCAATGGTTGCCTCAGGGATGGTTGAAATGGAATCGTTGTAAAAGCGTTTACCATTGAAAGTGCCAACGAATTCGATGCGGTGTTCAAGGGGGCTGAATGAAGCTACAGCCTGTTCCGTTACTCCTGCGGGTATCTGCAAGAGAGCAGCTGCCGCAGCAGCTACACGGATATTGATCTGGTTGTGGATGCCGGTAAGCCGGGTTTTGTAATCTGCAGGAAGCAGCGCCCTTTCGGCTGACCCTATCCTGAGCACCACGTCTGGGCCTGAGATTCCAACCCCATTGCCGGTGAATTCTGCAGGGTATACCGGAACCAGCCGGCTTCTCAGCGAGTGTTGTTTCATGAGCAAACGGGTATTTTCATCCGCTGCCGTGTAGATAAAATAATCCGATTCTGACTGTTTCAGCCCGGCCTGTAATTTGGCCATCTGATAATCGTAAAACGACGGGTAATGGTCGAGGTGCTCCTGGAAAAGGTTGAGCAATACCGCGATGTGGGGCCCGCGGCTGATGTACTCGAGCTGATGAGATGACAATTCACACACAATGCGTGTCTTAGTGTTGATATCGGGAATCAGGTTAAACAATGGTATGCCTATGTTCCCGGCAAAAAGCACATTCGGGGAATAGGTGTGCATGATGTGGTAAAGCAGACTGGCTGTTGTGCTTTTGCCTTTGGTTCCTGTGATGCCGGCTACCTGTGCCCCGTAAGCCCTCAGAAAAAGGTCGGTTTGCGAACTGATCCTGGATGGATCGGCCCTGACGCCCTGCTTCTGTAATGAAATCCCCGGCGATTTGATCACCAGATCAGCCCTGTCAATCTCCTGAAGATAGTCTGGCCCGGTAAATACGGAGATGCCTTCCTGATGCAGCTCCGGATTCAGCGACAGCAGGTCGGGATTGGCATCGGCTACCACCAGAGGCAGTCCAGGGCAGCTCTCTCTGATAAACCGAAGGCTCGACCTGCCTTCACGGCCATAACCGAGAATCAGAACCCGTTTTCCGTTGGTAACCGATTTTATCAGACTTCTCATTTCAGGTTGTTTTTCAGTAAAGAAATCAGGTTGTCAGGAACAAAATGCTTTTCTTCAAAAATGCCGGATTCAGGCAGGATTAC
This sequence comes from Bacteroidales bacterium, assembly GCA_016788045.1. Taxonomy (GTDB): domain Bacteria; phylum Bacteroidota; class Bacteroidia; order Bacteroidales; family Lentimicrobiaceae; genus Lentimicrobium. The sequence continues at coordinate 45,162 of JAEUTG010000017.1, forward strand.
AGGAGCTTTCTCCCGCCGCAGGAACAACTGCAATAGATAAGGATGGGTATCTCCGGGCTCCTTGTCAGCGGTCATCTGAAGCGCCTGTTTTACTTCCAGTGTGGTGCCGACGCAATCGAAAGGCTTGGTCGGTGAATAACCGCACAACTCATTGAAAACCTCTTCGTTGTCAGGATTGTCAAGCATGTTGTTGCCGATGATTCTGCTGGCTTCGCCTATGCCGAGAAAGGCTGAGAGCATGATGTGGGTGAACATACATTTCGGACATTTTCCGCACCACACATCGGTTTTGCTGCCGGCGTTGCAGCTTCTGAATACATCGTGGTACATGGTTAACCGCGAAAAGATTGTGGCTATCTGCAGCTCACTCAGGGGGCGCAACAGGCTGAAGTAGCTGATGCCGGAACTGATGTATGTGCGGTAATAGTTCCTGAAATCCTGCTCAAATTCAAAAGATTTGGAATACTGGTGATTGATGGAGGTGCCCGGGATGGTTGACTCGTTGGCGCTCCCTTCGTTTGAAAGTACGATGTTGGCAAAGCCGGTGATGGCGGAACACATCAGTGTATGGAAAGCCAGCATGGCAGAAAAGGGAGTATGCCCGTTGAGAAACCCCTGTTTGTTTAGTTCGAGGAGCTGCGGATCGATGGTCCTGGAAATGGTGAGGACATTCTCCATCTGAAGGCCTGCTGCTTTAACTGTTTCAATGGTTGCGCCGCGTGGATTCATGATGAGAGGGGTAACCGGCTTTCCGGCACTCAGTAACAGGGATAAAGAAACGGCTGAATCTTTTCCTCCACCTATGGGTACCAGGAAGCCATCTTTGAAGGCAGGCTCTCCGGTCAGAAATGTCTGCCGGTTTATAGCACTGATCTGCATAAAGGAATCCGGGTCAGCAGCAATAGAATTGAGGTAGAAAAATTCACCCAGGCCGTTGAAATAAAGCTTTTTCCACCAGCTGATCTGATCCTCTGACAGCGTTCCCGGCATAATCACTACCCGTGGAGAACAGCTGGCCTTCCAATAGCTGATGAGTTCGATCATCCCGATATTGAAGGCAATGTTTTCGACCAGCTGCTGCTGTTGTTTAACGATGCGCTGAACGTCGCCGGCTGAATTCCCGAACCTGAAAACCGACCGTGGATGAAAGGAAACCTGATCACCGAGGCGGAAGTGAAAACTGAGGGTAAGATCGTTACCGGATACTTCATAATGAAAAGATTCGTAAGTGAATTCAGGGTGTTGCTGACGGAGCCTGACATACAAATCATGGTGGTCGTTCCTGATCATAGGCAATCTGGTATGGAATTTGCGGTTAAACGCCTGGCCTGTTTCTGCAAAAGTATGAAATAGCCTGAAGCCAATTGATCAGCATACAACAAATTGGCCGGCATGGCTGCTCAAGGGTTTATTTTTACTCCACGGAAACAGTGACTTTTTTAAAAATCAGTGATTTAATTCTGATAACTTTTTTGTCAGCGGATTGTTTTACTTTTATTAAACAATGAAGTAAATATTGTAGCAAAGGGTTTTCTGACACAGTCTGAATTATGAAACCGCACAAAATTGATCCGATAGCCGGCAGGATACTGATCTCGGTGCCTTTTCTGCAGGACTTCTACTTCAGAAGGGCTGTGGTGTTGCTGGCTGATCACAGCGAGGAAGGCTCTTTCGGACTCATCATCAACAAGCCGGTAGATGTCAGACTCAGTGATATTGCAAGTGAGTTTGAAGGTTTTGAATCTCCTGTTTATCTTGGTGGCCCGGTGAAGACCGACAGCCTGTTTTTTATCCATACCCGTCCTGACCTTATCGCCGAAGGGGTTCCCATACTTGATGGACTCTACTGGGGGGGTAACATTGAAACTGTCAGGGAGCTGATCAGAGAAAACAGGCTGGGTAAAGATGAGATCCGTTTTTTCGTTGGCTACAGCGGTTGGTCGGCCAAACAGCTCGACAGGGAACTGGAGGAGAATTCATGGGTTGTTTCCATGACCGACATCAAGCAGATCATCGATACCAGCCCGGGTGACCTTTGGGGCAAAACGCTCAAGAAACTGGGGCGGGAGTACGCTTTCTGGGTAAATTACCCGCCAGACCCTTCCCTCAACTAAAACCCGAAAAAACTGCCCACCTGCTGCATAAAGCCTGTGAAAAAGGCTGGTTTCAATATCAGCGTAAAGGCAATTCCAAAGACGGCTCCATAAAAATGTGCATCATGCCCGATGTTGTCGTTCCCTTTGCGTGCCATGTAAGCTGAATAGGCCAGGTAGATTGCCCCGAAAATAAAGGCCGGTATGTCGACCGGGAAAAAAGCGAACCTGATGGGTGATAAAGGCTCCATGACGATGCTTGAAAATACAACTGCTGAAACTGCCCCTGAGGCGCCAACAGCCCTGTAGTAAACATCGTTGAGGTGCTTCGCATACGAGGGGGTGGAAGAAAGTGCAATCCCGCCCATATAAAGCAGCACGAAAAAATACCATCCCCTGGGCCCGAAATAGAGTTTAAATGCTGTTTCAACAAACTCGCCGAAAGAAAGCAAAACAAACATGTTTACCAGCAGGTGGACCCAGTCGGCATGGATAAGGGCATGCGATAAGAACCGGTATCCCTGCCTCCTGTTGCGGATCATATAGGGGCTGAAGACCAGTTTTTCAAACAGGCTGCGGTTTGAAAATGACAAAATTGAAATAAGTGCTGTAGCACCAATGATGAGTACGGTGAATAACATACCAGCCTGATTATTTTGGCAGTGCCGTATGATCGATTTCTGACCCGAACATGCTGTGGGGAATCAGATAAACCAGCATCATGATGATGGAAGCGGCAATTACCCAGGCTTTTGCAGGTGGATTTTTTCGGGTCTGATACAGGGCAACAAACCAGGCAATGGCTGCAACAGCCGTTTTGTTGTCGGTCATATCTCCGAAACTGAAAATTCCTTTAAAGGGCCATCCTGTCCAGTAGGCGTCAAATGCATGTTTCTGAACCATTGGGCCAAGAATAAGGCCTCCGATGGCCAGCGATACCGTAGTCGCAAGCGCCAGCCTGAAGGTGTTTTCACCATTGAAAAGTGCCTCAATCCCCGTTCTGGTAGAAAGCAGCACCGCAAGGAACATGAGGATTATATGCGGGATCAGCACCCCGGCAGGTACATGACCTTTAAAACGCAGCACTACCGGTTCTTCTGATAATTTTACCGTGGAAGTGCCATCGGTAAGGGTAATGTCGTACATCACTTTTCCGGCAGGTGGCTGATGAGGTATGTAAGCGACCAGCTTTCCGCCCTGATGAACCATAGGAACCACTGTCCAATCGTCGTGGCTCTTGTAACGCCTGTAGCTGAACGTCCCGCTGACTTTTCCCCCTGGTTCGTTGATGCTGATCTCAGCATTGTCAGGGCCCCCATACGACCGGAGCAGGCTGTAACTGATGGTCTCACCGCCGATGATTGCCTTGCCCTTTAATGGATAGGTTGGGCCGGTTGTTCGTTGATAATAAACTGAAGCCAGTGTAATTACGACTGTGATTACCCAGAAAAGCCATTTTTTATTTTTCATTGCTGTAAGGAAGATTAATCATTTTTATGGAGCAATATTAGTTAAAAGAACAACAGGCTGACCCATGTATGCCGTAATTTGACTATGAAATTGCTGAACATCTGTCCGGTCTTTCACCGTATACTAAGATGAGGGTGCTTTGCGTTTACAATGCGGTTACTGCTCATTGGTTTTTTTGCTTTCATTTTTTTTGAGCAGAATTTCAATCAATCAATGAATTAAGCTTAAAAAATTTTTTTTTAAGCCTGGCTGATTTAACTAAATGTGTTTTTAAGATAGCCGGAATCGGGAGAAACTGTTACCTTTACGCACTCTATAGGGATTGGACTGCTTTAAGTCGGAGAAATTAACTGTTTTATTTGTGACTGGCTTCAGACTCATCTGCACTGTATTACTGTCTGTTATATTCACTATTCGGATTTCCGCACAGGAAATGCATGGTTTTATCAACAGCAATTATGCCGGTATTACCGGTAGTCTCATTAATCCGACCTCCATCCTCAATTCAAAACTTTATCTTGACATTGCCCCCTTCGGACTACACCTGAATGTAGACAACAATTATATTTATCTGGCCAGGGATGAATATAAATTCTCCCGTTTTTTTACGCCCGGGGCGAAATTTCCTGAACACGGGGAGGATAACAGGGCATTCTATGACAAGTATGATGCTGAGTTGAAATATGCCTATACCGATGTCAGGGTTATGGGGCCTGCTGCCATGCTGGCCATTAAGGATCAGGCATTTGGATTTTCAACTTCTTTCAGGACGCTGCTGTCGGGCAATACTGTGCCCTTTGAAATCGGTAAGTTTGCAGTGGAAGGACTCAATTATTCACCGCTGCACCGCATCAACTTTACCAACAACCAGAGTTTCAGGGTGGCAGGCATGGCGTTTACAGAAATCAGTGCAACCTATTCCCGGGTGATATATAAACACAACCGCGAACACTGGACTGCCGGAATCAACCTGAAGGGGTTGCTGGGTACAGCCGGAATGTACGGATATGTGGATAACATTGATTATATGGTACCGAACGGGGATACCCTGATCGTTTACAATATGAACGGTGAGATGGGCCTCTCGATGCCGGTTGATTATTACACCAACGAGGTCCTCATTCCGGGGCAGCTTTTCCGCGGAAGCGGAATAGGTGTTGACCTTGGTGTTACCTACCAGAAGAAAATGCTTGGCTATTCCAACAAAGGATATTCCATGAACTGCGAGTACCCCTTTGAGCCTTACCGTTACCGTCTTGGACTCTCGTTGCTTGATTTCGGCAGGATAAAGTTCAGGAACGATGCCCGGTATATGGAGATTGTTGACAGGAGTGCCTACTGGAAAGGCCTGAGCCGTGATACGTTTGAAAACCTTGATGAATTGATCAAGAGTGCCAGCTATGAATTTTCGGGCGATTCCAATGCGCTGATCAAAGCAAATACCATGTCAATCTGGCTCCCTGCGGCCCTGAGCTTTCAGGCTGACATCAGGATAACCAAAACTACTTACCTGAATTATACCATCGTACAGCCGCTGATCATGAGTAAAGGGGAGATTGTCAGGCCACCTCAGCTCTCACTGACCCCCCGCTGGGAAAGCAACTACCTTGAGTTCGCTGTGCCATTCATCCTTTACGCTTACAAATATCCCCGCCTGGGAATGAGTGTGAGGTTCAGAAACCTGGTGGTAGGGACCGATAAGCTTGGCGGTTTCTTCGGTTTCAGCGATTTCTACGGCCTCGACCTTTATATTTTGCTTAAGATATCCTTATTCAAAGGAGATTGCGGCAACTGGGAGAAGAAGGTCGGCTGCCGGAATCTGGAATACAAGCAGAAATACTAAGAGGAAGCTTAAATTCCCTAGAATTCCGTTCACTGCTTTACAGAAGAATTCAATAATTCAAGAATTCAATAATTCAAGGATTCAAGCTCAAAGCTTAAAGTTCAAAGTTTACCCGTCGTAATGAAGTGTAGGCGGGCCTGCCTGCTCTGATGGCAGTCAGACAGGCTCAAAGTTCAAAGCTCAAAGTGAATGTAAGAGTTAAGAAACTTAAAAATTCAGGTTAAAGAAACCTATTGTGTCCTATTGTGTCTATTGTGGTAAAGAAAAGGCACGGGATTAGCTTCCATCGCCGTTGCCAGGGTAAACTGCTGAACCTGTTTGTCTGACGCAGTCAGGCAGGCTCCCTTTGGTCGGTTCAAAGAAGCCAGGCTGAAGTCAGAGGTCAGAAGTCGGAAGTCAGAATGAAGATGAAGTAAGAGGTAAGAAGCTTAAGGATTCAGGTTAAAGAAACCTATTGTGTCCTATTGTGTCTATTGTGGTGAAGAAAAGGCACGGGAATAGCTTCCACTGCCGTTGGCGGGGAGCACCTTTCGGTCGGTTCAAGGATTCATCCACGCATACGCGGGACAAAGATTCAACCAACCAATTGTGGGACAGGAATCCGGAAACCGGAAACTTTGAGGTTGTCTGACTTTTTTCAACTGTGAATCTGAATTTCCAGACAGACACTTTTCAGATTGTGTGACCTCCGCTTTTTTTATTCCTTCACGGCTCAGTTTACCATAGTTTCCTTTACATCCAGTGCATCCCTGAGGGCATTGCCTGCCAGCATAAAGGCATAGACCAGGATCATGATACAAAGTCCGGGCAGTATCGCCAGCCAGGGATTGTCGAGAATGATAAAGGGATAATTTTCTTTAACCATGGTTCCCCAGGAGGGCATGGGCGGCTGAACCCCTATCCCCAGAAAACTGAGACCGGCTTCTATCAGAATAGCGGATGCAAAATTGGCTGCCGAGATTACGATCACAGGACCCATTGCATTGGGCAACAGGTGCCTGAAGATTATCCTGCTGTTAGGGAATCCCAGTGCACGGGCAGCCTCGGCATATTCTTTCTCGCGAAGGCTGAGGAACTGGCCACGAACCACCCGGGCAACTTCCACCCACATGGTAAGTCCAACAGCAACAAAAACCTGCCAGAACCCCTTACCCAGGGCAAAGGTGATGGCGATCACCAGCAATATCGTTGGCACCGACCAGATCACATTGATGAGCCAGACAATAAAATCGTCGGTACGGCCGCCGAAAAATCCGGAAACCGCCCCCAGAAAAATACCGAGCAACAGGGAAATAAGTACTGAGATAAACCCCACCGATAAACTAACCCTGGAGCCAATCATCAGCTGACTGAGCATATCGCGCCCAAAGCGGTCGGTGCCCAGCAGGTATGATTTCTTTACAATGTGATCTTTCAGAATGATTTGCTGCATGGCAGCGATGTCGTGCGATTTTCTTCCGGACCCTTCAACCGGATTTTCCGCTCTCTGAACAACCACTTCCTCCCCACTACGCAACCCGTAGACAACCTCGGTGAGGCTGAATTCGTAAAAGAAGGTGGAGTCGGGTATTTCACCACTTTTGTCGAAGGGCGTCAGAATGATCCGATCTCCTTTAAACCGGTAATCCTGAAAAGGGATAGCTCTGTAAGCGGACGGACATCCAAAAGCCAGTCTTTTTATAATTCCACATTCCGGATTTACCTCTGATTTTCTGACCAGCAGCAGTTTGACCCTGAAACCAGGTTTCATGGCAGCGATCTCAAGGTTCTGGGTGTTGGCAAACGGCGTACTGTCGGGAGTTATCAGATAACCCAGCAATGCAACCATTGCCGCGAAGAGGATCACACCGCCGGATAACATGGCCGTTTTGCTGCGCTTCAGTTTCTTCCATGACCGGGCGGTAAGGCTACCTTCGGGAATCAATCGTTTTTTGTAAAACAAAATAAGAGTCTGCTTAAAAGGTATGAAGGGATTTTGACATGTCAGGGCCGGTTGACCTTGCAGGAACAACCGTAGTCGCCCGTTTCTCAGTAAGACTTATCACCACCAAGGATACCCCCGAGAATGGATCCGCCGATTCCGCCGATGCCTTTCGACTCTTCCCGGTTGGTTCGGGAGGCAGAGATGATCCGGTCGGCAAGCCTGGAGAAGGGAAGGCTCTGCAGGTAAACCAGTCCCGGACCAGTCAGCTTGACAAGGAAGAGTCCTTCGCCGCCGAACAGGGCGTTGGTAAAACCGCCGATAAACCGGATGTCGTAGTCCACCGAAGGATGGAAAGCAACGAGGCAGCCGGTATCCACGTGCAGGACTTCACCTGGCTGCAACTGACGTTGAACAATGGCCCCACCAGCCTGCACAAAGGCCAGTCCGTGACCCGAAAGGCGCTGAAGGATAAAGCCTTCGCCACCAAACAGACCGGCGCCTATTTTTTTGGTAAAGGCAATATCGATGTCGATGCCATTGGCTGCACAGAGGAAGGAGTCTTTCTGACAAAGGAATTCACCTCCGAGCCGGTCGAGTTCGAGGGGGATGATCTTGCCGGGATAGGGGGCGCCAAAGGCTACTTTTCGCTTCAGACGGGTGTTGTTGAGGAAAGTGGTGATGAAAAAGCCGTCACCTGTAAGCATCCGCTTGAAGCCCTTGAAAAGGCCGCCACCTGTGGTGGTCTGCATTTCGATGCCATCGTCCATAAACATCATGGCACCCACTTCAGCACGCACCCCTTCAGCGGGGTCCAGTTCTATTTCGACGAGTTGCATGTCGTCGCCGATAATTTTGTAATCGATGATGTCAGCCATTGGATTTCAGTTGATTGCGTTTGTTACGTTTTAATCTGTAAAAAGGAAACCTGTGAGTATTGATAGATGTAAGCTGTTTCCCGTCTTATGCAAATTTAATCAAATCCTGATATGGATTCCCGCAGAATATCCGGGGAATGGGGGCAGAAAAAATCCTTGATTAAAAATTTTAGTATTTCACAGAATTGTTTTACTTTTGCGCCTCATTACAAACGGTGAGTGTAGCTCAGTCGGTTAGAGCATCAGATTGTGGTTCTGAGGGTCGTGGGTTCGAATCCCATCATTCACCCGAAACATTTCAATAATTGAAAGGTTCGCAGCAGCGAACCTTTTTTTTATCCATCACGGTGATCGTCAAATTCAGGGCTTAAGTTGTTGATTGTGTGAATTCGGCTTATAACTGATTGCTGCTCACCCTATTTGTATTTAATCGGGAGGGCTATTCCCACACCTTCCGACGACGGGCGATAGTTTCTCAGAAAATGACCGGCTTTCCTGGTCCTATTCCACGAAGTAAAATACACAATAAAGCCTCCAACCGACATGATGGCACCGGTCAGCATGACTCTATCTTCACCGGGTTGACGAAGATTTCCTGAGTATACCATCATGAATGTTCCCAATACTTCCATGGATATGCCAATCTGGGCCTGATTGCTGAATCTGATGAGGTTGTCACCGGCAAGGTTGATGTAATGAACGCTGTTATCGGTGATTGTTCTTTTTGTTGAGTCAGGGAAGACCTGGGCATGGAGCATTGTTGAGGCCATCAAAAGCCCGGTTATCAGCAGAATAGTTTTCATTAATCGTGATTTTGAAATTATTATAGAATTGATTCAGGAATACTGGCAATAGATCAGGAGTGTTTTTATGCAGTAAATCATCAGAAGTTTAAACTTATCCCGATGCCGCCGGCATTCAGTCCGATAGAAACGGATTTTCCGACGGCTTTTTTCTGAATGATGCCGTTGTTAAAGATTTCTACAGCCTTATCCATTCGTATATCATATGTGGTATATAAGGGTATGGCCAGGAGAATGAAGAATCCTCCGGCAACCTTATAAAGTCCGACCGAAGGATCATTTAGCAGGCCTCCTGCAAGCACAACACCTCCGGTAATCAGTAAAGTGATGGCTGTGCCACGGTTGACAAGGGCACTCCGGTAAATTGCGGAGGCTTCATCATTGCTCTCCAAAACAGCCTTCATTCTTTTACCATCCAGGTAATTCCCATCCCAGGTATAGCCTTTGCCGGGGATATTGATGATCTGTAAGGTGTCGGTTTGCTGTTGGGCAAGGATGTCGGATAGTCCGGTAAAAAATAATGTAATCAGGAGTAATGCAAATTTCATAAGGATCGGTTATCGATAAATCAATGATAGGAATTAAACGGTCTGAAACTGAATTTTTGAATCAATCTATGGTATACGGCTGAACGTTCAAATTTAGGTTAAAAAGTCAATAAAAGCGTGGAAACACCAGGTTTTTCCCGGGATTCTGTAAAAGTAATCACTGTTGACCGGAAAAAATAATTGGTTTCCTTTGAACTGATTGATAATACTGGATTGCTGCATTATTCAAAACTATTACCTTACTATCTTTTTCTGACACCAACACACGAAATCACCAACCAGTCTTCTTGAGTCTTTCATGTAGGAAATCACTTGCTTATTTATCTGATTTAGAGCGATTCCTGCCTGTATGCTCAGGCAGACAGGTTGGTGGCCATATACTTTCTGGATGGGGTTCCGGTGGATATCGGGATAGTGTCAAGTTGTCTTTTACTTTAACCTGACAACAATGAAAAGTAATTTAGAATCATTCCCTCGTTTAACAGAACTTTTTCAGAACACCTGAGTTGCGTTCCAAAAAAAATCCCCGGCAAAGCCAGGGAAATTTTCGGTTATCAGGAAAAAGTATCATTTTTCGCGCAGATGCCAGGCAGAGGTGCCATCGGTAACCTCTTTTTCGCTGACCCAGTACTGGTCGACAATGCTGGTTTGCTGCTGCTCCCAGTATGCAGGTGAAACCCTGCCGCCTCCGGGAGCCTTCAATGCCATTTCGTACACCGCAATCACCGGGTTGAAAACCAGGTCGCTGACTCCGATGGTGTATGTCTTTGCCGCGGTTTCATCTTCCTTTTTCTCGTCAGCAGTGAGTACGTCAAATCCGTTAAAACTGAGCAGATTTTTCAGAAACTCCATTCTGCCGGCTGAGGCTCCTTTTTCGACAATGGTACAACGGGTTCCGTTGATCTCTTCGACGATGTGTTTGGCTTGTAGGGGCATAGGTTGAAAAGTAAAAAGTAAAAAGTAAAAAGTAAAAAGTAAAAAGTAAAAAGTAAAAAGTAAAAAGTAAAAAGTAAAAAGTAAAAAGTAAAAAGTAAAAAGTCAGGTTTTGGTTGTCTTGGTTTCAGTATTTAGACATTGAAAATTGGAAATTGGAAATTGGAAATTGGAAATTAGAAATTGGAAATTGGCCATTTCCCCTGCTTTGCTGCCATCAATCCCTAAAACAGTCCCACACTCAGGCTGTTGATAAACTCATACACCTGACTCCAGAAACCGACCACAAAGATACCCAATCCACTCAATATCAGTCCCAGGCGTGTCATTGAATCACTTCTGAACGGAGCAATGGGTGTATCGGTTTTGTTGATGAACATCGCTTTTACCACCATCAGGTAGTAGTACAGTGAAATGGTAGCATTGAGTACTGCGATGAAAACAAGCCAGTACAATCCGGCTGAAGCGGCAGAAGTAAACAGGAAAAACTTACCGAAGAACCCGGCGACCGGCGGAATGCCGGCCAGTGAGAACATGGCCAGCATCATCAGCAGGCTGAGTTTGGGGTTGGTCCGGTAGAGCCCGTTGTAATCACTCATCAGAATTTTACCGGTAGATGCTTCAATGGCAGCCACCACGCCGAAGGCACCGAGGTTTGAGAAGATATACACCAGAATAAAATAGATCACCGAGGTCATGCCCATCTGGCTGCCGGCCATCATCCCCAGCAGGATAAAACCGGCCTGAGCAATGGAGCTGAAGGCAAGAAAACGCTTCATGTTCTGCTGGCGCAGGGCAAACAGGTTACCAACAAACATGGTGAGTACCGAAATCACGTAAAGCACATTCTGCCAGATGTCGAACAATTGGAAAAAGACCTTGTAGAGCACCAGCACCAGGATAAAGGAGGCTGCGCCTTTAGAAACAACTGACAAATAGGAAGTTACATTAACCGGCGCTCCCTCGTAAACATCGGCGGTCCACAGATGGAAGGGTACCAGCGAGATTTTAAATGCCATTCCGGAGATGAAAAAGAGGAAAGCAAGCACCTGCATCGGAGCATTGCTGTAAACAGCGGCAACCTGATCAAAATAGATGCTTCCGGTAGATCCGTAGATGAGCGACAACCCGAACAGAAGAATGCCTGAAGAGAGGGCGCTCGAAAGAATCAGTTTTACCCCTGCTTCAGCCGATTTGGTCTGGTGATGGGTGTAGGCTGCCAGCGCTGCGATGGGTATGGTTGCGGTTTCAAGGCCAAGATAGAACATCAGGAAGTCGCCCGATGAGATCATAAAATACATCCCGATGAGTGTTGAGAACAACAGGATGAAATATTCGCTCATTTTCTCACGGTTCTCCGGTTTGTTCACCCAGGGCCACGATTGCAGCAGGATGATCAGCACCCCGATGTTGAGCACATTCTTCATCAGGCTGATGAGCGGGGTGGTTTTGAACATGCCCCCGAACAACACACCTTCGTCGGCCGGGAGAAACCCGACAATGGTCTGTACGGCGAAAAGCGCTATGGCAAAAGGAACAATGGCACTTTTGTGCGCAGGTTTCACCATGAGGTCGGTTATCAGCAGGATAAGCGCGATGGCCACCAGCATGAGTTCGTGACGCATGAGAAGAAAATCGTTGACTGTCATACTACCAATCTATAAGGTTTTGTTTAAGCCTGAAGGGATGCTTCCGGCTGACTTCAATGCTAATCAGAACAGGCCGGTAAATTCGAAACCGGCCATGGATATTTTATTCACAATAGGCTCCAGGCTCACGTTGATCATGTCTGACAACCAGAGCGGAGCAATACCGATGGCAGCGATGGCCAGCACCAGGGTGATGGTGGAGAGGCGCTCGTGCCATTTGGCATCTTCAAGATGAAGGAAATGCTCATCTTTAATCGGGCCGAGCAACAGGATGCCCACCACCCTCAGGATATACACTGCGGTGACCACGATGCTTGTGGTGGCCATGATGGTGAGGAAACGGTGGAAGAAATCGGTGTGCTGGAAGGCACCGAAGAAGATGGTCATTTCAGCCACAAAGCCGCTTAAGCCCGGAAGTCCGAGGGATGCAAGTCCGGCAATTACATAAACCACGCCCAGGAAAGGCATCACCTTCATGATACCGCCCATTTCGTTGATCATACGGGTATGAGTACGTCCGTAGATCATCCCGATCAGGGCAAAGAAAAGGGCCGTCATCAGTCCGTGGGAGATCATCTGAAGGATGGCTCCGTTGAAGGCGGTCTGGTTCATCATCAGCACGGCAAAGAGTACCAGTCCGCAATGGCTGACCGAGGAGTAGGCATTGATGTATTTAAGGTCTTTTTGCCAGATGGCTCCGAAAGCACCGTAAACCACACTGATGCCGGTAAGGATCAGGAAAATCCAGGCTTGTTCCTGGGCAGCTTCAGGCATCAGAAAGATGGCTACCCTGAACGCACCGTATCCTCCTAGTTTCATCAGCACGCCTGCATGCAGCATCGAAACAGCCGTGGGGGCTGAGGCATGACCGTCGGGCGACCAGGTGTGGAAAGGGAAGAGGGCTCCAAGGATACCAAATCCGATAAAGGTAAACGGGAAGAGGAACCTCTGCATCTCCACAGGGATGTCAATTTTAGAAATCTCAAGAAGGTTCCAGGTAAGCGGGCCACCGTCAGGTGACGAATAGAAATAAATTCCGAGCAGGCCTACCATCAGCAAGGCCGAACCGCCCATCAGCATCAGCGTGAGCTTCATAGCCGAATATTCCTTCGGACCCGAACCCCAGATGCCGATCAGCAGGTACATCGGGATAACCGCTATCTCATAAAACAGGAACATCGTAAACAGGTCGAGCGAAATGAAAAACCCGAATACCCCGGTGGCAAGCAGAATCAGCGAGATGAAGAATTCTCTTGAGAGAAACTCCATATTCCAGGAGGCGAAGATTCCTGCAAAAACCACAATACCGGTAAGGGCGATCATGGCCACTGAAATGCCGTCAACACCTATGGCATAATGGATGTTGAGCGACGGGAACCAGAGTGCATCGTAGGTGAACAGCATTTCGGCGGTGTTGCCTGCATTGCGCTCGGCCAGATACATGAACACCAGGATTGCCGAAAGGATCAGCTGAACCGACATGCCTGCTGCCGCAACAAGCCTGGTCTGTTTCATGTTTTTTGTAAACACAATGGCTGCCGAGGTAAGCACGGGAACCAGCACAAATAAACTGAGTATATTCATAGTCGGATGTTTTCTTTACAGGATAAAAACGAAAATAATGACCAGCACAATGGTTCCGGTAACGAACACATACCCATATTGCTGAATCCGCCCGCTCTGCAGCCCTTTGATGAGGTAAGAGCTCTTCTCAATCACCCGGGCAATCAGATTCATAAATCCATCCACAATGTGGCGGTCAAACCACGCTACCGGACGTGAAACCAGGTTAAACAGAATTTTTTTCGTAACAAAGAGGTAAACTTCATCCATGTAGAACTTGTGGTAGGCCCAGGTGTAGAAGCTGCCGAATCCGCCGGCCATTTTTGCCGGAACTGCGGTCTCTTTGCGGTACATCAGCGTAGCCACAACGATACCGAGCACACCGATGAGCACCGAAGGAATGGCAATGCCGTAATTGATGTGCGCTTCAAACGGCAGGCCATCGCTGGTAACCAGTTCGTGGAAGGGCAGGAAACCTGAAAATACAGCGCCAAAAGCCAGGATCATGAGCGGGATGGTCATGGTTGCCGGTGCCTCGTGTGGTGTGTGATGATAATGGGTGTGTTTTCCCCAGAAAATGCTGTAATAAAGCCTGAACATGTAGAATGCGGTGAGACCTGCCACGGCGAATTCAATGATAAACAACGGCATACTGTGGTGGTAGGCTGCTACCAGAATTTCATCCTTGCTGAAGAATCCCGAAAGGGGAGGAATTCCGGCAATGGTAAGACAGGCAATGAGAAAGGTGATGTGGGTGATGGGCAGGTATTTACGCAGGCCGCCCATGTCGCGCATATCGTTGCTGTGAACGGCATGGATGATGGCTCCGGCGCCGAGGAAGAGCAGGGCCTTGAACATGGCGTGGGTGAACAGGTGGAAGTTACCGGCCATAAATCCCAGGCCATCGTGGCCTCCATACCCTGAAACACCGAGGGCCAGCATCATATAGCCGATCTGCGACATGGTGGAATAGGCCAGCACCCGCTTGATGTCGGTCTGGGTGCAGGCGATGATGGCCGCAAACAGCGAGCTGAGTCCTCCGACCCATGCCACCACATGCAGCGCATCGGGGGCAACCATGGAATAAACCGGGAACAGACGGGCCACCAGATACACACCGGCAACAACCATGGTAGCCGCGTGAATCAAAGCCGAAACAGGAGTGGGGCCTTCCATGGCATCGGGCAGCCAGATATGCAGCGGGAACATGGCCGATTTACCGGCGCCGCCCATGAAGATGAAGATCAACGCCCAGGTGATGGCGCTCAGTCCCATAAAAGTGGCGCTACCAGCCTGAAGCATGGCAGGGCCGGTAGGGCTTACCAATGTCCTGAAATCAAAGGTATCGGTCATAAACGACAGCATCAGAATCCCGATCAGAAAACCGAGGTCGGCAAAACGGGTAACGATAAAGGCTTTCTTGGAGGCTGCAACAGCGCTGGGTTTTTCGTAGTAGAAGCCAATGAGCAGGAACGAAGAAACACCCACCAGTTCCCAGAAAATGTACATCTGGAAAATGTTGGTTGCCAGCACCAGTCCGAGCATCGAAAAACTGAAGAGCGACAGGAAGGTAAAGAAGCGGGCAAAGCCCCTTTCACCTTTCATATACCCGAGGCTGTAGATGTGCACCATAAACGATACGGTACTCACCACGATCAGCATCATCACCGAGATGGGATCGAGCAGGACACCCAGGTTGATGGTCAGCTTTTCGGTAAGGTGAAGCCACTCAATTTCAAATGCTTTCATGGCCTGATAGCCTGAGCCGTGCAGGTGATCGGTCCAGAAATAACGGATGGCGGTGAGGTAGGAGAGGATGGTTACCGCAAACAAGCCGGTGGTGCCGATAAGCCCTGATACCTTCGGGTTCATTTTATGGCCGGCAAGTCCGGTAAACAGAAACACTGCCAGTGGTATCAGCGGGATAAGCAATGTGTAGGTGTAATCGATCATTGGCTGATTTCCTTTCGGGTTAACGTCTTGATGTCTTTAACTAAAATTTCATTTCATCCACCTTGTCCACATCGATGGAGCGGAAATTACGGTAGATGTTGATGATGATGGCAATGGCCACCGCAGCTTCGGCAGCCGCCACGGCAATCACAATCAGACTGAAAAAGTGGCCGTGCAGGTTGTCGGGATACAGAAAACGGTTGAACGCCACAAAGTTTATATTCACTGAATTGAGAATCAGTTCAATCGACATCAGCATGGTGATGAGGTTGCGGCGGGTAAGGAAACCGTAGATACCCGTGAAAAACATCAGGGTGCTGATGATCAGGAAATACTGTAATGGAATGGTTCCGGTCATGATAAGCTGTTTTTCTTTACCTGATTTACTTTTTGTTTCCTTTGGCGGCCATATTTTCCTTACGGGCTACGATGATGGCACCGATCATGGCAGCCAGCAACAGTACGGAGACAACCTCGAAGGGGAGGGCATACCCGTTTTCGTTGTATGAAACCAGCGCCCTGCCTATGTTTTTAACATCTGAGGGCATTGCGGTGGCTGTTTTTTCGGGAAAGGAATATTTCAGAATGGTGATCAGGGTGAGTGCAGCACCGGCCACTGTGGCCAGAGTCGACATCAATCCCTGAAACCTGCCGGCCATCTCTGCCCGTTCGCTGATGTGGCTGGTAAGCAGGATGGAAAAAATGATCAGCACGATGATACCTCCGGCATACACCGTTAACTGCACTGCCGCCAGGAAATTGTAGTTCAGCATAAAATAGAGGCCGGCCGTGCTCACCAGCACAAACAACAGGTAAACGGCCGCACGCAGTATCCTGCGGCTGGTAACCGTGAGAATCGAGAAGATGACAATCATTCCCGATAACATAAAAAACAAGAGTTCGCTGTTCATGATATATCGTCAGTCAGTTATTGTTCAGACTATTCTTTAACACCTTCCATGATCTTCGACCCGGGTTTGTTCAGCACTTTGGTAAGCAGAGTGCGATCCCAGACGGCATGCTCAAACGTTTGATCCATAACGATGGCACCGGTAGGGCAGGCTTTGATGCAAAGGTTGCAGAAAGTGCACATCCCCAGATGGTAGATGTGCTGATCGATGGCCCTTTTCTTTTTTCCTTCTTCGTTCACCAGTGTTTTGGTGATGATCTCGATGGAGCCGTTGGGGCAGTTGATTTCGCAGATACCGCATCCGGTGCATTTGTGTTCGTTGTTCTCGTTGTGCGGCATGATCACCTCACCCCTGAAACGTTCAGCGATCTTCAGCGTTTCCCTGTTTTCGGGATATTGCTGGGTAACATGTTTCCAGGGGGTAAAGAAGTACTTTGCCGTAACCCTCATGCCGGTGATCAGGGTCCATATTCCCTGGAGAATTTCCTTTATGTAGTTGTATATTGCTTTCATGGTTCAGGTTTCGGTATTAAAAATGCAGCCCGAAGAGCACAACGGCAGCCATCAGTAAAATGTTAAACAGGTTGATGGGCAGCAGGTATTTCCATTCAAGGTTCAGAATCTGGTCAACACGAAGGCGGGGGAAAGTCCACTTGAACCACATCATGAGGAACATTACCGCGAGTACCTTAAAGAAGAACCAGAACAGCCCGGGGATCAGATCCATGATCTGGTTGAAGCCTTCGAAGTCGCCGAAATGCAGGGGCATCCATCCGCCCAGGAAAACTGTGGTTGCCATGGCTGCCACAATGAAGAGGTTGATGTATTCGGCAAGGAAGAAAAAGGCAAACTTGATTCCTGAATACTCGGTGTGGAATCCGGCCGTGAGTTCCGATTCAGCCTCGGCCAGGTCGAAGGGGCCACGGTTGGTCTCGGCGGTACCGGCAATCACAAACACGAAAAAGGCAATCACAGCGGGAACATGTCCTTTGAAGATAAACCAAAGGTCGCGCTGACCTTCAACAATGCCTGAAATCTGCATGGTGCCGGCCAGGATGATCATGGTGATGAGTGATAGCCCCACGGAGAGTTCATAACTCACGATCTGGGCCCCGGAACGCATGGCCCCGATGAGTGAATACTTGTTGTTGGAACTCCAGCCTGCAAGCAATATCCCGATCACACCAACCGAAGAAACCGCGGTAACAAAAAATACCCCGATGTCGAAATCAAAGGTCACCAGACCCGGTGCAAAGGGGATTACCGAAATTACAAGGAAACTCACGATAATCACGATAAAAGGTGCCAGGTTGTAGAGGAATTTGTCGGCATTCTTCGGGGTGATCAGCTCCTTCATCAGCAGTTTGATGAAGTCGGCAATGGTTTGCAAAAGCCCCCACGGACCGACCCTCATCGGGCCCAGGCGCTGCTGGAATGCTGCGCAAACCTTGCGTTCTGCATACACGAGAAAGAGTCCGAACAGGGCCACAAAAAGCAGGTAGGCCAGTCCGACAATGGTCCATTCAATGGCCAGCACTGCCGTGGGTGACAATTGCGATGAAAGCCCCTCGTGAATGGATTTTGTGAGTGTTGTGAAATCGTAAATATTGAATGCCATCGCTTCTTGATTGGATGTTATATTCAGAATTTTAACGGTCGATATCGGGAATCACCAGGTCGAAGGTCGACATAATGGCTACCAGGTCGGCAATCTTCCACCCTTTGGCTATGTGGTTGATTGCAAACAGGTTGGAGAATCCCGGAGAGCGGAACTTCACCCGGTAGGGGTTTTTCTTTCCGTCGGAAACGATAAACACACCGAACTCGCCACGGGCTGTTTCCACACGCTGGTAGAATTCCCCTTCGGGCAGTTTTACCACGCCCTTCATTTTCAGGGCAAAATCCCCTTCGGGAATGTTGTCGATGAGCTGCTCAATGATGCTGATGGATTCCCACATTTCAGCCATACGAACCTGATAGCGGGTGTAGGTGTCGCCCACATCGCTCAGAATCTCTTTGAACTGAACCTTGTCGTAAGCACTGTAAGGTCTGTGTTTCCGCAGGTCGCACTCAAATCCCGAAGCCCTGGCGGTAGGACCGGTTACGCCCCAGGCAATGGCATCTTCCTTCGAAAGGTAAGCCACCCCTTTGGTACGTTCGGTGAAAATCACATTGCCCGATAGCAGGCGTTCGTATTCGGGGAGCTTGGTTTTGAATTTTTTGATAAAAGCTTTTACATCGCGCTGGAAGTTCGGGTAGATGTCGAACATCACACCACCGGGAATGTTGTAGTTTAGCGTGAGGCGGGCACCACAGGTCTCTTCAAAGATGTCGAGGATGTCTTCACGGTCACGCAGTCCGTAAAAGAAGGTGGTCAGCGCGCCCATATCCATACCCATTACACACCACCACAACTGATGGGAAGCCAGACGCGAAAGCTCGGCCATAATGGTACGGATGTACTTTACACGTTCCGGAACTTCAACCTGAAGCGCATTTTCAACACATAGGGCTACTGCTTCGGTGTTCTGTATGGCCGAGAGGTAATCCATACGGTCGGTAAGGTGCCCGAGCTGAGGATACGAAAGGGACTCAGCCATTTTCTCAATACCACTGTGGATGTATCCGATGTGCGGTTGAACGTTGTGTACGATTTCACCTTCCAGTTGCACCAGCAGGCGAAGCACGCCATGGGTACTCGGATGCTGTGGACCCATGTTGATGAGATACTCATCGGTCCGGATCTCATCGTTGGCAATCATTACTTCTTTTAACTCATCCATGGTTATCGCGATACGATGTGAATGTCGTCTTTATAATCCTTGCGCAGGGGATAGCCCCAGTTGTCGTCGAGAAACATCCGCCTCAGGTCGGGATGGTTGCTGAAGGTGATGCCGAGCAGGTCGAAGGCTTCCCGCTCGTGAAACTCAGAGGTCGGCCACAGATCAGCCACCGAGGGGATCACGGGATTAACCCGGTCGGCTGAATGAACCTTCACCACCAGCAGGTGTTTGTGCGTGGTTGATTCCAGATGATATACCATCTGCAGGTTTTCGGCTTTATCAACGCCGGTAACGCAGATCAGGTAATCGAACAACAGGGCCGGATCTTCTTTTATTTTTTTCATGAATGCATGAAAACCGGCAAGCGGAACCGTGGTCTCAACAAACTGCGGGCCTGTGAGGGTTTGTGCTTCTGCATCAATGCCGGTGATGGCTGCAATCAGTGCTTCGTTTGTCATCGCGGAATATCTTTTGGTAAAAGAATGCTGTTGAAAGCAGTTTATTTGTCTTTTTTCTTGCGTGAGTAGTTGCGCTCGCGGCGGATCTTCTTCTGCAGCTGCATCATGCCGTAGAGCAGGGCTTCGGGCCTTGGCGGACAGCCGGGGACATACACATCAACGGGGATTACATGGTCGGCTCCCTTCACAATAGAGTAACTGTTGTAAAAGAAAGGACCTCCCGAAACAGCGCAGGCTCCCATGGCAATCACATACTTGGGATCGGCCATCTGGTCATACAGACGCTTCAGCACCGGAGCCATCTTATAGTTGATCGAACCGCTGATGATGATCAGGTCAGCCTGCCGGGGGGTGGCCCTGGCAACTTCGAAGCCGAACCTGGCCATGTCGTGACGCGAGGCGCCGACTGCCATAAACTCAATGGCGCAGCAGCGGGTTCCGAAAGTGAGCGGCCACAGGGAGTTGGATCTTCCCCAGTTGATCAGGTCGTCGAGTTTCGCCATAATGATGCTCCCGCCCTCATGCGACTCGAGGATGGGGTAATCATTGATCTCTATGTCCTGTTTCTTTTTGATTATTCCCATTTCAATGCATGTTTTTTCCAGCCATAAAGCAGGCCAAGTCCCAGAATAAAGAAGAAAATGATGATTTCCACGAACGCCGTTACCCCGGTTTCAGCCATTACTGTTGCCCAGGGAAACACAAACACCGTTTCCACATCAAAAATCAGAAACAGAATCGCAAACAGGTAATAACCTACCGTATATTGAAGCCACGAACCTCCGATGGTCTCAATTCCGCATTCATAAGGTTCAAATTTGGCCGGGTTTGAGGATGTTGGCGGTACCAGGCTCGAAAACAGGATGGCTCCACCCACCAGAACGACCCCAACAATAAAGAAAAGTACAAGTGACTGACTGTCCATGCCTTAACGTATTTAGGTATCTATATTTGTCAAGGCGACAAATGTATGAATTACTATATAGGTTTCAATTGATATAGATCAGGATACGGTAATTTAGAAAACTTCTAAATAGAAGTTAAGCCATTTTAGATATATATACCTGGATATAAACAGATTACATGGATGAATGAACGAAAATCACCCTCTGCTTATTTAGAAACAAAGATGTTGTTTCAATTGTTATTTTTGCATTGGTGTTAAAAAATATGCGCAGAATCCTCTCAAAAGTGTGTTTATTGCTGTTGCTGACGGCCTATCTGGTACCGTCAACCGGGATTCTTTTGTATGTTCATCATTGTGAATCGCGCGGTATCTCCGAGGCCAGCTTCGACGGCAGGAGTTCCTGCTGCCCGTCAGACCGGAGTATGTTTTTGCCGGTTGAACCGGAACCCTGCCACCAGCATGAATCTCCTGGCTGCACCCACCATACTTTTCTGGACAATGAGCCTTGCTGCAGCGACACTCACGTGTATATAAGAATTGTACCCGATTACCTGGCTTCCAACCAGAAGACCCTGGAATTCCAGGGGATGGACACCATTTGTGTGCAGCAATTGATGCCTGTGCTCCCTCAGGGTAACCAACCATGGGGTAAACGCGTTTTTGCGAAAGCATTCTTTCCGCCCGGACAGGAATCCTACCTGTTAAATTCGTCTCTCCGGCTCTGATTTCCGCTTATCCCTGCTGTCAGGCTGTCAGGCCTGCAACCTACCCTTTACTCCCATAGCTTTTTAATACGGAAATCATGAAAAGATTATTGTTTGCCGCAGTCTGCGGCATCTTAAGCGTGTTTGTCACGACCCTGTTACCTGCGCAGAAGTTTGTGCAGGGGGTTGTGAAAGAACACAAACCCGATGGGCAGCAGCTGCCCCTGCCTTATGCCAGTGTTTACTGGCTGGGCAGCACCGAAGGCACGGTTACTGATGAATCTGGAAAGTTTAAAATCAGACTGCCATCCCGTGAAGGTGGGATGCTGGTTGCCAGTTTTGTGGGCTATGCCAACGATACCCTTGAGGTGACCCCGGGCAGAACCTCCGTGGTGCTGCTGTTATCTGCCGGAGCCGAACTCGGTCAGGTTGAGATCAGAGAGCGGCAGTCGGGCAGCTACATCTCAACCTTGAAGCCGGTAAAAACCGAAGTAATTACGACCGCCGGACTGCAGAAACTGGCCTGCTGCAACCTCTCTGAGAGCTTTGAGAACAGTGCCACCGTGGATGTCGGCTATGCCGATGCGGTTACCGGTGCACGGCAGATTCAGATGCTGGGGCTGGCAGGTGTGTACAGCCAGCTGATGGTGGAGAACATCCCTTTTACCCGCGGGCTTGGTTCGGCTTTCGGACTGACCTATATCCCGGGTACCTGGATGGAATCCATTCAGATTTCAAAGGGCACCTCTTCGGTGGTTAACGGCTATGAATCCACCACCGGGCAGATCAATGCCGAATTCAGAAAACCCTGGAATACCGATAAGTTCTTCCTGAACCTGTATGGCAGCCACGAAGGCAGACTTGAAGTCAATGCACATGCCTCCAGGGTACTTTCGGAGGATAAACTCAGCACGCTGGTATTGGCACATGCCTCAATGCAGCTCGGGCGCCATGATATGAATCATGATCGTTTCCTTGATCAGCCACTTACCCGTCAGATCAACCTCTCAAACCGATGGAGCTACGAAAAACACGGGGTTACAGAGTCGAAATTCGGTTTCAGCGTTCTGCTCGATGAACGCGAAGGAGGACAATTGCTGGATATGAATTCTGATGAAGCCATCGAAAAGGGTAATTATGTCGTTACCAGTACCACCCGCAGGGTGCAGGTTTACGACAAAACAGGATTTGTGTTCAGAAACATGGAAAATACCAGCCTTGGACTGATCTTCAGTGGTTTGTATTACGACATGGAATCTGTTTTCGGACGACACGAATACCAGGCCCGGCAGCTCGGGTTTTATGGAAATGCCATCTTTCAGTCGCAGATCGTGAATCCTGCGCATACCTACAATGCAGGAATCAGTCTGATGTACGATAATTTCGATGAAAGTTACCGCGACAGCATCTCCGACAGGATTGAATCGGTGCCCGGGGTATTTGCCCAATACACCTATTCGCCGGGAGAAACGCTGAGCATCATTGCAGGTGCCCGTCTCGACCAGCACAGCAATTACGGAACGCTGTTTACCCCGCGATTCCATTTTAAGGTGAGCATTGCCCCGCATACGATCCTGAGGGGATCAGCCGGCAAAGGATTCCGCAGTGCTTCGGTGCTGGCTGAGAATACCGGAATGCTGGTAAGCGCCCGCCAGTTCGTTATCCGGGGGGATTTCAGGATCGAGGAAGCCTGGAACTACGGACTCAACATCACCCAAACCGTTGACCTGGCAGAGAAGCGCGAAGCGGTTTTCTCGGCCGATTTTTACCGGACCGATTTCATCAATCAGATCATTGTTGACCTGGATCAGGCCTGGAACCGCATCATCATCAGCAACCTCGACGGAAAATCGTATTCCAACAGTTTTCAGGTGAATGCCGACGCTGCCATCACTGACCACTTCAGCATCACAGCCGCGTACCGCCTGAACGATGTAAGGGTGACCACCGCCGGGATGCTGCAGGAACGGGCACTGGTTAGCCGGCACAAAGGCCTGCTCGCTGTTTCGTATGCCTCGCGTTTCGAAAAATGGAAGGCAGACCTGACCACACAGTATCATGGCAGGTCGAGGCTCCCAGCAGGGGTTCCGCACCTTGAGCATGCAGGTTACGGAGAATACTCCCCCGATTTTGTTACCATGCATCTTCAGCTTACCCGGAAGTTTAAAAAATGGGACGCCTATGCCGGGGTCGAGAACCTGACCAATTATATGCAGCACCATCCGGTTCTCGGGGCCGACAATCCTTTTGAGGAGGGCTTTGATGCCGGCATCATCTGGGGTCCGGTTACCGGAAGGATGTTTTATGGGGGGATACGGTATACTGTGGGACGGTAGAAGCAAGCTTCAAGCTTCAAGTAAAAAGTAAAAAGTAAAAAGTAAAAAGCTGCTCTGATGGCAGTCAGACTGGCTTAAAGCTCCAAGTTCAAAGCCTGCCTGACTGCCTTCAGAGCAGGCAGGCTTAAAGCTCAAAGTACAAAACAACAAAAATCAGTAAAAACAATGAAAAGGATCAGTTTATTTGTCATGGGGCTCATAGCCATGATGTTATGGTCGGTTGCGGCTGCTGCACAAGGCCCCAAAACGACCACGATTGAAATTAAAACCTCTGCCCAGTGCAGTATGTGCAAGGAAACCATCGAAAAAGCCATGGCTTTTGAAAAAGGGGTCGTCAAGGCCAACCTGGATGTTGAAACCAAAGTGCTGAGTGTGACCTACAAACCGGCAAAGACGAGTCCGGAAACGATACGCAAGGCAGTTTCGGCGGTGGGTTACGATGCCGATGAGGTAAAGGCTGATGAAAAAGCCTACAGCAAGCTGGCCGATTGCTGCAAGAAACCCGAAGACCGGCAGTTTGACCATAGCGGTCATAATCACTGAGCCACTGTAGGTTAATTTTCTGGCAACATCTAATGATCGGCCGGGGAGGAGAGGTGGGTCTGAACAATCACCCATTTCTCCTCTCTTTTTTCGAGGAATCCGGTGAACCTCAGGTCGGAATGTTCTTTCGCCTTGTCGTTCTGTGTGTAATTGTACTGAAGTACTTCGGAAAACCATGCGGTATTGCAATCAGGGTGTACGTAAATTACCTGATCGCGGGAAGAAATGAAGGTGTTTTCGAAGCGTTCAAACTGGTCGGCAAATTTCAGGCTCAGGGCTTCGAAACCCCTGAAAACATCGTGCCGGTCGGTGCCTATGCTCAGCACTGATGAGTCATTGGCATAAATCTCGCCGATCATGGCGAGGTTACGGGCTTCGTTGGCAATTACATATTTCTGCAGGAGCAACTCAATGGCTTCTTTCTCCGCAGTTGGATCGCAGGCTGCTTTCCGGTTTTGGTTGCAGCCGGCTGTCATCAGCAGCAGGACGATCAGGGCTGGAATCCGGATTTTTTTCATGGCTGTATGGGTTGGTTGGCTTGTTCAGGTTTCCATGTTCACAAATACCCTTCCGCGTATATTGCTTTTCAAAATCAAGCCGATATAATGGGGAAGTTCGTCGAGACTGATCTCTTTGCTGATTTCGTTAAGCATCTGGGGTTTCCAGTCGGTAGCGAGCTTGTCCCACACCTGCCTGCGCCGGATCATAGGCCAGGTGGCTGATTCAATGCCCAGCAGGTTGATGCCGTTGAGGATGAAGGGATATACCGAGGTGTGCAGTTCATAGGAAAGGGCATTTCCACACACCGCCACATTGCCGTGCGGTTTGCATGATTTGATCACCGATGAGAGGATTTCCCCGCCAACGGTATCCACCACACCAGCCCAGCGCGGCCTTAGCAGCAGCTTGCCGCTCTGGTCAGTCACCTCCTCCCTGGCGATGACTTCTGCCGCCCCCAGGGATCTGAAATAGCCGGCATCGGCTGTTTTCCCTGTAGCCGCGATTACCTGAAAGCCCATCCCGGAAAGGATATTGATTGCCAGGCTACCCAGCCCGCCCCCGGCACCGGTTACCAGCACCGGACCATTTTCAGGAGCCTGTCCGTTGTGCAGCATACGGTCGATGGCCAGCCCGGCGGTAAAGCCTGCTGTGCCCAGCATCATGCTTTCCCTGAAGCTGAGACCTTCGGGAAGCGGCATCACCCAGGAGCCCGGCACGTTGATGAATTGCCCGAACCCACCCGGGGTATTCATTCCAAGATCATAGCCACATACCACCACCTGATCGCCCTTGTGGAACTCCGGATGAGCTGAATATACAACCGTGCCGCAGGCATCGATGCCCGGGGTGTGCGGATAACGCCGGGTGATTCCCCGGTTGCCGGTAGCCGAAAGGGCATCCTTGTAGTTGAGCGATGAATACTTCACCTGGATCAGTACCTCATTGGCCGGAAGAGATGAGATATTCAGCTCTTTCACCGATGGGGCAACGAGACCGTTGCTCTCTTCAGAAGCGACCAGCGCGCGGTAGGTTTCTCCGGTCATTGTGTGTGCTTTGCGTATTTATGTTATTGGTAAAATGTCAGTCCGGCTTATCCGGACCATGGATGTGTAACCAAAGATACAATATTCCCAGGCCGGAAACAAGATCATTTTTTTTGAAACAGCGCTTGGGATACAATGCATGGAGCATGGGGCAAGGGGCAATTTTGCTACATTCGGAGATTCTGTATCTTTTCGTGTGACACGGGGACACGGCGACAAGCCTGCCCGCCGAAACAGCGTGCAGGCGGGGAGAGGGTTGTAAATGGTTGAAACTGCCTGAAATGGGGCAAGGGGGTCATGGATCAGGTGAGGTGCGCCAAGAAATTTCGCGGTGGTCGAGCGGAGTCGAGACCATCCGCTCCGGGCACAGTTAGATAGGCGCCAGGCGCAGCTGCCTGTATCAAGGCATGGGGCACACGCCTGCCTGTCTGCCTGTCTGCTTGCCGCAATCAGGCAGACAGGCAGACAAGTCGGGTGACGCGCGCCAACGAGAGTTGGACTGAGGCCGTGGAAGTCCGCGTCAGAAAATAAGACGCGGACCAGCGCCGGGGTGTAACGAAGATTCCGGTGGCTGAGTGTTTTTCGGGATCAATGCCGAATTAGAGTCAAATGTTTTTCCGAAAAATGGTTCGAAGGCACGGGGCGCTGGTGCCTGAAGCACTGAGGCCATAGAAGTCCGCGTCAGAAAATAAGACGCGGACCAGCACCGGGGTGTAACGAAGATTCCGGTGGCTGAGTGTTTTTCGGGATCAATGCCGAATTAGAGTCAAATGATTTTTCGAAAAATGTACCGAAGCCGCCGGACGCAGCTGCCTGAAGCAGGGCAGGGGGCACGCGCCTGCCTGTCTGCCTGTCTGCTTGCCGCAATCAGGCAGACAGGCAGACAAGTCGGGGGACGCGCGCCAACGAGGGATGGACTGAGGCCATCGAAGTCCGCGTCAGAAAATAAGACGCGGACCAGCATCCGGAAAATTGTTGTGGATAAAAATCTTGATGTTCGCGCATCTTATTTTCTGACCTGTCTGCATGGGCAAACAGGCAGGTGCGTGTGAACAAATCGGATTTAACTAATGGTTCATCCCGTTTCACCCGGGCTTGCACTAAAAACGCCGAGCGCTTACACACAACGAGCGCGCCAACGAGGGATGGACTGAGGCCATGGAAGTTTTTCCGGAGATTTCGTCTCTTTTCATGTGACAAGGGGACAAGGAAACAAGGGGAAGTGCATAGCGGCATCCAGTTTCATCCGGGGATTTCGTCTTTTATTAAGAGACGAAATAACAGAGCGACTACCTTTGACCTGATGTCAGTTAGCGCTCGTCCCCCCATGCATGCTTCCGGGCCTTGAATCTGAAACCTTTGGGTTGAATGGTTGGTCTTCGCTGATGAGCCTAACCGGCCCCTTCAGGGCGAAATTGTCATATGATTTCTGGTGCCCGGGGCAGCGCCCCGGGCTACGCTAAGCTGCCCTTTCAGGGCGCAGCTTCATGCCCGGATGAATGGCCGCTAGATGTTTCCCCTGAGGTAAACTTTCGGGCCATAGGGGTTGAATCCTTGCCCTTCGACAGGCCTGCCAGTACGAGCAGGCAGACAGGCCTGCTTGTATGCGCAAGCAGACAAGCTCAGGATAAAATCTTTTAATTCCAGAATCTTTGAATCCTTGAATATTTTTTATTTTAGCCTTCTCACATAACAATTACAGTTCTTATGAGAAAACCGGCAATTTTCGGGTGGATCGTAACCTTTACCATCCTGAACATCGGTGCATGGGCACAAGAAGGGTTCATCCGGACAAGCGGAATGAAAACACCCGGAAGTATCTGCGACAATAACCTGAGTATTCAGGTTTCATCAGATCCGGATTCACTGGTAGCCGGATTTATAGAATACGGGGTCAGCATCAGCAATGTTACCTATACCGGGGCCCCGGTCTCTCTGGGTGAGTTTCACTGCGATACCCTCGGGGTGCTGGAAATGATGAAAGGGATTGTTCTTTCATCCGGCAGGGTCGTTGATGCTGTGGGGCCAAACAATCATACGAATACATCGGCAAGTACCGGCGGTGGTTCAGATCCGGACCTGCAGGCTTATGCCGGTTTTCAGAATTATGATGCAGCGGTGTTGGAATTCGACCTTATCCCAGAGAATAATTTTCTCGCCTTTAATTTTGTCTTCGGATCTGAAGAATACCATGAGTTTGTAAATCAGTACAATGATATTTTCTGCTTCTTTATTACAGGGCCTGACCCATCGGGCGGTACCTATGAAAACGTAAACATTGCCACCATCCCCGGGACTGACCTCCCGGTTTCAATCAATAACCTCAACAACGGGACCAGCAACAGCGGCCCCTGTGTGAACTGCCAGTACCTTATTGACAATGGCAATGGAGCCGAACTGGAATTTGATGCCTTCACAACCTTGATTCAGGTCGGTGTTTTTGTCATACCTGATCAGCTGTATCATTTGAAAATCGCCATCGGGGATGTTCTTGACCGTTTGTACGATTCGGGCATTTTTCTTCAGTCCCCGAGCCTGAAAAGCTATCATGTGGTTGGAATTCACGACACCCCGGAGTCTTTTGTTCCAAAGGTTTCACCCAATCCGGTTACACAGGCTTCAGCTCTTTCGTTCAGCCTGAATTCACCGGAATACGTCAGGGCGGATGTCATTGATGCGACCGGCAGAAATGTGCTCAAGCTGGCCGATGCAGCCTTCGCAGCCGGTGAACACCACCTGGCTGTCGGAAACACCGGATTGAAAGGCTTGCACTTAATCCGGCTCAGCTACGGTAATAAGGTAACCACCGCAAAAGTGATCTTCTGAAAGTATTGAATTTGCCGGAATGGCTATCCTGAAATCCGGGTTTTTTAATTGGTGTTCATCAAGCCAGCCCATTGGGATCGGATCCCTCAGTGGAATGCAGGCTTCGGAACCTGGAACCTTGAACCAGGATATTGGAAATTAGAAATTACAAATTGGAAATTGGAAATTGGAAATTGGAAATTAGAATGCTGATGTCGGAAGTCGGAAGTCGGAAGTCGGAAGTCGGAAGTCGGAGGTCGGAGGTCGGAGGGCAGTCAGTTGGCTATTGGCTATTGGTTATTGGAAATTGGAAATTAGAAATTGGAAATTGGATATTGGAA
>JAEUTG010000030.1 GCA_016788045.1 Bacteroidales bacterium
CAAAGAATTGACGGTTACAATCGAAACACTTGTAGATTTGGATGCCATTTTTGTGACCATTTTTCTTGGTTCTTGGACCATTGCAGTAAAAGCATTTTTTTTGTTCATAGCTTTCAAATTCACCAAAGCTATGTCTTTGTAAGGCTCGAAGCTAATTACAGCCTGAATTTTGTCTATTAAGCCAAATTTTATAAGCAGTATTTCCGGGGAATTTCATGCTTCTATGGGTTGTTGATTGTCACGGTATAGCTTCCTTCCTTGAAAATATCAAAACTGATCCTGCATTGTTTCGCTTCGTGAGCTACCTGGATGGTATAACTGATTTCGCCGTGAAAGGGAACCGAAAACTGGGTGATTGTCATGGATTTGCCTTGCGGCATTACCTGGCCGGATGACTTTTCGATCTTCAGGTCGCGCGGGATATAGGGCTGAAAGGCACTGCTGATGGTGATGGTTACCAGGCGCTCCATGTCGCTGCTGGTCTTGTTTTTCTCCAGTTTGTAATCGCTGATGCCGGTTGCAGAGGTAATGCGGCAGTCAACGTCAGGGTCTGTCTGCCCGGCATAATCGCCGTTTTTCCAGTATCCCTGCAGCATCATCTTTTTCCCGCCGAGGGTGTACTGAAACTTCCCTTTTCCGTTTTTCAGACCATTCGACCATGTTCCGTCAAATACATCACCATTGCTGTATTCGTATTTACCTTTACCATCGGGAAGTCCATCCTTAAAACTTCCGGTATAGGTGTCTTTTCCCACCGATTTGCCTTTGCCATTGGCAAGGCCGTTGAGGCATTTACCTGTGTATGTGCCTGAGATCTCATTCATCAGTACCTTGCAGGTGTCGGTTTGTGCGTCTGCTTTTTGTGCGATGGCCGGCAGGAAAATCGCCAGCAGTGAATACAAGAATATTCTGTTCATATGCATATAATTTTGAATCTCTGATCAGTCTATTACCTATCGTTGCAATGTTCTTAAGAAGTTTGAAGCCTGACAAAATTAGGAAAAAGACCGGATAACGATTGCTTAACATTATGGTTTAAAAACAAAACTGTTAAGTATTTTTTGAGCTTCTTCTTCTGGCTACGCGGTTTTGTGAAATGAACTACCAATCAAAGGAATCCTGACTGCATTACCGGGCAATCAAACTCCCTGTTCGTTATCTGATTGCTGGTTCACTGAGTAGAAATAAAGTAGTTGATATTGGAGTAAACAAATGAAAATTTGTCCGGATGCCGGAAAGCGTGATCGATTCTGGTGTAATGGCAAGCGTTAAGTATCGCATCGAATTAAATGAACGTTTCAATGCTTAAACAGGTTCGCTACCATTACTCCTGATTAACTATGAACTTTGAGCCTGCCTGCTCTGACGGCAGTCAGGCAGGCTTTTTGCTTTGAACTTTGAGCTTTTACCTTTTACTTGACACTAGTTAAATCTTTATTATGTCTGTCAGAGTCTGTATCCCGATTAATGGTGATTTTGGCTGCATTTTCCATCATTTTAAGTGATTGCCGGTTCCCTCGATTCAGGATTATTTTGCCGTCTGAATCAACTACTAATTAAAAGACGGTAACATGAAACGAATACTGATCATACTATTAAGTGTCTTTTGCTTTCAGGCCCTTCAGGCCCAGCAGAAAACCGATGCCATGCTCTTTGGTGATGTTAGAATCAAGGGGAGTGCCGAGCATATTCCGTTTGCTTCCATAGCCATCAAGGGTACCAATCTGGGTACCACCTCAGATGGGTCGGGACACTATAAACTGGCCAATCTGCCGGTCGGGAAAACAACGGTTGTTGCCCAGGCCATGGGGTATAAGTCGCAGGAGGTAACGGTGAATATGGAAAAAAGCAAAGCCATTGAAGTCTTTTTTGAACTCGAAACGGATGTGCTCAACCTCGAGCAGGTAGTTGTTACCGGCACCCGTACCGAGCATTTTGTAAAGGATGTGCCGGTTCGCACCGAGGTAATCACCGCCAAAGCCATCGAAAATAAGAATGCCTGTAACCTCTACCAGGCCCTCGAAGGTACACCGGGCGTCAGGGTCGAAAACCAGTGTCAGTACTGTAATTTCACCATGATCCGTATGCAGGGGCTGGGAGCTGAACATACCCAGGTGCTGATCAATGGTCAGCCCATGTATTCAGGACTGGCCGGCGTTTACGGCCTGCAGCAGATGAGCACTGTGGACATCAGCAAGATCGAAGTAGTAAAGGGAGCCGGTTCAGCCCTTTACGGAAGCGGTGCCGTAGCGGGTGCCATCAACATCGTGACCAAAGAGCCGGAGTTTGAACCGGTGACCAACCTCGATGTTCAGTTTGGAAGCCATAAAACCAATAAATACGATATTTCTTCGTCTATGCGCAACGAAAAAGGCAACATCGGGCTGAATATCTTTGCCCAGCGTTATACTGAAGGAGCTATCGACGAAACCGGCCCCGGACTCAACCCTGAAAAGGTTGACCACAAAGATGGAGTCTCCGACAGGGTAATGACCAACCTCACCAATGCCGGACTCGGTGTTTTCATCGACAATGCCTTCTTCAAAAACGATAAGCTGACCATACGTGGAAAATCGGTATTTGAAAAACGGGAAGGCGGCACCATGGAAGATGACTATTTCCGGAATCCGCTGACCGATGGTACCGAAAACATCACCACCGACCGCTACGAAGCATCGCTGAGCTATGTTAAGAAGATAAAAACCACCGGTGAACTTAATTTTTCACTGGCATACGTTAACCACAACCGGAATGCAACCAACGATTCATACCTGGGTGACTACATGGCTACCCACGGTGATAGCGTGCCCGATCTGCGCGACATGCGACCTTACCTGGCCGACGAAAATTCTTTTACCACCACACTTTCGTACAATCAGACGTTTAAGAAACACAGTTTTATTGTTGGAGTACAGAGCTTTTATGACAAACTGGAAGAGTCGGGAATGTATGTGGTGGTAGATGAGAACAGCAGTTTCCTCGGGGAGTCATACCGTTCGGTAGCCGACAAATCGGCCCGGGAGTTCGGCGTTTTCGCACAGGATGAATGGTCACTCAGTAGCAAGATCATGATTGTTCCCGGGATCCGGCTCGATAACCACCATTCAGGAGAAGAGTACACAGCCGATAAGCAGGTATTTGCTTCGGCCAATTTCCCGAAAACCAGTTTCACCGAAACTGCGGTAAATCCCCGCCTGGCCGTTAAATACAAGTTGAATGAGCAGTTTACCTTCAGGGCCAATGCCGGCACCGGATTCAGGGCACCTTACGGGTTTTCGGAAGACCTCCACCTCTGCAGCGGTTCGCCGAGGGTGTGGAAATCTTCTGACCTTGAACCCGAAACCTCAGTCAGCTACAACCTGTCAGGTGACTATTACGGGAAAAACGTAAGGGTGAGTATCAACCTTTTTCACACCGACCTGAACAACAAGATTGGTTTCACCGATGCAGATGATGCTGTGGCAGCCCTTGGCTACGATTACCAGTGGAAGAACATCGACGATGCCTTTGTGCAGGGGGTAGAGCTTTCGGTGATGGCCAACCTCGCCCGCCATCTGGATCTGGGGGTTGACTTAACCTGGAATCAGGGAGAATACGATAACATCCGTGCCGATTGGGCCGAAACTGCCTTTGCTGACGATAGCCGGCATATCTCGAGGTTCCCGGCCACCACCGGAAACCTGAAAATCGAATACAGCCCCAAAACCTGGACATTTGCCGTGACAGGTAATTACCAGGGCGTCATGTTCATTGATTACTACAACGGAGAAATTGATCCGGCAATCGGCGATCAGTCGAAAATCAAAAAGACAGATCCGTTTATGCTGGTAAATGCACGTGTATCTAAAAAGTTGAACCAGTTTAAGCTATATGCCGGTGTAAACAACCTGTTCAATTACCTGCAGGATGAACGCCATCTTGACGATGCAGCTTTTATGTATGCGCCGGTTTACGGCAGAATGCTCTATGCCGGACTCGCCCTCGAAATCAAACACAATCATTAATCCTGCACTTACATTTATCTTCTCTCCCAATGTGTGTAAATGCAATCCGGCCGGAACAGGGTTTATTCCCGATGTTCCGGCCAGAAGTTGTTTTGAGGATTATTCCTTATTCTGCGCGACGCTTTGTATGCTGTTTCACCTGACTTTTAAAGTTATGCTGAAGCACTTTCTCATAAAGCTCTCCGGTTTTCTTTTTGTGATTGATCAGCTTCATGATTTCCTGCGAAGAGTAGGCATTCGGATTGTGGTTACTGACAACGGTCTGGGTGCTTGTATTCTGAAAGGGCAAAGGTTGTTTCCCGGCAAGGGTGTTTTTCAATGCCGCACCTCCCTGTATCTGCCCGTTGATGAATTCAAACGGTTTGCCATCTGCAGTTGAGTAGAAGAAGAAGTTGTTGTCTTCGTTGGCTTCGGTCAGGTTTTCGAATGCATCGGCCACCAGCACCAGGTAGTAGCTGCCGGTGATATTAGACGGCATGGTATAGGTAAACAGAAAATCAGCTTCCTCAAGTCCGAAAAGGGCTGCAGCTACGCTCTTGCCCGAAGGAACATTAATGTAATTCCACCAGCTTCCGGCAATGCCTAAGCCTTCTGCCCAGTAAGCGTTGTCGCCGGGTGTAGTGCTGAACTCATCTGTATAATAATCGTGGATCAGAATCTGGTAATCGTTGGCATCGTAGGCGTTGTAAAACATATAAAGGATGCTCCAGCGCGATGAGGAATTTACCGTAACTGTACCTGAATTATACACGTTGTAGGTGATCTGCCGGTCAAGCGGATCAGTCGATTCGGGATTGTCTTCATCAATCAGGTTCCAGGCAAGTACATCGAGGCCTGAAGTAAGGTCTCCTGATCCCACTTCGCCACCCGAGATGTTCACATCGGTTTTGTTCTGAGCCACAAAGGCTGCAAAGCAGAAGCTGTTCACAAAGAAGTCATAATCAACCCAAACGGTTCCGGCATTGCCCCAGGTACTTCCCCATGAATTGATAACCTTGAAGGCCCCTCTGGAATCATCGTATCCCGCCAGCACCATCGCATGATACGCATGTTGCATCCCCGGGTTCAGGTAAGTGTCGTAGTCAATCACTGCATCGCTGTTCCAGCGCATGAAGCGGTCGCCCAGTTTTGCCCCGATGGCAACGGGCCGGCCTTCAGCCAGATAAGCCTTGAAGTTTTCTACGGTCATGGAAGATGCATTCGACTGATCTGCAATCTTCCGGAAATTGGTCAGCTTGTTGTCACTGGCATCGCTGGTCCAGTCAGAAGGGGGTGTCTGGCTGCAGTCGCCCAGACTGGTGTAGGGGGCTGTTGCCAGTGAAGCTCCGCCGCGGGTAATCAGCATATTCATGGCCGATTCAAACTGGGTTCCGTTGCAATCGCTGCCCTTCTCGGCTGACGGAATGGCCCAGAAAACGTCTTTCGGGCTGGTTTGGTTGGCCGTTTGCGCCAACTGACTGGCTGTCCACTGGTTGTCGATGCCATTCAGCGCTGTCTTCAGGTTGTATCCAACGGCCCAGGCCACACAGGTGCCGTATTCGCCCTGATCTCCTATCGGTGGGAATTTGCTGCTGAGGTCCACGCTGGAGGGCAGGTTTCCGGTGTTATCGTTGATGTCAAGATCCTGCGGGATCTCATCCAGCTCTTCATCTTCTGCATTCCAGCTGGCCATGGCTTCAACCAGAATTTCACTCAGAATCTGCGTGATCTCTTCCTTGGTGCAGCTGTTAAATGTGAATAGTGACAAGCCCAATACCGGTACTAAGAAGATGGGTACACTCAGTTTTTTCAATAGATTTTTCATGGATATGGTGTTGAATTGTTTTTACAGAATAATTCAGGTCAGTTTTTGTTGAATTGATTGAAAACAGCAATTTTCGAGCCGTCAGTGATAAGCTTTCCGGGAGAATTTACAACAAATTCATCCTGAATAGGTTCACCTTTGAAGAAGGTACAGTTACTGAGGTCGAAATTCCCACTGGCTGTGGATTTCGTGAGGTTTACTGCCCCGAAAAAACTACTGTTGCTGAGCCAGGCTGCTGATTGAAACTGCACACTGATCAGATCGAGCCGACCGTAAACCACTGCATTACCCATCCTGAAATCACTGCCGAAGTTGGCATAGGTAAACAGTGCATCACTGCTGAAGCGGGTAAGTGAAAAATCACTTTTCCCATCACAGTCCATATCGCTGAATCTCGCTGTACCTGAAAAAACAGTGCCCTGAAAACTGAGCTTTCCTTTTATCCTGGCTTTGAAAAAATCTGATTCTCCTTCTATCACTGATTCCTGCATGCTGAACAGTTTTTCGCTGGTAAAAGCGGTGAAATAGGTGTGCCGGCCCTTGAAAGTCACGTTGTTGAAAAGCGTCCGCTCCCTGAAGATGGCGCCGGTGAAATTGGCCGAACCTTCAATGGTGGTATTGCTGAAGTCTGCTTCATCCCTGAAATCACAAGCCTCAAACGTAACATTTTCATCAAAACGGCAGGTTGTGGTAATATCTCCGTCGGTATGAACAGTTCTGATTTTTCCCATGAAAATGCAGTTGAGGAAGGTTACCGGTACCTTCACCCTGGCCTCCTGATGCGAAGTGCTGAACACCTCTTTTGTTTCGGTAAGGGTGAAATCCAGGTCGCCTGTAATTATTTTATCCTGAACCAGTACTGGTTTCTCCTTGTTAATCAGCCGGATAACGGATGCAGCACTGAAGCCGTTGTTCAGTTGTTTCTCTGGATTGGCACGGCAGCCGGAAAAAATTACATGTAGGAGCAGGAACAGGAGGAGGTTGCGCTTCATTTTCAACTGTATTTCAGTGCAAAATAACGATTTTTAGCCTTATAAACAGGTCCGGAGTTGATAAGTTTGATTTGTCATACTGCGCTGAACGGGTTATTCAGTATTTGATTTGCCAGAAAAATATATTAAGTTCAACATAACCTTAAAAATAAAAAATATGACACCAAATCTCCAAAACACTAATTCTCACCAAAAATTTTTAGAACCGATTCCTGAAGAATTGGATGTAATTGGTAAACAAATAGTTGATGCTGCTTACATAGTACATAAGAATCCTGGACCTGGACTCCATTAAAAAGTTTATGAAATATGTTTTTGTCATGAATTATCAAAAAGGGGCTTATCTTACCAACGTCAGATTGATGTTCCAATCATTTATTATAACATTGAATTCGACGAAGGGTTGCGTTTAGACGTTTTTGTGGAGAAAACAATAATTTCCGAACTAAAGGCCGGAGAAACAATAAACTCAGTTTGGCCTGCGCAAGTCTTAAGTCATATGATATTAACCAAGACACGGTTGGGATATTTAATAAATTTTAATGTTGTGAGAATCAGAAATGGTATTAAACGTATAGCAAACTTAGAAAAGTGGATAACCATCACAGAAGTATGCATGGTTCAATAATTCCTATTATGCCTTCATTATTTCAGCCCTGAAAATAGTTTAAATCTAACCATATACCTGACCTAAAATAGAATGAATAATTAAACAATAATTGGTGCTTACTTGGTGTCCTGGTGTATTGGTGTCAAAAAAATCTCCAGCACATTACAAAATAAATTGCCCCACTGAACATCAGGTGCTTTGCCCTGCAGCGCTGAACAGCGACCTTTTTTTAAAAGCAAAAGAGGCTGCTTTTCAGGGCAGCCTCTGCATGAATACTTTAACTTAGATCAGGGAAGCGGCAGGAAGCTGGTACCCGTGTAGGTGCCGTTCTGCCAATCTACGCGGTAGTGGGTCGGGCAATCACCATTGGTTACCGGCTGGTTGTTGCTGTCGTATCCGAAAGTAATGGTTGCACTTTTTTCAACACCCGGGATCTGGTGAACCTTGATGCCACTTACCGGATTTCCATCGCAGACTTCCTTGTGCACAACCGATTGATTGATCTGTGTGTAAAATTCTTCTCCGGCACGGTTGGTTCCCCAGACTACCAGGTTGCTGTAATCACCCGAGGTGCCAAAACCATCAACGGTCAGGACAATCTCACCCGGAGTGCCGGTATAGGTGCGCTGGCGGGCCACGTTCCACGAGCGGGTAGTGCCGTTGTCAAACAGAATGTCCATGTGACCACTGACCCGGTGAACAACCGATGTTATTCCAAAATTTCCGAGCATGTAAACGAAACCACCGGTAACATTGGTAAAAGTCTTGTCGCTGTTGATCACGATGGTTTTTCCTGTGAGAACGCGGGTAACAGAGAAGTTGATGTATTTGACATTGACAGTGGCTCCAGGCATTCCCCAATGGGTACCGACCTGTTTTTTAATCTGCACCTGTCCGGTCCTGAACTTCCGGCCATTACATGACAACCCGTTATAGGTAATGTAGATGGTTATCGTGTCATTAACTACCGATGTTGAGTCAACGGTGGCGTTGCATGGAAGGTTGTTGGTTGATTTGTAACTGCTGCCGTTATAGCTCAATACGTTTTCAACATCCTGCAGCGCATCGTTGGAAATTTCTTCAACAGTAATTTCATCTTTCGACAGTTCAGTCATTGAGGATGAATCATTTTTCCCCTCTTCAAGGTTGTCCTTTTTACAGGAAGTGAGGGCCAGACCTGACAAAGCGAGAATGAAGGCTGCTGCGCGGATTGATTTAAGTGTTTTCATGATAGTGAGATTGAGTTTGGTGTTTTTTTCTGTTGTTTCTTTGGTGCTAACCACTTTTCGGGGTTGCATTAATATTACACATCAAACGTTGTTTACCCCTATGCGAAAAGTGATTTTTTTCAGAAATGTTTTTAAGTAATTGGTATTCAATAAAATAAACAGTTCTAATCGTTTCCTTTAGTCAGAGGGACTATTGTTCTGGCTATGTCGGTTCTTGTGGTTACAGCGCAGGCACTGAAGTAGCCCCGGGCATTCCCGCTCAGGTTGGTAGGCAGATTGGCAGAAGCAGCGTTGAAAAGTCCTCCCTGCCAGTTGGTTTCCGAAAGCAAAGCCCTCAGGAAAGCAGCATGACTATCGGTGATGGAAAAGCGTTTTTCCGTAATGTGCGTTCCCGGGGGGAACAGAACATTTTCGGATACCGGAGCAAAAACCTGGCTTACATCCAGCGTAGGCAGAGTGTAATACAATAACCTGGCATGAGTCTCATGGTAGGGAAGGTTTTCATAGCCATTCACCATCGACCAGTCGAGCAGCACTTCATACATGGCCGGACGGTTTGCATTGTAAGTGCTGGCAACCCACACCAACCTGAATAAACCGGTTGAACCATGTTTCACATAGCGCAGAAAAACAAACTCCCTTGCAACCGGCATGGCAGCTTTGGCGGTAATTACGTTATTCTCGTGGTTGATCAGCAGGGTATACGTTCGTAACTGTTTTCCTGCAAAACGGACTTTTGACCGATAGGTTCCCGGCTGACCGGGTTCCTCTTCAAATTTATAAAGTTCATCGGGCGCACTCACCAGAATCTCTGCACCACTCACCGTTTCAGGGTCGACTCCCGGGGCTTCGCTCACTTTTGTCAACCGGATTGTCTGATAGTCCGTTTCATTCGTGATCATGCCTTCCACAACGATGCTGTTGTCTGACAACGCTTTTTCATCCCAGTCGTTCTGTTCTTCACAGCCAGGCAACGCGATTCCGGTTAAAAGCAGGTACAGCAGAATTTTTCGTCTATTCATGGAAAATCCTTTTAATCAGAATCTGAATGTATAGTTTAAAGAGGGTATCATGCCGGCTACCGATATGCTGGTAGGGATGACTTCATAAGTGCCGTCAAGATCAGCGGGTACGACAAACTCCCCCTTGTCGTTCATGATTTTATTGAAGGCAAAGGCAAACGGGTTTTTATGTGCATAAAGATTGTAAAACGAAAGCACAATGTTGTGTTTATACCTGTTATCCGGTTTATTCAGCCTGAAACTGAATGAAACATCCATGCGGTGGTAGTCGGGCAAACGGCTGTTGTTTTTTGCACCATAAACCGGAACAGTGTAACCATTGAAAGTTATAAAACCAGTTGGAGCTGTGTATGCAGATCCGCTCATATAAAACCACGAACCGGAAACATCGATAAAGCCGGCAGACTTCCAGGTAAAGCTGGTAAACAGGCTGTGCGGCCGGTCGTAGATGGCCGGGAACTCAAGCCCGTTGTTCAGGTCATTGATGGTTTTCAACACCCTTGAGTAAGCGTAACCCACCCATCCGGTGAGCCTGCCACTGGATTTCTTCATCAGCAGCTCGATCCCATATGAACGGGCAGTTCCGAAGCGGAGTTCACCCTCAATAAATGGGTTGTAGAGCATGTTGGCATGATCTTTATAATCAATCTGGTTGTGAAATTTTTTATAGAAAGCCTCCACACTCAGTTGTACAGGGTTCCTGTTGAATCTGGTCAGGAAACCTGCAGTAAACTGATCGGCGGTCTGAGGCCGGATGTTAGGTCCGGAAGGTGCCCACACTTCAAGGGAAGTAAACGGGCTCGTTGAGTTCGACAACATCTGAAGGTACTGGGCCGTGCGTGTATATCCGGCGGTCAGGGTTGATTCCCTTCCGATTCTCCAGGCGATGCTCAGGCGTGGTTCAGGGCGGTAGTAGGGGGTGAAATAGCTTCCTTTGCTAACACTTACCGTGTCAATAACCTGATAAGCAGCATCGTAGAAATAAACAGTCGCCGGACCGGTGTTTCGCCAGGAGCTCAGCCTCAACCCATATTTCAGCAACAGGCGGTCGCCGATCATCTGATCGTTGCTCAGGTAGAGCGATACACCCAATGAATTGTATTCCGGAATCACCGGTGCACTCTTCTGGGTGTTTTCATCAGAAAAATGCACATTCCCCGGATTTGAATGGTGCCCGCTGATTTCAGCCCCGCCCCTGAAGGTATTGGCCGGATTCATGTAAAAGGTAAAATCGGTCTTAACTGTTCGGTTGCGTACCGACGAAAGCCAGTAATCATCCTGCTCTCTTGAAATATAGAGGTAATAGTTATACTTGCTGAAAACTGCCGTGGTATTGGAAAACAACCGGTTGCTGAAAAGGTGGTTCCAGCGGAGTGTGCCCGTGGTGTTGTCCCAGCTGATGCCAAAGGTGTTTACCGAAGAATTGGTGATCCTGCTGAAGTCATCCTTTCCGGTGAAACCGGTGAGAAACAACCGGTTTTTTTCATTGATCCGGATATTTAACTTAGCGTTGAGGTCGTAAAAATCGATGGTGATGGACTTATTCAGGATTTTTTCGCTGTTAAGCCAGTTCAGGTTCGATTTTCTGGCCGACAGAATAAAAGAGCTTTTCTCTTTCATGATCGGCCCTTCAACCGTGAGATCAGAAGTAAAAATACCCAGATTTCCCGAAAATCCCAGCCGGTTCAGGTTTCCGTCGCGGGCCCTGATGTCGATCACCGATGATAGCCGTCCACCGTAAGAGGCAGGAAAATCACCCTTAAAAGCCCTCACATCCTTGATGGCATCGGGTGCCAGGGCGGAGAAGAACCCGAAAAGGTGGGCCGGATTGAAAATCGGGGCCTCATCGATGAGCATGAGGTTCTGGTCGTTGTTACCGCCCCTTACATAATAGAAGGATGACCCGTCACCGAAGGAATTGATACCCGGTACAGCCTGTAATGAGCGGATAACATCAATGTTGCCGGCAAAACCGGCCATCCGCTTCAGGGCAGCAGCCGTCAACCTCACTTCTCCCGCATTTCCGGCGGTGATTTCCTTGTCATCAAACCCTCCTTTAATCTCAACCGCTTTCATGTCGATTCCGGTTTCATTGAGTTTTATGTTCAGGCTCCTGTTTTTGTCAAGGTTAACGGCAAGGGTGGATGCTGCATAACCCAGCAGGGAGAAGGTGATCTCGTACCTGCCTTCCGGCAGTGTTACCGAAAAGAACCCATAGGCGTTGGTAGTGGTGCCGCTATAACTTTTTTTATCATAAACATTAGCCCCAATCAGCGCTTCCCCTGTCCGTTCATCCCTCAGAAAACCGCTCAGCGTATATTTCTGAATCAATGCTGTACCGCTATCCGCTTTTAATGTCTTTCCTGGTTTCAGAATCACCTGTTGCTCACGCTGTATTCGGGTAATGTTCAGGGGGCTCAGGATATCATCCAGAATGGTTTCAATGGTTTTTCCGCTGGCTTTATAGGTAATTTTACTGTCGGGGGGCAAACTCCCCGGATTGTAGGAGAACAGGATTCCTGACTGCCGGCTGAGCTCCCTGAGAACCTCCTCCAGTGGCGTATTGTTGAATTCTACCGATATTTTCTGCTTTAATTGCTGGGCATGGAGAGGCCTGACAGAAGCCATAACCAGGCCCGTCGCCAGGATCATTCTGAAGAGTAGCTTTAAATAGCTCAAACTGCTTTTCAGTTAAGGTTTTTTGATTAAGCCTGCAATCAGTTGTCTGTGCATCCTGCGCCACTGATGAGAATCAACTCGTCTTTTGTTGTAACCGTCAGATCAAGGGTTGCTGCAACAACACTGAGCACCGACTCAAGTGACTGACCCTCAAAGGTGGCTGTAAGGGCACAATGCTTAAGGTTCTGCCGCTCAATGCTGATTTTTTTATTGTAAACTTTTTCAAGCGTCCTGCAGACTGCCTCCAGTCCGGTATTGTTAAATTCGAGCTTTCCGGTTACCCAGGCATTATAGTTCGGATCGTCGTTGGGTAAGGTAACGATCTCTCCTGTTGCGGCATCCAAAGTGCCCTTTTCTCCCGGAATCAGAATTTTGTTGTGCTGCTCATTACTCTTAAAATACAGCGAAACACTGCCGGAAGTAAGAACGACACTCACTTTGTTTTTACCGGCCTTGGTATTGACATTGAACCGGGTTCCCAGTACCCTGATGCGTGCGTCTCCTCCTGAAACGATGAAGGGTTGGGATGGGTTGTACTGAACTGAAAAACTGGCTTCTCCGTTCAGGGTAACTTCCCGTGTGTCCTCATCGAATGCTTCAGGATATTCAATGGATGAACCCTGAAGCAGAATAACCAGACTTCCGTCAGGAAGCGTTGTTTCCAGCTTCCCGTGATCGGCTGTAAGCTTTGTTGTGCCTTGAAAATTGAGAAGGTAAACTGCACCCATGACCAATGCCAGAACAGCGATGGCTGCCGCAGAAATCCAGGCGACCCGAAGCTTGATCAGCCTCCCTGAACCTGGTGTGGCTGACTTCTGGTTTTGAGATGGCTGTGATTCGCTTAGCCTTTGTTCCACTGCTTTCCATTCCCTGTCAATGTCAAGGGTTGCCCCCATCACCTCCTTACCGGTAAGCAGCCAGGTCTGATAGAACGATTCAAATATTGCAAGGTTTGCTTCATCCTCTGTGATCCAACCCGAAAGCTCTGCTACCTCATCAGGACTTGCTTCTCCGGATAAGTAGTTGGTAATCAAACCTTCGTAATATGTTGTTGGCTCTTTCATGATGGTTTCCTGGTAATATTACACTTGAAATGTGGTTTACCCTTATTCGTTCTCATTTTTTAATTCTTTGTCATCAAAAGCCTTGCTAAGGCTACTAGTACAATCCACAGGCTGAGGTAACCCGACAGCTTAAGCCGCAGGTGTTGCAAGGCTTTCGACATCTGGGCCTCAACCGTTTTTACGGATATTCCCAGTTTGTCGGCTATCTGCTGATACCTGAGATTCTCATATCGGTTCAACAAAAAGATCTCCCGGCATTTATCGGGAAGTTCTCCGATCGCAATGTCAATTTCCTGCCTGAGTTCTTTT
This sequence comes from Bacteroidales bacterium, assembly GCA_016788045.1. Taxonomy (GTDB): domain Bacteria; phylum Bacteroidota; class Bacteroidia; order Bacteroidales; family Lentimicrobiaceae; genus Lentimicrobium. The sequence goes on from JAEUTG010000030.1 coordinate 13,714, forward strand.
TCGACCAGGAGATCGGCATTGACGTTCGACACCGGTTCTGTCAGTTTTTCAGCTTCCAGCAGGTTCTTGTCGAATTTTCGGTTATCACGCAGATAATTGTAACATTTATTGTGGATAGCAGTAATCAGGTATGATTTAACAGATCTTCCCGGATCAATGCCTGCTCGTTTCTCCCAGAGGCTGATAAACGATTCCTGAACAATTTCTTTGGCAATGTCATGGTCTTTTACATATTTCCACGCCATAAAACACAGCCCCTTGAACTCTTCCCGGAAGAGTTTTTCGAAACCGGCTTTGTCAAATTGTTGCATCATAGGAACCTGTTGCGAATGATCGGGATGAAGCCGTCTGATTTTGCTGCTGTTTTTGGCAGGCGTTTTAACAATGCCTGTTATTTATTGTTTGAAAGATTTTAAGTAACCTTTGCAACGAAAAAAAATCGGTATAACCTCAAAACAAAAATCACTGGTGTTCAGGGAAAATAATTGGTTTCCTTTGAACTGATTGATAATACTGGATTACAGCCATTATTCAAAGCAGGTAAATTGCTTTCTTTTTTTGACACCAACACACGAAATCACCAACTTATTTATTTGGTTTAGAGCGATTCCTGCCTGACTGCCTCAAGCCTGCCTGTATGCTCAGGCAGACAAGCCTGCCTGTAAGCTCAGGCAGACAAGTTGGTGGCTTGGGGTTTTGGTGTCCAGATTTCTTTTACTTTAACCGGACAATAATGCACAAAAATATATGTTTTTTTCTGAACTGATTCTTTCGCGCCAGAGTGTACGCAGGTACGCCCCCAAAGCTGTAGAAGATTCGCTGATTCTTCAGTGCCTTGAAGCTGCCCGCCTGGCTCCTTCAGCCAGTAACTCCCAGCCATGGCATTTTATTGTCGTCAATCAGGAACCCCTGAGAACCGAAGTGGCGAAAGCGACCTTCAGCGACATACAGCTAATCAACAAATTTACACTCACCGCCCCGGTAATGGTGGTGATGGTCATGGGAAAAGCCAGACTGATTACCCGTCTGGCAATGCTTGTCAAACATAAGGAATGGCCGCTGATCGACATCGGGATCGCCGCGGAGCATTTCTGCCTCCAGGCCGCTGAACTCGGGCTGGGAACCTGTATGATTGGCTGGTTCGATGAGAAGAAACTGCAGAAACTGCTGAACATCCCATCCGCAAAGTCAATCGGGCTCGTCATCAGTGCGGGATATCCGGAGGAAGGGTATAAACTCCGCACCAAGGTCAGGAAATTACCGGAGGAAATGGCCTCGTGGAATACCTATCCGGCAAAAAACAATAACGGTTAACTCCTCAGCCTTTCCAGACCTTGAAGTTAACCGCTGAATGTTCTGTCAGAATAGCAGAATGCTGATGAGGTCTATTCCTTCCCGGCATAATCTGCCACCGGGGCACAGGTGCACATCAGGTTACGGTCACCGTAGGCATCATCAATGCGGGTAACCGCAGGCCAGTATTTGTCACTCTTGTCGCAGGGCAGCGGAAAGGCTGCTTTCTCGCGCGAATAGGGTAGTTTCCATTCGTCATCTGCCACCATACAGAGGGTATGTGGAGCCTTCTTAATAACATTCTCTGTTTTGTCGGCCCTGCCTTCCGCGATTTCATCAATTTCCGTCCGGATGGCGATCATCGCATCCACGAAGCGGTCGAGTTCTTCGAGCGGTTCACTTTCGGTTGGCTCAACCATCAGGGTGCCATGAACCGGGAAAGCAACGGTAGGTGCATGGAATCCATAGTCCATCAGGCGTTTGGCCAGGTCAATTACCTGAAGGTCGGCGGTTTTGCTGAATTCATTGCAGTCGAGGATCATTTCATGGGCAACCCTGCCGTTTTTCCCGGTATAGAGTATCTTGTAACTTCCTTCAAGTTTGGTTTTCAGATAATTGGCATTCAGGATTGCCAGTTTTGTGGCTTCAGTCAATCCATCACCGCCCAGTAGCTTGATGTAACCATACGAAATGGTGAGTACCGAGGCACTGCCGTACGGGGCTGAAGAAACAGCCGTTATGGCCTGATCGCCACCGGTATTAACCAGCTTGTGTCCGGGAAGGAAAGGTGCCAGGTGTTTAGCCACACCAATGGGACCAACACCCGGACCACCGCCGCCATGCGGGATGGCAAAGGTCTTGTGCAGATTCAGGTGGCACACATCTGCACCGATAAAGCCCGGACTGGTAAGCCCTACCTGGGCGTTCATGTTGGCGCCATCCATATAAACCTGACCGCCGTTGCTGTGGATGATTTCAATCAGCTCGAGAATCCCCTCTTCAAATACCCCGTGGGTGGAAGGATAGGTAACCATACAGGCGGCCAGCACATCCTTGTGCTTCTCTGCCTTTTCTCTCAGATCGGTAAGGTCGATGTTGCCGTTTTCGTCGGTTTTTACCACCACTACCGTCATGCCTGCCATGGCAGCGCTCGCAGGATTGGTGCCGTGGGCCGATGCCGGAATCAGGCAAACTGTACGGCCTGAATCTCCACGGCTGAGATGATAAGCCCTGATAACCAGCAATCCGGCATACTCACCCGAGGCACCTGAATTGGGCTGGAACGACATGGCGGCAAAGCCGGTAATCTCACAAAGTGATTTTTCAAGATCACGGATCAGCAGGCTGTAACCCTCCACCTGATCCATTGGTACAAACGGGTGAAGGCTGGTAAACTCAGGCCAGCTGAGGGCGAAAAGTTCGGCTGCTGCATTCAGCTTCATGGTGCATGATCCCAGCGGAATCATCGACCGGTTGAGCGAAAGATCCTTGCCCTCCAGCTTCTTGAGAAAACGCATCATGCCGGTTTCAGAATGGTAGCTGTTGAAAACCTTGTCCTGCAGGAATGCAGTCTTCCGTTTGAAACTCTCAGGAATGGTTTTGATTCTGCAGCACTCTTCCGGAATACAAACGTAATCGGAGAATTGTTTTTTTGCTGCAGATGCAAAAATATTTACCAATGTATTGACTTCCTGAAGGTTGGTGGTTTCGTCGAGGCTGATACCGATCACCCTTTCGCTGATATACCTGAAGTTGACCTCATTTTCGGTAGCCAGTTTCCTGAAATCAGCCATACGCACGGTCTCAGGAATCTGAATACGCACTGTGTCAAAATAAGTGGCATTCAGTTGCTGATATCCATATTTAAGGACTTCTGTAGCCAGCACACCGGCAAGGATATTGATGCGGCGGGCTATCTGTCTGATTCCTTCGGGACCATGGTAAACGCCGTACATCCCGCTCATAATGGCCAGCAGGGCCTGGGCAGTACAGATGTTGGAAGTGGCCCGTTCACGTTTGATGTGCTGTTCGCGGGTCTGGAGGGCCATGCGCAGTGCCCGGTTTCCCTGTGCATCAACAGATACACCGATGATGCGGCCGGGGATGTTGCGTTTATACTCTTCCCGGGTGGCAAAGTAACCGGCATGTGGTCCGCCAAACCCCATCGGGATTCCAAACCGCTGGTTGGTGCCAACCACCACATCGGCTCCCCATTCACCCGGAGGTGTGATCAGCGCCAGACTCATCAGATCGGCTGCAACGGCTACCATCACCCCTTTTTCATGCGCCAGTCTCACAAAATTGCTGTAATCGTGAATCTCACCCTGTTCGTCAGGGTATTGCAAAACAGCCCCAAACCAGGTGTTGTCAAATTCAATAGCCTGCCAGTCGCCGGTTTCGATTTTAATTCCGAGAGGCTCAGCCCTGGTGATCAAAACATCAATGGTTTGTGCAAACAATCTGTCAGAAACAAAAAAGCGGTTCGCCCCTGATTTTACTGCTTCCCTCGAACGGGAGTTGAACAGCATGATCATGGCTTCAGCGGCTGAGGTTCCTTCATCAAGCAGGGAGGCATTGGCCAATGGCATACCCGTAAGGTCACTGATCATGGTCTGGTAGATCAGCAGAGCCTCAAGCCTGCCCTGGCTGATTTCTGCCTGATAAGGCGTATAGGATGTGTACCATCCCGGATTTTCAAGAATGTTGCGCTGAATTACCCCGGGGGTAATGGTATTGTAGTATCCCTGCCCGATGTATGACTTAAAAATTCTGTTTTTCGAACCCAGTTGCTTCAGGTGTGCAAGGTATTCATATTCATTCATGGCGGCCGGCAGGTTGAGCGGCCTGGGCAACCTGATTGCAGCTGGGATGGTCTCTTCAATGAGCTGATCAAGACTTCCGGCCCCGATCGCTGAAAGCATTTCAACGACCTCTTTTTCCCGGGGGCCATTGTGCCGGTTAATAAAATTATTGGTAAGATTCGACATCGGAATGTAGATTTTGGTAGGTTGAAAATACTGCAAATGCGAGGCAAAGATAAAGATTATCGTATACCCCGGAAAATTTTTAATACTTTCTTTTATTCGCCTAAGTGTCAGATAAACAGTGATATACAAAACAATTGATGGGCTATTCCTCCTGATGGCAGTCATCCTGCATTTTAAGTGGCAGCCTCAAAATTTGCTTAAAGCATTGCATTCACTGCCGGTAAATCCGGCCCGGGTTCTGCTGAGCCTGAGGAAATGATTATTCTGAAATGCTGTGGAAGGGCTGATGGGACGCTTTTTCAACAAATATTTTCAGGGTTACCTGTGCCTTGTGATAGGTTGTCGTGCCATAACTTGTAACATTCAGTTATTTTCTTGTTATATTGATCATTTTTTTTGAAAAATAATCATCCAGCCTGATTTTATTGTATATTTTTGTATATATATTTTCCTGTATTCTATAAGGAATAAGGGTTTAGTGTATAATCAGGTATTCATTAGGTTAGGGCTTGAGGTTGAGTTTGTGGTATTTGCCTGATATTATTTCGTTTATATCATTGTTTTTCTAGTGTATTGATTTAAAAGTCTGATGATGAGAACACACATTCTTATACTTATCCTCCTGATGTTTGGGGTTGAGGGTTTTTCAACGAACCATTCTGTTTATATCAATGAAATCATGTCATCGAACAGCAATTTTCTTTTTGATGAGGACGGGGATGATTCCGACTGGATTGAATTGTACAACCCTTCGTCACGTCCTCTGAATCTTTCCGGCTACTACATATCTGACAAGGCAACCCAGTTAAACCGCTGGGCTTTCCCGGCTGAAGTGATTCCGGCTCATGGGTTTCTGGTAATATTCGCATCAGGCAAAGACCGTGCTGTTGCCGGAAGCGAACTCCATACCAATTTCTCAATCAAAGACGAAGGTGAAGCCCTGTTTCTTACGTATCGTGGCGAAATTGTTCACCAACTGCCTGCCATAGCGCTTGAAACAAACACCAGTTTTGGCCTGTTTCCTGATGGAAATGACGAACAGCTTATTTTTGAAAATCCTACTCCCGGTTCACAGAACACCGGGAACCAGAGTTCCGGTGAGCTGATGTTCTCTGCTTCCGGCGGATTTTACGACAATGCTTTCTTTCTAACCCTGAGTTACGGTTCAGGTGACTACCAGGTCAGGTACACGACCGATGGAACGATGCCAACTCCTGAATCTACGCTTTACACGGAGCCACTCTTTCTGGATAGCACCAAATGGTCAACTGCCCGCATTGATACCATCCGCACAACTACCCTGGATTATTATTTTCCTCCTCAGGTGATTTTGCCCCGGGCTATTGTTATCAGAGGGGCTTTGTTTGATTCTTCCGGCGCAATCCAGGGATCCGTTAAAACCAATACTTATTTTATAGCAAGTACCGGTGCTCATCATGGTGAACTCCCTGTGGTATCGCTTTGTGCAGAATTCAACGACCTTTTCAATGATACAACCGGACTTATGGTACCCGGCATTCACTGGAATCCTGATAATCCTTACTGGTCAGGAAATTACTACATGACAGGCGACACGTGGGAGCGGCCGGTTCATTTCGAGTATTACGACCATGAAAATGGTGTTTTAAACCAGGAGGCAGGTTTAAGAATTCACGGTGGCAGTACGCGGAAATTTCCGCAGCGGGCACTGAGGTTGTATGCCAGATCGGAATATGGGGATCCTGAATTCAATATTAAGATGTTCAGCAACAAAAACCTGACTGAATTCTCCCGGTTTGTGCTGAAAGGATTTCAGGCTTCGTGGAGCGGCGCCGGAATCGATGAGGCTGTTTGCCAGGGTATTGCGCAAAATCTGTCCTGTGACTTCCTCGGTATTAAACCTGCCATATTGTACCTCAACGGCGAATACTGGGGCGTTTATTATATCATGGAACGCATTGATGATGATTATCTTGCTGACAATTTTGGAGTAAACAAGGATTCTGTTGACCTTATCGCTAACTGGTATGGTGTTGCTGACGAAGGCTCAAATGTTGAGTTTCTTGAAATGTATGATTATGTTGAGAATCACTCATTTGTTGATAGTGCTGACTATCAGTATATTGACGAATATATGGATGTGGATAATTTTATTGACTATCAGATCTTTGAAATCTACAATGCCAACTATGACTGGGCTGCCAACAACATGAAGTGCTGGAAAGCCAGACAGCCTGGTGCAAAATGGAGATGGATTTTTTACGATGGTGACGCCGCCATGCATATTGTTCATGATGATGGATTCGAACGTGCACTCAGCCTGAGCGACCAGTTCTGGCCTACCAATGCTCACTGCACGCTTTTTCTGAGGAGATTTCTAGAAAACCCTGTCTTTTTCGAAAAATTCAGAAACCGTCTCGAATACCTGCTTAATCAGGTGATTGCCGAGGATCAGATCAAACAGTACGTTGACATCAACAAACAAAATGTTGAAGCCGAAGTGCCTGACCAGTCAGCCCGTTTTCATTACCCGGTAAGTTTCGATTCTTGGACAGGCGATATCAATGAAATCTTTCATTTTATCAATGAAAGAGTCTGCATACTTAAAGAGCAGTTCTCATTGCGCTTTAATGAAAACCTCAATGTTGCAGAATGTATTATTGGCATTGAAGAAGAACCAGCCACTAACTTTTATTACACACACAATAACGGAATAACCACGCTTGTTTATAATTCACCAACGGCAATAGCAACAAACATTATGCTTTTTAATTCAATGGGCCGCCAGGTTATGTCAGTTAAGTGTGAACTACACTCCGGGGAAAACAGACTGCCATTAAATGTCAGCGGCCTGAGCGCCGGCTTCTACATACTTTGCTTTACAGATGGCACGGAGCTGTTAAGCAGAAAGATACTGTTAACCGATTGATCCCTGTTTCAGTCATCCGGAACTTTGATCCTGCCTGTTCTGCCCGATGCCCCGAGCATTGAGCCTTTCTGACTGCAACCCTAACAGGAAGGTTTTTGAACGTTGAAGTCTGATCTTTGAGCTTGTCTGACTGCTGTCAGAGCAGGCATGCTTTGAGCTTCTTTGCAAGATAGGCTCCGTTTCAGTCATCAGGCTGTCAGCAGTGGAACATATCTGCAAGGTTGATTTGTTCATCATGCAAAAAAAGTCAGGCTTCGTTCTTCATCATGAAGGAGCGAAGCCTGACTTTTTGATGCAATTTCCTGCCTGAATCATTCAGGCGGATTATTCGTTAATCCGCATCTTGTAGAACGATCTCCACACGAAAATCAGCGCTACGGCGAGGAAGAAGAATCCGATATAATGGGCAATGGGTCTGAAATTTTCTGCAATGGCGATTTCCATAGCCAGCAATCCGAACAATGTTGTAAACTTAATGATCGGGTTGAGTGCCACCGAGGAAGTATCCTTGTATGGGTCACCAACAGTATCACCAACCACCGATGCTGCATGCAGATCGGTGCCTTTCTCTTTCATATCCACTTCGATTACTTTCTTGGCATTGTCCCAGGCACCCCCGGCATTGGCCATGAAAACAGCCTGGAAAAGTCCGAAGAAAGCGATGGAGATCAGGTAGCTGACAAACAGAGAAACCGGCAGGGCAAGGTGTTTGGCCTCAGGTCCCATCGCACCTGCTTCTAGCCCGGTGGGGGAGGAGAGGAATGCAAATGCAAGTGCAAAAGAGAATATCGCGATAAAGATATTCCACATTCCTTTCTGAGCATACACAGTACAAATCTGAACAACCTGCTTCGACTTCTCAACATCGGCCTTTTTAGGCGCATTGGGATCAAGGTTGATGTTTTTTCTGATAAACTCTACGGCGCGGCCGGCACCAGTGGTTACAGCCTGAATAGATGCACCGGTGAACCAGTAAATAACGGCTCCACCGGCCAGGAATCCAAGAATGGTATATGGATTCAGCAGGTTCAGCACCTCTTCGGGATTAACGCCCAGGCTTTTCTGGATTACCAGGATGAGGGAGAAAATCATGGTGGTGGCACCCACAACAGCGGTACCGATCAACACCGGCTTGGCTGTCGCTTTAAAGGTGTTTCCGGCACCATCATTGGCTTCGAGAAAATGTTTCGATTTCTCAAAGTCAGGTTTAAAGCCGAAATCACGCTCGATCTCTTTGTCAACATCCTTAATTTCTTCGATAAGCGAGAGTTCGTAAATGGATTGAGCATTGTCGGTAACAGGGCCGTAGCTGTCAACAGCAATGGTTACCGGTCCCATGCCCAGCATACCGAAAGCTACCAGACCAAAAGCGAAAATCGAAGGATAACTCATAAAATCACTCAGTCCGAAAGTGCTGGCGAAATAGGCAATAAACATAAGGAACAGAAATACCATCCCCATCCAGAAGGCGCTGAAATTACCGGCAACCAGACCTGACAGAATATTGAGGGATGCACCCCCTTTTTTTGAAGCTTCCACCACTTCATTTACATGGATGGATTTAGGGCTGGTGAAGAATTTGGTAAACTCAGGGATGAGCGCTGCACCCAATGTTCCGGCGCTGATGATAACAGAAAGGGTTATCCAGAGGTTGTTGGGCAGGTCGCTGATGGTGAGGTAACTGATAACGAATGTTACGGCAATTGACAACAGGGAGGTAATCCACACAAGGGATGTCAGTGGCTTTTCAAAATCCATATCATCTGCGTTGGAATACCTTGCTTTGGTGAGCATGCCGTTGATATAGAACGACACAACGGATGTAATGATCATGAGAATTCGCATGATGAAGATCCAGGTCAGCAGCTGCACCTGATTGGCCGGATCGGTAACTGCCAGCAGGATGAAAGAAATCAGTGCTACTCCGGTAACCCCGTAGGTTTCAAAACCGTCGGCGGTCGGGCCTACACTATCACCGGCATTGTCACCAACACAGTCGGCAATGGTTCCGGGGTTACGCGGGTCGTCTTCACCGATTTTGAAGATCACCTTCATGAGGTCAGAACCGATATCCGCAATTTTTGTAAAGATACCGCCGGCAATTCTGAGCGCTGAAGCTCCAAGCGATTCACCAATGGCAAAACCGATGAAACTTGCTCCGGCATATTCCCCGGGAACAAACATCAGAATGATCAGCATCATAATCAGCTCAAGGGAGATCAGTACAACCCCGATGCTCATCCCGGCGTTAAGGGGGATATTGAGCAGTTTGATGGGTTTTCTTTCAAGCGACGCAAAAGCCATTCTTGAATTTGCCAGGGTATTCATACGGATTCCAAACCAGGCAACACTATAAGAACCCAGAATTCCGATAACCGTCCAGCCCAGAATCATAAGCACACCGCCCAATCCGAAATGTGCTTCCGAAAGGTATCCGAAATAAAAAGCTACTGCAGAACCGATAAATAAAAAGAGGATCGCCAGAAACTTGCCCTGCTGAACCAGATAGGTTTTTCCGGTTTCATAAATGACATTGGCTACCTCCAGCATCGATTTGTGTGCACGGATCTTTTTTACAACAGTAAACTGGTAAAAACCAAACAGAAGTCCGGCGAGGGTGATCAGAAACCCCCAGTAAAGAATAGGCTGTTCTTTAACTCCGGCCGGAATAACCAGATCAGCTTCGCTTGCTTTTGAAATCGCCGGCAGGATGATGATGGCCAGCAGTGATAAAATTCTCTTCATAAACGCTCTCAGATGTTGGTTGATACTATGGTGAATGCTTGATTTTACAAATATAGAGAAGAAAAGGTGATATCCTGTGCACGGAAAATTTGGTTTTATCAACAAACCCGCTGAAATTCTGCATTTCAGGCTCTTTCCCGGGGTCACTCAAATGAAGGATTCTGCATGTATATGCCTGATTCCGCAATCGTTTGCACTCATTCAGCCTGGGTTGTGATGGTGCTTAAAAATGTTAAAAAAATATTCTGAACCGGGAATTCTGGGGATAATATTTTCTAATTTTATCCTCTCAAAACAAAATACAAGCCATTGATGGAAAAAATACCCCTGAAATTGTTGGGAATGATCAACAGCCAGTCGCAAAGTGGGGCTTATACCGTAATATTGGGCGAAACAGAAGGGAAACGCAGGTTGCCGATTCTCATCAATGGCTTTGAAGCACAGGCTATACTATTTCATATCGAAAACATCAAAATTCCCCGCCCGCTTACACACGACTTGTTTAAGAATTTTGCAGAAACCTTTAATATTGAGCTGGTTGAGGTAATTATCAGCAAATTTGCCCAGGGAATATTTTATGCTACCCTGATCTGCGACGATGGGAGTGGGGTTCAGGAAATCGATTCGCGCACCTCTGACGCCATTGCTCTGGCAGTCAGGTTCAATTGTCCGATTTATACCTACGAAGCTGTACTTGCCGGTGCCGGGGTTTCCATTGAAGAAGAACCCGATATTGACGATCTGGCAACCGGTGGGCTGCAACAGTCGGATGACTATGACTTTGATAAATTTACCCTCGCTGAGCTGGAAGAGATGATGAATGAAGCCATCGAGAAAGAAGACTACGAAAAGGCATCTACCCTGAGGGATGCCATCACCCGCCGTAATGCGGATGATTTGTCATTCTGAACCAATTTACGTTATCAAGCCGGATGAACCGGATTCTCCAGTTCTTTCGGGTCGTGCCGGTGTCTGAACAGAAGGGCAAAGAGCACAGCCACAATCAGGGCATAGACGCTGAACGACAGCCAGATACCATGCCAGTCTTTTCCTTCCGACCCACTGAAATACCGGTCGATCACAAACCCGCTTACTTTGCTTCCCAGATAGGCGCCAAAACCGTTGGTCATCATCATGAAAAGCCCCTGGGCGCTGGCACGCATTTTCGGATCGGTGGTTGTTTCAACGAAAAGAGATCCGGAAATGTTGAAGAAATCAAAGGCTAAACCATAAACAATCATCGACAGAATAATCATCCACAACCGTTCATCGGGATTGCCATAGGCAAACAGTCCGAAACGGAGCACCCAGGCTATCATCGAAAACAACATCACATTCTTGATGCCGAATTTTCTGAGGAAAAAGGGTATGGTAAGGATAAACAGCGTCTCCGAGATCTGCGATATCGACATGATGATGGTGGAATACCTGACTACAAAAGAATCTGCATAAGCAGGTATGTTTTTGAAGTCATCCAGAAAAGAATCTCCATACATATTGGTCAATTGCAGAGCCCCACCCAAAAACATGGCAAAAATGAAAAACAACGCCATTTTGTAACTGGCAAATAACCTGAAAGCATTGAGGCCCAGAATTTCAATCAGGGAAGCGTCTTTGGAAATGGATTTCTGAGGCGGACATTTGGGTAAGGTAAAGGAATAAACACCCAGCGCAATGGCTCCCACCGCCCCGATCAGAAACTGATTGGCATTGGCTTTACTGCCCGTAAGATTGGTTATCCACATGGCTGCGATAAATCCAATGGTGCCCCAAACCCGTATGGGAGGAAAATCCTTCACTACATTGTATTGCTTGCTTTTCAGAATCTGATACGAAATTGAATTCGAAAGGGATATCGTCGGCATGTAAAAAATCATGGCCAGAAGTATCACATAGTAGAGCGTATCCGGGTCATTTACCTGAGGAACAAAAAAGAGTACAATCCCGTAAAAGATATGCAGGAGCCCATACAAACGCTCAGCATTCAGCCATTTGTCAGCAAGTATTCCTGCCAGGGCCGGCATGAAAATGGAGGAAATGGCCAGTGTTGAGAAGATGGCGCCAAATTGTTCTCCGGTCCATCCCTTGGCATTAAAGCAATAAGTGCCAATCGTAATCAGCCAGGCCCCCCAGACAAAAAACTGCATAAAGCTCATGAGGGTTAAACGTCCTTTTATACCCATAGAATCGTACTTTTAATGATGAATTTCTTATCTGACTTTTGTGGAGTAAAAATAGGAAGAAATACAGATGAACCATGCCTGGTGGGGAAAATAAACAATTAGTAATGCTGAATAAAAAAACCAATGGCTGTCCGGAGACAGCCACTGGTCATTGAGAGAGCAACAAAGGAAGTTGTTTCACCAAAACAACTCTTATCTTAATGCTTCAGGTTGTCACATACAACCCTGCCATTGCCATTCTGATGGTATTTCTCCGCTATCTTTTTGGTATTGAACGGAATGTCGTTTACATATTGTTCTGCTTCATTCTTAAAGGTGGCTACAGTTGACATAAGCTGGCTTTTGGCGATCAGGGCTGTATTGAACGGAATGTCATCAATGTAGGCCTCCTGATTCTGTTCTTTAAGGGTAGCAACAAGAAAGCCGGTACTTATCTTGTGTGTATCAAAAGGGATATCATCAACGTAACCTTCATTTTCGAGGGCTGGCTGATATAACAGTTGGGTGATCATCCCTGCTGTATCCCGGGTAACGGAGCGATTCCTGAGTTCTCCCGGCAGTTTTGAATAAATACCGGCTGTTGTTGCAAAAGTTATCGTATTGATGAGCAGGAAGAGTGCGGTGGTTGAGAATATGGTTTTCATGGCCTGTTTGTTTACAGATTGTCTGACTTCATCGGAGGATTGTCTAATATCATGCCAAAAATTTTAAATGATTGTATATTAGATAGATAGCAAGTAAATTGTGCATTGGGTTATCCGGTAGTGTCCGGTTTCGGATACTGTTTGGTCAGAAGCGAACAAACTCATTCAGGGCCTGAACTCCTGGCAACAAAATCGCCCGGACGACACTTTCACATTCAAAGATTCCTTAAGCTGGTTAATGGGGACTCCTATGTTGCAAAGGAACAAATCACAACAGGATAGCTGTTAACAGAAAACATAAAACCCTCCCTTTTCAGGGAAGGCTTTCAACCAATATGCTGAACCGGCAATGCCTGCCTTAAATCAGTGGATTATCTGATAACGATTTTTGCGACTCCTTTTTTTTCGTTTTCAGTGATCATCAACAGGTAAATCCCCGGAGCCATTTTGCTTACATCAATCTGCAAATCAAACTCATTTGCCTTCATGGCTTTGATCTGGATGGTGTTTCCACCTGAACTGCAAAGCTGAATGCTGGCCTTTTCGGTGAAACCGCTGTTTCTGATATTGAGCTCCCTGCCAACCGGGTTAGGTGAGACGGTCAGCGGTAAAAAATCATTGTCGGCGATGCCACCGCAGAGCTGGAATCCCACCACGACTTCATCACTGCCCTGACAGCCTTCGATACTGTATTCCAGCCTGACCAGAGCATTATTCAACCCGATACCGGTTGAATCAAGCTCAAACTGAGGATTGCTGCCTGTTTCAGTACCGTTTACGAACCAATGAACTTCGTCGGGAAGGACGCCAGCATCGAATACAATCGAGAAACCTGCACACAGGAGGGTATCGGGCCCGAGGGTAATGGCTGTGAAGTCTTTAACATTAACAGTAACACTGCCAAATGTTGTGTTGTTTAGCTGATCAGTAACCAGTACACTGTAGGTGGTTGTTTCATCTGGTTGCACTTCAATAAAAGAAGTGGTGTCAAGAGTATTCCATAAATAGGTATAGGGAGCGGTCCCTCCGCTAACTTCGGCAGTAAGCGTGACGGCGGAGCCTTTGCAGATGGTCTGATCTTCCCCCAGAGTAACACTCATCGGAGTCAGGTTTCTGACTGAGTCGATATATTGCGCCGACACCAGTGGGCCTTCCTGTGTAATGGTAAGTACAGGGATTCCTTTACCGTTGGCCAGCCATTTGTATTCTGTATATAACCTGCTGATGGGGACGCCAACCTGCACAGAATCGATGTAGATACTATCGTATTCATACACCAACGACTTTACCCTTAGAGTGGGGAAAGTTCCAAAGGGGGTGGTGAGGCTTCCCCATCCATCAACACTGTTCACGCGCTTGCGTTCGATACTGAAATAGCCGACCCCCGGAAATTGAAAACTGAAAACAGAGGTGCTTGAATCGGAAGGGGAATTTACTGTAAGAGGAAAGGTATACAACGATTCCGCAACATCAAATTTCATGGGAACCGGAACTCCGGCAATGGTTGCTGCATACCCCGCCCTGGTGTAGCTGGCATTTGATTCCTTATAAAATATATAAGCATCCGTAATCGGGAAATCAGGAAGGAAGGGTATGTCAATGATGGGTGAAGCCAGGTTGGCAACATTCTGGTTAAAGATTATCTGGTAAAGAAAAGGAGTAGACTGGGTGCTGACATAACCTTCTACAACCTGCGTCTGCGGAACAAGAGAGGAATAGTCCCAGGTATAGTCAGCTCCGGTTTGTGAAGGATCAAAGACATTGGTTATTAGGGCATTGCTGAGTCTGATGGTGTCTCCCACATTTGGCATATCATCACGGCTTATCGTTATTTGTGATGATACCCCCAGGCTGATAAGGATCAAAAAGGAAACCAGGCTGATTTTCTTCATATCGTTTAAGTTTTTGTTCTGATTGTCACTGAATTCTCATACAAAAATACCCTCATTTATTGAACACACTGAGAAAACCTGCTGCATTTTGTTAAAGAACATCTTCGGGCTTCTTTTTCTGCCTTCTGAACAATTCAGAGAACCTGTCGAATTCATAGCGGTAATAAACTCCTATTCCTTGCTTGTAGGTGGCATAGGAAGCGCTGATATCAAAAGGATTGTTGGCTTTGTTAAAAGCTTTAACCCTGAATCTTCCATCAGGTGTTATCTTAACATCTACCGTAATATCACCCACCAGGTTGTTGGTGTTTTCGGTAGTGCCGGCGGTTGTTACTCCGAGGTTTCCGTCAATGGTTACCCTGTCGTTGAAAAAATGGGTAGAAAGTGCCAGTTCCAGCTCTTCAGAAGAAAGGGCATCTCCCGCACGGTAGTTTAACCCGATATCCACGTCTTTGCTTATCTGTGATAACATGTTGCTTAACTGGTTGGTAAGGACCTCCAGGGAGGAAGAACTTACCGAAGATGCCAGATTGGTATTGCCGGTGGAAAAACCGAACGATTTCATCAGGAGCAGCGAAACCATTTGTTGTGTCATTACAGCTTCATTCGTTGTATCAATTGCGGCATAGATGTGCTGCCTCAACACCTGATCTGCTTCGGGCAACTGGAAGCTGAATGAAATATCGGGATTGTACAGATTGTTTTTCAGGCTGATGATGCAATTAACCGGAACACTTTTTCCGGCATATTCAGGCATATCAGCGATTTCAGGAATGCTCTTGAGCGATGCCCTCAGTTTATAAACAGCCCTCAGGGCAATGTCAGCTTCATAGGGAGACCCCCTGAACGAAATCACACTGCCGTTTTCAATGGTGAATACCCGGTTGAGTACATTTTTAAAGGTAAAAAGGAAGGTTCCTTCGTTCATCCTGTAGTCGCCGAACATGGTAATATCACCACGGGTATCAATGCCCATGCGAATCTGTCCGTTCCCGTTGCCTTTGATGTTGCCGATGTTTTCGGGAAGAAAAATCTGAATGTTGGCATCTTTGGTAACATCCAGCAACATATCGAGGTTGACTCCTGAAGTATTCGCCTCAAAGGTCTCTTCCTGAATAATATCCTGATTTTTATTGACAAACCTGATGTACTCATTCTCTGAAGCATCGGTGGCAAGGTTGATGGGAATGTAGATGTTGGTGTTCTTTTCTGAACGGGCTGTAATATCCATCCTGAGATCTGAAAACGGCCCTTTGATCGTGACCTTGCCTGTGCCGAACGCGCTGCCGTAAAACATATCGTTGTGACGGATGGTGGTATTCATTCCGGCGAGATTGTTGAAATTCACGCTCATGTCAAGTACCATGTCCCTGAAATAATTGTGAAACAGCCTGAAGTCAAGCAAACCGGTATTGCCAAGAGAATCATAAACCATGACATTGCTGGCTGAGATTACCTTAGGGGTTACCAGTACCTGATCTGCAAGAGAGTAAGTGACATTCAGGTAGTCAATTTTCATCTGCGTCCGCATCAGTTGTACCTGCCCGTTCAGTGCCGGATCATCAAAGGTGCCGGTCAGGGTCATTTGCCCGCTTGCCATCCCTTTCAGATTTGAAGCAAATCCTTCAAGGAAAGGATTCAATGATGCCAATTTGTAATTGAGCAACGTAATCCCCAGATCAAAATTCCTTTTTTTATCGGATGAAGGATAGATGGTACCCTTTACCATCACCGGATTGTGGGTGCTGACATTACCATGGTAAATAATACTGGCATCAACGCCGATTCCTTCTATCTCGTTGTCCCACCAACTGAGGATTTTTGCATCTCCGAGATGCTCCCCGTTAAAGGCAAATTTTTCAATTCCGATATCCGACTGAATGGTCCTTTCGCCATAAAGGTCGCTCAATGATATTTTACCATTAACATTCCCATCGAAGTCAATGTCATACCGGTCAAAGGCCAGATCAGAATTTGAAATGTCGAAATGATCGAGCCAAAGGTTGAGCACATCATGGCTGTTTTCTGAAATCCTGCCTGTGCACCGCAATTGCTGCCCTTTCCCGCTAACGGTAAGTTCATTCACCGAAACCGCGGTAGAATCAATAATCAGGTCGTCTTTCTGGGTAACACTCCAGGCTTGATTGTTGATCACCAGCGCAACCGTATCCAGACCAACCAGAATCTGCGGTGCCCGGTTGAAGAGTACTGAACCACTGATGTTGCCACTGTTGATTGTTGTAGTGTCAGTATTCAGCCAGTTTATCCGGTAACGGATGCTGTCGCCCTGCATAACAGTAAGCAAATCTAAATTATCTATTCCCATCCTTAACGGGTCGTCGGGTTCTGGTTCTTTCCATACCACCGAAGAGGATCCGGTGTTTATCTGCAACAATTTTCCGGTATTCTGCCCTCTTATAAACCAGTTTTCGAACAATACACCCTGATAGTAAATTCGTTTGGCTCCTCCGTTCAGTAAAACTGTTTCCGTGGCAGAATTGTAACTGCCGAAAAGATTGGCTTCGCCAACCAGCTTGAATTCTGGAAGAAAGATCGCTGTGATGGCCTCGGTGTTTTTGATACTGATATCGTATTCAAACAGTTGCTCTTTATGTATCTTTTTGTTGCTGTAGGCGTCAAGCTGCAAAGAAGGAATATAGGTGCTGATAATGTTGGTAGCTGAATTGTACAAATCGGCAAAAGTGAATTTCCCCTGGAAACGTGCATTCAGGAAATCTGATTTCAGGTTCAGCGATTTCTTGCCAAACGGATCTATTCTGGTTTGAAGGGCAAACTCGTCAAGATGATAGCTGAAGGTGGTCTCTTTATAGTAAGTGCTGTCAAAACTGATGGTTCCCAGAAGATTGTCAATGTTGGTCCCGGTAAAGTTGAGGTTCATTTTCGTGGAAAGACAGGAACTGCTGTCTCTCTCCCACAGGTGTAGTTTACTCAGGTAGGCATTGTTAACTGTTGAAGTGAAATTCATCCGTGGCAGACTGTCTGAGAAATCCACCATGCCCTTGAAATTGAGATTGATAAGTTTATCGTTCAGCGTCAACATGCCATTAAATTGCCGGTTACTGATTCCTCCGTCAATTTTAATGTTCCGGAACTCATTGCCATACATACCCAGCCGATTCACATTGGCACTCATTGTGGCACTGAAATCACGGTAATCTGTGATGCTTCCCGAAAGGGACGAAGTAAAATCCAGCAGGCCGAAATCACCTGCTTCAGGAAAAGTCTTGTCGATCTGCCAGTTCTTCAACTCCAGATGACCGTTGTAATCGATGGTTTTCGACTTTGACATTTTCAGACTCAGATCGGTGACCAATGTTCCGACTCCGGTCCGGAAAGTTGCTGCAGAAACAAAATCGTTGTAAAATCCGGTAAAGTGCCCTTTAATGCTGATGATTCCGAGCCTGTTGATCTCAGCAGGCAGGCCAAGGGTTTGTCCGCCCGGTAATAAAAAGGTACTCAGGTCATTGTAATCAGTGGTCAGGCTTTTAACTTTCAGATGGATAAATGTTTCCATAATATCCGGGAGCCCGTCCATGCTGATATTGCCCTCGAAAGATGTGTTTTTGCCTGTCTGAAACGAAAATGCCCTGGCCTTGAGTGATGAAACCGTTCCCTTCACAAGACCCTTGAAGGAAATCTCATTGTTCATGCCTTCTATTTCAGGGGCAAAATAAGTGATGTCTTTCAGGTTCAGTTCCGAAGGATTGAAATCACCGGTCATTCTTACGCTGTCGATAAAATCATTGTATGCCTGGTAACCGGAATGTTCAAACACCAGGTTAAAGTCAAGCTTGCTGTGCGGCGTTATTATTTTGAGCGCTGAAGCCCTGATTTCTGTTGGCCGGATGCAGACCTGAGCACTGAAATCATCCAGAACAAACCCGCTTTGCTCCCGGAGCGAGAGCGACCGGATGCTGGCTGTAATACTATCGGCTACTACTGAAAGTTTTCTTACATCAAGATTCAGGTTCCTGATACTTAGATGATCGTAGTCAACGCCGTGAAATGTGCCTGATTTGAGCTCATTGTTGTAGTTAAACTCACAGTTCTTCAACCCAATACCGGATATCCCTATTTTCCAGGGTGGTGATGTTTTTTTACTGGTGGTTGTATCGGTACCTGCGAAATAGTCAAGGATGAAATCATAATTCATCAGGCTGTCGGCCTTGTTCACCACCAGGTTGATCTTCGCATTTTTCAGGCTGATGGCATAAATGCCGATATAGTTTTGTTTACGGCTGAATTTGCCTATGTCTGCCTTTAACCGCTCTGTATTCAGCAGGTCACGTCCCGACTTATCCTTTACAATAAGGTCTTCCACAACGATGTCCATGAACCAGGAAATGTCCAGTCCACCGATACTGACCGTTGTTCCCATCTGCTCAGAGAGGTAAGCAGCCGCTCTGCCGGCTATCCATGACTGAACAACCGATGTCCGGAATATGCCATAGATGCCGGTGAGGAGCATCAGCGACAATGCCAGCAGGTAAGCGGATATCTGAAGTGTCTTTTTAATACCTTTGCAGAATAAGTGAACCCCATCGTTTTTCACGATGGATGAATGCCATTGATAAATATACAAAGTTGCGAAAAAACAGCAATATCCCTACAAATGGGTGAATTTTGTGCAACTTTTACACTGAACCCAACTAAAAATCATGCCGGTTTATATACTCGGAATAGAATCGTCCTGTGATGATACCTCAGCCGCAGTCATCCGCAACGATGTTATTCTTTCAAACATTATTGCCAACCAGAAGGTACATGCTGCTTTCGGAGGGGTAGTGCCTGAGCTTGCCTCAAGGGCACATCAGCAGAATATTATCCCGGTCATTCATGAAGCCATCAGGCAGGCTGGAATTCTGAAAACTGACCTTCAGGCCATTGCTTTTACCCGGGGGCCCGGTTTGCTGGGATCCTTGCTGGTAGGAACCTCTTTTGCCAAGGCTTTCGCTTTTGCGCTGGGCATTCCGATTGTTGAGGTTGATCATATGCAGGCCCACATTCTGGCACACTTTATCCGCAACCCTAAAGACGAAAAAGCGGTGCCTGAATTTCCGTTTCTCTGCCTCACCGTTTCCGGAGGACATACCCAGATTGTTCAGGTGAACAGCCACTTTGATATGAAAGTAATCGGCCGGACCATCGATGATGCTGCCGGCGAAGCATTTGACAAAGCTGCAAAAATTATGGGACTTCCTTACCCTGGAGGGCCTTTGGTTGACAAGTATGGCAAGGACGGGAACCCTGAGGCTTTTCGGTTCTCGCGCCCGGCAATACCGGGACTGGATTACAGCTTCAGCGGACTGAAAACTTCCTTCCTTTATTTTGTCCGCGACCGACTGAGGGAAGATGCTTCATTCATTGATCATCATACCGCTGATCTGTGTGCCTCCATTCAACAAGCCATTGTTTCTGCTCTGATGGAGAAACTTCAACTGGCCGTCAGGCAGACCGGTATCAGGCAGGTTGCTATTGCCGGAGGGGTTTCTGCCAATTCTGCATTGCGGAAGGAGCTCACGAACTTCGGGGATAACACCGGTGTACGCACATTTATTCCTGAATTCAGCTACAGCACCGACAATGCAGCCATGATTGCCATGGCCGGATATTTCAGGTATCTTTCCGGTGAATTTGCCGACCTTTCCGCTTCTCCTTATTCAAGGTCCACGGTTTGACGGATGTTTCTTAACAACCAGTTGATTATCTGATCCGTATCAAACGTTGCCCGAATCCTTTCCTCACAATTCCTGAAATGCGGTCATAGGTATAATACCCCACTGGCATTACCCCTGGTGGTAGGTGGGTACGTATATAATCATTCATCAGGTAATCAAAAATCAGCCCCGCATAATAGTAGCTGTATGAGTAAGCCGAATTGTAGACATCGTCAACAGTTATACTGTCAATGGAATAGTAATATTTAACATCACCGGTATATGGGAAATACTGATAACCACCTTGAAATTTATCGGTGATTTTGTTTGAAGTGTATAAAACCAGTGTGGTGTCCTGTTTGTTGACCCGTGCTATCTCAAACCAGGAATTGAAGTTGATGGCATTCAGGTAGAACTGATAGTTGTAATTCTCTTCCTCAGAATAGGTGCCTTCATCGGAGATTGAATCCAGATATTCTTCGAGTTCAAGCTGGGCCAGGTTGATGATCAGACCATCCGACCCGGATTCGATGAACTTCCTTGCCGACTCTCCTGAGTATGTCCTGAACCCGTAATTGCCCAAACCCGTGGAAAGCCCGTTCAGGTATGCAGCAAAAAGAGTTGAATCGTTGATGTATTGCAGAAGGTCGCTGCTGAAAAACAGGGCAGAATCCTTCTGTTCAGCACTGAGCTCATAAAAGTTCTCAATGTCGGGAATCTTGAAGTTATATCTGTAGCTGAAATCCGGAGCAATCAACAGGGCAGAGGCGGGCTCTCTTTTTCTGACGTATTCAACAGCAAGTTTCCGTTCCGCACTGCATGAGAGCAGCACGATAAACGTAAGCACAACTGCCGGAAAAAGGAAGCCTTTGCGAAGCATACTTTTTTATTGCTTATTTATCAGAACACTCAGTATCTCCGTTTTGTTCCTTTTCAAGGATCATTTTACCGAAATTCAGCCCGTAGGCCCTGGCTTTTTCAATGTCAGCTGCGTGAGGGGTAAATTTGATAAATACGCTTTCTCCGGTAATTTTAAGCTTCAGGTTGGTCAGGCAGGATTCAATGATTTTGGGGCCTTCACCGCTCCAGCCGTACGATCCGAAAGCACCGGCAAGCTTCCCCTTATCGCGTAAAGGGTTCATCAGCGCAAAAACCTGGTAAATGTGCAACAGAATATTCTGGTTGATGATGGGCGATCCGATAATGATACCTGAGGCACGGGAGATCTGGTCATCAATGGCTGAAAGTTCTTCTTTTTCAATGTCCTGGGTAATCACCTGAATATCACCGGCTTCTCTGATTCCTGCGGCAATTTCCTCTGCCAGCATCGCGGTATTGTGGTAGGCCGATACATAGGGGATGTAAACCCTCCTCGGCTCAACTAGTCTCAGGGCTTCCCGGGCTTTTTCTTCCGATTCGTCCATCCGTTGCTTCCATGTTGTGCGTAATATCGGTCCATGACCGGTACAGATCTGATCGATATCAAGGTTCCTGATCTTCTCGATGGCCTTCAGCATGTATTTGCTGTATGGCTTGAGAATTACATCGAAGTAATAATCAAATGCATCGTCATAATTACCGGTAAGATCATCAAACATCTTGTCGTTGCAGTAATGGGCCCCGAAAGAATCGCAGGTAAACAGCAGTTTGTCTTCCTCAAGGTAGGTGTACATGGTATCGGGCCAATGCAGGTGTGGGGCTCCGATGAAACGCAGGGTTTTGTTGCCCAGCGATAACGTATCGCCGTCTTTCACCTGCTGGTAACTGAATTCGGTACCGACGATATCCTTAAGGTATCTGATGGCATTGCCGGTGCCAACCACCGTGGCATTCGGTGCGATGGCAAGCAGTGCCTCAAGCGAGCCTGAGTGATCAGGCTCGGTATGGTTCATGATGATGTACTCAATTTCTTCGGGGTTACACACCGACCTAACTTTGTTCAGGTAGGTTTCACTGAAAGTTTCCTTTGCTGTTTCAACAATGGCTTTCTTTCCGGCATTGATAAAATAGGAGTTGTAGGTAGTGCCGTACTGGGTTTTCATCACAACGTCGAATGTTACAATGTCATAATCCAGGATTCCTATCCAACTGACATCACCGGTAACATTCAGAATTTTTTCGTCTTTCATTCAGAAAAGTATATTGTTAAGGTGTTTCAAAATTCCAGAGTCATCTGAACAGCATCATCATCGATGGCGGGTTTGTTCAGGTGAGAAGGCAGTTCAAGCGGTTTCTCTTCCGGTTGTTCCGAATCTTCAGCAGCAGTTTCAGTGATCTCAGGCTCCTCAGGCTGATAGGGCAGCGGTTCCAGCATCCTGAGTTTCTTGATTGAATGTGTGGTCAGCCGTTTCCCTTTAGCCTTGTGACTCTTGACATCAATAAATTCTGAAGCAACGACTTCTTCATCATCGATCACCCTGTTGTTGATTTTTTCATCAAAAATAATCAGAAACCTTGGCAACCAGTCAGTCGTTACATGAATCAGTTTTGAATCCGCTTCTTCTCCGATAAAGTCGGTTTTCCTGTCGGTTGGTTCAACCTGAAAACGTTTCAGGTAATAGAATTCTTTCTCAGCATGGAAATATACCGCGGTAACAGGTTTCTTCGGGTTGAACTTTTCGATGATCAGCAGGTCTTCGTCAAAATGGTTGGATATGTCGAAGTTGTAGAGCCTGTACTGCCCCGATTGCATGATGGTGAGTATTTTATCATCACCGGAAAAAGCCCCGAGCAACCGGCCACGGCCTTCGGTATTCAGCCTTTTTATCGAATCATCGTACCAGATGTCACGGGCTCCCAGCGTTGAAACGCCTGCTTCAGCCTGACTGATTTTCTTCACTGCGTATTTAGTCAGGATATTGCCCTGCGAATTTCTTCCTTTAATGGCCAGTTCTCCGAAATTGAAATCAAATACCGGTTTCTTGAGCTTCGGTCTGGGCTTTAGCGCTACCTTGATGATTTCAGCTTCCCCGTTGGGATTGGCTGTGAAATACAGAACCTTCGAACCCTTCGTTCCTTTTGTCAGGCTGTATTCCTTGTCGCGGGTCACTCCCACAACGGCAAACCTCTTTACATAAACACCGCCGTTCTTCCCATCCTGGTAAGCCATGTTGTAGATGGTACGTTCATCGTTTTTGCGGAAAACATCAATGTGGATTACCTGCTCACCAACAAAAACCTTGTCGGCAACCTTTGTAACGATCATGGTTCCGTCTTCTCTGAATACAATGATGTCATCAATGTCAGAGCAATCACACACGAACTCATCTTTTTTCAGGTTTGTTCCGGCAAATCCTTCAATGCGGTTAACATAAAGTTTCTGATTGGCAGCAGCTACCATCACTGCTTCAATGGTATCGAAATTCCTGAGTTCGGTTTTTCTGTCGCGGTTCTTGCCGTATTTCCGTTTAATGTTTCTGAAATACTCAATGGCATACTCGGTTAAATTGGCCAGGTAATGTTCTACCTGGGCCTTCTCATCGCCCTGATTGCGGATGTATTCGTCGGCTTTGAAAGAATTGAACTTTGAAATCCTTTTGATTTTTATTTCAGTCAGCCGGAGTATGTCTTCCTGTACGATTTCGCGGTAAAAGTCAGGCTTATAGGGTTCAAGTCCCTTGTCAATGGTAAGCAGCACATCTTCCCAGCTTTCGCATTCTTCAATGTCGTGATAGATACGGTTTTCGATAAAGATCTTCTCCAGTGAGGCAAACAGCAGGTTCTCCATCAGCTCCAGACGGCGGATGTTAAGTTCAGCCCTTAACAATTCCACTGTATTGAATGTGGAGACACGAAGAATTTCCTTTACCCCGATAAAGAGAGGTTTCCCTTGCTGAATTACACAGTTGTTCGGTGAAATGGAGATTTCACAATCGGTAAAGGCAAACAGGGCATCAATGGTGGTGTCGGGCGATACGCCCGGCATCAGATGGATCAGAATTTCAACGGTACTGGCCGTATTGTCATCGATCTTTCTGATCTTGATCTTGCCTTTTTCGTTGGCGGCTACAATGCTGTCGATCAGACTTCCGGTGGTAGTGCCGAAAGGAATTTCGGTTATTACCAGGGTTTTTTTGTCAGCCTGGCTGATTTTTGCCCTCAGTCTGACTTTTCCTCCCCTGAGTCCTTCGTTGTATTTTGAACAGTCGGCAAGTCCTCCGGTGGGAAAATCCGGATAAAGGTCGAAATCTTTGTTTTGAAGGATTTTTATCGAACAATCGATGAGTTCATTGAAATTGTGCGGTAATATTTTCGATGCAAGTCCAACGGCAATCCCTTCAACACCCTGGGCCAGCAGCAGGGGGAATTTTGCCGGCAATGCCACCGGTTCTCGGTTACGGCCATCGTAGGATAGTTTCCAGCGGGTGGTTTTCGGGTTAAAAACCACTTCGAGAGCGAATTTACTCAACCGGGCCTCTATATACCTGGCAGCAGCAGCGTTGTCGCCGGTGAGGATGTTGCCCCAGTTTCCCTGGGTGTCAATGAGCAGGTCTTTCTGGCCAAGCTGAACCAATGCATCCCCGATGGAGGCATCCCCATGAGGGTGGTATTTCATGGTATGGCCAATGATGTTGGCTACTTTGTTGTACCGGCCATCGTCAAGGTCATGCATGGCATGAAGTATCCTCCGCTGTACAGGCTTAAAACCATCCAGTATCTCCGGAACTGCACGTTCCAGAATTACATAGGAGGCATAATCAAGAAACCAGTTCTGGTACATGCCCGATAACTGTATGGTCTTGTGCAACTCCTCCGTGGTGCCTTCCGGTTGGACTTCAGGCAATTCATTGTAGGGTTCTTCTTCGAAATTCTTCTGGTCTGTATTCTCTTCCATTTTTTTGTTGGCTTTAAGGGCTGATGCCACTTTTGCCGGTTAACGGTTTACTCTTCTTCCGAAAAATCTTAACAGCAATACCTCAGCAATTATACTCAAAAGACCTGAAATCAGAAACCATTTCCATAGCATAGTCCCTGAATTTCTTGCAGCAATTGTTTCATTCAAAGGCCTTGGGCCGCTTTCCAGAATTCCGAAACTGGCCGATTTTTCAGCAATGCGCACCAGCTCATCTTCTGAGGCTGTCCTCAGGTCCGATTCCTTCCGGTTGTAGTTGAAAGCCAGCAACGAAACTGTTGAATCTCCGCTTTTCACCTCGTAAATACCGGCTTCGTTCAATTGATCGTTCAGGAAAATCTGACTTTGCCCGTCAACATTTCTGAATTCCGGTATAAACCCCGATTTTCCATCAGTGGAAACTATCCTGAAGATATTGTCCTGTGCTGGTCTCAGCCCTCCCAGACTGATTCCGCTGCGCGTCCCGGTAAAATACATCAGGGGTAAGGCATTCCCGCTATTGAAAGCCATGTTGAGCATTGCCGGAACAAAAAGTGCATGCTGCGGCCAGTTACTGGCTTTGTCATCAACTGGTACGGCACTCAGATAGATTTTTCCCTGACCGGTGTTTTTCACTGTCAGCATCGGGTCTCCGTTGCTCAGTTCAATCAGCGTTTCTGCAGTGCTTTTGCTAACCTGTTTAATGCTGAAATGCCTGTAAACAACCGGAAGGTCAATGTTAGCACGCTTCATTTCACCAGCTTCAAAAACATCGCTGAACAAGGGATGGTTGGTGTTGATGCTGCTAACTTTACTGGTCGCTGAATCGGCTTTCTGTATCTGATCTGTTCCCAGTTCCGACAGCAGCAGGTTTAAACTGGCCGGATCTGCTTTCATCGACGGGAGAATGAGTAAACTACCACCGTTGATGACAAACTTCTTCAGTTCGCTGGTTGCCCCCGAAGTCAGCGATTCAATGTCGTTCAGTACAATCAGCCTGTAATTGCTGAAAGCAGAATAGTCAGTTTTGCCAAGACGGGATTCAGAAAGCGTAATCACTGAATCAAGACTGAATACCGACCGGAGGAATTCATTTTGAGGATCCCGGTTTATAATATGTACCGGTATTCTATCGGAGACACTGAAGGTGAAATAGTAAATATCATCATAGGTGATGGGGTAATCGCTCAGCTCTACGCTGGCCTGGCGGATTCCTGCCGTAGGGTTGGGAAAAGGCATGCTGACTTCAGCTGAAGATTCAGCGTTGATACTGAAAGCAGCAATGGCACTCTGCCGGTTGTTGATCATCAGCTTGAGCGGAATTTTTTCCAGGCTTTCTGAGGAAGTGTTTCTTACCCTGACGTTGATGACCGCATTCTTGTTTTTCTGAATAACAGGATTGCTGAACCAGCAGGAATCTATGTAGAGGTTGCCTGTACCGTTGCCGGCAAGCCTGACAAGTTCGAAACGGTCGCTGAGGTTTTTTTCAGGTACTTTTTCAAGAATTGTGCTGTTTTGAAAATCGGAAATGATGTAGGCTATTCCTGTTGAAGACCTGGCTGACGATAGCAGGTCCTGCTGCCTGGAACAGATCTCGTCGAGTGATTTTACTGCCGCAGAACCCCTGACTTTGGATAGCAATTCAAGAAATTCATCTCGGGAAACAAACCGCTGGTGTCCTCCTTCAAAATCATTGGTAAGCAGTTGAAAAAGATCATCGGCTTTGTAGGCTGATGCAATTTCTTTGGCTTTAGTCTTTGCTTCTTCCAGCAATTTGCCTTTGACACCGGACGCTTCCATGCTGAACGAATTGTCAACAAAAATGCTTACTGAGCTGAATTGCCCGGGAACAGAATGGTTTTTCTCAGGAATAAAAGGTTGCGCAAATGCAATAACAAGAAACACGATTGCCAGGATGCGCATAAGCAGCACCAGCAGGTGCAGCAACTGAGAGTTTTTCTGCGTCTTTTGCTGGAGCTCGCGCAGGAAACTGACATTGCTGAAATATACTTTGCGGTATTTGCGGAAATTGAAGAGGTGAATGATCACCGGTATCAAGACCGCGAAGAGCGCAAAAAGTACACCTGGATTAATAAACTGCATAATTCTGCCGGTTTCCGGAATTTTCCGGTGGACTGCAAATTTAGTGAATTAGGGTGAGCCTTTGAGCCGGTATTTGTTGAATTGAAAAAAAAAGCCTGTTCGCAGGAACAGGCTTTTGTGGATGGAGAATTATTTGTTTCACTGAAGAAGAATGGATTCGTTGTATTCAATCTCAAACTGCCGTTTATGTCTGGCTTCGTTCTCTGCCAGTTTTCTGAGAACTGATCTGATTTCTTCGTTGGGTGTTCTTGTGGCAATGTCATGATAAAACAGCAACGTTGCCCGGGCCTTGCGCATCGCCATCACCAGTGCATCGGTATATTTCAGGCCTTTGGCCGATTCCAGATCAACCTGATACCGGCTGATGTCCATATCTTTCAACTGTTTGCTGGTAATGCCCAGCGGCGCTATATCACGTATTTTTGTCAGTTTGCCCATAAAGGCAAATTCATTACGGGCATAGACCTCAAATTCTTTTTTAATTTTTGCATTTCTTGCCTGACCCGAAAGGTTGGTGAAGAACTGGGCCGTTTCCTGAGCTGATTTTACTGCAAAATGTAAAATCTCATCAACTGATCTGAAAGTTTTCATAAAATGGGTCTTTAAGGTTAACGGTGGTTCTCCGTGGTAACAATTTTCTTATTTATCCGATTTATGCTGAAAAGTAACAGCTGAAACCAACAAAAAATCAAAGAACCAACAATACTATATAGACAGTGTCGCCTGACTTTTTTGACAACCGTAACCTTTATGACGCATTTTTACTATTTCAGATTTGTGTCATAGCTTGATAATCTTTTGGCTATAATTTATGATTTGACTATTGGATTCATACCGGATTACGACAAAGTAAACTCCAGTAGGGTAATTTGAGAGATCAATAGGGTTTTGGGTGATTGCTTCAAAAGAAATATTATTAAACTGAAGAATGGAATTGCCAGTAATATTTGTTATTTCAAGCTGGCAATTCTCACAAAAAAAATCACTGCTGGTTCCTATACGAAAAGCATTCGTAACAGGATTTGGTAGAATTATAAATGGTTCTTTTTCAACATGATTTTCAATAACATTGGTAACAAATGAACCATTATTGGTATGGTAAACAAAATCCCGGCCAACGGCCCAGCCGGTATCATGGTTAATCATCTGAATATCATAAATTGCTTGTGGGAATTCCTGTTGAAAGTGCCAGTTCTGACCCCCATTGCTGGTGAAATAGATGGCCCCTCCCTCTGCCACGGATGTGCCAATCCAACCAGTCGTATCGTCAACAAAATATACACAATTTACCTGGCCAGGTTCCTGAGTTTTTGTTATTTCTTCTACTTCTTGTCCTTCCCAGGTTGCCCCTCCATCCACTGTATGCATAATTAGATTGTAACTATAATAACTACCTACAATCCATCCATTAGATGAGTCTGAGAAATAAATATCCATATAATAATTAGATAAATTATTTAAGGAATCTAAAGTTTCCCAACCTCCTCCACTATTTGTTGTTTTTTTTATGGCTACATAATCATTTTCCGTATTATATGCACAACCTGCAACCCACCCGGAATTTTCATCGGTAAAGAAAATGCTACTCGTATTACCATAACAATCATGGAAAACACTATTCAATACCCAACTATTACCTCCGTCAAAAGAATGAAGAATATTTCCTTCGCTATATTGCCCTAAAGTAGCCCAGCCGTTATTTTCATCCACAAAAAACAATTTGATTACGTTTTGAGTTGCTGGCGTCTGTATTGGCACCCAGCTCTGGCCACCATCAGTTGTTTTATAAATAATTCCATTTGCCCCAGCAATAAACCCAGTGTTCTGGCTTATAAATACAATATCAGTACCTGAGTGATTATCAGGCCAGGAATTCGGATCAACATACCAGTTCTCGCCACCGTCTATAGTAAAAAAGTAGGGGCCGGCACTTCCAATGGTATTTCCACCAATAGCCCACCCATAATTTTCGTCAAGAAAAAAAATACGATCCAGATGAGTGTAATTATCCACATCTAATTGTGTTTCCCAAATTTCATATTGTGCATATGATATGGTACATGTGAAAATCAGTGATAAGAAAATTAGAACTTTGCGGTTAATATCTCCATATTTCTTTTTTATTGAACTCCATTCTTTTTTGGTCAAAGCCGCAGGATTCAAGATTATCATAATTTTAAAAATTAGGGGTTAACAATCAATTTAGTTGAAAAAGTGCTTGAATTTGAATTAATACTCAGGAAGTATATTCCGTGAATGAAATCTGTAACATCAATTGCAAAGCTGTTATATAATCCACTAATCTCCTTTCTCAATATGGGCTCTCCAAAATGATTATAGATTATAAATATTCCGGGTCTGATAAAAGTGTCAGGGAGTTGAACTGTAATTATGTCAGTGGCAGGGTTGGGAAAGATCTTTAATACATCCTTAGGACTATAGTCCTCCTTATCTAATACAACGAATCCGCAATTCTTGTAGTATGGCTCTGCACCTGCCCAATAAGAATTATTAACCTCTAACCTGGAAAGAATTACGTATTATACTCCTCGATGGACAGTCCGATTTTCCCGATCATCTTCTGTGCGTGGTTTGTAATCTCATTCAGGTACCATTTGTCGTTGATTCTGATTTTCTTCAGATCGGTGAGC